>CAZUPD010000004.1:0-20248 GCA_964621785.1 uncultured Nannocystaceae bacterium
GCTGTCATCCCTGAAATACCGCGGCGAACCAGTCGATGGGCGTATCGTTCCGATTCCACTGATGATGACCGGCAACTACCTCGCGTTTCGGTGGTACTTCAAAGACCAAGCCGACAAACTCGGGTGGCTGCTTCGCTACAAGTTGTTGCACAGGGATATGCGCGCGTGGATGAAGCGCAAGGGTCACAGCGAGATGAGTGATGCAGTCAAGCGCGCCTACCTTGACGAGCATTCGCAGGTCGAGGGGGACGAGGGTCGCAAAGAAGTCAGTGTCCCCATTCCGACTGGGGGGGTCCATGCCGAGGCCGTGCTTGGACGTTACAATAGTGCAGAGAAACTCGACCTAACGCGATTCTGGAACTGGAAGGAATCGCCGATTCCGATCGTGCCGACCGAAATCAATCCGCTCAAGGCCAACGCCCGCGGTGCTTCGCAGATCTTCTCAGATTTGAAGGCCTCGGGGCTCGATCCGCAGGCAGTACATCTGCATACAGAAGCGCCCACGGCGGGCAAAGCTGCGGCCCAAGGAGGTGGGACCGAGGCTGCCCTTCAGGCTCTGATCAGTGCGGGGATGTTCCGCGATATGAGCAACGCCGCCGGTACCGCTGCACTTACCGGAAAAACATTACAGTCGGCACAGCAGGGTGCAACCGAAGCAGGAAAACAGGCGGGAGAACGCTTGGCGATTTGGAGTAATATGGTCAGTTCGATGCTCGCCGCAGGCGGCCAGGCAGTAGCTTCGCGTAATCTCTCCAACGCCGGTGCCGCGATGAACAGCGCGCAACAACTCGACCAAGGTGCATCTCAAGACCCGTCGGCGGGTGCTGGCGACGAGGACACGACGGATACAGCGTCAACTGATACCGATGACAATGACACGACCACCAACAAAGAAGAGGTCATGCGCAGGATTATCGGCCACTGGCGCACGTCCTCGGCCAAGGGCGGTACGGAGTCGAATGGTGCCGCGTCCAAACAGGACAGTCCGAGCAAAGAGGACACAGACGACAAGTCGAGCGAGTAATCGCGCCAGGTCGAAAACGAGTTTCATTGACGATGGAGAAGGGGGACAACGATGCCCAACATGAAATCCAATATCTCTTTGCTGGTCAAAAGTACATCCGCAGGGCTCCAGGGACGCAAGTTGCTTCAGGCCGGCGTCGACCAATTGATGGGTGTGTCTGCGGAGATAGCGACGCTATTGCACGACGAGTTACAGATCGACAGCATCTACGACCTCGCCGTCGCACACTGTTTTACCAAGGCACTGAACATGCTCGACCCCCGCGGGATGATTCCCCAAGAATATGCCGAGCACGGATTTGTCCCACCCGACCTGGTTCGTGTCGATCGTGACGAAATCGCTGATCTCGCCGAACGCGGCCTCGAACAGCTCGGGTTTTCCAAGGAGACCACGGCGGCCAAGATCAAGAATGTGCTCGATATCGAAACCATTCGCGAGATGGCGTTGTGGCCAGCCTTCTTGACGGCGAGGTGCCTGTTCGATGAGACATTTAGCCTGGGTCGCAGCCAGCAACCACATCGAGCTGCGTTTGATCCGGAAAGCCCCGAAGACTTGCAGGTACATGTAGGTGACGCGGCGGCGGAAAAGGCCTTCATGAGCGCGACCTATCTCCTCGACGCCGATCTGAGTGACGCGTTGGGGCTTGCACCCTCGTCCGAAGTGCAGCCCGAAGAGGCCTCGGCCGAACAAACGTCCGATGCGCCCTCGACCGCTACACGGGGTCTCATCGATTTGACAGAGAAGGGACAGGTCGACTTGTTGGAAGGTGGGCTGTTTGATGAGGTCTTTGACCACGCTGCTCTCGGTGTTCGCGTGACAAGTGAACAAACGTGGATCAGTCAAGGTGTTACCCTCGGTCAGCTGCTGCACAGTGTCGCCCTCGCGCCGGGGGAGGTGACGAGACTCGCCTATGTCGACTGGTCGCGCAGGTCCAAGGGCGGGCGACAGGAAGATGTCGTTCAACAAGAAGACCTGAGCTGGGACTCTACGCTCTCGCGTTCGATCGCCGAGGTGACCAACGCTGTCGCGCAGGAAACTCAAAATGGCTACACCCAGACGGATACGGTGAGTCACGCCAGCCAGTCTGCGAACTCCGGAAACTTCATCGCCAAACTTTTTGGCTTTGGCGGTTCCAGCTCGCGTTCACACCGCGATAGTGTGACGACCAATGTCTCACGCTCGGACGGGACACGTCATCTCTCGACCGGTATGAACCGTCAGATCAACGGTCGCACGCACCAACATGCCAATGCGGATCGTAAACGACGTGCCGCGGTCGTCGAAGAGACGAGTCAAGCCGAAGGTGAGAAGCTGACGACGCGGGTTGTCGCCAACTACAATCATATGCACGCACTCACGGTACAGTACTACGAGGTCGTGCAAAACTACCGCGTTGAAACCCGAGCGACGGACTACACTCGCTGTGTTTTCGTCCCCCTCAAGCTGTTCGACTTTCGTGACCCGCGGGTAATCCTCAAGTATCGTCGGATCCTCGAGTATGCTGCCTTGACCGACGAAGTCAAACAAGAGCTCGCGTCGGCCACCGAAGAAAACTGGCGTAAGGGTCATGTCGTCTCGCTCGTCGATCAATCAGGCCAACAGCTCTACAGAATCAATGTCACCGACCCAACGCTTCTGAAGATCGATTATGAGCTCAGTGGAGAAGGGATCGTCGACGGCATCCAGCTCATATTTAACGATGGGACTAATTGGAACAGCGGACCCGGGGGACTCGCAGGCGACAGTGAGGGAAGCAAAGCTGGATCAGTTTTTCAGGGCACACAGGTGGCGATGAGCACGATCTCCAAGGTGCTTTACGATCCCGACAATACCAACAGGGGTGAAGCGCTCAAATTGACCTACCATTTTAAGGGGCAAGACGTCAACGAGGAGACGTACGAACAGACGATTCAACTCAAGGGCGATTCCTACGGCTATGAGGCGCTGCAGGTTCGCGTGAGTAAGCACGACGCGACTGCAGTCATCCAGCATATGCAAGAAAATGCCATGTACTACAGTCGTGCGATTTGGCTGAACATGGATGAAACTGATTGGATGAAGGCGTTGTTTACGCTGACCTACAGCGGCAAGCCGGTCGCATCCACCATTTCACCTCGCCCGATCGCCCTGGTTGGCAACTACGTGGCATTTGCCTGGCACTTTGAGGATGAGCTGCAAAAGCTCAATTGGCTGCTCGAGACCAAACTCCTCGACCGAGACTTCAATACGTGGATGCAACGCAAAGGGTACAAGGACGCGACGGATGCGATCAAAGAGGAGTTTCTCGACAGCCACGATGAACCCCAGGGTGACGTCGGTTGTCAGGTGACATCGGTGCCGATGGCCACGGGGGGAGTCTTCGCCGAGGCTGTGTTGGGGCGCTTTAACTGTGCGGAGAAGTTGGATCTTACCCGCTTCTGGAACTGGCAGGATTCACCGATCCAGATCATGCCGCCCGAGATTCAAAAACTCACCCCGGGCTCGCGTGACCCGGCCCAATGGCTGAGCGCGCTGAAGGCCTCCGGGCTCGACAAGCAGGCGATTCACCTCTACATGCCATCAGCGCAGGACGAGATCGATGCGGCTGCAAGTACTGTGGACAACACGATGGGTTCGTTGATGCAGCGACTGACGATGGCGAATGTTTTTCGAGACATGTCCAACGCGGCTTCCATCACGACGCTCGCAGGTCAGAGTGTCGACACGTCCGCACAGGGAGCCAAAGACGCAGGGGAGCAAGAAACGCGGAATATTCAGGCCGTCGCCGATGTCGCGGCCGCGGCCGGAAAAGCAGCGATGACAGCCGCATTCCCGGAGTCGAGTGCGGCGAGCTTGGTCGGAGGGGCCTCGAGTGCAGGTGGTCTTTTGAACATGGCCGAACAGCTCGACGGCGCGGTCTCTGGGGGAGGAGGAGAAAGCACAGGCGGTGCCGAGGAGAATGCTGGTGGGACACCTCAGCCTCCAACCGGACAGGGGCAAGCTACCGCGCCGGCCGAAGGGAATCAAATGGCGGCACTGCGCGGGTTGTTGAGCCGTTTCCTCTGATGGTTGAGCTGCCGAACATGGCCTTTTATAATTTATGCGTGTACAACTTGTATTCGTATGACCCGTTTTGATGCCGAGCAGCTCAACCCGATCGATGGCTGGAGCGGCGAAGTTGCAACGGTCGGGTCGAGCGATACCGGGAAAACAACCATCCGAGTCCGAGGAGTAGTAACGGTGCAGGGACAGAACCGGTTGCTCGGCATCCTCTCAACTCGGGAGGACCTTGAGCCGGAACCTCGACCACTTTCTCGGGTGAGACTGGCGCAGATAGATTCTCGGTTGGTGTCTTCGCCTGTATCTCCCCAGGGGGATCCGCTTGAGGCTCGTGCCCTGGCTGAGCAGCCTCCACTTTATGGGTTGCTGTGTCGGGGTTCGACAGCTGCGCGATCTTTGCCGCGACATATTCCTCGATCTCACGTTGCCGGAACTCTTCTTTTTTCTGCGCTAAAATGGTCTTATCGACACACCAGACTTCTTCCCGCATCGCGTCGTGGCACGCTCGGGAATATCCGAGTGGTCCGAGCTCCAGTCGGCAGGTGTTTTTTTCCAACGACCGGTTGGTACACAGCTTGCATTCCGTGGTTTCCGTTTCGAATCGTTCGGGCGACAGGCAATCGCTCGGTCGAGGCGCATTGGCGAACACGGCCGAGGGGCTGAGGGTCAACGGCAGTAGGAGAGATAGTCGGACGAGCATACGGGACATCACACCTGTTCATAAACACTGGGAGCGGTGTTTCTAACGCGGGGATTTTTCACTCCCGAGCATTCCCACGTCGTTGCCATCGCGGTGTGCCGCCCTCCTGTCGGCGGAGTAGTTAAACTAAAATTGTATGAGCAAGTACGATGTATGAACTCAAAAACAGGTGTCTGTGTATGAAATATGATTCCCGACGTTTGGGGCTTGCCGAAGTCTTGAAAATTCATTATCAAGGTGCGCAGTTCTGAATCGAGGTACACGAAGATGAACATCCGCGGATTTGCAACGAATTTTCCGGACGCACGCCCACCGGAAGCTTTGGCCCAACTCTGGAAGGCCGGCCACAACGAGAACTTCTCGTTGCCAGATGGTCTCGAGCTCTACGATGGCGACGGGAACAGTGGGATCGAAGCTGGTTGGACCAACGATCCCGCTGCTCTCGGACGCCTGTTCGGATTTGCACAAGCCAACCACAGAGGCTCGTTCTATGCTCTATGGCGGGCGTCCGAAGGGCAGGGTGTCGACGAAATGCCAGTCGTTTTGTTCGGCGACGAAGGTGGGCAGTTGATCGTGGCCACCAACGCGCACGAGTGGATCGCGTTGCTGACTACAAACATCGCGCCAACCATCGAGACAAACTGGGATACCGATGAGGATGTGGTCTCATTCGCGCCGGAGGGGGAGGACGATGACGGTTGCGCGAAGCAGGTCGCGGCGTTCCAACAGTGGATCACAGACCAGTTTGGCCACGAGCCCATCTCAACCGCGCAGGCCGAGATGCGTGTCAAACAGGCGCAAGACCAATATCAAGAAAACTTTGACAGCTGGCTGGCGCCGTTCTTGCCATAGCCGAAGCTACCTCGTCGAAAGGGACCAAGTACGGGCGCCAACTGGCTACCGTGTGTTTAGCGAGAACTTCACGACATTGTTTTCGTCCGTCGCTCCATTCGAAGGTCGACATGAGTCATGGGGTCGTTGAGCCCCTCGAACTCAGGGCTCCGACGGTTGTTCGTCGCTCGCCGGAATCGAGGCCTGGGCCTGGGATTTTGTTGGCGTAAGCTTTTCAAACTCGATCAAGTTGATGATCTTCCGCAGTGTTTCCACCACACGTTCTTTGTTTGCCCCACTGAGGTCAACACTCAAATTAAAGCCTTCAAATGTTTCCTGGACGCGGGTGTCACGAGCCGCGAGTTGATCGAAGTTGTAGTCGACAACGCTAAATACCCGTACAGGCTCGGCGAATCCCTTGAGTTCAACCGTTCCAAGATCTTTGCATTGGATTTTGTCCTCGAGGAGCGACACAGTCGGCTCCGATACGAGGATTTCGTCGACAGATGCGATGGATTCGAGCCGGCTGGCGAGGTTGACCTGACCTCCGACCACGGTGTACTCCATACGTCGTTCGCTCCCGAAGTTACCAACGGTACACTCTCCGGAGCTGATACCCATCCTTATGTGAAGCGGTTCACCCACGCCCATACCACGCCAATAGGCACGTAGTTCGGACATCCGCTCCCGCATTTCAAGCGCCATGAGTACGGCGGCGAGTGCATCTTCTCTGATGCCTTTCGACTTGGGGTCGCCAAAAAAGATAAGGATACCGTCTCCGATGAATTTGTCGACGGTGCCACCGTAACGGTGGGCAATCTCCGACATTTCTTGAAGGTAGTTATTGAGGACACTCGCGAGAAGCTCTGGGTCTAGGGTATCTGTGAGCGCTGTAAACCCTTGGATGTCGCTAAAAAAAACGGTGAGTTGTTTGCGATAGGTTTCGACTTTGACTTGGTTTTCGCCAGTGAAAATCGATTGGTAGACCTGTGGCGACAGATATTTACCAAGTTTGGATGACAGTGCGGTCAGTTGTTCGTTGCGCTCCTCGAGCAGTCGTGTTTTTCGCTGGAGCTCACGGTTAGAACGCTCGAGCATCTTGGTGTGTGTGCTGATGATCGCGTCCTTCTCCCGCAGCATCGAATTGTCGCGCACGAAGACTTTGATGTACTGTGTTTCCTCCCAGGTGATTCGTTTTAACCCGATTGCGATGGGAGGGTGAGCCGCCTCGCCTTCGACGTCGGCCGCATCAAACATCAGGTTGAAATATCCACGTTTCTCTAGGCGCTTGAGAGCACGTTTCCCCGGAAATGCTGGGATCACGTTTTCGAGGTGGACACCGTCGACCGACAACGGGAACCATCGGCGAAATGTGGTGTTTGCATACAATAACTTGAGTTCAGGACTGCAAAAGGCGACACCATCCTCATCGAGGACCTCAACGGTTGGGACAGAAGTTGGTAAGAGACCTCGTGCGTGATCCATGGTTAGTTTGCTGATTCGGTAACAATGACAGGCTTTGTCCCGCCGACTAGCTCGAGGATCTCATCTCGCTCGTCATCGGTCAGGCCGTGGTCTTCGAGGGTTTCCTCGAGTAGTTCCGCGACCTCATCGAATGCTTGATTCGTGATGCCGAGTTTGCGGTGCGCCATTTCTAACTCACGACCCTTGTAGTTGGCAGGCCCGCCCAGCGCCATGCACAGAAATTCCGTTTGATGGGTGATGATTCGCTTCATGTCATAGCCCACAAAGTAGGGCTTGACGATGTCCGACTTCAAAACCCGATCGTAGAAATCGTGAACGATCTTGCTGATGGCGTCGAAACCGTATTTTTCATAGATGCTTGTCGACATCAACATCCTCCTCGCGGAAGTTATGCTTTGAGCTCGGGTGGGATCCTACCACGGCGAGCTTCGCTGCGTCCAAGCGTTTCTGGCCCGTGGGCCATGTTAGTAAAACCGAGCACTGGTTAACCGGGGACGATGCGAAAGCGCGGGAAGAAACCACGGTTGCTGCCGAAAGTGCTCGCGGGGGTCTTGGACGTGTCGTGACCTGGACACACAACGGCTTCCGTGTCACGACGCAGTCCTAGGGTTGGAGTCGCTGCTTGATTTCGGGATTGAATCCGCGAGGTGATGTCGTATGTAAATACAGATTCTCTAGTAGGTGGGCGAAGAGACGGGGTCGCGGGAAGGCAAGATTGCCCCGCAGGCCTGGCATGTACGCAGTTCCTCACAGGCGGCGACGCGTCCGATTACGTCGGCGATTTGGCGTTCGATGTCGACGAGCTCGAAGAATTCCTCATGGACCACCGCGTTACACTCGTCGCAGTACCAACGCAGGCCGTCGCGTTCATGGGGCAGACGCTGACGTTCGACGACGAGACCGACGGTGTTCGCGGGGCGACGCGGCGAGTGGGGAATGCCGGCTGGAAGCAGAAACAGTTCGCCTTCTCGAATCTTGAGATTGCGTTTTTTACCATCCTCGACGACCGCGAGCGTGATATCGCCTTCAAGCTGATAAAACAACTCCTCGCCTGGGTCGATGTGGTAGTCGCGGCGACCGTTAGGGCCGCCGACGATCATCACGATGGTTTCGCTGTCGACCCACACGCGTTTGTTGCCGACGGGTGGGCGCAGGAGGTGGCGGTGTTGGTCGACCCAGTGACGCAGGTTGACGGGTGGCGCGAGCGGCATATCGTGCGAGAGTAGCAGGTCGAACGACCAACGGCAGGCGAAATGCAATTGACGCAGCTGCAGCGTGATAGCGACCAATTACTATCGTTATGTGTATACAATTTCGGAGATTCGATTAACGTGGTAGTCGTTATCGTGTAAACATTTGGCAACCGTGGGGATCGCGGTTGAGCTCGACCGTCACGCGTTCGACGTTATCGCCGTCAAAGTAGATGTGTACGGTGCGTGCGACTGCACGTAAAGGGCTCGCGCACTCGATCTGCCTGTAGCTCCACCTATTCTGGGTGAACTGCCGGGGTTCCGCGAAACAAGCATAGATGCGCTCGCGCGAGCGGCCTTCGAGCCCCGGCACCACAACTTCGCGCTCGTCTCCGCGACGGCTCTGGTCAAATGGGAGGCTTGAACAGTCTTGTGGTCGACAGGTTACGGATGTGGGGGCGGACTTGTGAAGTTCGGCGATGGCTGTGAGGAGTGTTCGGTCGTCCGGGTTGAGGGTTGCAGCTTGCTTATAAAAGCGTAGGGCCTCTTTTTTGTTGCCGAGTTCGTCATAGCGATCGCCGATGAACTTGGCACGTCCTGCTGTCGGCCGGCTACGGTGGGCGATCCGAAGTACCGACAGTGCGCCGTTGAAAGCATAGGATAAGCCAATACATTTGTGTGAGGGGTGCTTGATACCCAATTCACGCATGTGCTCTAGGTTGTGTTTGTCGTGTTGCCTCCCGGTCGTTACCAGTATCAGGCCGATGCTCCACTGGCAGTCCGATCGCAGATCACCCTCGGAAACGGTCGCACAGGCCTTGTAAAACTCGTGTGCCAACGCGAGTTCACCCGCGGCTGCGTAGTCGTTTCCCGCTGCTTGCAAGTCGCGTGGATCGGCGGCGAGCGAGGGCCTACCGTAGGCATCGAGGAGCTGCGCCCCGGGCCGAGGTCGCTCGGGTGTCGGTGCCACGGGTGGCGGGCGTTCACGGGGAGAGCAGGTGATACTGACGATCCACATCAGTACGAGTATTGGCTGATACCGGACTGAGCGTACGCAACGACGAAGGACGCGAGCAGTGGATGGCGTTTTAGTGCGCATACATGTAGATTTTATTGATTGTGCATCCAATACTTCCGCGCCGTTTCGCCGTCGATGTGCTTTCCATTTATCTGATCAGCCAGGTGAAAATAAGAACGGGTAGGTCACGAGTACATTCTTGCCATCTTGGGACTTCGGGAATTTCCACCGCCGCATCGCCTTGGCCACGCAGTTGCCGACGGCTTGGTCTTTGAGCGTCGAGTTTTGAACCACCGCCGCCGGGACCTTTCCGTCGGCGATGGTAAATTGTATGACCACACGTCCTTGCAGACTTGGGTCGCGGGAGAGCCCTTGGTTGTAACAGGAGCGGACCTCGTTGATGTGTGCCCGCACGATCCGGCGGATGATATCCCGGTCGAGGGCACCCTTGACCTGGGCCTTGGCTTGGCGCACCCGCGGGACGCGTTTGCCGCGTCCACCGAAGCCGATCCCGATGCCGGGCGATTGCGAGGTCGACGCCCGATTGTCGAGACCGATTGCTTTGACTTTATCGACGAGTTGCAAAAACTCTTTGCGATCGCCGTGCGGGTCGGTGCCGAGGGCACCACCAGCGAGCTTGGATACCAATTCGAGGGTACCCTGAGAGCGTTCCGGGGACTCGCGTAGGAGCATACCAAACAGTGCTACACCCGCGGAGAATCGAAAATCTTCCGAGGCGGTATCGTACTCGCGTTGAGCGTCTTGGACGGTTTGTGACAACAACGTGCTGGTGTCTGACTTCGGTGGTTTATAGCGCACCTTGACGGTCATCAACTCGCCCGTGGTTGCGGCTTCGGTCAGCCCGCGTTCGGTTTGGTATTTGAGTGCATCGACTTCGCTGTTGGCAGCGATTTTTGGCGGTATAATTTCATAGAGGGCGGTGACCGAATGGCCCGCTCCGATCTCTCCGGCGTCTTTTTTGTCATCGTTGAAGTCGCGGTCGGCGAGCACCCGGTTTTCGTAGCCAATCAGGCGGTAGCTCGAGACCAATGCCGGGTTGAACTCGACCTGTAGTTTCACGTCCTTGGCGATGGTGACAATCGTCGAGCCTGCCTCTCGGACCAGCACCTTGTGGGCCTCGCGTTCGGAGTCGATATAGGCGTAGTTGCCATTGCCTTTGTCGGCGAGAGTCTCCATGGTCGCGTCCTTGAGGTTGCCACTGCCAAAACCGAGCACAGTCAGGTAGACACCACTCTTGCGCTTTTCTACAATGAGGTCCTCGAGCGCGCCCCGGCTTTGGGTACCCACATTGAAGTCGCCGTCTGTACCGAGGATGACCCGGTTGACGCCACCTTTGATGAAGTGCTCTTGGGCGATGGCAAAGG
This sequence comes from uncultured Nannocystaceae bacterium, assembly GCA_964621785.1. Taxonomy (GTDB): domain Bacteria; phylum Myxococcota_A; class Polyangia; order Nannocystales; family Nannocystaceae; genus JACKDW01. The sequence goes on from CAZUPD010000004.1 coordinate 10,673, forward strand.
CGCGTTCGATGCCCTCGCCTCCATTGGTCGAGCCGCCGGCGGATAGGCGTTCAAGTGCACCAAGGATTGTCTTGCGCTCATTGCCCGGAGTTGATGGTAGGACCACCCCCGCGGCGCCGGCGTAGACGACGATGGCGACGCGATCGTGGCTCTTGAGGTCCTTTGTCAGCATCGTCAGACCGCGTTTGAGCAGTGGTAACTTGTCGGTGCTGTTCATCGAGCCCGAGACGTCGAGGAGGAATACGAGGTTGCGCGGCGGTACCTGGGCGGCATCGAACGTGCGTCCCTGGATGCCGACGTGCACCAAGCGGTGTTTGGGATTCCACGGACAGTTGGCGACCTCGGCATCGACAGAAAATGGGTGCTCACTATGCGGGCCATCGTAGTTGTAGTCGAAGTAGTTGAGGAACTCTTCGATCCGCACTGCGTCGATTGGTGGGATTTTGTTCCACTGGGTGACAAATCGGCGCATGTTGCTGTAGGAGGCAGTATCGACATCGATCGAGAAAGTCGACAGCGGGGCGTCCTTCACAGTTTTGAAGGGATTCTCGTCCTGTTTTTCGTAGTCCTCGCCAGCGGCCGAAGGCGGGGGAGTGGTTGGTATAAATTGTGCGCCATAACTCATACCCACGCCGCCACCTCCTCTCCCGGTACCGACGAGGCCGAGGCCCCCCACGCCATAGGCTTGGCCGACTTCGCTGCCTGTGAGCCCACCCCAGACATCGGAATCATCATTGCCGACCGCAAACGAGCCCCCGTAGGGGGACGCGAGGAAGTGCCCGCTTTCCTGCTGCATCACACCGAGGATCCCGGCCTGGCGAGCTGCCATGTCGGGGTCGAAGTTGCGAGCCATTTGCGGGATTGCATTCGCATTGTTCTCCGCCTTGCTCTCCGCCTTTTGGTCGGGGGCGTTGTCGGACTTGTCGGCGAGAGCCTCGACCGGAGCTTCGAGCTCATCCGCGGAAGGTGGTCGTTCGGCTGATTTGCTCGTACAGGCGCTCGTGAGCGCGAGCGCGAGGCCGAGGGTCGCAAGTTTGCTGACGCCCGCCAGGCTCGGGTTCACACCAACAACGCGGATCAGGTGATTGTGTCGCACACCCGTTAGACGTCCCAGGAGCACCAAAGTTCCCGCGTTTTCGCCACATCGTGGATGGACGGTAGCGAGCCAACCTCCGTGCGGAATCGGGTGAACCGTATCTGTCGTGACAGTGACAGTGTTCGGACGTTGATCCGTTTGCTGTTACAATTAGTGTTCTGACAAGAGCCTGATCATCCAGCCAGCCGGAATTTCAAGTCTCGGAAATGCGGGTAGAAAAGCCTAGACTCGGTTGTTGTTTCGTGGTCCAATGATGCAAGAGGTTCGAGCGGTGGGTCGATCACGCCCGCTCGCCGTGACTCGAGATGTCATTGGCGCATCTCGAGCGGTTGCTCGATAATCGGGGGATAGCGAAGACGATGACGACGGCGACGCAGACGACTTCCTTTATCGAGACAAATCGTGTGCAGAACACGACTCGGAACTATCTGCACACCAGCTTGGTGTCCCACAGGAGTGTCCCCATCAGTTTCGCAATGACGGATGACGGGCAGATCTTCTACAGCGTGCTGGACTTGAACAGTTCACAAGAAGGTGGCCCCCGAGAGGATGATAACGACAAGCTGTATTGGTCGCAGCTCAACCTGACCAGCGAAAATCCGAGTCGGCTCAATTTTCCACAGGAGCTCAGTCGAGTCGGTTACAGCGTTGTACCGAATCGGAAGATCGGGACCTACGACAGCAGCAACCGTAAAATTATCCACAGTTATGACAAGAATGGGGTCCCGCTCGATGAGCGGGGAAATCCACTCACCGAGGAGACAATCAAAAGTCAAATTGACCGCTACTATTCGAGTACTGCGAGGCTAGGCGCAGCAAAGCCCTTCCAAGCTCTCTCGGATGGTAAATACGTCTACCTGTTTCGCCAGTCGATCGCCAGTGGCCACCCGAACTCAGAAAACCCCCCACAGGTCAACACCACTCTGTTAGTCGATCGATTTGTCCTCAGTGGGTCTGTCCTGAAGCTCAGCAAGGAAATTCGCTATCAACGCAGCGGGCACAAGACCGAACCCGCATCGCGAAAGGATACACTGTCGGGCCAGGACATGGAGGGCAATCCATTCTACGAGCCCACGCGCGAGCTCGCTTTCGTAAACAACCTTACCGACGGTAACTTCTCCGTACTGCTGATCCCCGGTGCGGACTCTGAGGAAAAACGCTGGCAGATTTTTAGTCATGATTCACAGACTAAAAAAATTAATAGCTTCAACATTCGCTACGACGATAGCATCGTATTTGACACCAGTGACTCGCAAGCATTCGTCGACGAGATGCTGACCAAATATGGGCTCGGCCGCGGATTGGTGAGTGACGTTCAGGTCGAGATCAAGCTCGCGAAGTCCGACGAACAGATCGCCGTGGAGTTGCTGGCGAGGAGCCCCTACAGCACAAATGGCATTCCCGAGGATGCCCTAGCTGAGCTGGTCTATACCCTGCGGACTGGTGCGATCAAAGATGACTTTCGGATCACATCGACGTCAACATGGCCACTGATCGAGTACAACTCGAATGGCACGATCGCCGAGCAGTACACTCATGATAATGGAGTGCTCAAAGACGAATTTTCCTTCCACGGTGCCCGCAGTGAGCTCAAACCCTACGCCTCCCGTTCGCAGGCAAGTGGCGGTCTCTCTGCCTGTTACTATTACCAGCAGGAGATGGACGCGGACAACAAGCCGATGAAAAACAAGGCGTGTGTGATGCTCGCCATCGGCCTTGATGATTCACGTGACAATCACTATATCGGTATCCTGAATTTTTCGGTGGCGAAGTCGGGCCGTCTGAGTCGCCTGACGACAGACGCTGTGAATCTGCCGGATATCAATGTTCAGGCTCTCGATGAGAACCCTTACCGTGACTTGAACGCCATTAGCGGTGTGATGTGGCAACCGCCGCAGAAAATGCATCTACTCGACATCGATCCGGACGGACTGTCGACAAGTGGTGGGATTCTTCGATTCGCCTACACAAGCTCAGATTTTGCTTCGCAGTATACGGATGCGACCGAAGCCTACGATCCACACATTTTCGATGACTCATTGGGTCGGGTCAATTTGTATTTTCGCGGGAAGAACAATAACTTCTTCGTCCTCTATTTCAACCCACACGGGGCAAAGAGTGTCACGATCCGGCGCGATGGCAAGGACGCCTCGCCGCCCTTGGTCTTTACCCCGCGACTCGACCGAGATATGGAGATTGCGGTCGAGGGGTCCGTATTCGGCAACAGCAGCTCATTGACACTGAAGTCTGCTGGAGAGGCTGTCGAGACGTGGGCGCGTCTACCCAAACGTTTTTCCCAAATTGCCGCCATCATGAATGGTGATGGGGTTTTGCACTTCGCAAACCTTGAGCCGCTCGGTGACACGCAGCAGCCCACACTCGGCTACAACAAATCGGGTACCATTCGTGTCCGCACGACCGTTGTCAACAACCTCGCTTTTACCGATAATGCGCTGGCGGTCGATCTAGCTGACGGTAAGGTAAAGGATATCGCACTCGGTAGTCTATCGAGTTACTTGGCACACAACCCACAACTGTTCATCGCCAAAAAATCCTTCTCGCTGGTGACGGACCAAAACGTTGGTGTCAAAGCAGCGATGTTTTTCCGCTCGTATCTCGTTGGAGCCGTTGATACACCGGAAGATATGACCAAGCTTTGGGGCTATTTGGCAACCCAGGAGCTGCTTCAGCCACTTGACGATACCCGCGCGAATTTGCGGGCTGCCTCGCTGACCGGAAGCGCCGATTCTCTGACGGCAAAGATGTCGGGTATCGAAAGTCTCAACCTCGACCTCCTTCAAACTGGGAGTGATAACGATAAGAAGGCACGCCTCGCGCGGGTGAAGCAAGCACTCGTCAGCCTCTTGATGGATGTCGCCAAGGTTCGAACTCTCACTTTAAAGGTTGTTGATACCAACGCCCAACATGTCGACAGCTTGGAGGCCGGTTTACCGGTGAGTACAGCCTATAACTATGCAAACTTCACCTGTGACCCGATGAAGCTCCGGGGAACGAGTGCCGACAAGTGGGAACATGCTCGGAGCTACTTGTTTGACGTGAGTGTTGCGATTGACGCCACTACCGACGCCACTACCGAGATCGACGCTAGTTTTAACTATCAGTATCACATCAACAATACTATCGGACAGTGGGAAGATTGGGATGCCAGTCTCGCGTTGCAGTTGAACCCAACGTCTGCGACCGATGGTGCGCTGTTGACAACGGACGACAGCGAAAAGCTCAAACAACTCGAGCCCACAGAGAAGGGCCTGAGTGTCGAAGCCTGGATCAAGCCGTCGGCCCAGGCGACGACGAGCAGCATCGTATACTACCGCAATGGAGAGCAGCAGTACTCACTCGGGATCGAAAAACAGGGGAGTGCATACGCGTGTGTGGCGACCATCGGGGCAAAGAAATATCGCACAAAAACGGCCTTTCAGTTCACTTTAAATGGTCGGGAGTATTGGAAACACTTAGCATTTACGCACAAGAAGTATTGGGGATACAAGCTTCAAGGCAGTCAGGTGATCAACTGCGGAAACGACAGTTCGCTGAACCTACCAGATGAGTTCACCGTGGAGATCATGGCACAGCTCGACACTGCGGGCACCATTTTGAAGAAGAGCGGACAGTACCACCTACGTGTCAAGAGTGACAAAACCCTATCGTTTCAATGGGGCGCGACGGAGTACTTAGAAGAGTGGCTCTCTGCCCGTCGTCAGCCCAGCTCGGCGCAGCAAAATGACACCACAAACTATCGCCAGCGGAACTCGAGATGGCAGCAACGAAACGCTCCTGGTGCGCTTCCCGGTCTCAATCAATTCTATAAAATCACGGTGATCCGTTCTAGCTCCAAACCGGTCGACAAACCGGCAGCAGCGGAGTATCCGATTTCCAGCAGTAGCAACAATAGTAGCTCGGAGAGCGGCCCGAAATGGTATGAGGATAAGAGCGGGGATGAGCTCATTCGCGGAATGGCCGAGAAACAGGACCAGCTAGAAACCAAGTTGGATGTGACCTCCACGAATGTGTTTGGCGTACTCCCCGAGCAACAGGCAGATGGTAAGCCTGAGTACTACTACACCGTAATTGTGATGGATGGTCAACACGACACACCGATCTTGGAGTGGACGAGTACGACCAAGCGAGAAGCTGCGAGCGTCGAATCCTTCGATGATTTCCTGATGGGTGGTGATGGCTTTGCCGGCGCATTCGCGGAAGTTCGCGTTTGGAATCGTGCACTCGCCAAGAGCGAGGCAAAGGCACTTCCCATGCCCGATAACAACGCAGGGTTACGTTCGCGTTGGCGTATCAACGAAGGCAAAGGTAAGTACCTCTACGATGATATTAGCGAGAATCACGGTGCGGTCGCCTTGGCCAATGGCTGGACCGATAATCCACAGCCGGGTTTGCCGTCCCAATTGATTTTCTACGTGGACGGGTCGCGTGTGCAGACCGAGCAGAGCAAGGCTCCGTCGACGACCGAGCCCAACCAGTTGAGCGTCGGTGGGATCAAGCGAAGTGGGAGTGCGGACCACTTTAACGGCTGTCTCGAGGAGATCCGGATCTGGAATTTGCCGCGTACCGCCGAACAGATTTCGGACAATGCCTTCGGCCGTCTCAAAGGTGAGTGGGAACAGCTACTGGCGAACTACACTTTTGATATGCCGATGGAAGGAGTCATGAAAGATGCCAGCACGACCTCTGCACACCTGACGCCTGAAAAACCGACCATGCTGCGGGAGATTCTCTCGACGGCACCTGTCGCCACAGAGATACCCCAGGTTCGCTCCGCACTTACCGGTGTGGTGACAGACTACAATGAGTCGATTCGCTCCCGGCCCTCCGTTGTCGAATACGGCGATATCCAACGAAATGACGATGGAACGTTCAATGGGATTTTAAAGCGCTGTTATTCGTTCGTCGATGGCGCGGGTCAATGGAACCGGGTGACCGGGTACAAAGTGGGGAATCTGGTTAGTCAGTGGTACGGCCAAGCCCAATTTGCCCCGCAGGTGGTCGGGTATCTCGAGGGGCCGCCCCCCGTACCCGGCGAGAACTTTCCGATCAACAATGATAGCGATGTCAACATCTACGCCTATCGACTCGACAACTCCGTCGAGTTCCACCAGGCAGAGGAGGTTTCGTACAATTACAGCACCTCCAAAGAGGCGGGGTGGAACGTCGGGGTGACCAGCGAAGCGAACACGGGTATCGACATCAGTACACTGATCGCGCCCCTCGGCTTCGGACTGTCGTTTGAGCTCGAGGCCCACTTGGCGACAGAATCCAAATGGGAAACCTCCGGCCAGCGCTCGCAGAGTTTTGAGCGCGGTGTCAGTGTTAATACTTCCCGGGCATTCAGCGCTTCGTTGGCGGGGTATGACAACGGTAAATCCGGGAAAGAGCGCTTCTACAAGTTGGGCAACACCGGATATGCGCTCGTCAAGTCGAAAACTGCGGACATTTACTTGCTGCGACTGGCTCATAACAATGCGTTGGTGAGCATTTCGTGGCAGCCCAACCCGGATATTCCCGAGGATGTCAACATCATTCCGTTCCCGATCAATCCGCTGTACACCAAGCAGGGGACACTCGACGGAAAGGTGGGTGAGTCGGTGGACGAGCACTATCCACAGGCTCACGGCGCTTACGGTGAGTACAGTTATTTCAAGCCGCGGGAGGCCTATCAGCTCAAAAAAGAAATTGAGCGCGAGAAGATGCGACTCCGATCCTACTTTGAAGACTCCTTCGATGTCTCCAAAACCAATACACACTTCCAGGTGGCCGCGGCGACGACGGGTCTCGCCCAGCTAGCGACCCTTGTGCCGGTCGCCGGGCCTCTGATTGCGTCTAGCTTCAACCAGGTCGCGGGTCAACTCGCCACCCAGGTCGGATACAACAACACGAAGCTCAAGGATGATCTCGCCAATATCGGGAGTCAGCGCAATCTGGTAAATACCTATGTCTGGACCGTGGAAGGGGGATTCTTTGCCGAGTCGACCGAGGTCGCGCAAACCCAGCAGGAGACCTATGCAAATACCACCAGCTTGTCGCTCGGAGGTGGACTCGGTGCGAAGATGGGTGTCGAGGGTGGTGGTGCATTTGAGCAAAAAACTCTGTTCTCGAGCGGGTCGAGTTTCACCCTGACAAAGTCACGGACAAAGGAATCGAGCAGTTCGTTTGGTCTCAATGTCAGCGTTTCGATGCCCACCTCTCCGCGGTATAAGTATTCCGGTGTCGATGGACGCTCACTGAGCAAGGGGCTCATCGCTCCGGGGACAGTGGATGCCTACCGCTTCATGAGTTTCTACCTTGAACCACACGGGAAACACTTCACGGATCTTTTTACCGAGGTCATCGATCAAAAGTGGATCGAGGAGAGCCCGGATCCCAATGCACAGGCGTTGCGACAGGCGCGAGGAGATGTGGAGCGAGCGAGGCCGTGCTGGCGTATCATGCATCGCGTCACTTATGTGAGTCGGATCCTACCCGAGTTCCAGCCCGAGGCACCGCCGTCGTTGGAGAAGTCGATTCGAGCCTCGGGCCTGGAAAGCAACTACATGCTGATCAAGAGATTTGAGCCCTACGTCGCCGGCTTTGCCAGCTCGGAAGAGCTCTTCAGTAAAATCGATCAGGTCATTGATACACAGTTGGTCGAATTCCAGCCGTATCGACGGCAGATCAAACGTTATTTGGCTCTGTATTACGATGTTGCACAGATCTAGGCGGGAATGTGAAACATGGATGCAGAGTGTGAACAGAAATTGAGCGACAGCGAATCTGTCAGGAGCACGTCATGAGTAGCTACCAACACAATGACAAAAAATCCGGCGATGGTCTGGCCATCACAGACTGGAATAACCTCAGCAGCGCAGTCGCGGGATCAGCCGGGTTGACGCTGGCGCTTCCCGGCGACAAGAAGGTCGGGATTGGTACACTCTCGCCGAGCGAGAAGTTCCACGTCGCGGGTGATGCAAAGTTCGGTGAGGGGAGCTCGGGCGGGAAACTCGAGGTTCACAAAGACGCATCTTCAAAAATCGGGCCAATCATCACACTTCAAAACGGCGGTGGTGGCGGTGGTGCGGGTGGTGCGATCGACTTCAACGGTTACAACGTAGGGTCGGGCCCGCCGACGTGTCGGGTCCAGAGTCTGGACGACGGCAGTTTTTCCAGCCATCTGACGGTCTCGACGAAACTGCCGGGGTCAAATGATAATGCTTTGGTTGAGCATCTGCGGATCACGTCGCGCGGTCGTGTCGGCATTGGTCAGAACGCTCCGGGGGAGAAATTGCATGTCGCTGGGAATGTCCGTGCGGACAGATTTATCGGGGATGGCTCCCAACTGACAAACTTGACAGTGGGTCTGACGGGTCTGAATCTGGCGACGACATCCGGCAATGTAGGGATCGGCACAACGACACCGAGGTCCGATTCGAAACTCGACGTCAACGGAGCGATCAACAGCCGAGGGCTTCGGTTCGATTGGGAGGCCCCGGGTCATATCAATATTGATGGTGCTCTGTATCGGACCGGTGGTCAGGTCCACCTGACAGTCGATGACAATTTTTACATTCGCGACAACCAGGCCGGGAGTAAATTTCACTTTATCACCGACTCGGGTCGCTTGGGTATTGGTGGGAATCATCCGCATGCACCACTTTCCATCGCCGGCGCGGGGAAAGAGGGCGGTCCCGACGGTATCATGCACCTCACCAACGGTTGTATCCTCTTCGGGGGGAATAACAACGGCCGAGAGGTGAACTCCGCACAAATTTCGGCGGGCAAACACGTGGCAAACTCGCTCAATATCGTGGGGATGGCCGCGAACGCTGATGCGGGTACACGAAAGGTCGACATTTGGGCAGAGGGCGGTTTGGTCCTACATGGCGCCGGTGGTAACTGGCTCCGGATCACGCTTGAGCCGAATGGCCTGGTGTTTGCAATCGGTCGCTCGCGTCACGGGGGAACGAGCCAACGAAGAATTATCTGGGATGGAGATCACAACTGGGATCAATACTAGGTCCCTGTCCAAGAGGTGATTCCGGCGAGGGATTTGTCCGGATCGTTTCCCCCATGGCGCACCACGAAACTCGTGAGCGGCTTCGCCTACGATTTTCGTGGAATCGTCGAGATTTCTCACGGTCGACGAATGAGACCCGACGACAACAGGCGGGTGGGTCGCGAATTTTCGTTGTACAAGCAGGAGGTGGAAGCCTTCTCCTATACCATCAGCGAAACTCTGCGTACCCAGGCGTTGGCGATGCCCGAGACCAGTGAGGGAACGTCCTGTGTGAATCGGGCCTTCCAGGTGCGCAGGAAGAATTTTCTGTTTGTCGGCGAAAAGGATGGGGAGGTCCGGGTGATGCTCAAGTTGGTTCGCTCGCTGCCAGATGCCAGGGACATGAACGATCCGCGGATCGATGCGGGGACGGTCGGATGGGTGACGCTCCGATTCGACCCAAATAATCCCCCAGATA
>CAZUPD010000004.1:20258-54275 GCA_964621785.1 uncultured Nannocystaceae bacterium
TGGAGAGCTACCGAGCTCTCGCGCCAAAATCCCTGAGCAAGCAGTTGGACTGAATCCGGGCTCTCGCGCGAACCGACCGACAGGCCGGCAGAAGTCTGACCGCAGGGGCTTGGCGAGTGGTACCCTGTCGCCTGTGTTTGCCGGGTTTCTCGACTTTTCTATGCCACTTTGGTGGACGGTCGACGATGTGTTGTCTCCGAGACAATGTCGAGACTTTGTCGAGCGCTTCCATGCCGGGCAAGCCGACGTTGCCCCTGTGATCCGTGAGGATGGTGTGGGCGTGGACCTCGAATTGCGAAACAATACACGGATCATGTGGGATGATGCTCGGCAGGCCAATCGGTTGCTAGAAAGTGTACAAGCAACGATGTCGCAGCGAGGGGAGATGTTTCCTCCAACGTTCCAAGGCGGTCCACTGGTTGGGGCGAATCCGCGAATTCGAATCTATCGCTACGGGCCAGACGAGCACCATACGGCCCACTGGGATACCGAGGTCGAACTCGGTGATTCCGTCGTCACGCGGCTGACCCTCGTGGTCTACCTCAATGAAGGTTTCGAAGGCGGGGAGACGGAGTTCCCCGAGCTCGATATCCGTGTGGCACCCCGCATGGGGATGGCGTTGGTGTTTCAACACCGTACGCTGCACCAGGCGTGTTCTGTGAGACAGGGCGCCAAGTTTGTGTTGCGGACGGATATTGCCTACCGTAGCGAATGATGGGAGCGCCTGTGTGACTCGAGTCGAGCGGTGATTTGTACATCGCTCGATCGTGTCGCAGGTGACGACGAAACATTCCGGTGATTATCATCTTTTTATGTGTATACAAGTTTTTCGTGGCCACCTTGGGGACCATCCGCGAGGTTCGAAACCGACAACCAGTGCTGGATTCAGGCCGGCGAGTGGCGTAGTGTCTCGCTTGTGAAACTGCTGATCACGGGTGGAGCGGGTTTTATCGGGAGTCACCTCGCCGAGGCTGCGCTTGCGGTCGGTTACGAGGTGGTTGTGGTCGACGACCTCAGCACGGGCCGACGAGAAAATGTGCCCGCAGGGGCGCGGCTACACGTTCAAGATATCTGCGATGCCTCGGCCACCCGCGCGTTGCTAGTTGCAGAACGTCCAGATGTCGTCAGTCACCAAGCGGCCCAGACAAGTGTCGTACGCAGTGTTCGCGAACCCCTCGAGGATGCGCGAATCAATGTACTCGGTAGTCTGAGCGTGATCGAAGCCTCCCTCGCCGCGGACGTGCACAAGCTGGTGTTTGCAAGTTCAGGAGGGGCGATTTACGGCGAGGTTCCAGAACGAAAGCGCGCAGCGACGTCGTGGCCGACGGTTCCGTTGAGTCCCTACGGAGTCTCCAAATTGGCTGTCGAGCGCTACCTCGAGAGCTATCACAAACTTCGTGGACTTCAAGCGGTAGCCCTGCGCTATGCAAACGTATTTGGGCCGCGTCAAGATCCGCGTGGCGAGGCCGGTGTTGTCGCGATTTTTCTCGATCGCGTGGCCCGAGGCGAACCGGTCGAAGTCCATGGGCGTCGAACCGCAGGCGATGGAGGGTGTGTCCGCGATTACATCTTCGTCGAGGATGTCGTGAAGGCGAACCTACGTGTACTCGTCGAAGATACCCCGGCAAAGGTGAACGTCTGCACCGGCGTTGGAACGACGACTGCGGCACTACTCGATGCGGTCGAAGAAGTCCTCGGACGTCCGGCCCTGCGGACATCCACACCGCCGCGGTCCGGTGATCTCCAATGTTCGATCCTAGAGCCCCCCCGTGGGGTCGAAACGAAACCGCTGCTCGAGGCTTTGGCGTCAATGGTCACGTGATCGGTGCAAGTACACCATTTGAGATCGTTATCCTGCTCGATTGTACAGGTTCATTTGTAGACATGCAGTTCAATGTGATTGACAGCATCGTAAAAAATTTTCGACGTTTTTGTTGTATTTAAAAATACAAATATTACATGTGAAGTATTTGTATCCTCATTTGGGATGTTCTCCGCAGGTGGACTTGTGGGAAACAGCTGCGTATAGTCCGGCATGGCACCTGTTCGGTTCCTTGCTCTTTTTCTCGTGATCGTTCCTGGCTGTGCATCTGGGGACGATTCCCAGAACACGTTTACGGGGCCTCCTGCGATCACCAGCGCGACTGCGGCGTTCGGGTCGACGGGGAGTGAAACGTCGACTGACGGCAGCGGTAGCGAGGGCGAGTCCGGCAACTCGACGGGTGACGCAACGGAAGCCTCAACGGGGGATAGCACAACATCAGATACCGATGTCCCCGGGACCGATGCCACCACCGGTACCAGCGATGGGTCGAGCACGACGGGGCCCAATCCCGACGGGCTCCCCAACGGTTCGGAGTGTTCGAGCCCCAGCCAGTGCATGAGTGGCAATTGCTTTACCCTGTCGCTCCCGGTCGATGGTCTACCAAGTGGCATTTGTGGCGTGTGCGATCAGGACCAAGACTGCGTCGACGCCAACCTCGGGACCGCCTGTTCGATCGATGTCATGGGCATGAAAACAGTTTGCACCAATGGGGGCGTAGGGTCGTTTTGCGAATCCCAGGCCGCCTGCGCAGATGGACTTTATTGCGATGAACTCATCGAAGGACTCCAGGGCCTGTTGCCGATGGCCTGCGGAGAGTGCCGGACCGACGACGATTGCCCGGGAAACTCGCGTTGTACTCCATCGATCAATGTCGCCCAATTTAGTGGCAACAAGTACTGTGCTGCGACAGGGTCGGTCCCCAATGATAACCTGTGCCCGCTCGGAGCCAATGATGTGTGTGCGTCGGGGCACTGTGGGGTGGTTGATGTCGGGTTTGTACAAGTCGGTGTCTGCGGAGCATGTTCGTCCGATAGCGATTGCCCGGGGACGTGTACCCCGGGCTCGTTCAGCGATGGCTTTGTCGGATCAGTGTGTGAATGACGAGGGGTGAATGTCGACCCCTCTAACCTCACATGCGTGGACATTCAGCGAACCCGTCGAACTCGACTCTCACTGCTCGGTGGTGATGATGACCTGCTGTGTTGCGAGCGATACGTATCAGCAACGACTACATATACGAAGACGGGACAGTGTCACCGACCATCATTGTGGTGTACTAGACTTTCCAGACCGCTTCACGAAGCCGCTACCCACGCTTTCCTGGGGAAGAAAGGGGATCATCGCGTCGTTGGGAATACTGTCCCAATTGTATTTTACGTGATAGCTGTGTGGGGGGATTTCATGCTCTGTCCTATGCCAGTGGCCGTGGTATTCTTTTTTGAACGCACTCAGCTCTTTTTCTAGCTTCAACACTTGGCTCTTGACACGCAGCATATCGCGTTGAAGTTGCTGAAGCTGCTCATATTGGGTCGGCGGCAGTTTGCCCGGTAGTGGTTTTGCGGGAGGGATTCCCCCCGACACAAACGCGAACGAAAGGGTGGCGAGTAGGCAGATTATTTTGGTCATTTCTCGGTTCCATGGTGGCTCGCGCATGCGCGAGGTGTTTGGTTGAACGAAGGACTCGTGCGTGTTGATGTTGCATCGTTTCCAGCCTGAGTTAGAGAGTGGCTGCTTGTTCGACGGATTTTGCGATGCTTTTTTTTGGGGCCTGCGAGATCGGTCGCTGCATTTTCTTGAGCGCCTCCTTCACGCCGACAGATAGGGGATTGCCCGAGTTCGCCGTGCTCGTCGGCTTCTTTGCGCTTGCATCGCTGACCAGCGGGGCGACTGCGTTTCATCGTGGGGGTAGATGCAGCGCTTTGGCGATGTGACAGCCTGGGGCGAACTTTTTTTCGCGCGATAGAGTGACAGATTCAACCGCCAGGGTGTAGCCCCTCTTCGCGCATCAGTGCCGCCAGTGTCGCCTTCGAGCGCTCGAAGCGTTTGCGCAGGCGGGCAGCGTTGCGTTTGAGTTGCGGAGCCGCAGGCGGTTCCTCGCCTTCGTGTACGACCTTGGCGATATCGATCCACGACATCTTGCGACTGATTCGCAGCACGAGGATGTCTTGGTCGAGTGGGTCGAGCTTGAGACGCAGTCGCGCGAGTCCATCTTTGACCTCGGTTTTGAGGTAGAGCGCGGTGGTCGAGCGCAGCTTGGCAACCAACTTGTTGGCGATCGTGTCCGACATCTGGTCAGGCCGGTGGCGAAACGCGGGACTACGTTGAATCGCACGTAGCGAGTTGCGGGCGATGACGTAAACCCAGGTCCGCAGGCTCGACTCCCAGCGAAACCCGGGCAGGCCCCGCCACAGGCGTTCGGAGAAGTACGAAAACGCATCGTTGGCGAGGTCTTCGTCGTGGGTGAGAGCAACGAGGTAGCCGAGTAGTTCGGGTCCGTAGTGCTCGAGTGTTCGCCGGGTTGCGAGCCCGTAATCGTTGTCCGTACAGGCAGCTCGGATCGCGGCCTCGCTCGCCTCGCGCTCCTCCACCGTCGGCACGGTGCCACTGTAGCACTGGCAGGCCGGATGCATCAACGGCTAAATCCGCCAACGACCGACTCCTGCCCCAAAATTCCGCGTTCAAAGTCCTATACTCGGTCGGTGGTCAGCGAAAAACCCGAAGCTCAGATCGTCCAAACAAACAACATCCTGCTCGTACTCTCCAAGCTCGAACACGCAGAGTTGGTCCGCGATTTTTGCGGGATAGTGATCAGTGTTGATGCTTCGTCCCAATTGCCCAGCCTCGCAGGCAAGGCCGTGTACATATGTGGTGATTTGGCAAAGACTGGCGAGATTAAACACGAGCTGAAGACAGCCGCGTGTGTGTTTGTCATCGAAGAGCTCGCCGACAATTTCGACGAGCAGCCGTGGCCGGTCGTGGGGGTGGGTCGGGTCCCCATCCTCGTGCACGGTGTCGGTGTGTTGTATCGGCAATTTTTTGATCCTCGTCTCGACTACTTCAACCTGATCCGGCAAGAGCATGCATTTCAGTCGCTCACCGAGTCCAACAAACCCGCGAAGGCCCACCGCACGGGGATTTATTTGACGCCGGTCGAGCGCCGCGGTGACGAGCTGCATTTTCGCCTGCTGCGTTGCTCGAGCAACTTGTCCGGACCAACAGGAAACTTCCGCGCGACCGACCGGCACATCGTCGACGCCCTCAATATCGAGGCACAACGAGTGTTTGTCCACTCTGCGCCCCTCAACCACGTCTTGGCACAGATTTATTGGAACACCCCAGCCACAGAGACACACAAGCAGACCAAGGCCAAGATCAAGGGGCATGCGGACAAGACCAAAGACATGCCTAAAAACAGTGTCATGGCGTTTTGCACATTTTACGACGGGCTCGATAGGCTTCGGCCTCTGACAACAGATACCTTTGACTACGGCTATCGGGGGACCAGCGGGTTGACCACGTTGTACTTTCGCCTCAAGCAATCGGTCGCAAACCAGCCTGGGAGTACCCTCAAACCGCATTTTCGCGTCACCCTGTACCCCAACTCAGTGTTTTTGATGCCGCTCTCGACCAACCGGTTGTACACACATGAGATTCGGCCTTCGCAATTGGACGTCGCCAAGCTTCCCACGCGCCTGGGATATGTCGTCCGTTGCTCCGCCCGAGAGGCGGTCTACAAGCAGGGCCAGACGTATCTCGAGGCGGCTGAAGGACGAGTTGCACTCCAGCCGCCTACGCCTGAAGGGATGGCGGCACTGCGCAAACTCTACGCCGAGGAAAATTGTACCGACGCATGCGTCGACTACGGCGATGGATTTTTGTTTAGTATGAACAGAGGCGACTACACCGAACCTCACTACGACATGGCTGATGAGTTCCGCAGGTATCGCGTGCGGAACGAGCAAAACCCCTACGATGCATTACTGGAGGCGGTTGTGTTTGAAGACGTGGCCAAGGGTCGACAGGGCAACGTGCTGGTCGACCCCGACGATGTGCGTGGGATTCCGATCGTGCGTACCACGACCCAGTATCGTTGTCCGGCACAGCGATTTCAAACTGTGCATATGCACTTAGCACAGCAGATCCAAACCATTGCTTCACTTCCACTCGCCTTCAACAACGCCCTGATCGAACACTACAGTCATGCCTATACAAAAATGGGCTTTCACTCGGATCAAGCGCTCGACCTCGCGGACGGTTCATACATCGCCGTATACTCCTGCTATCAGTACCCCGAGTTGGCCGACCCGCCGCGAAAGCTGATCGTCGAGTCAAAGGAGCCGGGTGGGGGCATGTTTGAGGTGCCGCTGACACACAACAGCGTCGTGGTGTTCTCCCTCGATACGAACCGTCGGTTCAAGCACAAGATCGTGCTCGATAGATCTGGTGCGGACAACCACTGGCTCGGCATTACGTTTCGAACCTCCAAGACGTTCGTACAGCCTCGCGGCGAGCAGATGACTTTTGAGGACGGTACGCCACTTACGCTGGCCAGCGACGACCAGCGGCGCGAGTTTTTTAAGTTGCGGGGTCGCGAAAATCGAGAGACTTCGTTTGCCTATCCGCGGCTGACGTTCTCTCTCAGTGAGAGTGATTTGAGAATGCCCGTCACCTGAGAAATTTCGCAAGTCGAGACGTCGCCTGCCATGACGCGACGTGTCCTCCTTGACTCATCTCGAGGATGGTAAGGCAGATGCCCAAGCGCGATGGCGACCAGAATGATCCCGCTCATGGTGACTCCATGGGCGAATCAGTTGCCCTGATTGGGCATGCGGCCAAAGCCCATCACGAAGTTCGCGGGATGCCCATAGATTCTCGATCCACGTGAAAGTCATGACTGCTACACTGCGTTGTGACCTGGCAAAAAACCATCGGGTTCGTTTTCGTGGTTGTAGCCTGCGATCATACGCAGGAACCGACGTCTGCAAAACCGGGACTGCAAGATGTGCAGATACAATCTTCCCAGGAGTCGAGTGTCCTGCATCCCGCTCCACAAGTGGTCGCGTCGGCCCCAAAGCCCTATGCCCCCGCGGCGTCGGGTTTGGGCGATGCCTGCGACACGGCGTCTCCCTGTGGTTGGGACGACCCCTGTGTCCCGCACCGCTGTGTCGGGTCGGAGTTTGTCGGTCCTCCGGTCGCCTGCGAGGAAACGGGCCCCGTTCCGGGTGAGTGTTTGTGTTGGCAGGGGCACTGTGCGACGCGGCGGACCGAACCTGTCGAACCGGTCACCTGTAAACAGCCTTGTGGGCTCGACCAGGGGGCGGGTTTGTGTACCGTGGGCGAGATGGAGGAGGCCAATCGCGGACTGCGAGATACGGGCCCGTTTTGTCACTGCGACCGCGAGAAGTCGATCTGCGAGTTTGAGTGGGTCGAGCCGATCGCGTGCGCGAGCGATGCCGAGTGCTGGGTCAGCGACACTTGGCCGCGCCATCCCATCCGCCGACCCAGCAATCTCAAAAACAGGAAGTTTCGACCTTGCCGAGACGGTGAACTGGCACCTGCTTGCCGCGAAGAATTCTGCACACTCCTAGCATTCTCTTGTTAGGATGCGACCCCCAATGGGACGACAAGCTCGCGTCGAAACGGCCGGCTCGATCAAAAACCGCAAGAAACTCGCCATGCGCGGAAATCAAGGTTCTGTCACGGGTACGTGATTGGTGAATCGCTGCGGTGTCATCGTCGTCCGGCGTCGTATGTGAAGTGACGAGCGAGAGATAACCCGCTCGATACGTGATTGTGCATACAATGTTAATGACGGAGGCCGGGCTCGCATTTCATTGCGGCGGTTCACAAACCGAGCCACCTTCGATTTGTGCGTTGGTTCGGAACGTGTTGAGGAACTCCCAGTGGGGCTTCTCAAACTGCGGAATCGTCCCATCCTCGCGCACGTTTGTCACGTGGTAGGTGTGTTGATTCCAGATCCGGCGCGACTGGATCCAGCGGTCTTCGGCGTCGCGGTAAACCTGTACCGTTGGTGTATTGTCGTCATGGTTGGTCACCACCACGATTTCCGACGATCCGTCATTGTCGACATCGACGACGACCGGGTACTCAACGATGGTGATGCTCCGGCGTGGAACTTGGAAAATCTCCGCTCCCGTCTGTCCGTCAAATACCCACAACTTCGACTCGTCGCCGTAAATCGCTTCGGCGACCCCGTCCCCGAGGAAATCGAAGGCTGTACCCGACGCGAGCCCGCTGGAGTCGAGTACGGATGCACTCCAGTTTTTGGTCGCGTCGCCCTCGAACGAGCTGTAGTTCGACGACGAACTGACTGCAAACTCGGCCACGTCATCGCCGTCGAGGTCGTGGATCGTCGCCGGTCTGCGCCAGTCGCTGTCACCGGTCGGGTTCATCGACGGGACCTTGAGTGTGCCGTCGTGTTCGTAGATCGAAAAACCATCCTCTTCGATCACCAAAACCTCGGGCAGACCGTCCTCGTCGAGATCGCCGATCGCCGGCTGACCAACTGCTCCGTTGGTGCTGTAATAGACCGAGCCATCGTGGTGATAGGCCGTCGGTCCGAGTACAACTTCGAGGTCGTCGTCGCCGTCGAGGTCTGCGACCGCAGTCGTCGTCCAATTGATCGTCGAGAAATCGGGGGCCGTCCACAGGATGTTGCCTTCGTGGTCGAGGACAACCCGTTCGATGATGATTTCGACGTCACCATCATTGTCGAGGTCGGCCAGAGCGACGGCATTTTCACGCATCGTATTGACCTGTGTCTCCCACTTAAGTGTGCCGTCGTGTTCGTAGGCCGCGACATTGGCCCCACTGCAGGACCCGCTGCCAGTCTGGGCAATGATTTCTGGAATCCCATCGTCGTCGATGTCCCCAAGCGCTGGCGTGGCCGCACGCACGACGGGTCCGTCGATGTGGAAGTGTTCGGTCCCAGTCGCTCCGTCCAGCACATAGATCCGTGCAGGCGCGCAACTACCCTCGTTGACGACCACGACCACATCGGGGATGTCGCACAGATCGATTTCGCCGTCGTCGTTATCGTCGGTGAGGTTGGCGACCAGCGGGGTGACGATGCTGTTTCGCCAGGTGCCGTCACCATTCCATGCCCACTGCAAGACGGGTGTGAACGAGTCCGGCGGAGCTTCCATCTCGCACGGAACCATCCCATCGCCGTCTGGCCCGACCTTGCACTCATCGATCGGCTCACCGGTGGTTGCGTCGGTCGTATCCCCCATGTCGGGCATTGGGTCGGTGGTCGACGGGTCGGTCGTGTCTTCGGTGGTGCTCGTCGGGCCTTCAGTAGTCGTGTCGGTATCGCTGGTGGTCTCGGTCCCGCTGCTGGTACTGCCGGTCTCGGTCCCGCTGCCCTGCGTCTCGGTCCCGGTTTCGCTATCACTCGATGTGGGCTCTTGCGTCGAGGATGACGGCGAAGTTGTCGTCGGGATGATCGTCGTGCTCGAGGCCGTCGAGTCCGAATCCCCTCCAGAATCACCGCATGCGACGACGAGCAGGAGCGAACAGAAGGAGGGATAAAAACGTGGGGAAGACATTGAACAGATCATACCTCGCTCGCGCCCCGAGGCGGTAGAGCATCGTGAGAGACCCACGTGAGAGACTTCCCGCGGATATCGTTGATGTCTCACGACGATTCTGCTGGACGCGTGAACACCGGACTTTCAACCGGCCCAGCGTCCGCGTTTAGATCATACTTTTGTGAACATATACGGATGCGGACATGATGTGGCCGACTCAGTTTTGGCGTAGAAACCCGTCGATATCAGCGGCGATACGCTTGCCGATCTCGCGTCCGTAGAACAGGCGAAAGCTGCGGCAGGACATCACGCCTTGGAGATCGATCCCGGCGTGGCCATTGAGTTGGACGCTGCCGCTTCGGGATCCACCGGCGGTAGCGAGTGAGATAGAGGCCGAGGCCGAAAAAGAACCGTCTGTCGACTTGACCAGTGGGAGATAACAAAACGGCTCATCGACCTGTACATCAATGTCGATACTGACTTGTGCTGGGCCGGCCTCATTGCATGTGATCACTTGGTCGATACCTGTACATACAGCATCCGACCCGTGGCAGGTGAGTGTGCAGTACAGCCGGCGGCCGGCAAATCGCGGGGCATCGCCGCTGCCGATGAAGCTAGTCGACCCGGACCAGGTGCTATTGGCGTAGTGCGTCGCATTCCACCAATCCAAGGTCAGGACAAAGTGGGGTGCGAGTAGACCCTCACGCAACAGAGTGACGACAATGACGACCGGCACACAAATCTTCAGCAAATACGGCTCGAGCCTGGCGAGTGGACCGGGCAGGGCGGGGACCTTCCCCCGACGGCGCAACACAAGCACTTCGACGGTCAGAGCGACGGACGCCAAAAACGCGTAAAGCAGCGGTGCGAGTACGATGGCGAGGCCGGAATTGAGACGCACAAACCAGGCACCGCACAAAAGTCCGAGGCCGATGAAGAGGGCGAGGTTGAAGCGGGGGCCCCAGCGCGTCGAAGTTGTCGGCGAAGCGGTTGTCATGGCGAGTGTCAGAGCTCCGAACGAGCTCCGCAGACCACAAGCGTCGCATGTTTTCACGATTCGCACAACCGTCGCCAACCTCGATCCGGCTGTGCGCTTCTACATGTCCTTTGAGACTCATAAAGTTTGTGGGCTGTATTGAAACACATGTTCGAGTGGGACCCCAAAAACAGCCGCGATCCGAAACGCGACTTCGAGCGAAGGCGCGTACTTGTTGCCCTCAATCGCGTTGACGGTTTGTCGGGTCACCCCGACTTTGTCTGCGAGCTGCTGCTGGGTCATCGAGTCGTGCTCAAATCGAAGACGGCGGATTTGATTGACAATCGTCGGTGGCTTTCGCCCCATCCTCAAAACCCCCGGCGGTAGTAAAAAAGTTGCAGCCCAGCCTTGAGGATTTCGGACAAAAACAGCGAAAGAAGCAGCAAGTGGGCGACCCAGACGTTGGGGATAGCAACGACCATGGCGCAGATTCCCGCGAGGACGCCGAGCCCGACCACCCACGAGGCATTGGCTTCGGAACGCCAGGCGATCAAACGGTCCCGTTCGTCACGTGAGTCGGCACGTCCGAGCACCGCCGCAGCGATACTACCGGCGGTCATCAAGACGATCAGCAGGACTACAGAAATTGCAAAGACCGGTACGTAGGCAACGAGCTCGGTCACGTCGGCACGCAGCATGGTCCCGGCGACCGACAGGTACGCTGCCAAGACGACCCCTAGGGCACACAGGGTGACCCATACGATTCGTTCTTCAAAAGAGGTGTTCATCGCTTACTCCCGATGTAAAAAAGTTTTGACATCGAGTAAAAAATAATGGACTTTTTTTGGATGTCAAATGTTTTTTACATGTGCGATCAGAATGTAAAAAACATATTTAAATCAATCTATTACATTGGGTCACACGAACGAGGTGGGTGAAAAAGCTCTCCGTGTGCAAAGTTGAACTGGCCCTGTGGTCCCTAGGAGCGCGGCCTCATGCCAATGTCTGTTAGAGGTTCGCCCGGACAAACTTCGCAAACGCCCGCTCCGCCGGGGTCGGCACCCGGTCGAGCAGTTGAACCAATGAGACCCGGTTCGTCAATGCGGGTTGCCGCGTCGCAACCGTTCGCAGCAATCCACGTGCGAGTTGACGTTCTACCAGATGCGAGGGCACAACCCCGAAACCGATATGTTGCTCGACCGCACCGACGACTGCCTGTACACTCTCTACAGTTAACACGAGGTCGAGTTTGACCGCAGTTTTGCGAAAATGGTGGTGAAACCAACTTTGGAGGGCAGGGGCACTCTCGCTATAAGCGATGTACGTACCGCTGAGGAGTGTCTCGAGCGAAGGTTCATCGCCGAATTGACGCAGTCTCTTCTTTGACCCGACGAGCACAAGCTCTTCATCCATCAGCCGCTGCACCGCAAACCCAACCGGTTGTTGTCGCCGGGACGCAAAGATATCGGCCAACGCGAGGTCGAGTTGGCCGGCCTCGAGCATCGGCAAAAGCGTTGCCGGGTGGCCGAGGTGCAGTGTAAAGCGGACCCTCGGGTGCTGACGACGAAACGCGGCTAAAACAGCAGGCAATCGATGACCTCCCAACACCACGGGCGCACCGATCCGCAACGTCCCTGCGATTTCGGTTTGACGTTGATGGATATCGTCGAGGCTCCGCTCGAGCTCCGCGACAAATGGTGCGACGACTCGATACAAATTGTGCGCCGCTTGGGTCGGAATGAGCTTGCCGCGCTGGCGGACAAACAGCTGGGCATCGAGCTCGCGTTCGAGTTTCCCGAGGTGCTGGCTGACCGCCGATTGGGTGACATGCAGGATATCGGCGGCCGCGCGTACACCCCCGGCCCGGTAGATGTGAAAAAAAACGTGGAGTCGATTAAAGTCCGGAAGCATAAGTTTTACTAATCAATACCCTAAGATTTTTTAGTTTTGCTAAAAATTCTGAAGCCGCCAAACTCGGCGCATGGACATCCAATCGAAGACATTGGCACAACAGGGCGCACGCGCGATTTCCTGGGCAGAACGGGCGATGCCTGCCCTCGCGGAGGTACGAGCCCGGTTCGAGCAACAACGCCCACTCGCCGGGATCCGGATCGCGGCTTGCCTTCACGTGACTGCAGAGACCGGAGCTCTCGCGCGCACCCTCGTCGCCGGCGGAGCAGATCTTCATGTGTGTGCATCTAATCCCCTCTCGACCCAGGATGAGGTCGCAGCAGCCCTAGCAGTGCTCGACCAGATTCCCGTGTTTGCGATCCGCGGAGAAGATGCAGATACATATTTTCGCCATATCGACCAGGCCCTAGAGCACAAGCCACAGATCGTGATCGACGATGGAGCCGACTTGGCAACCGCGTTGCACACCGGCGACCCAACGCGTCGCGCCCACGTCCGCGGTGGCACCGAAGAGACGACTTCCGGAGTGACGAGGCTCCAGAGCATGGCCGCCGAGGGCGTGCTGGCTTTCCCGGTGATCGCAGTCAACGACGCAGACACCAAGCATTTGTTCGACAACCGCTACGGAACCGGACAAAGCACCATCGACGGAATCCTTCGGGCGACCAACCGCATGCTGGCAGGCAGTTGTTTTGTTGTCTGTGGATACGGTTGGTGTGGCCGCGGACTCGCAGCCCGAGCCGCGGGAATGGGTGCGCGCGTGGTTGTGACCGAGGTAGATCCCGTTCGAGCACTCGAGGCCCTTATGGACGGACATTCAGTCTTACCGATGGCCGAGGCAGCGAAGATTGGCGATTTTTTTTGCACAGTCACGGGTAATCGTCAGGTGATTCGAGACGAGCATTTTGCCGTGATGAAAGATGGTGCCATCTTGGCTAACGCCGGACACTTCGATGTCGAGTTGGATCTCGAGGGGCTCGATAGGCACGTCCGCAACCGCCAACGCGTGCGTCCCTCGGTGGAAGCGCTCGAACTCGATGACGGGCGGAGACTGTACCTGCTGGCCGAAGGGCGTCTGGTCAACCTCGCGGCAGCCGATGGTCACCCGGCCGAGGTGATGGATCTGAGCTTTGCCAACCAAGCGTTATGTGCAGAGTACCTGACGCAACATGCAGGAGAGCTGAGCTGTGCAGTCCATCGGGTGCCTGTCAAGATCGATAGCCAAGTCGCGCGCTCAAAGCTCAAGGGCCTCGGGGTCGAGATCGACGAGCTGACGACGCTGCAATCGAGCTACTTGGCGAGTTGGCGTTCGGGAACCTGAGAGGAATTCGGTGCCGCGTGATGGCCCGCGTTATCGACATTGGTCGCTTGTAGCGGACACGGATACCTCCTGTGAATGTCATCTCGGGGGTGACTGGGCCGCGCCGCGTTGCAATGGGAATCGTAGCGAACCGTCAGTCGGCCGTCACGAGGAAAAATGCATGTGCATTTGACTCGCCGATGGTATCGTTATCGAACGGTGCGAGGTCGTAGTCGATCTCAACGGGGAATTCCTTCGGCCCCGGATCGGCCGAGTTACCATTGTAGGGGGTCTCGCTAAAAATACCCGTCCGCAGCTGGAGGATTTTGTGTAGAGCTTGACCCGGGAAAATCTCGTACCCGTCCTTGCGGTCGAACACAACGAGACCATCGTCCTCGCCATCTCCCCGCTTGAATTCCGTCGTCGCCCCATTGTCGACCACCCCCATGGCGATCCGCATCTCGCCGGCACTACGCGGATGGGCATCTGTCTCGATGTACTCTTTGAGACGCACGACAACATGGAGGTTGACGGCCTTGAACCGCCATGGCGAGTTATCCCCCATCTCAATGGTGAACTGGAGTTTGACCGATCGATCGTCGACGTCGATCTCTTTTTCGGAGTAGTCGCCGCGCGTCGGGTCGTAGGTATCGCCGATCACAAGTGTGCTGATTTTGAACAGTCCCTGGTAGCCACGGCTGCCGCCTTGGCGGGTGAGGTACGCCTCTTGGGGCCCGCGGTCGGCATCTGGATCCAACGTCGTAACGACGTCGCTACTGGTCTCGGCCTCGGTGGTTTCTTCAGACATGGTTGCTCCTACAAGTAGCGCCTCGCAGCGCTATCGGTACGTGTTTGCGGTCGGTCTCAGTCGGCGGCCACCAAAAAGACCATCGTGGCCGGTTTGCGAACGGTGCGGCGATCGTCGTCGGGCTCGATGACCTTGTAGATAATTTTGACGTCCATCTCCTTGTAGCCCGGACGTGCAGGACCGTTTGTCTTGGGTGTTCCGCGGGATGAGAACACGCCGGTTTTGATGTGAATCCGACGTACCAGCGAGCCCCCAGGCGAGAGCCTGCGTTTGTCGATCGGGTCGGCCAATTTGATGAGCTCAAAATAGCTGTCATCGGTTGCCTCGTCCGACCGCGACCAATCATCCACGAGGATGTTTTTATTGCTGAAGTCGAAAAATAGGCGAACCGACTGCACCTCGATATCGAGGTTGAACGAACCCGTGTCCCGCATCTCGAGGGTGAAGTCGACAAAGCTGCCATTGTCGTCGACGTCGATTTCACGCTCGGTGTCAGCCAGCGTCAGGGTGACCCTAAAAAGTCCCTCATAGCCCACAGTCCAGACTCGGCTTCGTTCGTTGAAGCCTGACTGCGGAAACAGGGGGACGGTGATGTTGTCGTTTTCTTCGGGCATGTCGTCTCCAACTCTCCGATGCTGTGTATGGGATTTAACCCTCGTCGGTTCCGGCGAGCGCGAGAAGGTCTGTACGTTCCTGAACTTGATGAGAGGTGAGTGAACGGGGATAAATCGCAAGGTGGTAGAGCTCGAACCCGGTGGCTGGCGCTTGCTCCCCTTCGCTTTGCGGTGGTGGCCCGCCGAGGAACAGTGCACCGCCGGCAATCGAGCCAGGATTGCCTTCGAGCTGAATCGACGAGGCCGTACCTTCCCCTTCGAGCATCCAACTTACCGTATAACTACCGTCTTGGCTGTTGTACGAGATCGCCATGTACAGCAATTTGTCGCGTACATTGTTGAGTGTCAGTCCGGGCAACGGTACGGCCTCTTCTGCATCGCCGACTTGGAACTGTAGCATGCGCTCCTCCCCTTCGCCTTCACCCGCCGAGATCACCAGGCGCTCAAAGAAGCGTTGATTGGAGCCGACACGGTTGTCGTATTGGATGAGAACACCATCCCGATTCGCACTGACACGCAGGACGATCTCGAGGGTTCGGTCGCCCGAGCGCCCCCAGCTGCTGGTGACGGGAATATTACCTGTTGCTTCGGACAGGGTGAAGTCGGCCATCCCGACGAGTGCTTTGTAGCTCTCGTGTTTGCCGATCTTGGTACCACCGCGGGTGCGGATGGTGGCCGCTCCGACGATGTCGTGGTGCCGCGCTTCGTCGCTAAACGGGAAAATGTGAGTCGCCCCGCTATCTTCCGCGAGTTCGTGCAAGGTCGTCGCCCCCGAAGGTGGCGTCGCGTCGCCCGGTTGAGCATCATCGGGATTCCAATCGATGTCCTGCTCGAGGCCGTAATACAAGCTGAGGTACTCGACAATATTGTCGCGGTGGGGCCACAGCTCAGGCATATATGTGCGCAGTGCCGAGTGGACAGCATCGACAAACTTCGAATAGTCTGTCGTCGCGTTGCGGACAAATGGGTCGAGTCGCTGAACGAGTTCGTAGTTCGAGTTGATATCGAGGTCCTTGAGCGCCTTTTCGGTCTGTGCCTGTTGATCCTCTGGGCTCGCCTCTTCGCCGAATTCGGGAAGCAAGCGACTGACAAACGTGACCCGGTGGAAGATGCGCCAACACGGCGGTTTGGTGTCCGAAGACTGGGCTTGACGCAGGGCGATCGCGTTGGCCGCGGTGCTCTGTTCAAACCAGATCGGATCGATAACCTTGCCGAAGAAATCCTCGTAGTTTTCTGAGCTCGCCTCTAAGAAGAAGGTCATAAACCGATAGGCATCGACCTTGCCGGCGACCGTCAGCGGTTCGTTGGTGATCGGGTCGTACTGTCCGTCGAGGCCGATGTACTTTTGCAGGTCGCCCTCGGTTTCGACAGTCACGTCGACGCTAAACGACTTCTCGGATTCCTCCGACTTCGACCGTGTGTACGAGAGATTCCCGCCCAAGCTGGCGTTGAACTCAAAGCTAAACGACGCCCCGGCCGAGAACTTAAAGCCGGCTCCGACACCGATCTCGCCGCTGAAGCTATAATTCCCCCCGACTGTCTCTTGAAACACCGATGTGACCGACGTCGACTCGCTGAAGAACCCGCCGTCAGAGGTCCACACGTAGGTGTTGACGAGGCTGCGGCGCGAGAAGTCCTCGGCGACTCTATTTTTCTGGGCGGTCGAATCGGTCGCCTTGGTGACCTTGTCGTAGACCGCGTTGCCGTCACTACCGAGACTCGTCAATGAGCCTGCAAGGACTCCGAGTCCGTCGCTGGTCAGACCCACCAGGTCGACCTGCGGGGTCGGGTCAAAATCCTCGTAATAGGCCTTCATGAATTGTTGACCACGTTCGATTCGGCGTTTGAGTGCATAGGCCTCGCGCGGTTTAAAGTAGCTGTATTCGCCGTAACCCGATGCCGTCGGGTAGTCCGGGTCGAGTACTTTTCCGAAGGTATTGTAGCCGACAGTCCCGTCGAGTGTACCCTGCTTCGTGTAGCGCGGATTGATCGGGAAGTGCAGAAGATTCCAGTCCGGCGGGATATCGGGGTTGGGCCGGAACTCGTAGGAAACAAGTGCACCGTTGTGTTCGAGGCGTAATGCAAACACATCCGCAGTCTCCGACTGGACCAGCGCCATACCGACATTCGACGGTATCCACCGCGGTCCGAGGACCTCGTTGAGCAGGGCCGTCGGGTCTTCCCAAGAACCTGCGAGCTCGAGGCTGGTGTTGCGGTCGACCTGGATCGAGCTTGACGATGTCTGACTTTGGTCCCAACTCGCACCGGCATTGATTTTGCCCGACAGCGACAGCGCGGCACTTTTGTGCTCCACCAACTTGGTCGATGTGCCTATACCCAATGGTGCGGTCACCAGCTCGATGTCGCCGCCGAACCCGATCGAAGCTTTGCCTTCGAAGGACGTATCATAGCCCGTGGTACTGCCGCTCGACAGTGTGTAGGTTACTTTGTCAGACTGCAAGAACTCGACCTTGGTCCGTCCCGCGTAGCTGTCGGTTGGCTTGACTGGCCCAATCGTCAGGTTCTCACTGGGGATAGGGGGCGCCCCCTCGATGTACCCCATGATTTGGGGATTGAACTGAACCTGCCCGATCCATTCGGCCTTGAGGTCGCCCACTTTGTATCCGGTGACCACGGCCCAACTACCGTCTTGGACGAAGGTGTAGCAGCGTTTGAGCACTCCGATGGTATTGAACTCGGCATCCTGCTGGAGGTCGCCGTACTCGGCAACGCCCGGACGTCCACCGATGACATCGTGGAAGTCGGTTGGGATCTGGGCGAGCGCCGACCGGACCTGAGCGGTATCAAAGCTGACGGGCGCCGTGCTCAGTACCGAAGTTGGGTTACTCGCGGCACCATCGGGCAGCGCGAGCTTGTTGTTTTTATAGCTATGATCGCGGACCCACTTGAGGCCATCGACGTCCTCATATTCTTTGTCGAATGGGTAGTAGGCGATCAAAAACCGCGTCTCGCCGCGGAGGCGTGTGAACATATTGTCCTGGATCTGCTCTTGGGTACGGACTTGTCTCCACACTCGGACTTCCTCGAGCAGGCCCGAGAAATACCAGTTGTCCTTATCCTGACGCCCGCCGAGCGTAAATTGGTCCTCTCCAGCTTCGATGGGGTCGTGATCAGTCACCTTGAGCGGTGCACCGTTGCGGTAGATCGTAATCCTAGGACCCTTTGGGTCGGGCGATGGAACCCATTGATAGGTCTTTGCACCCTCCTCGGTTCCGACCCCGTCATCGTCGGGGCCCGGGTATACAGTCGCATTGCTTTCGCCAACAGCGTCGGTCACGTAGCGACCGCGGTTGTCCTCGAATTGCCACCACGAGACCAAGCCGTCGGTTGCAGTCAGCTCCGTGAAGATCTCTTCCTCGGTCAACGCCTTGTTCCACAGGCGGACCTCAGCCATCGCGCCATGGAACGCTGCATATTCACCATTTGTCTTGGCACCACGACCGATTGCCGTACGTGCGCGATTACTGGCGACTTCGGGTCCGTAGTATTTTCCGCCACCGATATCGGTCGGGTTGCGCTTGCCATTTTTGGCCACATAAAGGTTGATGCGCGTGTACTCATCGAGTTCGGGGACCTCGAACTCGATGTTCTCCTCCTGTGTGTCACCGTCCTCATCGACATAACTGACGCTTTGCGTCTTTTTCACGTTCTTGGTCTCGCGGATGTACCGGCGGACAGCCGCGACACGGTAGAATGACCCTTCGGACAGACCTCCGATGCTGCCCGAGTAGGCCACTTTACCGCCGTACTTGGTCTCAAACCGAAACACGAGCTTCCCATCTTCGATCGACAGTGAGTAGGGCACACCCTCCTCAGTTGGTCCACCCATGGTGCCACGCGAGATCAGTCCACAGATATTGCTATCGTTGCTGTAGCCGTCGAAGCGGAAGAACACCTCGATTGTCAGATCTTCGGTGATCGCCAAGTCGCTCGACGTACCAGCGTCGAGCCAGGCTCCTTCTTTGAGCTCCATCCCACAGCTGTGGTTGTACGTCATCGAGAAGTGGTTCCAGCGGTCGAATAGCAGGACTTCCTTCGAACGCACGCGACGGGTGCCGGCCTGGGCGAGCACATAAAATCCGGGGGACTCGGGGTCGAGCTCCTGGGTCCAGACCGGAATCTTAAGCCAGGCAAACCAGATTCCCCAGAGCTTGACGATGTACTTGCGAAACGCGATGACGTCGTTGTATTCGGCGTCGGCCTCGATCCACAGACCGTAGTTCTGCACATCGTCGTTGTTCGAGTCGGTGTGCCATACTAGCGCCGCCTCGGCGTGGGGCGCCATCCGATCGACTTGGGCCCACGCCTCGATCGAGAGGTCGCCCTGGGTCCCCCAGGTGTTGATGCTCTGACCAGACGCCGGGGCCAGGAAGTTTTGTTTACCATCAAACCTGTATGTTCGACCAGGTGAACGCGCGACCCACTGACTACTGCGTTCCGAGGAGCTCGCGGTGAGTTCGGCATTTTGTACAAGGCCTTGACCATAGTTGGGTGCGGCCCGGAACAGCGTCGAGCCATTCCCGAAATAGTTGCCGCCCGTACGCGTGAATTTTGAGGTGTAGTCGTAGGGGAGGAGCGTGAGTGTCGTTCCGACAGCGATCGCCTCGGCGAGTTCGTGCGTGGCGACACTGACCTCATTGGTTTTCCGACTCACGTCGGCGTCGACGGTGAACCTCGTACCTCCGAGACTGATGACATCGCCTTTTGACAGAGCGCGGCGAAGTTTGTCGTTGAGCACGAGTTTTTCAACGGTACCCCAGGCTTTCTCCTTGAGCGTTCCGAGGTACACGGGCCGGTCGCCGGCTCCATTGACGACATCCGCAGCTGTGCTTGCGGCTCGCGGGACCTCGTTCCACGTCTCGGTCACCTGGAGACCGGAGTTTTGATCTGACCAGGAAATGGTGATCATACAATGATCGGCATCGCTGCCATCGGCGACCGTTATCGTGGCGCCCTCCCGCTCGGGCTCCGTCGAACGTGAGTAAAGCTGAAGTACAGGTGTCGCGGGTACGTAGAGCGCACCTTCGGGTGGGTTGAGGGGTACATCGACACTCACACGGGATGTATTGGTATCGTAATAGGCCGCGTAGAACTGACCCATGGTCGCGCCGTCCTCGGGCACGCCTTGGTAGTACAACGAAACCTCTCCCTCGGAGCTCGTGAACAGAAACGGAGCTGAAGCCGTACGTGCGTAGTCGAGGCGCCCGCCTGTAACTGTGAGACCGTCTGGGGCGATGTCGACGAGCTTAAGCGGCCGGGCATCGCCGACAGCGTCAAGTGCATTGCGGTCACTCTCGATACTATCGATGATCGCCGGTTTGTCGTTTTTGAGTTTGTCTGCGTTTGTATCAAAGGTGACGAGCCCCTCGTCGGCTTCCGCGACCTGTCCGTTGAGACCGGTGATTTCTCCGTCGAGGGTCGAGATGACCTCATCGAGGGTCGAGATTTCCCCGTCGAGGGTCGAGATTTCGGTGTTGATGCCATCGACCGAAGCTTGGGCATCGTCTCGGGCTTGGACCAACTCACTGTAGTTTTCGTCCTCCTCCGATGCGGCGTCGACCGCAGCTTGGGCCTCTTCGAGCTGTGTTTGCGCGGTCGCCAAGTTGCCTTCCTTAGTCAACTTTTCAGTCTCCTTGGCCGCCTTTTCGGTCTCCTTGGCCGCCTTTTCAGTCTCCTTGGCATCGCGTTCGCTGATCAAAGCTTCGCGGGCATCGACACGATTCTGGCGACGGACGGGTATTTGCTCTTCAAGATCGTTCGCGTAGCTGATCAGAACAACTGCGTTGTACTCAAACCGGCGCAGGCGCTCGACGGGGTCGTCGGCAGCGTCCTCGATCGATTGAGTACCTGCTTTTTCAGACACGTCGATCCCCGCGGCGAGGGTTTCAAGCTCGGCCTGTTGCTGCTCGAGTTGGCCGATGAGATCATCGAGGAAGGTCGCCTCGAGCGGCTGCAAGTCCATGGCGTCGCGAGTTTGGGCCAAGCGACCGTCACGGCCGACACCCATATCGACGATACAGACCACTGGATCGGTCGTGTCCTCGGCCTCCTCTTCAGTGGTCACCAACGCGAGCATGACCCGTGTGTTTTGCTTGAGTGGTTTGACCGGAGCCGAGGCGTTGGTTTGTCCCAGCTCACTCTCTTGGTAGACCGTAGCACTGATGCCGTAAACAACCTCGCGTCCGCTGAGGAAGAAGCTGCTCCGACGGACACCCGGGTTGTCGCCGATCGGTGCATCAGAGCGTACCCATAGTGTATCGGCATCGACGTTGTCGTCGTGGACTAGGGTTGCATCGTTTTCGTAGTTGCTCTGGTCGCGGGCGATACTGCCACCACCCTCGTCGAGTCGCCAGTAGGCTACAAGGCCAGGCTCGTTGCCGACCAAGCGATTGCTGCGGCGCTCGATCAACGAGCGGAGGTCACGGGAGTAGTTCCACAGGCGAACCTCCTCGAGTGTCCCTAGCAGACCCGCGCCGATGGAGATTCCGCTGTTTGCCAACGCTCCGTCGTTAAACAGCGAACTGTCACCGGCAGTATCACCGTTGAGGAACAATTGGGCCGAAGACCCACTGCGGACGATCGCCAGGTGCGTCCATACACCTGTGGGAACAGGGGCTGTTGAAACCAGCTCTTGGGCACCGGATTGCGACTCCCGGTACTTGAGCGTACCGTTCCCGAGCAGACTCAAGACACCTTCTTTAAGGTTCTCACGTGCGATCAGGGTCGACTCTCCGGTGAGGGTGTCGACTTTGATCCACATCTCGAGGGCCCAGTTAGAACCAACGGACAGGCTCGAGGACGCACCGACGGTCAGGAAAGAGGCGCTGTCGAGTGCGAGAGCGTACTCGGCATAGCCGGACGAGCTGACCAGTGGGACCAGTGGACGATTGGTAAAAGGGCAAAGCCCCGGCTCACGCTCGAGCACGGCATCGCGGTACTCTGGCTCTGGTGAGGTGTACAGCTGTGTCCCCTGGGGATTGAACAATCCGTCCGAGGTCCGCTCGATGTTGTAACTATCGACAATCTTGGTCGGGCGCGAAGGGTCGACCGTGTTGTCGTCTTCGGTGCGCCCACTGACGGCAAACACTTGCCAGCGCTCGACTCCGGCGACAGCGGTCGGCAGACGAACGATGGCAAAGCGCCCGGCCACCAAGTTCCCGACGATCGACAACTCTTGCGTCGGCTCGACAAATTTTTCTCCGTTCATGTCCTTTGCGCCAAGTGAATCCTTGGAGCTCTGGGGACGGGTACGGCTGCGACTACGGCGAAACCTGACTTCGCGGCGCAGAGTCAGGGTGGTACCCGACAGGATGTAGCGGTCGACGAGCAGTGTGCGGTCGACCAGCGGAACCTTCTGTTCGTTGTCGTCGAGGATTTCCTCGTTATTCGCGTCGCGGACAAACACGGGGTGTTTTCCATCGTCACGGCCGACCGCTTGGCGAAATACGTAGATGAATTGATCGTCGGAGAGAACCTGAAACGGGACGTCGGCAGTCAACCGTCCAGTAGAAGACCAAAATGCGTCAAGCTCGGAGGGGAGGACATCCTCGGGGCGCGCGACCTCAACAGGATTGCCCGGGCTCGGCAGCAGCATCGGCGGCAGCGTGACGGGATCCACGACACCGTAGCCGACCTCCACGACTTCGCGTGGAAATGGCAACTCCCGCGGACTGTCGAGCCAGTGGTCGACATCGAGTGGCCCCTTGTTGTCATTGTCGAGATCGAGCACCGTGTAGTAGATGCGCCGGTCGTCTCCCATGGAAAATGCGACGACTGTGCCGCGATGATTGACCATGGTAGGGTGGCGGTAATTGTCCGCCTCATACCGTTTGATGAATGCTTCCCTCGGATCTCCGACACTCATAGCTCACCCGCTCGTTTCCGGCCTACATCACTCTACCTACAATCGAAGGAGCTCATACCTGAGCACCCCATGCACGATGTAATAACATCGCCCACAGGTGGGAGTAACCACGACTACCGAGGCGCTTTATACCCGAGGTCGGAAAAAATTGCCACAGGGAATCTCGGGGAGAACCACGAAAGCTGACACACCGATACCGCTCGTGATTGGCATGCTCGACACATAATTCGCACAATCAAGCGTTTGTGTATAAGTCGGTGAAAGATTAGACGTTGTAGCGAGATGCGACGATGCCCCCTCCAAAAAGAATGAGTCTACAACTTTGTCTATGTGGTTCTTTTGTAAGTGGAAACGGGCGAGGGGCCGATTTGAAGCCATTTGGGCAGTCAATGTTCACTCTCGCATACCTAGGATAAATTCGACTGTGACTGTTCATCCATACACGATCGAGGTTAGAATGGGTTGGAAAGTTTCCGACCCAAGAGCCGGAATTCTTAGTCGGCCACCGGGTCGAAATTCGTTGCGAGAGAAGGGGGGCTCGAGAGACCGGTGATTGTTATCGAGCAGGGACTGAGGGCATTTGCTCGCTATACCCGATTGTGCCGAGTACCACGAATAGGATAGTTGTTGTGTACGCGGAGTCCCTGAGAGACAGTGTCGCGGTCACCTTCACATTCACCCGAGGGACCTGCGTAGCTTTGGGCGTGCGCGGGTTGATGCTTGACACTCGCAGTCGATAACGAGCATCGGGTCAGTATCAAGACCTCTGTGCAGTGAGATGTTGCACCGCGAACATGACACCGTTAAGCTCGAGGTGCGGGTGTTCTCGCGTACCGGCGGGAGGGATGGCAATTCGGGGCGTGGAGGTAACGACAGCAAGGACGCAACGAGAGCTCGAGGTCCAGCGGGTTGGGTATCTCCTCAAGGTACTTCCCGTGACTGTGCTTGTTTGTGCGGGGCTCATCATTGCGTCGACACAACGACATTTTGCTGCATTACTTGTTTGTGTCGTTTTCCTAGCTCAGAACATTCTCGCCAATCGCCTCAGCTCGCTTGTCTCGCATGAGCGTGCGCGCTATATTGATGCGGGCCGCTACTCCCTCAACGTGGTGGCCATTCTCGTTCTCACCCTCACCGCCGGTCACATGGCGAACCCATGGTTACTGGCCCTCCCGCCCATTGCAGGCGCACCAGTATACTTTGTACAGACTTGCCCGACGGCCCTTGCTCAGTTGGCTTTGACGGTTGGTGCATGCGTCGGTGTGGCGGTGGATAGTGGGAACCTGCAAACAGCACTTGTGCCGTTCGTCGTCCTGTCGGTAGTAGCGAGTATGAGCACCTCGATCACGGTCTATCTCAGTCGTACCTCCGAACATTTGTTGGATGCACTGCAGCAAGTTGGCAAAGAAGTTCGCGAGCGCAAACGGGTCGAGCAGGAACTTCGGACAGTCCATGCGGAGCTTGAGCAGAGGGTGGAGAACCGCACAGTCGAACTGTCGCTAGAGGTGCGCGAGCGCCAGCGGGCGGAGAAGCGCGCGGTCGAGGCCAACCAGGTTAAGAGTATGTTTTTGGCGAATATGAGCCACGAACTGCGGACCCCTCTCAACGCCGTCCTCGGGTATGCGGAGTTGATCGACGAAGAAGGCGAGGAGCTGACACAACAGACTCGTGACGACCTCTCCAACATTCATGTCGCCGCGACGCACCTGCTCAGCCTCATTGAAGATATTCTCGATTTGTCGAAGGTTGAGGCTGGGCGGATGGAACTCGAGTATGTGGCGATTGACGTCGAAGAGCTTGTACGCGAGGTCGAGGTGACGGTTGCCCCTCTCGCGGCAAAGAATCGAAACATCCTTCACTGTGTGTGTACACCAAAGATGAGGTCACTTCAAAGCGACCGTATGCGGCTCAAGCAGATTCTTCTCAACCTCGTGAGTAATGCATGCAAGTTTACCCGTGATGGCGTGATCGAGGTTCGGGCGCGACACCTCGCGCTCGCAGGCGCGGGCACGTTCGAATTCACAATCACCGACACGGGAATCGGGATTGCTCCTGAGGCTCTAGAAGGGTTGTTTCAACCGTTCACCCAAGCCGACAGCTCCACGACGCGTAAGTACGGAGGGACCGGTCTCGGACTGGCGCTGAGCCGTCGGCTCGCCCGGATACTCGGGGGAGATATCAGTGTGCAAAGTATTGTGGGAAAAGGCTCGACGTTTAAGGTGTACATACAAGCACAGCCGGAGGCATCGGAAGAGTTGATTGCGAGTTAGCTGGCGTTTCTCGCGTGGGCGCCAAATACTTCCCCATTGGGCCGTTGTCGTGCGCGTCGGCCGAGAGGTGAATACCTCGGGCCGAATCCGCCTGTTCGGATTTCTAGGGGGTCGTGGGATTGCCTGATACGTTTGGATTGAGGTTCGTTGGATCATATGTTTCAAGGTTCTTCGCGGGGACAACTTGGAAAATTTTGCGTTGTTCGGTCTCCTCTCGTGTGAGTGCGGGTACCTTCAGTGTCAAGGTCAATGGTTTTCTGTCTCGGAGCAGAACAACTTCCAAGGTTTCGCCTTCGCGGGTTGCGATGACACCCGCGACATCATCGAGAGTGGACACGGACTCACCGGAGATTGACTGGATGTGATCGCCGATGTGGAACACCGAATCTTCTGCGGTTGCGCTCACTGTGAAGCCTTGGCGTTTGCTCGAGTGCCCGAGCCCGAGGACGCCGAGGATCTTGACGGCTGTGGTCCTTGGCGTCGGTACACGGCGGCCGACAGCCACTCGGCGAAGACCAGCTCGCTCGAGGCAAGGAGCGAGGTCGACAGGACCTGTTGTAACGAGCAGTTGCTCGACATAGGAAGCCGTTTGGGGTGCACGCTTACGGAGGTGGTTGACCAAATCGACACTTGTCACCTCTTCTCTGGAGCGGTCGAGAAGCTCTCGTAAATGGACGATGAGTGACGGGGCGCCTTCGACTGTGAGATGGGTGTCGATACAATAGCCCGCGACGATACCAGCGTCGTACGCAAGCCGATCCCGTGGGACCGACAGCAGCGTGTTGTTGCCAATATCCTGTGTGTAAGCATCATAAGCTCGAGCGGCAACTCGCCCGAGATCGAGTGCATTAGCACGAAGAAGTTCGTTTAGAATCAGTACGGTGGTGTACTCGGTAAGGCCCTCGCGGATCCAGATGTCGTGTACAGCAATCTGTCCGGGGAGCCAGATATGAACCAACTCATGAATCAGGACCCCAGTCGGTTCATCCAGGAGATCACCGGGAATTGTAGCTCCCGTTTGTATAAACGAACGTGCGCGATACTCACCCCAGCTGTCGTTTGGTAGGCGGTGGTGGAGGGCGAGGAGGTTTTGGTGCGGGAAACGTCCGAGGTGTGTCTCGACAGACAGCAGCGCTGTGTCGGTGAGTTCGAGGTATGCGTCGAGTTGCCCAGCGTCTTCCGGGCTTCCCGTGGCCGCAACGATCCGCACTCCATCCGTTCGGTCACGCTTCCGTATGGTCCACTCACCAACCGCAAATGTCGTATTGTCGAGCAGCGTGCTGTCGATGATGAACTCGTGGGCAGTTGTTCCCTCCGCGGTCAGTAGGGCCTTCTCGCGCGGGTCAAATGTGAGATAGACGGACGCCTGAACGACCTCGTCTCCCACCCACACGTCGGGGATAAAGGTACGGCCGCGGAGGTTCCATCCTCCAGGTACGCGAAGACTGATCCCGCCGCGGCCAAACTCCGGGTGAAGTTCATCCGAGAGTGTCACCTCGTAGGTGAGGTGGACGCGTTCGCTCATGGGAAGTTGTTCCGGCCACCCCCCATCTTTCATTGCGATGTGCCGCGCAACATAATCGGTTCCAAAGTACTTCTCACGAAAACGCAGCGAGACTCCGTTGTCGGGGGTTCCGTCGAACTTTCGAGGCGCCACGGTGAGCGAGACCGAGAGCCGGTCATCACCGAGCCAGGCAACGTCCGCACAAAGATGACCTTGCGCGGCGAGATGAGATTCGCAGGGAGAGACGACCTCGGGTGAAGGTTCGGCTGGATTCACGACCGCGGGGGCGGTCGTGCAGCCGGTTGAAGTTGCAAACGCAAGTACAAACACCCAGCTTGCCACAGGGACATGGGGAAGAGAACGCTGCACGCAAAGCATCCGGACGAGGGTACCACTCGTCGAGGTGGAACACACAGACTTGTACATCCACCGCAGGTCAGGCCGTTTGTAGACAACGTCCGACACAGATTGCTACCATCACGGAAACTTTGTGAGTCAAGATTTTCCAAAACGACTGCATCCGTTTCGAGCAGTTATCGAAGCGACCGAACGAACTGCGGTGCTGTTTCGGATGCAGCCTGGTCCGACGAAGCCGCGACAGAGCAAGCTAGGCGGCGCACCCTACTTTCCAGCTGACGCCAATCCCGATGTCCCCGAAAAGTACTTCCCAGACATGTCGTGGACACCCTGGCCCAAACATCCGGAAACCGGTTGCGAGCTTCAGCTTTTGATCCAGATAAACTTTGCCCAGATGCCGAGGATGGATCCATACCCGACATCGGGCATTTTGCAACTCTTTGTCGACGACGGCAAATGGCACGACCTCGGTCAACATCTTCGCGCGGTGTATCACGCCGATGTGAGTGCCGAACCCTACGACTTTGGCGACGTACCGACCGATCATTTCCGCGTGCCCGAGTGTGCGCTCGACTTTATGCTCGATCGAGAATACATGACATGTTCGGACTTTCGTTTCGAGCGCGTCATCGGAGCGGCGCAGGTCGATGGGAAGTCCTACGAGCAGCGAAATCGCGAATCGAGCTTCGCCCTCGGCCGTGATTACCTCAAAATCACCGACCATCGGCCGCGTCACAACGGGTTGGATTTCGGGCGCGGTCGCAACAAGATCGGGGGGTACCACTACTCACAAAATGCAATGGACCCACGGACGCGACTCGAACATTGGCGAGACAGCTTGCTACTCGCCCAATTTCAGGACTACGGTCGATTGAGTTGGGGAGATGGTGGTAGCGCCCAATTCTTCATCCGCACGCAGGACCTTAAAAACCTCGACTTTTCCGACCTGTTGTTTCACTGGGATTCAACGTAGGGGCTGTCAGTTGCCACCACGATAGGTCGGCCATTGCTCGGCATCTCCGTCGCGGACAGCGAGTACTATCGGTACGCTGACCATTGCATCTCCCTCCCAAGGATCGAAGAACACCCAATCGCCGACATCCAGCTCTACCGAAGTCGAGCCCGTGAGCAGTGGTTGGTTCGGCAGCAGATTTCGCACGGGTGGATCTGAGTCCCACATGAAGTGGGGCTGCAGACCAGGTGGGGAGATCGGGTCGGCCGGCCAGCTCCCGCCTTGCAGGAAAAAGTGAACTGCGAGGTTGCGGTCCCAGATCGACAGTGCCGAGGCTGCCCAGCCTGCGAATGGGAGTGTTGTCGGCGCCCGTTTGAGCACTGGCGCTGCGAGGACGACGGCTCGCTCGAGTCCGCGTTCACGCACGGCTGTAAATGCTTTGGGTGCGAGGAACGCTGAACCGACAGAGATTTCATTGACCGGCGAAGGCGGACGCTCGCCACTGTAGCGCCAATAGGTCAGACTTCCGCCACTATCGTAGATCGTTGTGTCCGACAACAGTGTGGGCTGATGGGCGCGGGCGAGGTCGACAAGTGCTTGATAGCGGAGATGGACTGCCGCGAACTCACCATCGGACGAAGCGAGTAGGGGAGGGGCGTGCGGTACGTGCCCATCGTAGCCCATAAAACCCGCGAAGCGGAGTGCGGGCACCGTTGCGACCGCGTCGAGCATCGCCGGGAGAGTTTGTTGGTTGGCGCCACCACGCCGCAGCCCGACGTCAAGTTCGATGCATATACGAAGAGTTTGGTCGAGCTTGGAAGCGATGCGACCATAGGCGAGAACACGGGCTTGTGTGTCGACGAGCCAACAGACATCTTCGGCCGCCGAGGGATGGGCCGTGAGTACACGTTCGGCCGCCACGGCTGGGAGGGGTTTGCCGAGTAGAATATCGGTGCCTGGCAGCTCGGCTAAGGTGGCGTGCAAAAACGGCTCGGAGAACACCATCAGTCGATCGGTGGCGAGGCGTTGCATGAGGTGCCGCAGCAGGGGGATGGAGGGCAACGATTTCCCGACTAGTCGAATGGAGATTTCGGGTGCAACCTCCGCGCGAATACGTGCTGCATTGTGCTCGAGGATGGCAAGGTCGAGGACGGCGAGGTTCTGACCCGGTGCATGTACATCGATGACCTGCGAGAGCTTCTCAAAATCCTCAGAATGCGACCCTCCGCGGTCGGACGGGCGCGCGAGCAAAAGGCCCAACACACCCACAACAAGCACTGCCAAGATCAGATTTCTCCGCCGCACGCGCACAGTATACCGCCGGCGTTCATAAACCTGAATACCAGAATTTTTTTTGACGATTAATCCCCCTCGCGGTTGCGTGTACATCCCTCATGCTTGGCGACGATTGGCGTCGCGGCATCATCAAGGAAACCGACATGAAGATCGTACACGTGATTACCTCCTCCCTACTCGCTGTTCTTTCCACCACGACTGCCTGCGATCAAAGCGAGCAAGCCCCTTCGCAGGTCGAACTTCGCGTCTCAGGAACGCTCGTGGACGTTGTGAGCTCCGATGAAAACCCTCCACTGTTTTCCGCAGCTGTCGATGTGGAGATCGATGCGGAGGCTCCAGTTTGCCACGCACCACTCCAAAATTTTCAGATCGAGCTTGTCGATGGTGGAGAGACGATTGCCAGCAATACCGGATGTGCGTCTGAGCAAACGCTTGAAGTTCTCGGGGATGCAGTGAGTGAATTTCCTGATGACGTCGACGTTCGTGCCAACCGTTGGTGTCGGACCTGCGACCGTACACAGGATGATTTTGCCTGCTGTATGTGTGCAACCAACAACCCGTGGGCCTGCTAGCTGCCCCCACCACATATCAACCTGCGGCGAGCTCACGGCTTGGGCGTTTCTGGTAAGATGGGAGGGCATTCCCACGAGGAGATGAGTACACCGTGAGCGAGC
Source organism: uncultured Nannocystaceae bacterium (assembly GCA_964621785.1). Classification (GTDB taxonomy): domain Bacteria; phylum Myxococcota_A; class Polyangia; order Nannocystales; family Nannocystaceae; genus JACKDW01. Next base: position 50,181 of record CAZUPD010000004.1, read on the forward strand.
CAAAACAACCTCTCTCGATCAACGCACGCTGCCCGCAATCCGGCAAACCGGTCGCTTTGGACTCGCTGGCACAATACCGCGGTCATACAGTCGGGTTTTGCAATCCGGGTTGCCGCGACGATTTCGTCCGCGCGCTTCGTGCATTCGATGCGCTCATTGACGCGAGGTCCGAGGAGGGATTCTGAAATGTAGTTACATCGATTGAAAGCAAAAAACAAAGACTTCCCGCGTATTGGCGGACCCTTGCGTTGGCGCTACAGCTATTCGCTGTCCACGCGTATCCACCCATCGGTGCTGTCGTCAGCCGGCTCCATCACCATGGCGTCGGGTGGCACAAATCGAAATTGGATGGCAGTCGTTCCGAGTTGCAGTCTCAGTCGCTGGGGACGGTCCGTTTTCGGATCGATTCTCGCATGCACGGATTTGATGATTTCACCGACACAAGGTAGGTCGAGCGGTAACCTCTCGCAGTACTCGTCGGGGAAGATGGGTGCGTCGTAGCAAACCAAACCCAGATGTTCCAGGGTAACTTTGACAATGCTCCCGTCGTCGAGGTTGAACTCATAGGCTCCGAAGCCACCGTCGAACGATGGGGAGCCGTAGATCGCAGCCACTCGTCTGTCGTGTGTGGGACGCCAAAGGTCGACGAGAGATTGAAGCGCTGACATCTGCTTTGTTCGACTAGGATACGACGCGACGAGGTAGCTGCGTCAACCAGTTTTGTTGGGATGAAATCGTCCCACGCGGGCGCAGAACTTCCACTTTCCTGTGAGTCGCGTACACTCACCGGGTGCCGGCGGTCGTTCTCACAACGCTCAACGCGAGCTACACCCACAGTTCCTTGGCCCTGCGCTACCTCAAGGCCAATTTGGGGACTCACATCGACGATGCGGTAATCCGCGAGTTTGTGATTTCCTCCCGCCCGATCGATATCGTCGAAGAGTTGTTGCGCGACGATCCAAGGATCATCGCCTTCGGTGTGTATGTGTGGAACGTCGCGCAGACACAGGCCGTACTCGAAATCCTGACCGCGGTACGCCCCGACATCGAGATTGTGCTCGGAGGCCCCGAGGTCAGCTACGAAATCGACCAGCAAAAAATCTGTGCATATGCAGACTTTATCGTGCCGGGCGAGGCCGAACTCGCGTTTTCGGAGCTCGTCGAGCATGTACTCGCCGGAAGGCGGCCCCTGTGCAAGGTACGTCCGGGGCAGTTGCCACAGCCCTCCCAACTGGCCTCGCCCTATTCGCTCTACACCGATGAGGACATCCAAAACCGTGCGCTGTACGTCGAGGCCTCCCGCGGTTGTCCGTTTTCCTGTGAATTTTGCTTGTCGTCGCTCCCGATCAAAGTCCGCTCATTTGAGATCGAAGCATTTTTGGCCGATCTTGACGCACTGTGGCAGCGAGGGGCACGTCGGTTTCGGTTTATCGACCGGACGTTCAACCTGAGCTACGCAACCGCAACCCAGATCCTCGAGTTTTTCTTGCCGCGGGCCTCGGAGGGAATCTTTGTCCATTTCGAGATGGTACCCGACAGGTTTCCCAAGCGTTTAAGGGCGCTTGTGAGTGGCTTCCCGCCCGGTGCCCTGCAGTTTGAGATCGGTGTCCAGACCTTCGATGAGGAGACGGCGCAACGCATTGGACGTCGGCAAAATAACATGGCGGTGGTCGACAATGTCCGCTACTTGCGTGCGCACACAGGCGTGCATATGCATGCAGATCTTATCGCCGGTCTGCCGGGCGAAGACCTCGAGAGTTTTGGGCGAGGGTTCAACCGCCTGTGGGCAGCGGGCCCCCACGAGATCCAGCTCGGTATTCTCAAGCGGCTACGCGGGACACCGATCAGTCGTCACGACGAGGCTTGGGACATGCGCTACGCCGAGAGTGCCCCATACGAAGTTTTGCAGACCAAGCTGATCTCATTTTCCGAGATGCAGCGCGTCAAACGGGCCGCCCGAGTGTGGGACCTCGTTGCCAACCGTGGCAACTTTGTGTACGCGATGCCGCTGTTTGACCGTCGTGGCGACGTGTTTGGCGAGCTGATGGCGCTGAGCGATTGGCTGTATGAGCGGACAGGTCCGTTTGTCGGGATCGAGCTCATCCGACTTTGCGCATTGGTTCTCGACTATTTTTCAGGCCCTGTGGGGATCCCGCGTCAGGAAGTAGGGGCTCTGGTTGCGCGTAGCTATGCCGCAGCTGGTCGTAGACTGCCCAAGTCCTTGATGGGATTTGGTGTTGAGAGCCCCAGTCCCCAACGGGGCCGTTCACAAGTTCTTCCCCAACGTCAGGCGCGGCATATCGCCGCCTCGACAGGTTCCTAAGAATGATGGAACCCTCACTCACTTGGCCTGCACTCTCGGCGCTCGTCGTTGTCGGTGTGTTCGCAGGAGCTGTCAACACGATCGCAGGGGGGGGGTCGCTGCTCGGGATCCCGGCGCTCATTTTTTTTGGGTTACCAGCAAATGTTGCCAATGCAACAAATCGGATCGGTGTCCTGCTCCAGTCGGTGACCGCGACAGCCCAATTCCACCGCGAGGGTGTCCTTCAAGCCAAGACGGCGCTGTTCCTACTTATTCCGACCAGCCTCGGGGCACTGCTCGGCTCATGGCTTTCAGTCGATATCGACGAGCAACTGTTTCGCCAAATTATCGGCGGGGTCATGCTCGTGATGCTCGTGGTTTTGATGTTCAAGCCCCATCGATGGTTGCAACAGCAAATTGAATCCGCCGACAGTAGGCCGGGGATACTTCAGATGCTTGGATTTTTTCTGATCGGAGGCTACGGAGGGTTTCTCCAAGCAGGTGTCGGAATATTCCTACTCGCGGCACTGGTCCTACTTGCGGGGCGTGATTTGGTCCATGCAAATGCAATCAAAGCGCTTTTGATCGCTGTGTTTACGCTACCTGCGTTGGTTGTTTACTTTGCGAATGACCTCCTCGCGTGGATTCCAGGGCTTGCACTCGCCATCGGCTCAAGTCTCGGTGGCTACCTCGGTACAAAAATGACTGTCAGCTGGGGTCCGGCATTCGTTCGGTGGGTGCTGTTCGTCGTGATCGTCGTCGCGTCGAGCAAGCTTCTAGGTTTTTGGTAGGTGAACTCGCTCAGTTCGGTGCGTGTGCATCGAACTGAGGTCTGCTTCCAGCACGTCGGTGCAGGTCAATCAGCTGCGAAACAATAGATGCGCCCAGCCCCGCCCTTGGGTGAGGTATCGTGGCAGCCACCATTTTCGTGGACCGAATTCCAAGGGCGGTAGAACTCGTCGTCACTCATCATCGGTCCGAGACCGTCGCTGTGGCCAACCTGGGCAAACAAGCTAGGATCCTCCGAAGTCCAGTCACCGCATGTCATGCCAGCGAGCACGGTACCGTCTTTGTTGCTACCGGTGAGGATGTCGTGCTCGTTGGGGTCGGGGGAGCCCTCCCATTGACCGTTGACCATCGCACCATTTTCATCGAGGAAAAGCGTGTGGTCTCCGTCGAGGGTGTGCAGTTCCTCGAGATTCGAGGCAACAAGAACAAGTTCGGCATTGTACCAAGGCCCCTTTCCGATTCGGTCACGGGCGTGCACCGGCTGATCGTCGTTGCCCTTTTCGGCACTGAGGTAGGCACGCCAAGTGCGATCGCCGGCACCGACTGTGGTCGCTAGTTGTTGGCAACGTTGGTCTGCGCCGTCGAGTCCACCGAGGTTACCGGTCGGACTGCCTTCGCTCGAGACAAAGAAACCCATCACCGGGTCTTTGCCCTCCGTCGGATCTTCAGTGGTTTCGGAGTCGGAGTCGTCAGTGGTATCAGTGGTGTCAGTGGTGTCCTCGGTGGTGGCATCTTCGGTTGTGACGTTCTCGGTGGTCATGTCGGTTGTGACGTCTTCGGTCGTGCCCGGGTCGGTCGTGGGTCCCTCGGTTGTGTCGGTTGGATCGGTCGTATCACCAGTCGTGGTTTCGACATTTGTGGTTGCTGCATGGTCGGTGTCGGAGGTGTCGCCCGAGTCATCCCCACAGCCGCCCAAAACGGCAGCAGAAAGGGCGATAGCAGAAAAATGAGGGAGTTTGGATAGAAGTGTTTGTGGCATGGTCGATCCTTGTCCTGTGCGTTTG
>CAZUPD010000004.1:54375-60855 GCA_964621785.1 uncultured Nannocystaceae bacterium
GCATTGAATTTGGGTGAAGACCGGTGGAAATGCATCGAAAAGAAGGGATGTACCCGCCCCGATGAGACCGTAGAAGGTTTCGCTGAGCTCGTCTCGTTCGCCCTCGGGCAGTGGCGTGTCGATGTCGGAACGTGGCTGGATCCAGTATGAGGGCATAGCTTGATGATACACTCTTCACGGCGTTTATCGACGGTTGGTTCACCGACGCAAAGGAGGAGTCGCCGAAGTGGTGGTGGTTCTCGGAACGACCCTCCTGCGGGTTACCGCTTACAAAAGGGGTCGGTCAACTTGCTAGGTCTCGACGAACTTGCGCGCGTAGGCACTGTTCGATCGCAGCTTGGAGGTCTTGCCGAGAGATGGGTTTGCCAACCACACTATCGAACTTTGCGTCGCGGACCGCTCGGCGCGAGACATCTGCCGTGAGCGCGATAATCGGCGGTCGTTTGCCGGGAGGAAGCGAAGACCGAATTTGGTAAGTCGCCGTGATACCGTCGAGTATGGGCATCTGAATATCGGTTAGGATCATGTCAAACTCGGAGCTGATCGCAGATTTGACCAACTTTTCACCGTCTTCGGCAACTTCGACTGTATGTCCGAGAGAGCGTAGCAGCCCCGTGAGTACGAGTGTGTTGACCGGATTATCTTCACCGAGGAGTATCCTCAGAGTGGAGATTTTCACTGTGGGTTCTTCGCCCGACTGATTCGGTTGATTTGTTGCTTCGACAACAAAGTCGACCGAGAAGACACTACCCTCGCCAACCGTTGATTCGACTGTGATGTGCCCGCCGAGGAGGTCGACGAGTTGCTGTGAAATCGAAAGTCCCAGACCTGTCCCGCCATACATACGTTGAGTTGACTGTTCGGCCTGTTCAAATGGTTGAAAAATGCGGGCGAGTTTGTCTGGGTGGATCCCAATCCCGGTGTCGCAGACTCGAAATTGGAACCTTAGCTGATTTTCGCCGTCGACAAACGTGGTAACTTCTATGGTTACGCGTCCCCGCTCGGTAAACCGAATCGCATTTGCAACCAGGTTGAGCGCGACCTGCTCGACGCGCGTTGGGTCGCTCAGGATCCATGGCTCGCACCTCGGATCGATGGCGAGCGCGAGTTCGATACCCTTCGCAGCGGCCCGTGGGGCAAGGAGCGAGTGTACATGCATGAATAGTTTCTCTGGGGACATCGGGATCGACTCCACCGAGAGCTTGCCCGCTGCGAGTTTACTAAAATCGAGGAGGTCATCGACCAGACTTTTGAGGAGCTTCCCCGAGCGCTGCAGCAGAACAATCCGTTCGCGCTGGCCATGCGTGAGTTTCTCGTCGAGCAGCAGTTCGGCAATCCCCATCACCCCGACCAAGGGCGTGCGGAGTTCATGGCTCGCATTGGCCAAAAATTCTTGTTTCGCAGCGTTTTCGGCATCGGCACGCTCCCGCGCTTGGACCAATGCCGTTTCGCGTTTTCGTCGCAGGCCAACTTCGGTTTCGAGCCGGCGGACGGTTTTCTCGTAACCCTGTTGCGCACAAAACAGGAGAAACTCCGTATGCTCAAACCGGTGATATGTTTTTGGTAGCAATACACTCACGGCAATCAGGAAGATCGAGATCGTGATGAGTTCATGTTGCCCGCCGTACCCGATCAGAGGTCGCCAATACAGACCGATTGTCACGTAGACCGCCGAGACGGCCAAACATGCGTGTACTTTTCGGTTTCTCCATTCGGGGAAGACCAAACTCCATAGTATGATGATAAGTAGGAGTGGCCCGCCTTGGGAGGCGACAGATGTTGGTCGCAGGAGTACTGGTCCGAGAACGCCGGAGAGCACTGTGGCCAAAAAACCGAGAACAATCAATATTGGTAGGGTAGGCGATGGCTGTGGGTATTTGCAGAGACGATAGATCGGGATGTGGATGGCCGCTGCGACCACGCGGAGGGCGACTAATACCCAGGTCACCGAAGTCGCGCCTGAAATCGCATAATCTGTGAGGCCTCCGAGGGGGTTGAGGAAGATGGCCGCTACGCATGCGGCCCGCATCACCCGGGCGTTGGCCGGCCAGCGAACGAGCTCAAACTGTGCGCGCAACTCCAAGGGAGACGAACGCGTGTGCGCTGGTTCAAAATCCCCCACGTCGATCCGAGAGTGTACCGTTTTCGAGGAGACTTTCCGAGCGAAAACAATATTGCTCGGATAGGTTCGATAGCGCTAGCGAAAGATCGAGCTCTGTCGAGTGTTAACGAGCAGAGATGAATGCGTCCAAGAGTACCGGATGAGTCTCTTGTCCCACCCAGAATCGTCACGTTTCGGTCGATTGTACAACGTTCGTCAGCCCGCGCGCCATCAATGACTATTTTGGTGTCACGCTGCCGAGACTCGGCGAGGTGTCCGAACGGGGCGGTTTTATTAGATGTATCTAAGACCAGGTTGTTTCGTGCTGCGATGTCGACATGCGTTGGTGGAACGTTTTGATACGATAGTGCGCGGCGACGGGCTGGGAGCACAGAGGAAATGGGACAGGCGACACCTCCAGAATTGACGCAAACCGCCGCGGATGAATTGGTCGCGACCGACATTCCGAACACGCCACTCCAGCTCTCGTCGTCTCCGCCACAGATCGGGCGGTACGTGTACCTCGGTCAGCTCGGAGCGGGGGCGATGGGCGAGGTTATTGCCGTTTACGATCCGACGCTCGATCGAAAAGTTGCTCTCAAGATCATTGTCTCCCTTCGTCGTGACGACCCGATGCAACGCCAAAGGATGGTTCGCGAAGCGCAGGCAATGGCGAAGCTCACCCATCCAAATGTCGTGACAGTTCATGAAGTGGGGGAGGAGGATGGCTGTTTGTTTGTAGCGATGGAGTATGTTCGTGGTGGAACCCTACGCGCCGCGGTTGCCGACTGCAACGACTGGCGCCAAGTGCTGAAACTCTATCGTCAGGCTGGGCTCGGGCTGGCAGCTGCCCATGACGCGGGCTTGGTCCACCGCGATTTTAAGCCCGAGAATGTACTCGTCGGAGACGACGGCCGCGTGCGTGTCGGGGACTTTGGGCTGGCCCGCGGCTACGAAGTGGAGAACCATCAGACTGGAAGTAACGTGCGAGGGAACGAGCTCGAAGCATCTCTCACCCTAACTGGGGCCCTACTCGGGACTCCTGCCTATATGTCCCCAGAGCAATTCTCTGGGCAGGCTGCAACAGCAGCTTCGGATCAGTTTAGCTTTTGTGTCGCCCTGTGGGAGGGATTGTACGGAGCACGCCCCTTTCAAGGACAAAGTCTCACCGAACTTTCGATGTCTGTGGGTGCTGGAGTCGATGTAAAAAAACCTCCACTGGGCGACGTGCCGATGTGGTTGTTCCGGGTTGTCGCCCGGGGTCTCGAGGTCGATCCGTCCGAGCGCTGGCCGTCGATGCACGCGCTGTTGTTCGCACTCGGGAACGACCCGACGACGCGTAGGCGAAGGTGGATGATAGCGGGGACTGTGCTGGCCGCAATCGCCGGGGTGTGGGGCGCGGTGCAATTCGACCGTGTTCGCACACGCGACGGTTGCCTCGCCGCTGGGCATGAAATCGAGGAGGTGTGGAACGGGAAAACCGAGGCAGGGTTGCGTAAGACGCTTTCGGTCGTCGCCCCACAGCAGCTTGAACACACCTTGGCGCTCACCCATACATGGGCCGACGGATGGGCAGAATCGTGGTCCCAACTGCGAACCCAACAGTGCCTCGACACCCAGCTCGAACATCGATTGCGACCGGAGGAATATGATCGTGCAACGAAGTGTTTGTATGAACATCGAAGTAGGTTCGCCGCCCTTCTGAGTGTCCTCGAAGATCCAGAACTTACCGGCGCCTACCAATTTGGCCCAGCCCTCGCCAATTTACCGCGGGTTGAGGATTGCGCCCGGTCAGAGGTATTGTCCGGGACCCGAACAATTGTTCCCACAGGCTCCGGTCAGGAGGAGAAGCTCCGAGCCGAGCTCCGGCGCACGTCGAGTATGGGAACGATCGGGCGGGCGCGTGAGGGGCTCGCACGCGCGCAGGAGTTGTTGCCGCGGATCAAAGATGTTGCTTCTACACAGTTCGAAGCTGAAGCGAACCTAACGGTCGGGGAACTCGCACGCGCCCAAGGTGTCTATGAAACTGCCGCAGAGCATCTACGCAAAGCCATCCACCAAGCTTATCCTCTCGGACTAGAAACCCTTGCGGCCGACGCGGCGATCGAGCTTATCACTGTCGAGGGTGCCGGGCGTGGTGATCACGAAGCGGGCATTCAGTGGGCAGAGTTTGCCGAGCTGCTCGTGACCCGCTTGGGTGAGGGCGAGGATTTGCGCAATGCTAGGCGCCTGCTTGCACTTGCCGAGGTGCACATCATGCGCATGGAATCAAAAACCGCCAACGAGCTCCAACACAGGGCGCTCACGATTCTCGAGGCACGCCTCGGATTGGAACATCCAATGGTTGCAGATGCATTGGTTCTGCTCGGGCGGACCGCCACCAATACCAGTCAAACACACCACGGGTATCTCGAACGCGCCGAGGAGATTCGTGTGCGTGCATTTGGGGAGCAAAACCCGACGGTCGCCGAGGTGTTGTACGAGCGGGCGAGGCTCGCCAAGAAGTTTGGTGAGGCACAGGAGGCTGGTCGGTTGCACCGCCGTGCAATAGCGATTCAATTGGCAACATTAGGGACGGATCATCCAGCCTTGGCAAAGTCGTATAACTCCCTCGGACTCGTCGAACGGCAGCTAGGCGATCTGGACGAGGCGGAGAAACTGCTCGAGAAGGGGCTCCATATTCGCGAGCGGAGCCTTCCACCCGACCACCGCGACCGGATCTGGTCCCTCAACAATCTCGGTATTTTGATGATCGATCGGGGGAAGCACGAGCAGGCAGTGGCAACCCTCAACCGTGCCCTCACAAGCGCAGAGCGGGCATTTGGGCCAAATCACAACAATACTTCGCTGCCGCTCATCAACCTCGCCGACGCCTACTTGGTACACGGCGACTACGACACAGCCCTGTCTTACCTCGCTCGGGTCGCCGAAATTCGGCGGATGTTTTATGGGGCACAAACGGGGGATTATGCTGCTGCACTCGGATATATCGCCGAGGTCAACCGCGAAGCCGGGCGACTCGAAGAAGCTTCGGATTACTATTATCAAGCGCTTGAGGTCGACGATGTTGTCCACGGTCCCGAGGACCCGGAGACGACGCGGATCGCCGAGCTGTTGGCGGAGACGGAGCTCGAGCGTGGAAAACTTGTGGAAGCAAAGAAGTTGTTCTCCCGTGCGCTCCGGGTGCGAGAGGAAGACCACGGGGCCGACCATCCTATGCTCGGGAAGGCGTTGATGGGGCTGGGGAGAATTGCGCGAGAGGAGGAAGATTGGCGACTGGCACGACAGTATCTAGAGCGAGTACACGAGATTCGGTCGTCCCACCGCGTACCAGCGACCGACCTCGCCGCGACGCAGTTTGAGTTGGCGAAGGTACGGCATCAAGTCGATGCGGACCGGGAGCATGCACGGGAGCTCGCTACACTCGCATTAACCGCTTTCACGGAGGCTGGCCCTTTGTTCATGTCTTCGCGGTACGAGGTTCAAACATGGCTCGACAGCGTCAGCAAGGGGAGGTAGCCGGGAGACGGCTTTTCTCTGCCGCAGACGGACGATGTCATGACTGCGCGAGCGACGTTTGACCTCCAGAACCTCAAGTGAGGCGAACGGCTGACGGTAGAAACCCCGCGTAACGAGTACGCGGGGCACGAGCAACGATGAACAGGCGTTGTCGATTTGTGCTCGACCACGGGGAACGCTTCGGTGTGAGATGAACTGATTCGGAGGAGGTCTCAAGGTTTGGCGAGTACAACTGGCTTTCGACTAGGAGTTGCGACCGCTCGGGATTTCATTCACGGTCGAGAACATTTTTTTCATCGGCTGGCCAACAGAGGATCACCGCAACCAAGAGCATTTGGGGCCGGAAATCGATGTGTAGGACGCGGTCGATTCCGAGGTGGAGTGCGAGGAGCATGACCCCTAAGTCGGGTCGACTTCGCGCCCAAACGATTGCTATCGGCACGGCAAGTTCCAACCCCAAGGCGGTGGTTGCCAACCACTTGGCCAGTGTCGCATCCTCGATGACCCAGCTGCGAACGAGGCTGTCCGAATCTCCGAGGCGCAAGAGCCAAAGTTGTAGGCCGACACCATCGGCCCATGCGAACCCCGATGCGAGTAGTTTGGCGAGTCCGGCTCCACCGTAGAACGCCGCGAATGTCAGTACCGCACCCTCCCGCAACCAACGCGGTGGATGCTGACGCAGTTGGGCCGCTGCGAGGAGGAGCAACAACCAAAATGGACAGACGAATTTGTGGCGAAACCAGGGTAGGTTTTCCCAATAGATCGAGCCGAGCAGGAGCATGCCTAGGGTCGTTGTCCAGGCGCCAACGCGGCGAAATCTTGTCGCCATCCACAGGAGAATCCCACCGACCACGAGGCAT
>CAZUPD010000004.1:60865-70043 GCA_964621785.1 uncultured Nannocystaceae bacterium
CGCGCGAGCCACAACAGCCCGGTTGAGGACCAAAGCTCAGTCGGGAGAAACAGCCCGAGTACCGATACTGTCGCCCCTTTGGGCAGATGGGCGTATCGAAGGTCGACTTCGATGAGTAGCCACAACACCACGACAATGACCGCCAACCGGAGAACTCGGGCAAACCCGAGGTCACCGTTACCAAACCACCGCTCGCTGAAGTTTGCTAGGATATGTCTCATCGGATATCTCGATCGACCCACCAACTCCGATCCATCACACGGGTGACAGCGCCGTCGGAGCCCTGTGTGTGGACTTGCTGACGAACAAGGACACGCTCCGGTAGGGAGGGGTCGTGTCGTAGGGACCAGCGTACAGCCCGGCTAATCTCTCCGACGGATGCGACTTCCCCGAGTTGATGGGCGCTCGGTGGACGGTGGCGACCGTATCCGTCGCCCCCGATCCCGTGGGCCGGTGGGTCGTGCCATTCAGGAACATGTAAGTGCACTTTTCTCAGAGGGATCCGTTCACCACCGGGGCCGGACACCGAGTATTTGGCGAGGACTCGAGGTGCCTGGGAAAACATAGACGGGAGGGAAAACGGGTAGAGCTCGCCGACTGCGGGGGGTACACAGACAACGAGACCGCAAAATAACGCGATAAACCACCGTTCCCATCGTTGCGTGGGGGCTTTCCTGCGAGCGGCCTGCGGGTGCTCTGACACGCTACGCATCATGCCGAAAACCCAGGTGCAGCGCGAGTCGACCACCCCACGCGCCGGATGCTTGACGGATGGATCGATTCTCAGTAGGCGGAGGTCGATGTCTGCACCCGACGTGAACATTGAGCTTGCGAATCCAGACCACCTTTCGTCGTTTGAGAAGATCCGAGAGGCCGCGTTTGCGCCGGTGTTCGCCTCGTTTCGGTCGATCCTTGGCGACGAGATCTACGAGGTGGCCCAAGCCCGCGAAGATCAAGCTCAGGGGCAGATGCTTGCGTCGCTGTTTGCCCCTGAGTCTTTATGGGAGGCTTATGCGGCCACACTTGGAGGGGTCGTTGTTGGCTTTTTGTCTGTGCGGCTCGAACGGGACACCGGAGTTGGGGAGATCGGGCTCAACGCTGTGCACCCCGACCACGCCGGCCAAGGTGTTGGAACGGCCATGTACGAGTTTGCAGTCGCGCGCATGAAAGCCGTTGGGATGCGGGTGGCGACGGTGGCAACTGGCGGCGATCCGAGCCACGCACCAGCCCGCCGCGCCTATCGGAAGGCCGGCTTCGACGTCGAAATACCGAGTGTCTGGATGTGTCGCAGGCTGTAGACTCATGGGCGGCGGACAGTCGGTGCGGTGACTTTCGACCGCTGCTGACGCAGAAATCATTGTTGATACATATACTTGATCAGTATCGCTTGTAATCGATCTTGTCGCTGAAGTTGAGTTTTGCGAGCCTTGTTGCGCCGCCCATGCTGTTGGTTCTCCCTCCGAGACGGAGCAACATGGTCCTGCGGGGCGACGCAAAAAAACCACCGGCAGTAACTTCGTGAATGAATTGCAGATGACGCGGCCGTGTAACCGTTTTACAGTCCGCGGAGCATGACGCGTGGTCCAAACGACCCTGGCCGAGAGAAGCAGTCGAGTGGACAGTTCGACGCTGCGAGCCTCGTGGAGGATCCTCGGGACACACGAGTCGAACCCGAGCCTGTGGGGGAACCTTCGGCGGCGAGGCTTGAGCAGGAGGAATCTTCGGTGACGAGTCTCGATCCGCAAGGAGCCGAGGCTGACGCTGCACGTTCGACCCGTCGGATCATCGACGAGGCTGTCCGGACCACGGCTGCGCGTACCCTTACCCGCGCGCGTCTCGAGGACTCCGACGCCGATTCGAGCTTGTCGGACACCGGCTTTTTCAAACCTCTGCCCGTGTCGGGACGGTTGCGGCGCTGGCTCGACACACTGGGGCTATTGCTCGGGCGCAGGCTCGCATTTGCGATCGGCGACGATCATGTGTTTTTGCTGCTGATGGCGGCTGTCGTCGGGGTTGCCAGCGGGGGCGTGTCGGCACTGTTGCTGAAGTGGCTCGACCAGGCGCGGGCAATTTTTCCAGAACTCGGTGGCCAGGGTTGGCAGGGGTTGGCTCTGATCATCCTGCTACCTGCCCTCGGAGGGCTTCTCGTCGGAGGTTTGCGCTCGCTCGCCAAGCGGTTGAAGATCGAGACCGTCGAAGGTCCACCCGGGGTGGTTGAAGCGATCGATCGCAAGGGCGCTCGCCTGCAAGGGCGTGGTGGTTTGGTCATGGGTCTTGGGACAGGTTTGACGATTGCCAGCGGTGGTGCTGTCGGCCACGAGGGGGCGACTGTGGCATTGGGGGCGACTGCTGGGAGTGTGTTGTCACGGTTTGTCGGCCTCCGTTTGCGCAGGCGCGCTGCTATGGTCGGCGCGGGGACGGCTGCCGGGTTGGCGGCGGTATTCAACGCCCCGCTCGCGGGTGTCATCTTCACGATCGAACTGATTTTTGGCCGGGCAGCCGCTGGCAGTGCCACATCGATGTCGTTGTTTATTCCGCTGATCGTCGCGGCCGTCTCGGGAACATTCACCTCATATGCGATCTTTGGTCAGCGGACCGAGTTTGACCTGCCTGTCCACAGCGGGGGGACCTATACTGAATTATTGTTCTACGTATTATTAGCACTTGTGGCTGGTGTCCTAGGGTCATTGATGTCGCACGTGATCACAACCAGTCGCGGGTTATTTGCTCGCCTCTCGCTCCCACTGTGGTTGACTCCCGTCGTCGGTGGCCTGTTGCTCGGCTTGCTGGCAGCCGTATCCAGCACACAAATTCTCGGATCGGGTCGCGGTACCATCGAGCTCGCGGTTCACGGACAACTCGCCGGCCTGACAGCCCTGTTGCTCATCGGGCTAAAGATCATCGCCTCGGGTCTGACTTTTGGCAGCGGTGGATTCGGCGGGGTGTTTATGCCCTCGTTGTATGTCGGGGCATGTCTCGGCACGGTTGTGGGAATGGGAGCCGAACTCGTGGTCGGCGATGGTGCGGGTTTTATCGGGGCGTATGCTGTTGTTGGTATGGGTGCAGTTCTCGGCGCCCTCCTTCACGCGCCGTTGACCCCGATTGTGATGATCTTCGAGCTGACCCAGGACTATTCGATTGTTCCGGCATTGATGTTGACCTGTATCCTCGCTTCATTTGTCGCCCGGCGTTTTCACCCCGATAACCTCTACCGCCAGCTGTTGCGCCAACGCGGTGTTATCCTGCAGACCGAGGCCGAAGTTGAGGCGATGCGACGCGCCCGGGTCGGAGAGTTGATGCGGGTACCGGAGCGCGTACTTGTTGCTGATGCAATCTTTTCGGAGATCCGCGAGGCTCACCTCTTCGGCGAAGAGAACACCCGCTATGTGGTCAACGAGTCCGGCAATGTACTCGGTTACATCAACGGCAATGAGCTCGCCCACCGTCTGCTCGACCCCGAAGAAGTGCCAGAGGATGCGACGGCGCGCCAGTTGATGACCCGCCGCCAGCTCACCCTCCTCTATCCCAGCGATACGTTGGCGGGGGCGATGCAAGCATTTGGCCGCCTTGATGTTGATGTTCTACCGGTGATCGACCCAGCTGGTGGCTTGATCGGAGTGCTCCGCAGTGGCGACGTGATTGGGCACTATTGCAGCAAGGTGCTCGGAACCCAGGAGGAAGTTGTCCAGATTGTCGGTGGGCATCATGGACCCGACCAGGAAGTCGGTCTGCGGGCAGGTGAGATCCTCGAACGCGTAGTCGTTAGACGCGAATGGGCGGGTTCGAGTCTTGCCCAACTCAACCTGCGGGGGCGCGCGCATGTCACCGTTTTGGAGTGGGTTCGCGATGATACTCAAGTGTTAGACATCGACCCGCAAAGGCCCCTGCGGGAGGGGGACGTATTGGCCCTTGCAGGTACACGTAATGCACTGCTCGATGCGCGGACGCTTGCCCCGAGGGTCGAGGGCGGTGTCGTTCAAGTCTCCGGTGGCGCCCCCGGTATCGAACGCGAATTGGGACTCACGGCCGGCGTGACGCTTGAGCGAGTCGTCGTCGGGCGCGAGTGGGCCGGTGCGAACTTCGCACAACTCAATCTGCGCGGAAGGGCGAAAGTCAATGCCCTCGAATGGACACGCGACGGTCAGGTACTGGAGATCGACCCACAACGACCACTTGCCGAGGGCGATGTGCTCGCGCTTGCGGGGACACGCGAAAATCTCTCGCGGGTCCGAACGCTGCGAGCAAACGAACAGATATCGAGTCGCTGAGCCAATGAACAGACACGGTACCCGACACTCCTGCGAGCAAAGATTTGAGTCCGTTGCGACGAGAGCCAGCGTTCCTCGAAGTTTTATAATTGCATGTGCAATATTTTTATATGCGGGTTGTAACTCTGCGAAGGCAACACGCGTCAAGGGTGCAGCTTCGACACCCGCTCCGGAACCAACTCCAGCCCAGACCATCGAGTCGATGCACATACACCCGGCTTCCGACCTCCGACTGCGTGAGACCGTCGTCCGCAGGATACTCCAGGACCGAACGGGCACCTACTGGTTCGGTACCAACGGCCGCGGCGTCGTCCGCTACGACGGTGGTACGCCTGAGTATTTTTCGATCGACGAAGGCTTCGGAGGTTGGGCAGTACGGGAAATCGTGGAGGATAACCAGGGCAACATCTGGTTTGCGACCTCCGGTGGTATTTCCAAGTACGATGGCGATACCTTTATTAACTACACAGAGTCAGACGGCTTGGTCGCAAATGATGCCTGGAGCCTCGAAATCGATCGTGACGGGATCATCTGGGTCGGGACCATCGGAGGCGTGAGTCGTTTCGATGGCGACTCCTTTTCCCGGTTTGAACTACCCGAGTCCGAGCCCGACCTGGATCGGGGGGTGACGAGCCCGTGGATCGTCCACAACATCCTAGAAGATAGCCGCGGGTGGATGTGGTTTGCTGCCAATTCAGGTGCCTATATCGACGATGGCAAAACCCTGTGGAAATTGTCCGAGGAAGCTGGCCTGTGCAACAACGCAGTCAATGGATTTCTCGAGGACAAACACGGCCATATTTGGTTCGCTACACATCACAACGGGGTGTGTCGTTGGGATGGCACAGCATTTACCCATTTTGACGAGCACCATGGGGTCAAGGGCAGTGAAGCTTGGAAACTCTATCAAGACCGAGTCGGGAATATCTGGTTTCCGGTCGAGCACGCGGGGGTCTACCGCTTCGATGGGGGATCACTTACCAACTTCCACCGCGCACAGGGTCTCCAAAGCGATGCGATCCAAGTCATCTACGAAGACCGAGATGGTCAGTTGTGGTTTGGTGGATGGATGACACTGTTTTGCTACGATGGCGTTCAATTTTACGATCACACGGAGTCGTCAGCAGCGTTTGCGGATACATCTGTTTTTGGGGATGCCAACGGCAAGAACCAATGAAATTTCAAAAAATCGATCGTGACCGATGAGTTCGGGGCTCCGCATCGGTCTACCCTTTGAGCGCCGCGATTCAGTGCGGATACCACGCTCACGGAGATACCATGATCAAACAAACGCATCCCTATTTGAGCTTCTCTGGCCAGGCTTCCGCCGCGATTGAGTTGTACAAGCATGCACTTTCGGCCGAGGTTGTTTCGCTTATGCATTGGCGCGATCTGCCCGGCCAGGACATTCCGGCTTCCGTTGCTGACCACGTGTTGCACGCGACGCTCCGTGTCGGAGCTGGCACCATCATGATCAGCGATGCACCTCCCGACCACGAGGCTCGATCTGGAAACCGGACCCAGTGTATGGTCCAGTGTAGCGAGCCCGCGGATGTCGACCGCATGTACGCCCGGTTGGTCGATGGCGGCACGTCCGAGATGGCGCCGCAAAATACGTTCTGGGAGGCACGCTACGCCGCACTTGTGGATCGCTTCGGCATCCGGTGGGCGTTTAACGCCAATATCGCGTCACCCGAAGAGCTCTCCCTCGACCCCGAGCGCGACTTGATCTTTGAGCGCACGGTCGCGGTGTTGCCCGAGCAGATTTGGGCGCGCTGGACCACCGCGGAGCTGTTGAAACCTTGGTTTTGCCCAAAACCCTGGCGGGTGACCGAAGCTGAAATCGATCCTCGCCCCGGTGGGATCTTCCGCACAGTGATGGAGGGTCCCGAGGGGCAGTGTATGGACAGCACTGGATGTGTCCTCGAGGCCATCCCGAATACGCGTTTGGTATGGACCGACGCACTTGGCCCAGGCTTTCGTCCCACGGCTGGCGAAGCCTTTTTCACCGGGACAATCCTCCTCGATCCGAACGGGGAGGGAGGCACGCGCTACCGGGCGATCGCTCGCCACGGAACCCCAGCGAAGGCCAAAGCGCACGCAGACATGGGATTTCACAGTGGTTGGGGCATCGCCCTCGACCAGATGCTCGAGTGTATCGCAAACGCCTCCGCGTAGCCAAGTCATCCAACACCGGGGAGCATTGTGCCCCGGTGATGACCTATGTACATGTTTCGGCCGCTAGATAATCTCAATTGGCCGCTCCACATGTACATACAAGACCGAGCCAAGGTCTTGGTGTGTTTTGAAGAGCTTTCCTTGACGCTTTCGCAGTCCCTCCGAGCCAAACCCGATTATCGTAAGATCCGCCTCGGCAGATGTTTGGGAGACAAGCTCGTGGTAGGCCGCGACATCGTTGACCGCGTGGAAGCGGATATGTTTTTCTGAGATCGGAATCCGCCCACGGGCCATCAAGTCATCGAACTCGCGCCGTCGGTTTTCGATGTCTCCCGAGGGAAGAGCTGCAAAAACACTGATTTCAGCATGTCCCCAGTCGGGGTGCCCGAGGAGGATGTAGGCCAACAGGACCATCAAACTTGCATTTGCATTGTCGTTCCAAGACAACCAAATGTGAATACTTTGGCGTTCGCCAAACAAGAGATCTCCATGCCGTAGGACAAGGAGAGCCATACGGGTCGAGCTGGCAAAGATGCACAGGTTGGCGACTTCATCAAAACTGTCCTGAGGGTCGTGGTTGGACAGCTCAAACAAGACAGCGTTGTTCTTGAGCCCCGAGACACCGGGGATCTGAAGACTCTGTGCGAGGGCCGAGATCATCGAGGGACTCACGATCGTATCCATATAGACTGGGCTGTCCTGTTTGAGCCCGAGCTGGATAAGCCTTTGCGTCATGCTTTCACTCGCACGAAACGCATCTTCGTCTAACTGCCCTGTGATGAAATGGAGGTAGGTACCAAATCCATGTCGGTGGCAGATCCACCGCAACAATTCGAGGGGTGCACGTCGATCAAATGTATGGGGGCTGACCATGATTACGCTCGGGCGCCATTCCTCCTCACGCTCCCGGCGACGCCGGCGTTGCAGCTTGATTTGCATATATCGCGTCATTTGCGTGAGCACGCCCTCAAACATGGCTGCGAGATCGCCGGAGTCATCTTTGCGGGAACGGGCAATCACTCGATACAGTATCGCCATCAACACAAGCGCGAGGATGGCGTATACAGGGTCCATTTGAAACATCATCAGTAGGCACATGCACGCGCCAAAAAGGCTGATGTACCAGCGTGAGCGAAAGCTCGGTCGATAGCTCGGTCGTGCGGCAAAGTGCTCGAGAAAACTGATTGCACACAATGAGCCGTAGGTCACCATAAAGAACATCGAGATCAGCCGGGCGACAAAGTCGACATTGCCGAGAAAGACGATGAGGATCGCAAGGATGCCGGTGATAATCGTGGCATTACGCGGCTCGTTGGTGTGGCCCTTGCCGGACGCGACCCATGTACTAAATCGCTGGCTCGGAAAACTGCCATCGGCTCCGAGTGCCTGCAAGGTGCGGGGTGCCACCAAAAAAGAACCGATCGCGGAGCTGATGGTTGCGCACGCGAGTCCGATGGGAATGATCGGTGACCACAGCGCGACCTCGGCCATCACCAGGGGGTTGTCTGCAAGCGACTCGATGGGTGCACTGATGGCCAATTTAACGACGATCAACAGATAGATCAGAAACCCGAAGCAGGTTGCGAGCATCGTCCCTGCGGGGATCGAACGCCGGGGATTGGCGAGGTCTCCGGAGAGTCCGACACCCGCTGTCATCCCCGTAAACGCGGGGAAGCAGATGGCAAACACCACGAAAAAACCGTCGGGATCAGATGTGCGTGCAAATAGATCGAGCGGTTGTTCGATCCCACCCATCGGGTTCCCCATCAAAAACAGAACCAGCGAGGCCGCCAGCGTGACGACGACGACGTACAGGAGCTTGACCCCGATGGCGGCTCCGCGGAAGTACATCAGGACAAACAGGAAGAGTGTGGCTGGCAGCGAGATGATGCGCGGGTCGTAGGGGATCCCGAGGAAGGCTTCGATCTGCGAAGCTGCGGGGGCAAACGCTTCGGCGAGGGCGATCAGATAGAACGCGACCGAGATGGCTTGCGAGAGGTAGAGTGAGTAACCGATGACACTACCGATGGTGGTGCCGAACGAGCGCGAGATAATAAAGTACTCGCCTCCACCTTCGACTTTGCGGTTGGTTGCGATTTCGGCGATCGCCAGGGCTGTCGGGACCGTGACCAGATGCCCGAGCACGATCACTGCAATTGCCCCGACGAGTCCTGCGTGACCGACGGCATAGCCGAAGCGCAGGAACATGATGGCACCGAGAATGGTGCTGATTCCAGCGAGAAACACCGGCATGGTCCCGAAGCAATGTCCAGATGCGTTGTGGTCGAACGGGGAGCCGTCGTCGCGTTCGGATTTTTGATCAGTCACGGGTCATACTCGGTCTCAGGCGACCGCAGCATGATACGCAGCAGATCAAAATTGAGTAAAGAGGAGCTGGACCCGTATAAAAAATCTGCAAAGCCGTGAGCGTTTACTCGCATGCCGCGCGGGGGGACGGGCCGTGCCGCCTGCAGACGCTCGCGTATGTCGGGAGATGGGGCTGAGGGGCAGCCTGCCTGCTTTGCAGGTGCAGCGTAGGTGGACCAAGACGCAAATCGTGGCGAGTGCGAAAATCGTCACGAATAGCAACATCGATAAGGTCTGTGTCTCCACACATGGAGTGTGGGAGAAAAAAACTCAAAATGTTGAAAAGACCATGCCCGACAGTCTCAAGATCCTATTACAGAAGGTTGGTAGGTTTTTACAGGATTTTGATAGCCGGCCGCGACATC
>CAZUPD010000004.1:70053-140474 GCA_964621785.1 uncultured Nannocystaceae bacterium
GTGTCTTGACGGCGTCGATTCTATCCTATTGTGGCTTCGGTTCCGCTAGGCGAGCCCGTGTGGGTAGCGAGTCGAAACGGAGCCCTCCGCGAAAGAACATGCTCGACGACATCATACGCTATCTGGAGATTTTTGTGATTTTCGCGCTCATTGCCTGGGTTTGCATCGACCCAGGAGTTCTGTTGCGAGGGGAAGACGAGACATAGCTTCGGTCTCGTGCCACAGTTGCCGCTCAAGTATGTCTATGCGCCACCCAAACGTCTTCGAGTACGCCCTTGGCGTAATTGCAGTTGCGTGCGCCATTGCGCTGGCAAGTCTGCTGCGCGACCACGTGGTCGAGCCTGATTTGGTGATGATTTTCCTACTCGGGGTTGCTCTCGTGGCCTTTTGGGTTCGCCTCGGACCTGCTGTATTTACGGCAATCCTCGCAGTCGCAGCCTACAACTTTTTCTTCGTAGCACCCGAGTATACCTTTGAAGTCGCCGACGCTCGCTACCTGATTACGTTTGCCGTGATGGCTGGTGTCGGAGTTGTTCTGAGTAGTTTGACGGCCCGTTTGCATTTACAAACAATACGCGCGCGCGAGCGCGAAGCTCGGACCACTGCACTCTATCGATTAACCCATGAGCTGGTCGGTACCAGCGACGCAAAAACACTTGCAGATGCCGCTGCGAGTTCGATCCAGGACGCATTCGGTTGCGATGTGTCGGTTTTCCTCATCGACCACCATGACAACCTTCGCCCCGTTGTCGATTTTGGCGAGCCCGCGACGGCTGCACTCGCTCGCACGACTCGTTCGCCTTCTGTGCATGAGTTCCCCCTCGTTGGCGCACAGTCCCAGATCGGTAAGATCGTTGTCCGCGCACGAAAGCCGCTCCAGGGCCGGGATCTACGCCAGCTGTTGGCGACATTTGTCGGACAAGTTGCACTTGCACTCGAACGGACTCGTATGGAAGCCGCCCGCAAACAAGCCGTGATGGAAGCAGAGGCCGAGCGACTGCGTAACACTCTTTTGAGCTCTGTCAGTCACGACCTCCGTACTCCGCTCGGTTCGATTATGGGTTCCGCGACAACACTACTCGACCGCGACGCCCACATCGAGTCAGTCGTACGTCATGAGCTACTCACGTCGATCTACGACGAGGCCGATCGCCTGAGTCGTCTGTTGAATAACCTGTTGGCAATGACACGGATCGAGGGAGGAAACGGTAAGCTCAACACCGATTGGCAGGTGCCCGAAGAAGCGATTGGGGCAGCCCTTCGCCGTCTTGAACACCGGACCGGCAAACGCTCGATTCAAGTCGAGATCGCAGCTGAAATCGAGTTGGTTCGATTCGACGGTCTACTGTTAGAACTGGTACTGAGTAATCTGATCGAGAATGCTATCAAATATACTAACGAGGACACTCCAATCGAGCTTGGTGCATTCCACGTTCCGGGCCACATCCAGTTTGAAGTTCGAGATCGGGGCCCTGGTGTGCCACCAAGTGAGCGTGCGCAGCTGTTCACAAAATTCTATCGCGGCAAGGGGGCGGCCAAGCTCGCCGGTACAGGCCTCGGGCTCGCCATCTGCAAAGCCGTCGTCGAAGCTCACGGGGGACGCATTTGGGTGAGTGGACGTGACGATGGACCCGGTTCCGTGTTTGCGTTTACCATTCCAGCATCGTCAACACCTCCAATGGCCCCGGAATTTTTTGAAGACCTCGAACCTGTATCGAACGGATGAATTCAGGAAAACAAACAGTCCTCGTGGTGGAGGACGAACAGCCCATGCGCCGGTTTCTCCACGCGCTCGTCAAAGGTCACGGCCTGCGGGTGATCGAGGCCTCGACTGGGCACGAAGGGATCAGCTTAGCGGCGAGTCACAACCCCGATGTTGTGCTACTTGACCTCGGGTTGCCTGACCTCGATGGTCTCGAGGTGACAAGCCGAATCCGTGAGTGGACGCAGACTCCGATCATTGTGCTTTCTGCTCGGGGAATGGAGCAGGATAAGATCGAGGCGCTCGACCGCGGAGCCGACGACTATCTGACAAAGCCATTTGGTGCTGGCGAGTTACTTGCGCGCCTACGCGTTGCGCTGCGGCATGCACGTCTCAAGGCCAGCGACCCGACACCGTCGACGTTTGAGTTGGGGGAAATCGCGGTCGACCTCGCTGCCAGGCGTGTGGTCGTACGCGGCGAAGAGGTTCACTTGACGCCACTTCAATACAAATTGCTCACGACACTCGTTGAGCACGCAGGACGTGTTCTCACCCATCGCCAAATCCTCCAGCGTGTGTGGGGTCGGAATACCGCGGGCCAGGAACATTACGTTCGTGTGTATATGGCCCAGTTACGGCGAAAGATCGAGCAAGACCCCGCTCAACCTCGGTATATCCTCACCGAAACAGGGGTGGGTTATCGGTTGCGTGCTGAAATCGAGGACTGACCTATTTGTTGTAACGACATGTATTGAGATTCATGGGTCAGTTTGTTCGCCATCGGGGCCTGGCACCGGGACGATCGAAGCCCGCAGGATCGCGGCGCTGTGGGCTTGGACGCCATACCGAGCTTGATAGCGGGCGTCGATTGGTGCCCCGCGCAACTCGTGTGCACCGGTGGGTCGACGTCGCATCCGGACGTCGATACGAACCTCGATAACGGTTTCGACAAAGCTGTAGAATGCGGGGATAAAGCCCGCTGCCATCAGCGGGATCTTCCCACCGCCGAAGTCGATGCGGGTGTCGACGAGCACCGGTAAGCTCGAAGGGTGGCCGTGTTCGTCGAGAAGCGTTCCGGTCTGCTCATCGCGCTGTGGGGCAAAACCAGCGAAATGCTCGGCCTGCAATACACTTTGACAGTCGAGGGTTGCTTGGCCCTGTGCCACTGCTCGGGCGAGGGCGGCGAGTAAGCTCCCGAATGGTGCGTCGAGCTGGCTGGTGGCAACTTCGATCACGGGTCGCTTTCGGGCGGAACCTCATCGGGAGGCGGTTGGTCGGGAACACCCTCGTCCGGGGAGATTTCCGGAGTGACGACATCCTGGGTGACGACAGGTAACACGAAGATTTTCGCGGACTGGCCGGCGGTGAGGATCGTTCCCGCGGGGGGCTCGACGCGCTCGACCTCTGCATCGTCTGGAGGTTGGCCTGACCCTTCAAACATGTAGGGGATTCGCAGGCTCTCGAGCGTGGCCACCAACTCGCCCACGCGGATCCGATCGGCAGTCAATGGCATCACCCGCAGACCGGCCTGCTCGGGGGTCGGGGGGACCGCAACAACGGTGAACTTGAGCTTGCTGACGGCTTGCAGGTCAAACGAATACTTGTTGGTGTAGCTGGCGTCGGTCGGTGCTGCGTAGAGTCGTAGACGGCCGTCGCTAGCCGTTGTATCACCACCGATCGATAGCGAAACCGTGAGCTCCGCGTCAACCTTGGGGATCTGATACCAGTTGGGCCGATATCCGATCGAACGCATGACGGCGCCGATATCATCGGACATGTTGTTGAGGTCGCGGATGCTGGCGATTGTCGCCGCATCCATGGCCCTTTGCGCCTCGCCGACGCCGCGCCCGACTGCAGCGATTAAGTCGCCTAGCGGGGCGGACAGTGCCTCAGTCAAGTCGTCGGGTGTGTTGCTGCGATTGGCCATGGACTAGGCTTCCTTTCCGATGAACACGAGGACGTTGGCGTTGACCGGTACCTGTTCACCTGCCGGCGGATGTTGGGTGAGGACGCGGCCGTACTGGCCTGCGGCGTTGTCGTCTGTGACAGCCTGTCCGTGGGCGGTCATCGAAAATCCGGCTTCGGCGAGGACACGTAGGGCCATCGCTTCGGTATAACCGCCGACGTCCGGAACACCGCGGGTCGGTGCACGTGCAGGCGGGGGTTCGACATCCTCAAACTCGACTGTCAGATTGGACAGCTTGCCTGGCTCGAGGTCGGTCAGGCCTGCCTCATCAGCTAGTTTTGGAAATCGAAACGAGCGCCCGTTCTCGTCGGGTACCACCCGGAGGTCGATACTGACGCGGCCAAGTCGGAGGTTGCGCTTATCCTCCGCGAGTCGGGCACGGGCCTCACGGATCTGTTTGTTGGTCGTATCGATAAATTCATCGAGCGAGACGGAAACGGATTTTTGCTGCTCTTTTGCCTGATACTGGGCGATGAGCGTGTCGCGGTCAGTAATTTGCTGTTGCAACTGTTTGATCAGCTGTGTCAGTTGGGTCACCTGTGGTTTCCATGCCGATGATTTTTGGTAGGCGGCGTTGAGTGCCGCTTTTTCGGCCTCGCGCGCCTTGAGCTGCTGTGTCAGTGAGCCGACCTGGGCTTCTAGTTGCTGTACCTGTTGCGTGAGAACGACCCTGTAGTCTTGGCGCGGCGGCTCGGCCCCTATCAAGCCCCAGCCGGCGGTGTCGATCGGGGCTGCACCGATATAGCGTCCATGGTTGCCACCGGTATCTTTTGCAACGGTTGGATCGGTATCGTCGAGGGCCCAGTAGCTGATGAAATGGTCTGTATCGACGCGAGGCTGGCCTTCCACCGTAAATGCACGCTGGAACATGTCTTTTTGTACTTCTTCTTCAGTACGTGCTTTCGTGTAGAAACGAACCTCGGCGATACGCCCCTGAAAATTCCGCCCGCCCCAATGGGGTTGGTGGCCGATGAGGAGATTTCCGGTATGGGGCCGGCAACCGTTCATGTCGATACAGATGACTCGAAACCCATTGATCGATAAGTGGGCGCAGTTACCTTCCCAAATGGCGGCGACGTGGACCCAGGTATTCGGAGCAGTATTGGGAAACTGGATCTCTTGAAAGACACCCTGGGCGTCGGCGATGATAAACGCGAATTCTTGCCCTGAACATCGCAGTTCCCAACCCCGGTTTGGGCTCAAACAGCCGATAATCGGGGCCTCGTGGGCGCGGACATTTTTTGCTTCGGGACGTACCCAGGCCTGGACGGTGAACGGTTGACTCCCGTCGTATTGGAGTTTCCGCGGGATTTCTACCCGGGCTCCGCGACCGTCGAAGTAGTGGCATACAAGCCCCTGAGTCTGCTCCGGTTGGACGAGGGGGAGGTCGTCGACCTCCACCCATTGCGTCCCCGCGGTACCGTACGTTTGGTGTCTCTGGGTAAGCTCGGGAATGCGATTTCTATCGTTTCCCGTCAATGGCCAGCAAGCGTATAAGTTCGGTGTATTGGTGGTTGCCCGGTGAAACATCCGCTCGCGGATCTCGGTGTCCGAAAGGCCGCGATCCCAAATCTGAATCTCAGAAAGTTGAGCGGAAGACCCCGTCGATGGGCCCATGGCGAGATTCAGCGCGCGGTTGTTGCTCAACGCCGGGTGGAGCTTCGACATTGACTTGGTATTGAGGACTCCGTTGACGTAGATTGCACATTCCCCGGTCATCAAGATTCGGAACGCAAAATGATACCACACGTGGGAGAAGAGCATTCGCCTGCGGGGTGGTGGCGGGTACACGAATGACGTGAAAGCCTGACCACCGGCGATGCCGAGGCTTTGGGCATTGTTGTAGCTCGAAAGGATCGAAAAGAGCGGGGTCTTGGTAAGATCGCTGGTGAGTCGAAACCACGCGCATATCGTTTGGTCGAGATTCCCCTGACGTGGCTCAAAGTTAGCCCTTGCGGCATACCGGCCGCCGAACGCCTGCATCACAGTCTGCTTTACTTGGCTCATGAACTGCCTCCGTGCCTGATCGATTATCCGAGTGAGAAGAGGATCGTTTCGCGTTGTTTGAGAACATCGATCTGGACTGCGACGACAAGTGTTGGGGCCTCCGCTTGGTCGAACTCTAGTACATTGTTGGCCCGGCCGTTTTGTTTGGTCGAGACTTCGCCAAACCACAGCCGTGTGCCGGATGCGAGCGCTGAAAATCCGGCGTCTTGGACGGTGTTGAGTTGCCGCGTCAATTCGCGATCGACGTTAAATTCGACCTCGACTCCGGGAATCGGCTCTCCGGTCAAGGTCTGCACAGATACGCGCAGTTCAAAGCTGCGGTCACCCATTTTGAGGTACGAGCTTTTGACCACCGGTGGCGGGCGTCCACCCTCCGCGGGGACCGCAACCAAACTGCCACTAATTGTACTTGCAATTGAGGCGCTTGCACGTGCCGCACCGGCGTTGATGGGACGGACCTGCAGCTGTTTGCGGATGGCTTTGCCCTCGGTTAAGTCCGCGGCTTGGGCAGCAGACCCGAGTTCGAACACCATCTTGAACTCAAAGTCGACCCGCGGGAGTTGGTAACTGAGCGCGGGTTGTCCCGCCTGGACGTCGATGCTGACGCGGGCGAGTTGTCGCTGCGCCCGGCTCACGCCGTCGGCGAGGGCGATCAGGTAGTCGTCGATCGACGCAGTCAGGATGCTCGTGGATTCCGCCATAGTCGCCTCCGTACCTTACCGGCTTCGTTCGCGTCGCGCCTCCCAACGCCGTTGCTCACGTTCTCGTTCACGGCGTCGCTCGCCGGCCCGTTCACGCGCGCGTTCGCGGCGAGCTTCGTCGGCACGTTCCTGTTGTTGTTCAGTCGTTTGGCGAGCTTTTGCCAATTCGTGTGCGCGTTCGCGTGCCTTTCGGTCACGCGTATTTGCTCGTACAACTTCATCTTTCGTGCCCGCCGTTGGGAGATCGGTCGAAAGTCGATCGTCGGATTTCGAGCGTGTTCGTCGGGACACAAACGGAGTGTCCTTGCGGAGGTGTTGTGGTCGGGCACTCTCATCACTCGTTCCGGGCTTCGAGGTGAGTCGGCGTCGAGACCGGTCACGCTCGTTTGAACGGTCGTTGTATCGGCGTCGAAACTCGCCCTTCGATGCATTTGACTTTTTGGACAGATCGTTGCTGCGACAACGAAACGGCGACGCAGTTGTTCGCGAAGAAACGGACATCCGCGAGGAGGTCACCGGGTCTATGTGGGTCGCTTCGCTGCGACGGGTGCGGTCGAGCTCCCGGCGTTCGAGCTCGCTGCGGCGGGTGCGTTTGAGCCCCCGGCGTTCGAGCTCGCTGCGACGGGGACGGTCGAGTTCCCAGCGTTCGAGCTCGCTGCGACGGGTGCGTTCGAGCTCGCTGCGACGGGTGCGTTCGCGTTCCCAGCGTTCAAGCTCGCTGCGTCGGGTGCTGGTAATCTGAGCTGCCTGTGCCCGCGTGAGTTCGAGTCGGGCGGCGATCAGTTTTTGTTCGAGCTTGCGTCGCTCCCGTTCGCGACGGCGAAGTTCATCGCGGGCGTCCCGTGCTCGAGCCGCAGCCTTGGCCAGTCGCATCGCCTTTCGCTGCCTTCGCCAGCGTTGCAAGATCGACTGTTGGAGGTCGCGGCGGCGTTTTGCCCGTGCGTCGAGCTCAGCCCGTGCAGCGGCCTCACGGGTGGCGGCGACTCTCTCCTCGATCCGCCGGCGTTTGGCTGTGCGCAGCAGTTCGTCTTGGCGACGCATCCGGCGTTCGAGGATCCGGGTATCCCGTGTATGTACAGGAACCGGGTACATAATCTTGATCCGCTCATCCCCGTCCGGCGTCGCCTTGCCGGTGAGGATGTCGAGTTCGTGGGCGAGGCGATCGCGTTCGGCCAGCAACTCGCGCGCCCGTGACGAGAACGCCTCGGGAGGGATGTCATTGTTGACGCCCGCAACTTGACTCCCGTCCTCCTCGGGAGATGCTGCGAGTGGTTCGTCCTCGTCGTCGAGGAAATCTTCCCACGTTTGATAGACTGTCATAGCGCCCGACGAGCGTCCGGATCAGGTCTTCTCCGGGATCAGGGCACGGATGCGTTCTTGTAAGACCGCAGGCGGTGGCACAGGGACAAGCTTGGTCCGCAGCAAGGACGAGCCCTCGGCACTGTACTGATACTTGGCCGCATACTCGGCGTTGACCGACGACGAGGAGACCTTGGCTGAGGCTTTTAAGAATCCGACTTTGCCCGAAATCTTACCGTTCGATCGTTTGGTCTCCAACGAACTGCTTGATTCGCGGGACATCGATATCGACATCTTGACCTCGATGATGGTGTCGACGAACTGATAAAACGATGGTGTAAACCCGAGTTCGAGTAGGCTGTAATCCTCGTCGCCGATCCGAACCCGCGTCCCTGGGACGAGCACATGGCCGTCTTCGTCGAGGACATCGTTGCCCGACATCATCTGGGCGATTCGCAGACTCACCAAGTCGAGTTCGTATTGGGCCTCGGCGATGCCGACGGCCATGCTCTTGACCATTTCGGGAAACGGGACATCGAGGAGTTGCTGTCCGACACTCATGGCATCATCCTTCGTGTGCTAGCGATTCGCATTATTGTTGGAGGCGGCTGGCGAAGTCCTTCTTGACCTCGTCGAGTTCTTTTTTCTTAGCCGTCAGGTCTTCTTCTTCCTGTTGCGACTTGCCGTTTTTCGCTTCGAGCGCCTTGATTTCGTTGAGGAGGTCGACTTGGCGCAGGTAGGCTGCAGAGAAGGCTGCTTCTTGTTCGACGATCGACCGGATCCGTTCTTCGAGGATCGACGGCGGGGGCACGGGTGCGAGTTTGGTCCGTAGGAGACTCGCGCCCTCGACACTATATTGATACGAGTTTGCATAGTTTGCATCGACCGAGGTTGCCACCGCCCGCGGACCCCCTGTGGCGACAAAGCCGAACCGGCCCCAGCTAAAGCGACTGGTGTAGCTGGTCGACTTGGTATCGGTCTTGTGCTGGGTCTTGCGGTCGGTCTTCGACTGCATGCTGACCGCGATTTTTACCTCAATGATGGTGTCGACAAACTGGTAGAACACCGGAGCAAAGCCCAACTCGAGCATGCTGACGCGCTGCGGTACGCGGGTCAGGTTGCCTTCCTGATCGGGCAGGTAGGAATAGCCGAAGTGGACACGCGTGTCCTGGATCATCGGCATGCCGGCATTGTCATCGTCGATCGGCTGGCCGGTACCCTCATCGAGGGGGAGGCCGGAATCGAGGTCACGGACAATACGCGAGCCACTCATAAACTCGGCGGACACGAGGCTCGACTTATTGAGGTCCCACTGCGCTTGGGCGATCGCCGAGGCCATCGAGGAAATCATCTCGCCCATGGGGACATTGAGGAGGGTTTGGCCGACTTCATTGGCTCGCATGTGTTGCTTCCTTTGGTGCGCTTGTCTTGAGCGGTATCTTGGCTATTCGCGTTCCTCGAGTTCGTCGACGATCGCGGAGAGTTGGGGAGGGGGAGGGACGGTGATGATTTTGGTCGAGATCAGGCTCGACGCATCCCCCTGAAACGAGTATTTGCTGGTGTACTCGGCAGAAACCGAGGCGGAGAATATCCCGGGGTAGCCACCTGAGATCGAGGCGCCGACGGTCGCCTTTTGACCCTCTCGGATCGAAAAGGCGACACGTGCCTCGATGGTGGCTTCGGTGAAGTGATAAAATGTCGGCCGCAGACCGAGTTGCAACAAAGAACGCACCGGACCGTCGTCCGTAAATTGAATGCCGTTCTCCTCGCGATCGGCCATGAGCTTGACGATATTGATGCAGTGACGATCCATTTCGTACTGCGCTTCGGCAATTGCAGCTGCAAGTGATTGCAACAACATCGGCAGCGGAGACTCCTCCATCTGCTTGGTGATCGACTGCTTGCTCATGGCGTGGGCCGGCTACATCGGGGGGACAGGGCTTTGGACCACAGAGACATCAATGACGTGGTTTTTGGGTGGCCCCTTGTATTTTTTCTTTTTGACGGTTGTCTGGCCCTGCTGGCCTTGGGCTTCGAGTGCGGGGGGTTGGAGGTCACCGGTCAAGTCCCCGGAGCTCTCGATCACGTGACTCTGGTAGTCGTTGAACTCGATCACTACGACGTTGTTGACTGCGCGGGCATCCGGCCAGTTGTCGTCTTCGCCCTTGCCCTCGCCAATCTCATTGATTTTCTGGGCCAACAGCTCGGCACCGAGGGCGGCGAGTTCCCAACCTTTGCCCTGTTTGGTCGACTTTGTCGGTTGGACCCCATGTGCTTCTTCATAGGCGGCACCGCAATTGGCCGCGACCAATTCGTTGTTGATCCGGATTCCGTAATAACCGTTGTGTGTCCCGGCCCCGCAGGTGACCTCGAAGCGTTGCGACTTACCGGCCAGCAACAGGTCCTGTTCGCGATCGCGGTCGTCGTTGGCCTTGGCGCCCGCGACGTCTGCACGCGAGGCGTCGACGAGTTCACCCGGGGCTGGCACTGCGACGAGTCGCGCGCTGATCCGCGTCGCTGCCGAAGCATCAAATCCGTACTTTCTCGATTCTGCGTAGTTGAGCGAGGCTCCGACTGCGACGTTGGTCCCGGGTTGCTGGGCCTTGGCACCTTTTTTGCCTGCGGCTTGTTGATTTTGTTGTGGCTGGCCCTGCTGGCCCTGCTGACCCTGCTGGCCCTGCTGGCCCTGCTGACCCTGCTGGCCCTGCTGGCCCTGCTGGCCCTGTTGGCCTGCCTGTTGTTGAGGCACCGCGCGGTGGCTGAAATCCACATTTAGGCCGACACCAAACTGTGATTGGGTGGTCGAGCGCATACTCAAGGTCAATGCCAGATCGATATTCGCTTCGGTGAAGTGATAAAACGATGGCATCAACCCGAGGTCGAGTAGCGATTGCTCGACTTCGTCACCTGCATCATTGCGCGTTTTGATCGTCGTGTTGGCCATCTCGATGATCTGGGCCACCGTATTCTCGTCGAGTGCACGTTGGGCATTGGCGATCGCAAAGCCCATACTCTCGATCATCTGACCGATCGGCAATTCGCGCAGGGCCTGGCCGAACGCCCTCGCGTCGCGTTGATCTGCCTGGCCTTTCGCTTCGCGGTTGATGCTTCGCAGTTCCTCTTGCGGGTTGGGGGGCTGTGGGGTTTCAGTGGGCATGCGTACTCCTCCTCCTATCCATCCTTCACTACAGACCGACGCTCTGAATCATCTCTTTGGGCAGTGACAACGCGATCGAGGCATCGACCAAATCACGTCGAACTGCGTAGTAGCCGTGTTGACGTTGCAGCCGATCGATGGCTGCGTCGTCGATATGAAAACTGCGCTCCAACCAACCGAGTAACTGGTGAGCGATGGGGAGACTCCCGGAATCTTGTCTGACACCTTCGAGAGCATGCCGCAGGGATGAACACGCGCCTTCGCGATTGCCGAGGCGTAGACGTACGAGCCCTTGACGTTGGTAGATATGGGCGAGATCGCGGCGCGAGATTTCATCTGCCGGTGGACGCTCGGCATAAAGTGTCAGTGCTCGCTCACAGTATTCGAGTACTTCGTCAAACGACTTTGTCTGTTCGAGGGATTCGATGACACACTCGAGGTAGTGACGAAAAAACACTTCTGGTGCACCACTGCTGACGGCCAACCGCATGGCGTGGCGGTAGTGCAGCAGGGCCATGGCATGATCACCAGCGAGTGCGTGCAGCTTGCCCTGTTCGGCGAGCCCACGGTGGAGTTGCAGTGAATTCACGCTGTCTGAAGAGTCACTCATGCGGATAGTATGGAACTTCGAATACCCAATTCCCGCAACTCACAAGCGATCCATCGCGCTTGGGCTAGAGTCAACGGCGCGTCGATAATAGACTCGCCTGCGAGATTTTTCAATCCTGTTTTCAGAGACGTGTCGTTGATAATCGAGCAGATGACAGCCTGTGCACGGGCGGATTTGATTGTGCTGTGAATCCTTAATTGGTGGCGTTGGAGCGAATGACGGAGTCCCCGTGCCCGGCAGCGTAACGTTTTCAAACTAGCGAGTTTTTGCTTTGCTTGTGTCAGTGAAAGTTGTTGAAAGATAATGACTGGCTCATGATTTCGGGAACTTGTCGACAATCGATTGGTGATGGTTCGGGCGACACGCTCGGGCATACCGGTTTCGTCCATGAGGTACCGGTGCACAGCAGAGGTCGATGGTGCCCGCTCGAGGGCGATGTCAACCCGTTCAAATGCGCGATTCACCAATCGAACGGGCAGCCCGGAGCGGGCGATTTTTGACCATACTTCCTGTGCACATTTGGACGGGAGATCTTCCGCAATCACGGAAGATTCGCGCGTGACCGATCCCGAACTGGGCGAGGTTGTTGGCGTGCTTTTGCGAGCGGACGAAGCTGGCCTATCGGCGATTGTGAGTCCGGGAATGTCGGCGAGGTGACGGCACACGCGTTCCCGATCTCCCGGACCGCCTGCGAGGATCAGGTCGTAGCGAGCAGACGCTAGCTCGGAAGATACGAGTTCAACTCCCAGGGCTGCAAACTGGTTTTGAAACGCTTCGACGGTGGCATCGGAGACCTGTCCGAGAAGCAGGGCGGGAGCTTGGCACACGATTGCAATCGCCTGTTCGGGCTTCACGCCTAACAGGAACGCCACGCGTGCGGCAAGTTCACTCATTCGTTTGGGTTCCCGGGTGATGAGTGCAAGTTCAAATTTAGGTGCACCTGCAATAAAGTCTTCATCGGGCCCGAGCGCTATACAGTCGAGTCCGAGTTTGCCGAGCTCGGCGACAACCGCCTGGGCAACCTCGCGGTCGAGGCCGGAAACAAGCTCCGACGGAGCTCGGTACAACAGTGCTGCAAGCTGGGGCCTTGAATAGCGAGAGACTTTGTCTAACACCGAGATTACGTGTGCGCCCGCAGTACCGATTGAACGCACCACAATCCGGTATGCTCCCGCCGAGTTGTCAACATCATCGTCGCCCATCCCTCGCATCGTATCTTGGTGGGTGTTGCGGCTGCTACGGTAGAATCCGAGCTTTGGCCCGGCACGCGTGCGAACGCAAGGCTGTAAAAACCTATCTCAAAAACCGTATGTATCAGTTGGTTTGTGGACGTGGGTTGAGAGGCTCCCAAGTTGCGTGCATTTACAAGCTAGGTGAGACCTCCGGGCGAAGGTGCGACAATGCGACTTCGTGCCAGGTTATGATGCCGTGTCGGTCGAGTCCGTCGTCATCTTGATGATGGCTTCGAGGACCGCCGGTTGGGCGTTGCTATTAAAATGCTTCGCCCCAGGGATGATCTGGACTTCCGCGTCAAGTCGCGTCTCCCACTGTGCGCGGTTTTTCTGCCAGTCGCGGGTAAATGGATCGTTGTCGGAGAGGAGCACTCGGCATGGACCCGAGGCGGGCAGGGCACGACGGGGGTCGTAGGGGCGGTCGATCCACGGGCGGATGCTCGGCCAAGGCTCGTCGATGTCCCACCAACCAGCGACACACACGAGCCCGCGGGCGGGGCTCGTCATGCCGGACCGCGCGAGTGCCCGCAACAGCGCTTGGCAGCCGACGCTGTGACCGACGAGTACGAGGTCGGTCCAGTTGGTCCGAAAGCGGTCGAATGCAGTTGTCAGCGCGGCAGCGGTTTCGGTGACGTCCGGGGCATCGGGGTCGGGATAGTCGAAGATATAGACGTCGCTGATCCGATCGTGCCACGACGCTTGTACCTGTTCGATAAGCCAGGGGTACCAGTCACTGGTCGATCGGCCAGACCACCGCGGGACGAGAAAAATCGACGGCATGCCGCGAGTGTATCAGTCGATGCTGCGGGGTGTCATCGATGTTTGCGTGCCACAAACAATGTAGTTACAAATACGCCTGCCGCGTGGCTTCAAAATAGCTCGCAGGTCATGCAACGCACGCTTCCGCCGGCTTTCTCAAACTCGCTCGCGTCGACAATCCGAGGGGTGAACTGCCAACGTTCGAGCATGTTGCGGGATTCGGGACGCAGGGTGTGCCACGCTGTTTTGCTGATCAGGAGGTCGTGTTCGGTCAGTGCCAGGCAGTTGCCGGCAAACCCCAACTTTTCGGCATCCGAGAGGACGAGCGTCCGCTCGGGGTACAGCGACGCAATCGTTTTGGGGACTTCGGGGTCGGCAAAGCTCCCAGGGTGGATCAGGAGTGCGCGCCCGGCCAGTACCGACATGACGACGTTGGTGTGATACTCGCTGGGCAACAGGTCAAAGCGGTAGATGCAGCGTAGGTGGAAAGCTTCGAGCATGGCCTCACAGCCAGCTGCGTCGACGCGTTGGGTCATGCCACAAAACCCGATCCGCCGCCGATGGTCGATAATCAGCGGGCCGGTCAGTTCGGCGACCAACGGACGCTGCGAGAGATCGATGACAGTGCGCCGTTCGACGTCGCGGAAGAATGTGCGGATGTCCTGGCGCGCGGTCTCACCTTGGCGATCTTGGTGACACATCGAGCCGATGATGAGGTGACCGGGCCGGGTGGCAAACGCGTTGTTGGGGAACACGGCGTCGACCAATCCCGCGTGCCCGGGAAACACGACGACAGGGATCCCACAGGCGAGGAGCGCTTCGACGTGTGCATGGTGCTGTTGCAACGCTCGCGCGGGATCGACTTCGACGACCCGTTTATAGAAGTTGTCGACGGCCTGGCGAGAAATCGAGAAGTCGCGCGGGTGGACGACGAGTGCAGCCGCCATCGTGACACGCCCGCCGCCAGTCTGTGGCAGTGATGAGACAAAGTCGGTGAGCTCGTGTGCACGCTGAATGATCATGGGCAAAGCGCGGGCAAAGTTGGGGGAGGTTGGACGAAACAGGGACTTCGGCGCAAGTAGAAATACGAGTCCGGTTCAGCATACGCAGCCCGGCGAACAACGCTTCACACGCAGTCGGCCGCACAGTGCGTTTTGGTTTCGAGAGATCGGTGGTAAGGTTCCGCCGTGTCGCGTTTTTGGCGTAACCAGCTAGTCGCAACCGTGGTCGTCGCAAGTGGCTGTACGCAAGCACAGACTCCGAATGCACCAGGTGCTTGTGGGGAGTGTGCGACGTCTACCGAGGAGCCAAACGTGCGGGCGCAGGTCGAAGCGCTCAACGGGGCGCTGATGACCCGCTACCGCAAGGGCGATATGCTCGGTGTTGCGGCCTTGTACGCCGACGATGCGATCCTCCTAGGACCCGATGGGTACCGGGTCGAGGGGCGAGAAGCGATCGATGCCTACTGGCAGCGGATCTCCCAACCCGTCGACTGGAAGCTCGAGGTGACGTCGGTCGAAGGTGGGCGAGGTCTGCTCCACCAGCGGGGCGTGTCCCACCTCTCGTACCGCCGAGATACGGGGGAGGTGCACACGTCGGTCGTGCAGTTTGTCGTGGTATGGACGCGTCAATCCGACGGTGCGTATCGGATTGCCGTGGATGCGTACTGGAACTAGTCGATTGTACATTCAACTTTTGACCCGCTCGTGGGCGAGCGCAAAACAAATTAATCCGCGAGGCCTAGGGTCGTTACTCAGGGGTATGACCCAAACACATTTTCAGGGTCGTCGCACACGCGACGAAGTGGCACCGCCACGACGAGGGCAACATCCGACGAGCCGGAGAGATTCGATGAACGAGCCGGAAGACAATGATTGGGAGCTGTTGTTCGCGTGGCGCGATGGTGACACCGCGGCCGGGGAGGCCTTGGCGACGCGCTACTTCGGTCTGATGACGCGATTTTTTCTCAACAAGGTAAGGGATTCCAACACCGCCGCGGACCTGGTCTCCGATACCTTCCTCGGATGTGTGGCGAGTAAGGGCCGGGTGGATGACACCGGGAAATTTCGCTCATACCTGTTTGCGATTGCGATGAACAAGCTGCGCGGCTACTACCGCAAGCAGGCCAAACGCCGGCGCGAACTCGACGACTTTGTCGATGTGTGTGTGGCCACGAAGCTGCCGCGCACGCCGAGTTCACTCCTGGCCCACGCCCAAGAAGCGCGGCTTCTGGTGTCGGCGCTTCGCCGTCTGACCCTCGCCCAACAGATCGTGCTCGAGCTCAACGCCTTTGAAGGATTGCGCGGTCCCGAAATCGCCGACGTCCTCGGTGTACCTGTCCCAACGGTCTACACGCATTTGCGCCGGGGACGAAAACGCTTGGAGGCGATCGTGCACCAGATTGCGAGCGACCCCCAACTCGCGCGTTCGACCGTCACCAACCTCGAAGGTTGGGCCCGCGCCGTCCGAGCAAAGGTCGACGAAGACATGGGATAATCAGCACTTAGCGATTTTCAAAAAACCCTGAAAACCCCGAATAGATTTCAGCGGGGTCGACATTCCTGTAATAGGAGCCCCCAAGCGGAGATCCGAGCAGGAGACCCTATGAAACCCTTCACTCAATCGCGCATCGCCACCCTTCTTGTCACTTCGTTCCTCGCCCTGTCGGCGGGGGCTTGCGATACCGCCGATGCGGGTGCAAGCGAGTCGACGACCTTTCGTCCAGGGGGATGGGGCTCGGGGACCCTCAATACGAGCAACTGGGTGAGTGCCGCTTCGCGCGATATGTACGAGTCCAATCGCAACGGGATGTGGCACACCAACAGTTTTGGTTTCGAGACCCGACTCGCCGAAATCTCGTTCGATCACCCGACCGAAGGTGTGGTCAGCAGCGATCCGGCAGACGGCGCCACGCCGGGCGTGCCCCGGGTCAAGATCACCAACTCCAATAGCCTCGAGGTTAAGTTCATCCCTGCATCTGGGCCCAGCGAGACGTTTGATGGCGCTGATTTGGTCGGGCTCGAGCTAGCGTTTGAGGTCAAGTATCAAGGGAGCTCGATCTATGTGTCGAAAGTTCGGTTCTTGGCCCACGAAAGCGTGTCGGGGGGGTCGCTCTACGAGATCCACAAGATCAACCCGATCGACGACACGCTGATCGCTCCGATCTGCGAGACCAGCACCAACAACGATCGGTTCGCGGCTGTCTTTGGGAACATCAGTATCAACGCCCAAAACGGGACCGTGAGCGAGACAAGTAACGTCCTCCACATCGCCTGTACGTCGGCTGCACCGGGCAAAGCCCCGATGTTCGGTTACTTTCCCCAGGGTTCGACAGAGTCGTTTCGCCTCGCCAACCGCGTGCTTCGGGCTGACTACTGCGCCGACGGTTACCCGTACACCTACCCGGGAAACTCGCTCGAGATTCGCGACAACTTTACCCCCGGCAACGAGGGCACGACGCTTGCCGACGTCTACGGAAGCCTCGGCGACATGGAACTCGAGGCCATGTGGGATGTCCATGGAATTCTGTGTATGGACACGCCGCGCGTGTCGACGCTCGATCGAATCGATGTCGCCTGTCCGGTCAAGGTCAACGGCCTCGATGTCGACTACAACTGGCGTCCACCGCCCTGCGACACGTTTGTCGACCCCGATCCGACGGCCATGCGGTTTTTCTCGCTGACCGATCCAGATGCGTGAGTCGGCGTTCGGGTACTCGCTCGGCAGTCAACCTTCTCGTGCGAGGTGACAGGCGAATCATCGCGAGTCTCGGTGTATCCTCAACGCCGTGGCGCCAGACGACGAGGACGTCAAGAGGAAGGACACACCTGCCTCCGACGCCGATACTCGGGATATCGGGCCAAGGATGAAGGCCGACCAACCGTGCCCAGAAGGCGTCGGACTCAGCGATACACAGCTTCGTCCGCCAGACGACCTGCCTGCTTCGTCGGCCTCGAACATCCGAACCCGTGATATCGGGCCGCAGGTCTATGACCCGGCTGCAGCAGGGGGGCGCGACACCCTGCGCCCGAGTGTTGCGCACGAGTCCGTGGTCGGAAGCCGCGATACGTTGCGACGGGATCCGGAGATCACGCCGAGCCACGATTCGATCGCCGCCAAACAGATGAAAAACCGTGTCTTCGGGCGGTTGTTCAACAAACGTGAGCGCCTGAAGATCGGTCGTTACGACATCCTCGACAACCTCGGTCACGGGGGCATGGGGGTGGTCTACAGCGCCTACGACGACGAGCTCGATCGCAAGGTTGCGATCAAAGTGCTCGTCGGCGAGGTCGATGGCGATGCCGAGTTGCGGTTCAAACGCGAGGCGCAGGCGATGGCACGCCTCAACCACGCGAATGTGGTGACCGTCCACGAAGTCGGCGATGCCGACGGACGGGTGTTTATTGCGATGGAGTTTGTCCGTGGTCAGAGCTTGGCCGACTATTGCGAGGTCCCGCTCCCGTGGCAGGAAACGATCGGTTTGTATGTGCAAGCAGGTCGAGGTCTGATCGCCGCGCACGATGCCGACATCGTGCACCGCGATCTCAAGCCACACAACATCATGCGGGGCGAGGACGGGGTTGTGAAGGTACTCGACTTTGGGCTCGCACGCGCCGGGGATTCCGTGGATGAGTCGGCGACGCGGATCGATGAGCGGGAGTCGAGTGGCTCGATCCTCGATGTCGAGATCACCCGTGCCGGAACACTTGTAGGTACACCCGCCTATATGGCACCGGAGGCCTTTGCCGGCTTGGTTGTCGACGCTCGCAGCGATCAGTTTAGCTTTTGTGTCGCCCTTTACGAGGCTCTGTACGGACAATTGCCGTTTGTCGGTAAGACCATACAGGAACTGACCTACAACACGGCGCGTGGCGAAATCCAACCACCTCCGAGCGGCAGTAAGGTCCCGGGGTGGCTCCACCGGATCGTGGTTCGCGGGCTGAATCCGGAGTCCGCGCAGCGGTGGCCATCGATGCGAGCGTTGGTCGGTGCACTCGAACGCGATCCGAGCCGAGTCCGTCGCCGGCAGCTCACGGTGATTGGCCTCGCCGGCCTCACGGGTATGCTTGGATTTGCCCTCTCTGGCCTATTTGCCGATCCCGTTGAAGACTGTGATGCTGCCCGAGAGGATGTGACCGCCGTCTGGTCCGAGTCCAGAGGTGAACAGGTGCGGCGTGCGTTCTCAAATTCGGGCTACCGACTCGCAGACGACACGGCGGAGCTTGTGCTACCGCGTTTAGATGCATATGCATTTGAGTGGTCGGAGATGCGTGTCGGTGCGTGCGAGCTCCACCTCGCGGGACAGCAATCCGACCGCCTGTTCGATCTGCGGACCGCCTGCCTCGACCGAAGCCGGGCGCAGCTCGATGCCCTCGCCGGAGCTTTTGAACTTGCTGATGCATCGATTGTCGAGGGCGCAGCCTGGGCCGTCGCCAGTCTGCCGTCGATCGCAACCTGTGGGAATGTCGATATCCTGACCGCAGCGGTGCCGCCACCGGAGGACCGAGAGATTCGCCGCGAAGTCAAAGTCCTGCGCGAGGCGCTTTCGGGGGTGACAGCACTCGTC
This sequence comes from uncultured Nannocystaceae bacterium, assembly GCA_964621785.1. Classification (GTDB taxonomy): domain Bacteria; phylum Myxococcota_A; class Polyangia; order Nannocystales; family Nannocystaceae; genus JACKDW01. The sequence continues at coordinate 89,053 of CAZUPD010000004.1, forward strand.
GACTTGGGTCGTTACGAGGATGCTCTCAATGGATCGAAACAGGTCCTTGCGCGAGCCGAAGAGCTGGACTACGAGCCGCTCATCGCAGAGTCGCTCCTGCGCTTGGGGACATCTCAGCTCGAGGCTCAGCAACATGAACGTGCCCGGGACAGCCTTTCCCGCAGCGCTGCGGCGGCAATACGTTCTGGCGATAGCGGTACGGCAGCTGAGGCCTTGGCGCGGCGGATGTGGATCGTCGCTGAGCCTCTCGGTCAGCCCGCCGTCGGTCTCGCCGACGCAGATGTTGCAGGTGCACTTGTCTCCCGCCAGCGCGAGCCGTACTTACGGTGGCTGTATCACAACAACCACGGAGCAGCACTTATCCGCAGCGGTGATGGTCCAGCAGCGGAGCAGGCCTACCGAGGTGCGCTGTCTGTCTTAGCAGACAGATCTCAAGCACACCCTGTGGAGCTGATTTCGACTGGTTACAACTTGGGTTCGCTGTTGATGTCGAACGCTCGCCCAGCGAGCGCAGCCAAGGAATTTCGAAGGGTGCGGCAAAAGGCCATCACGCTCCTCGGACCCAACCATCCACGGGTCGCGATTATCACATTCGAACTCGCTCTGGCCCTCAATGACATTGGTCAACGCATTGAGGCACTTGCACTCCTCGATAGGAGTTTTGCGCAACTCGGACCCGGTGACGAAGCTCTACGGGTGTCCCACCACGGTACCTATGCCAACTTGTGGTTGTATGCACGTGACTACCAGGCGGTACGCAATCACACTCGCGCAGCGTTGGAGATCATCACGCGCGAGTTTCCTGGGCATCAGCACACGATACAAGCTCGCTCCCTCCAAGCTGTTGCCCAGATCGCACTCGGTGAGGTCGACGCCGGTCTCGAGGAACTTCGTGCAGTTGTGAGCGAGACTGACGAACGTATCGGTCGGGATCACGAAGCGTCTGGGTACGCGCGGTGGTGGCTCGGTACTGGTTTGTTTATCGCTGGGCAACGTGCCGCGGCGGTTGAAGAACTGGGGCGCGCCAATGCGATTTACGCACAACTTGGGGCGGTTGCACCAGCATCCGTCGTCCGCCACGGAGCCCGTTTAGTCGAGGCACTTCTCGCCCACGGTGACCTCGATAAAGCCGAGGAAACGATCGATGTAACTGCAAATGCCCAGAGAACCATTGGCCTCGGCGAACGCAACACCCACCGTCTCGAACTCGCAAAACTTCGTGGAGAGCTCGCACTCGCCCGGGGGCAGCATGCTGCTGCCTCCCGTGAACTCGAGCGAGCGTGCAACGGAATGGCCGCGACCCGAGACCCCGACGACCCCTTACTTTCGCTGTGTCGGCTCTCGTGGGCGCGAGCACTCGGCCCAACACCCGAGGGGAAGACGCTCGCACGCCAGGCGCGTTCGGCCTTTGAATCGCTAGGTGACGGGTTTGCCAGCGAGCGAGCCCAGGCCGAAGCTCTCGCCAACGGCACCGCGGTTCCTGAAGCTCCCACTGGCGGAGACCCGCGACTTTGAGGTGTCTTCGATTGGGTTTACTGGCGGGCAGTCTCAACGTTGAACTGCCCGGAGTGACGTCATCGGCGGCCTCCTCTCGGTCATCCGAGACTCAATCTGCGGAGGCGAGCCTTCGGACCCACGCCGCGAAGTTTGCCAACAGACCGGCCAAGTGTTCCCGCGTACTCTCGTCACTCAGTCGCCCATCCTTGAACATGTGACCTGCGCCTGGGACCAAAAACTCGGGGTAGGGGTGGACCGCACTCAACATGCCCAAGAGGACCTGTTTGAGTTGACCCTGGGCCCGCGCACCCCCGACTCGACTCGGTGACGCGCTGACGATCGACACCGGCTTGCCAGCGAACACTGACTGATAGGCCGGTCGAGAGGCCCAGTCGAGGGCATTTTTGAGAACACCTGGAATCCCGTAGTTGAACTCCGGTGTAGCGAGCAACACTCCGTCGGCCGCCCGGACTGCGGCGATCAACGCCTTTGCCCCCGCAGGTCGGACCTCGTCGCGATCGAGTTCGCCGTTGTACAGCGGAACGTCATCGAGAGGATGAATGGTGATGTTCAGCCCCGCAGGCGCCAGCTCGGCCGCAGCGAGTAGGAGTCCGGTGTTGAGCGAAGCGGCCCGCAGGCTGCCAGAAATAGCGAGGATGTTGAGCGGTGTATCAGCAGTCATGAGCTTCTCGTCTTTCTTGTGGATGCATGTAAAATGGTGAGGTCGAATCATCGAGTGCATATTTCATGTAGATGCACTCAAAATGAGGCAGCTCTCAGGAGAGATCGAATACGAGAACCTCAGCGGGTTCGTCCCCCGCGAGCCCGCACAGGTCGAGATGCGACTCATCCGACAGCGCGACACCATCACCGGTTTCGACCCTCTCGCCGTTGACCGTGAGCTGACCGCGGGCGACGTGGACATACGCATGGCGTCCCACAGGCAACTCGAGACGATCCTCCGCTCCTTCGGAAAATGTCCCTAAGAACACCCGGGCGTCCTGGTGAATCGTGAGTGCTCCGTTTGATCCCTTGCGGTCGGCGACCAGCCGCAACTTCCCGGCGCGCTCCTGCGGAGGGAAGGCCCTTTGTTCGTAGCCGGGCGTAATGCCCTTGGCCTCGGGGATGATCCAGATTTGTAGGAAACGTGTCGTACCAACTTTGTCGTGGTTGTACTCGCTGTGCGTCACCCCGGTCCCAGCACTCATCCGCTGCAGCTCGCCCGGGCGGATCACCGAACCGTTGCCCATCGAGTCCTTGTGTTCGAGTGCGCCCTCGAGCACATAGGAAATGATTTCCATATCGCGGTGCCCGTGGGTCGGGAATCCTGCTGCCGGGGCGACTCGGTCTTCGTTAATCACCCGCAGCGCGCGAAACCCCATCTGTGTGGGATCGTAGTAACTCGCAAACGAGAATGTGTGTTGGCTGTGCAGCCAACCGTGGTCGGCTTGGCCGCGTTCGTGGGAGCGCCGTATCGTGAGCATGCCTGATGCATTTGCAATTCAGAGCTCAAGTTTTCAGTTTTATAATTTCAAGTAGTTACAATTAATTCTCCAACTTTTTATCACTTTGAGTCTCATTTTGATAGTATTGACTATCATTTTGAACGAGTCTGATATTCGCCTCGCTGACTTTCTCGAGCTCGATCCGAGTGGGCTTCATACGTTCGCCGGCCAGCGGGCCCTTCTGTTTGACGCTGTCGCGCTTGGCCTGTTGCGTCGGGAACTCATCGAAACCACCGGTCTACATATCGCCCGCGGGATTCTCACTCGCTTTGGATATGCCCACGGATGGCGGACCGCCGAGCACGTGCGCGAGGCCATTCCTTGGGCGGACACGCGGAGTTGGCAGCGCGCCGGCGGTCGCTTGCATCGACTCTGGGGACATGTCTCGTTTGAAGCCGTCGCCGAATCGGGCGGGGAGTGTCCCCCGTTTGCCGAGGCGCGATGGCCCGACAGCTACGAAGCCGAGCAACATATCTTGCACTTGGGACAGGCTCGAGACCCTGTTTGCTGGACCCTTTGCGGATTTGCGAGTGGCTATCTCAGCCGAGCCCACGGGCGCCGGATCATCGCCCTCGAGCGTCATTGTTGTGGACGCGGTGACGCGGTGTGCCTGATGCATGCACGTGCACTCGAAGATTGGGGCGAGGAGGAACGCAATCAACTCGTCTACTACGAAGCGGGGCTCGACGAAGGGCTTGAACGCTTGCGGGACGTTGAACAATCATATGTGCATGCACAATTTCCCCGTGCTTCGCCCGAGGAAGACGAGTTGCGCGACCCCGTCATGCGGCGGGTTGTCGAGCTCGCCCGGCGCGTGGCTCGGGTCGACTCGACAGTCCTCATCCGGGGAGAAAGCGGGAGTGGCAAGGAACGCCTGGCACGCATGATCCACGCATCATCTGCCCGTGTGGGCGGACCGTTTTTGGCCCTCAACTGCGCCGCCTTGCCCGAGACCATGATCGACGCCGAACTCTTTGGACATGTCCGCGGGGCCTTCACCGGTGCCAGCCGAGCGCGACCGGGTCTGTTCGAAGCTGCCCATGGGGGCACCCTCTTGCTCGACGAAGTCGGTGAGCTGTCGCCGGCCACTCAAGCCAGGTTGCTGCGCGTGGTTCAAGAGCGTGAGGTTCGTCGAATCGGTGAAAACCAAGCGCGTCCGGTCAACGTGCGTCTGTTGGCTGCCACCCACCGCGACCTCGTTGCCGAAGTCGCAGCCGGGCGGTTTCGCGAAGACCTCCTCTACCGACTGCGCGTCGTCGAAATCGTCGTCCCTCCGTTGCGCGAGCGACCTGGGGACATCCTTCCGATCGCGCGGGCATTGCTGGCCCAACTAGCGACCCGCCTCGATCGACCTGTCCGAAAGTTTGCCCCCTCGGCTTGCCAGGCACTCCTGCGCCACACGTGGCCGGGCAATGTTCGCGAGCTCGCCAACGCCATCGAGCACGGTGTCGCCCTCGCTGGAGGAACGGAGCTCACCGCACAAGACCTCCCCGAAACCGTGCGAGGAGGCGCGGTCGCCAGCCCGGAGCCTTCGCCGGTACCTTCGAGGCGCACGCTCGCCGAACTCGAACGCGAGCACATCCTCGCCACCCTCCAACACGCACAGGGGGATCGTAGCGAAGCGGCCAGGCGTCTGGGGATCGGCATCGCCACACTCTACCGGCGACTCAAACGGTACCGCGACGAGGGAGCTGCCGATAGTCAAACAGCTACTCTTGCACCGAAGTAATCCCATAATACTCGGTGCACTTCGCGGGATAGTCCGCGATTTTAAACGTTCCTACGGGAGCCGGAGCCTTGGCCTTTGCCTTGGTTGTGACCGACAAGTCCGTCGCCGAGAACGTCCATTCGACACCTGATTGTACCTTTGTACCGTAGTCCTCTGAGTGTTTGATCCCCTTGAACTCATCGTCTCCGTAGTACTCTCCGACTTCGTATAACCTGTCTGATCGGACCGTTGCGATCCACCGCGGAGCCTCATCCTCGAGCGACACATAACCGTGGTAGGTCTCGTCAAGCGTTGTCAACTCATTATATTCGAGGTCGCCTTGGTGGCTATCAAACTCCCACTCCAGATGGAGCTCGGGCTTCCCTCCAGGGATAGCGTCGACCAGCTCCAACGTCTTGATCTCGACACTATCGCCGCGGTAGCCCGATGCAATGTATTCGTAGGCAAACTCGTAGGTGTACCAGGCATTGTCACGCAGGACCGCGAGCACGTAAAAGGTTGCCATGCCCTCCTCGTCAAACGACGCAAACGTTGTTGCTTGTACACCGTCTTGCTTGACACGAATTTTAGACGCGCCTGCTTCTTCGTCGCCCTCGAGGCAGCTGACCGAGCCGGCCGCGTCTTCGGGCGTATAGTGCTGGCACAGATTCTTTGGTGGTGAACCGGGCATTTTATGCCACGCGCAGGCATCTGGTTCAGAGTGGGCCCCCGCGCTGACCAACCCATCCATCCGTGCTTGGACGATCTTGTTGGGGCGAGCGGCTAGCGATTTTTCGTAAAACGATACCGCCTTGTCTTTGTCACCCTTGTCCTCGTGTACGCGCCCGAGGTTGTACAGAAGCGCACCCTTGGTGTTGTCTTTTGCCGGGTTGGCAATTGCTTGCATGAGCACCTTTTCTGCTTTTTCGAGCTCGCCGGCCAGGTACAGTGCCCAGCCGAGTTCGCCGAGGATCCCCGCCTTCGCCTCGATCTCGACAGCTTGCTCGAACGCCTTGATTGCGGTCGCATAGTCCTTCGCCTTGGTCGCGGTCCGCCCGGCTTGAACGTGGTCGACAAACAGTTTGCGCTTGCGCTCCGACTCGGCGAGGTCAACTTTCTTTGGATCGCTCGCCTGCGGCTTGGCGATAACCTTGTGGGCCGGAGGCTCCGCGGTCGGCTGAGGCTTCTCAGCCTTCTTTTCGACGGGAGTGTTCGCAGTCGGTTGGGGCGCTGGTTCCTTGTCACAGGCAGGAGCGAGAGACAGTGCGGGTGCAAGGGCGAACGCGAGAAACAGGGGCTTGCGCAGCATACTCACCCCTTATACACCCGCTCGCCACAACCACCGCGCCAGTCTTGGTAACGCAAAATGCGGGCAATACCACTCACGGCCGGCCAGCCGCTGGGGTCTTGTTGGCACAGCGACGTCTATGTTCGACCAGACGATTGATGCACCTGTCACTCCGGGGTCGCAGCCGTCACGAATGGGATTAACACTCTTGTTTAAAGGTCCTTACGTGAGCGCAGGTTCGCGCTCACGAGTCGTTTCGGACCCCGCCAGATCACCGCATCGATGAGGTAGTGGTGAAAATTGACCGTCATATGCCCCACGAGTACCAGCGGCAACACATCCCAGGCCGAGCGTCCGAGGATGGCTCCGAGGCCGGAGTAGAATGCCGCCCCCGCACCCAGGCAGAAAAGTGCATACAATGGTGCGCGGCTCGGTTGGCTCAGTTGGGCCATCCACCCGGTGTTTGGAGTGTGCTCATAACGTCGGACATTCGCGGCCCAGACGAACAGTAGATATTGCGCGTTGTGCCAGATGTTGATAAACAGCCAGCCCTCGGTGATATCTCGCATCCACAGGTAGGAGACGGTCGAAATCAAAATATGTGAAAGTACAAATAATGTTTCACCAATGTGGTTGCGAAACGGACGAAAGACCCGACGCCAGCTCCATACCGCGAGAGCGGTCAGAGCGACAGTTGCCAGCCCGTATTCGACGATTGGCGCGACATCGGGCAGGTGCAACGGCATCCCGTAGAACCTGTCTTGCTCCTCGACCGCGCGGTGGATGTAGCCCCACAGTGGAAACACATAGATGAGTAGATCTGAGAGTCGGTCTGGGTGCGATTGTCCGCCGTGAGCCCGCCTTCGATAGGCGCGGGCGATGCCGTAACTCTGGCGCGTGTAGTGCCACGTCTGCCACGTAAAGTAGACCGTATTGAGGGCGACGACCCCAGCCCCCAAGGTCACCGCTGCGGTTCCACCAAACACCAGAGGAGGGAGGGCGAATAGCAAAAACCAGTGTCGACGGATCCGCGCGCGGTCACAGGCGACCCGCGTAAATGTCGAGGCCACGTGGGGGTAGGCGAGCAGCCAAAAATCGAGCAACAGCACCCCGGCAAACAGGGCAGGGGTCAGACTCGCAACGCCGCCGAGCACTAGGGCGAACGTCAACACGCCGACGATCAGCACGAGGTCGAATACCCGCCCCCGCAGCCACGGACCTGCGAAAATTTGATGCGCATGCACTGAGTTTTGCAAGGTAGACAAGGGGAGTCGCAGGTGTTTCCACTCTAGCAAACCGTGCGAGCTCTCGCCCGTTACCTCTCCGACAGCGAGTTGCCCGCGAGCACGCCTCGGGAAACTCTCCGCGGGCGTGACGAAGCTCCACGGATTGCGGTCTACTTAGGTGACGGGAGGCGGATCGAGGTCTCGGTTTTCGATCGGTGGATCAGCATCTTTTTTGGGTTGGTCCCCATCTTTTCGTGTCGGCTGCTTCGAATCCTTCGATTCGGATTTTTTATCGCAGCCTGAAGAAAAAGACAGGCCGAAAGCAAGCGCGAGGACGGCAGCCGTCCACCGCTGCGGAATGGATCGTGACGAGCGCAGCATTGCCCGAGGGTATCACATGGGGCGGGAGGATGGGATCGGCCGCAGGGCCGGTTGTGTCCGTGCTAAGAACATCCGGGCATGGCCAGCAAGCCACCCGGGATCAAGATCTATCGCAAGCTTCTCGACGCAAACCAAGTCGCCGAGCTGTTGGACCAGTGCCACAGTCTCCCGCCGCCAACCGGTAATCCTCTGTTCCGCCTGTTTGGTGACTTCGGCGAGAACAAGACGACCGAGGAAGTTCGTCCCTGGATGACGACGTGGGGGGAGACCATGGTCAAAAAACAGCTTTTCGGTCAGCTCCCCAATCAGTACCGCGTGTGCAATTGGATAGGTGACCTTTCGGCCCAGTTCAAGTGGCATATCGATAGCAAACGCCATGGCGAACAGATCCTTGTCATTTCGTTGAGTGATGGTCGGCGAATCGGATTTCGTCCTCCGGGGCGACCCGAGAAAACCTGGGTCCTCGAACTCGATGCCGGCGATGGCTACTTCATGCGGGGAGCCGCGCGGTGGAACTGGGATCACCGGGTCATTCCATGTGGTCATCAACGCAGTGGCGGAGAAAGTTTTGTCATCGCCCACAAACGGTTTTCATGAGGGTCGAGTACATCGAATCTGCACCGTGGATCGAGCTTCCCTGTGTGATGCCTACGGCACGCGGTGGTCGGCAAAGAACCACATTTCCGATTGTTCGGGCAAAGGCCTCGGGGCTCCCCAAACAGCTCGAGGCTCTTGTGTTCGCGTCCGACCTTCAAGCCCGTGAGGATGCAGAGAGCAACCGGGCGCTCGGTGTGATCGCAGCCGAAACGCTGGCCAAAAAATTGAGTATACAAAAAATCCATGCACAACGTGTCGGAGTCATCCTCGCCGGTGATCTCTACACGTCCAAAACCCTTCACCGGAGGTTTGGTGTCGGCGATGTCTCAGATGTTTGGGATGCCTTTTCCGACAGGTTTCGCTGGGTGACGGGGGTGCTGGGAAATGTCGATCGACTCCCCCGTCGGGCAAGGAAGTGCCATCACCTCCTCGAAGGCAGCAGCATCGAGCTAGACGGTCTAAAGATCGCTGGGGTCAGTGGGATCATCGGCAGCGCCAAGATGGAGAACCGACGTCCGGAGGCCGAGGTTTTGCGAGAGTTGCACAAAGTCCTGCACAGCGAACCGGAGATTCTCGTACTGCACGAAGGGCCCTCGATCCCGGGGGAGAACTGCCGTGGCAACGATGCCATCCGTCAGGCGCTACGGGGTTTTGGGGGCCTCGTCGTGTGTGGGCATAACACGTGGCCGCAGCCGCTTCAGAGCCTTCGCCGCGCGTGTGTCGTCAACGCAGATAGTCGTGTCATTGTCCTTACCCGTAGCCTGTAGCCTGTCGTAGAGGTATCGCTTCCCGTCGTGTCGAATCCACTCGGTCGCGGTACGTACGCAAGCCACGGGAGCAAAATCATGGATATGCATCGTTGTCGTTGGTATCGTTCGCGCATGTCCGAAACACCACCCCCCGAGGGACGTATCACGACCACCGTCGACGGCCACGTGTTGCTCATCACCATTGACCGTCCCGCCAAGTACAACGGCTTCACACCCGAGATGATTCGCCAGCTCGCCGAGGCCTACACTCGCTACGAGGACAATGACCAGCTGTGGTGCGCGGTGTTGTGTGCTCAAGGCCCGCATTTTACAGCCGGACTCCAACTCGATCGGTTTGACATCACCCAACCCTTGGTGCCCAAGGGGTTGCTCGACCCGCTCGGGCTGTCTTCTCCACGGCGTACAAAACCGGTCGTCGCGGCGGTCCACGGGATATGCTTTACCATCGGCATCGAGCTGATGTTGGCGACCGATATTGTCGTGGCGGCACCCGATACTCGGTTTGCACAGCTCGAAGTACGGCGTGGGCTCATGGCCTTTGGCGGAGCCACTACCCGTATGGTCGAACGCGCAGGTTGGGGAAACGCGATGAGGTGGCTGCTCACCGGGGGCGAGTTCGACGGGGTCGAAGCGCACCGCATCGGTTTTGTCCAAGAGCTCGTACCAGCTGCCCAAGTGCGTGCCCGGGCCTGTGCGCTCGCGCGAGAGATCGCCGAGCAAGCACCTCTCGCGGTTGCAGAAACCCGCGCCTCCGCGCTGGTTTTTGCCGAACATGGCGAGGCCGCAGCCGTGGCAGCATTCCCCGAACAGTTGGGCCGTGTCGCTGCGAGCGAGGACTTTAGCGAGGGAGTGCGCTCGTTTCTCGAGCGTCGGAAAGCCGTCTTCCGCGGGAGGTGAGCCGAACAGCCGCAGTTTGTGTGACGGTCTTGACATATCTGTTTCTTTAGACAGGTTGTTCGTTCGGCCAGCAGCAACTCGAGATAGAGTCGAGTGCCTTTTTCACCATGTCACCTCGGTCCCCAACTTCTTCGAGATTGTTTCCACGCGGGTTTTGCTAGCAGCTCCGATTTGCAACGATGGAAAAGTCGACCGGCATCAATCATCTGCATGGGAGTGAGCTGCTTGCAGAGACAGTACTTGGTGATACCGAGTCGCCGCCCGACGACGCGCAGGGGGAGCTCAACCGTGGTGACACACTCGGCCGCTATGTCGTGCTCGATAGGCTTGGGTCGGGGGCGATGGGCGTTGTCTATGCCGCTTTTGACCCCGAACTCAATCGCAAGGTCGCACTCAAACTCGTCCTCCCGAGGCATCGAGATGCTGGTGGAACGCCAAGGCTACTGCGCGAGGCCCAAGCGTTGGCAAAACTTGCACATCCAAACGTCGTTGCGGTCCACGACGTCGGAACTGTCGACGATAAGGTTTGGCTGGCCATGGAATTTGTCGAAGGCCAGACATTGCGCGACTGGTTGAAGGCTCGTTGGAAGCCGGGGAAACGTCCGTGGCGCGAGATCGTGGAGGTCATGTCCAAAGCCGGGGAGGGACTCGCAGCTGCCCACGAAGCGAACCTCCTCCATCGCGATTTTAAACCCGACAACGTCATGGTCGCAGTCGACGGTCGCGTCCGTGTGATGGACCTCGGTCTCGCCCGAGCCGTGGGGGCAACGACTGAACCATCCGAGGAGGTGACCAATCCGGCACTCGACGTCGAACTGACCGATATCGGGGTGGTGCTCGGAACCCCGGGCTACATGGCGCCCGAGCAGTTTTTTGGCGCGTGTGTGGGTACGGCAGCGGACCAGTTCGCCTACAGCATTACCCTGTGGGAAGCGCTGTGTGGTGAGCGGCCATTCCCGGGCGATAGCCTCATCGACCTCGTTGAAAATGTACGTACAAACAACATACGGACGATGGGCCCCGGCATTCCGAGATGGCTACGCAACATCTGCCTCAAGGGATTGAGTACAGCACCCAAATCCCGGTTTTCGTCCATGCGGGAGCTACTCCACGCACTCGAACGCGGGCAGCGTCGGACGTGGTTCATGCGAGCAGTCGCCATTGTTGGAGTGGTTTTTCTCATCGCAGCCGGCCTCCTCGCGTATCACAAGTTCCGAATACGTGAGCAGACGAGGGACTGCGAACAGCTCGGACTTGAGATCCAAAGTGTTTGGAATGGCGCGATACAGTCCGAGATACATTCGAGCTTGATGGCGACAGGACATTCGTTCGCCGAGACAACCAGTCAAAAAATTGCCCCCTCTCTCGCCGCGCACACCCGTGCATGGGCGCAAGCCCGTACCGAAGTCTGCCTCCACCGAACTGTCCATCAGACTTGGGAAGAGGAGCTCGGGGAGCGGGCTGCGTGGTGCCTCGAAACCCGGCAGATGGAACTCGAAGCACTTGTGGCCGAGTTAAAGCATGCGGATACAACAATTCTGCGTAACGCCGCTAACGCGGTCGCGAAACTCGCCGATCCGAGTTTGTGTCGTGAGCGGGAGCACCTGTGGCGAATGGATCCTCCCCCGGCCGATCCGGCCGAACAACGGGAGGTCCGCAGATTGCTGAGCCGCGCGGGTGCTCTCGAAGCGGGAGGAAACTACAAGCAAGGGCTCACGGTTGCCCGTGAGGCCCTCGGGGCGGCGGAGCAACTCGGATGGTCCCCATTAGTTGCACAGGCAAGGGGGAAAGTTGGCTCTCTGTTGATGGTCAATGGTGAATATGCCGAGGCCGAGACGATGCTGACCAAGGCTTTTTTTGGGACCTCCCGCAGTGTGGCATTCGAAGCCGCCCGGCACCTGAGTTACACTGTCGGGTATGCCGTTGGTCGACACCGGGAAGGCTTGTTGTGGGCCCGACACGCTGAAGCGAAACTCACAGAAATCGGGGAAACGCATGGACTTCGAGCCGCGCTGGTGATGTCGACGGGGTATCGTGCTTGGGGCGATGGGGTCCTACGATGAGGCGCACGCCGAGCTTTCTCGGGCGCTTGAAATCCAAACCCGCATCCTCGGGAAGCGCCATCCGTTTGTGGCCCACACCCGCCAGCATCTCGCAATCTACAACCGCGAACGCGGTCACTACGATGAAGCGTTGGCAGATTACCGCGAGGCGATTGCCATCCAGATCGAGGCCCTTGGCCCGGAGCATCCAATTCTTGGTAGTACATACAATAATCTTGCCAACGCCCAAGCGGCAAGCGGAGCCTTTGAAGATGGGTTGAAGTCCGCGGAGCGAGCGCTCGAGATCTGGACCAAAGGTCTCGGTCCCGAACATCCCAACGTCGCGTTCGCTCTCAATGCACTTGCAAATATACATATGGAACTTGGGGAATACGAGCGGGCCCGTGTACAGTTTGAGCGTGCCGTCGAGCTCAACACCAAGGCGGCGGGGGCCGAACACCCTGACACCGCCGACATGCTTGCGAATCTCGCGGCAGCGATGCTCGCCCAGGGAGAGACGAAAAATGCGATCGTGCTGTTCGAGCGATCCCAAAAGACCCTCGAGCAGGCGTTTGGTAGCGAACATGTACGTGTGGCCTACACCCTGAGAGAGCTTGGACCCGCCTATGCCCAACAAGGTGAGTATACAAGATCAAAGGCAATCCTCGAACATTGCCTCAGGATTTGGGAGGCGAATCTCGGGCCTGACCATCCCAATATTGGAGAGACGCTTGATGCACTCGCACGTGTCGAACGCGTACTCGGAAACCGCGAGAAGGCCAAGGGAGACCTAGAGCGTGCTGTCGATATTCTCGCCAAGGTCGGTAAGGAGCACCCGCCGCTCGCGCATCCACTGACCCAGTTGGCGGAGATCGCTGTGGTCGAAGCCCGGTACACCGACGCGATCGACTTCGCTACCCGCTCCCTCGCCATCCGTACATCGAAGCGAACCCCGGGCCAGGAAGTTGCAACAGCACATTTTGCATTGGCGCAGGCCCTGTGGGAAGCTTCTGAAGAGGCTGGTCGAGACCGCGAACGCGCGCGCACCCAGGCGCGGAAGGCCCGTGAGTTGTTGCAGGAGCGGGGGGGGAATCAACTCGCTGAAGTCGAGGAATGGCTTTCAAACCGCGAGTGGCGGTCCACTACAGGCTCATCCGCGCGATTGCAGCAAAGCTTCTAACCCCGCGAGTTGGTAGCGCCAAAAGTGGGCAATCGTTTCGCGAATCGAAGTCTCTTCGCGATAGGTTCTCAGAATATTGGCAATGATCTCTAGTGTACGTGTGAATACCTGTACGACAATAAATCGCAGAGATGGATCGACGGTGCCAGACGTGTCGACGTGCCATGCGACCGCTTCGGAGACCATTGTTTCGACCAGCTCCTCCCGGATCGAAGCATAGGGGCTCCCCTGGGCATTTATTAGTAGGAATATGGTGATATGGCGATGTGAGATCCAGTAGTCGAGCAGTGCACCTGCCTGCTTTGACCCACTGGCCGTCGCCTGGGTCCAGTCTGGACGCCCGCGGAATTCACCCACACGTTCGCGCAATCGGGAGACAAAAAGCGCGACCGCATCCGCCGGAACTGATTGCTCAAACAACGCTGATTTATTCTCGAAGTACTTGTAGAGGTTGCTTGTACTTGTGCCTGCCCGCTTCGCGATCTCAGCGAGTCGTGCAGCGGGGTATCCCGACTCCGCGAAAACTTCACCGGCGGCGACGAGAATTTTGGTACGTAGGTCTTCTTTTAGGCGTTGTGGCATCGCTTGTTCGGAGTCCCCCACGGGACAGGAGTATGCTGCAGGCGCGTTGTTTGTTCACTTGAGAAGCGTATGACTGAGTGCGTTGAGTCGCCCGATCCATGGCGCAGCCCGCTCTAGCTCGAACGCAAGCCGGAACAACAATGCATCGTTGCCGTGCGCGGTGGCGAAATGGCAGCCGATCGGCAACCCATTCGCGTTCCAATAGAGCGGAACACTCATTGCGGGCCAACCCGCGAGGGACGCGGGCACGGTATAGCCCGCGATCCGATCGTTGTGCAATCGCAGTTTCTCCGGGTCGTGTTGTGGGGAGTAGCGCCCGAGCTCAAATGCGGCATATGGAACAGTTGGGGACAACAATGCATCGAAGCCGGTGAGAGCTTGGTCCACCTGCGGGCCTGAATTAGCCAATTCTTCCGTGGCTTGAGCGATACGCGTGGGCGACAAGTCGCGGGCGCGAACCAGCAGGCTCCGGGTACATGGCTCGAGCAACTCCTCCTTAAACATCGGGCCCATGGCTTGGGCCATCTGTTGGACCATTCCGGTGATTGTAACCGCGGTGAGGTCGTAGAAAGCGGGCGATTTTGCAGAAGCATCTATCTGTGGTCCATCACATGCAACGAGTTGATGTCCCAAGTCCGTACAGATACGGATCCCCATTTCGAGGGCCTCCCGCGCGTCGTCGTGCGGTTGTTCGCCAAAAATATCCCGATGGTAGTACCCGATCCGTAACCGCTTACCTGGGGTTGCCAACTCGGAAGGTTGTTCGAGGGCCGGAAACGAACCTGATACTTCAGTCACCTGTAGCCATACAGCGCTATCTTCTACGGTTCGGCTGACACAGTGGTCGCTCAAGATTTTTGCTGTCGGCATCTCAGGAGGTAGCCCGGTCGACCGAGTACGCCCCCGACTCGGTTTAAATCCAAACACTCCGCACAGGGACGCAGGTCCGCGAATTGAGCCGCCGCCATCGGAAGCATGGGCGACAGGCACCATTCCTGCGGCAACAGCTGCAACCGCTCCGCCCGATGATCCCCCTGGTGAACAGCGAAGGTCCCATGGATTATGTGTCGCCCCATTGGCGAGGGGTTCGGTGGTGCCGATGAGCCCAAATTCTGAAGTTGCCGTCTTTCCAATTACGACCAACCCGGCCGCATCGAGTGCGTCGGTATATGGAGAGCCTGCTTGGGCAACATTCCCGGCGAGGAGCCGGGAGCCGAAGGCAACAGGCAGGCCGGGATAGGCAAGTAAGTCCTTGAGCAGCGTCGGAACTCCGGTAAACGGGCCATTGCCCCGAGGAGTTGCCTGTCGGGCGAGCGTGAGATCAAATCCACTCAATGCATTAAGTTTTGGATTGAGGCGCGCGATTCTGGTGATCGCAGCTTCACGCAGGTCTTCGACTGTTCGTTGCCCGCTGCGGACGAGCGTGGCTTGGGCCGTGGCAGAAACATCGACGAGGGGTAGAGGGTCGTCAAATCTGGGAAAATGATCGACATTGCGCATGGGAGGGCTCCATTTGAGAGATGAAAAGAGAATCGATAATTCTCTTTTCGAGAGATAGCTCCAACAACATCAGCTGTCAAGGCTAGAAATGAGTGCGCGATCACGGGCGCGCGGGCAACTTCGCAAGCAGGAGTGTCATTCAAGGAAACGAACGATGTGACTCGTTTGGGGCGTACGCACCCTCGAGCTCGTGATACGAGTGTATACACAACCGATTCGACAGGCAAAGTTCCTTGTCATCGACTGCCTTCGATCCTATGACGGTTCTTCCACCCAAGGACGGAGAATCCATGACCAAGCAACCAACTCGATTTGGAGCCCTCGGAGCTCTCGAGGTCCCGCTCGCACTCGGCCTTTTACGACTATCGACGGAAGGACGGCCCTCAGAGACCGATGCAGTCAACATCATCCACCATGCGCTCGATCGTGGTATCCGAGTGCTCGATCTCGCAGATGTATATGCACTCGACGAGAAGGACCTTCACTATTCCGAGAAGCTTGCCCGCAAAGCCCTCGACCAGTGGAAGGGGCCCCGTGACCAAGTTCGCCTGTTGACGAAGGCCGGGCTTGCGCGCCCGCGGGGAAAGTGGCGTCCGGATGCGAGGCCCGAACGGCTTCGCACCTCGGTCGAAGGTAGCCTTAAGGCACTCGGAGTTGAGCAGCTTTTTATGTTGCTACTACATGTAAATGACCCCGGTGTGCCGTTCGAGGACAGCCTGGCGACTCTGGCAGAGCTCCAGAAACAGGGGAAAATCAGGCACGTCGGGTTGTGCAATGTTTCAGTGACGGAGGTTCGCCAAGCACAGCGGCATTTCGAGGTTGCAGCGCTCCAGTGTGAACTTAGTGTCATGAGCCGCAAGGCGAGCCGGGCAGGGCTCGTTGCGCTAGCGCGGCAGATGGGTATCGCCTTCCTCGCCCACCGCCCGCTGGGTGGCTATGCCAAGGTCGAAAAGTTGCTCAAGAACCGGGCCATGAAGCCGTTGGCGACCAAGTACAAGGTCTCGCCCCACGAGGTTGCACTTGCAACTTTACTCGATCTTCCAGGTCCGGTTTTGCCGCTAGTCGGGGCGACCCGGACTGCGAGCATTGATTCGTCGCTCCATGCCCTGACGCTCACGCTCGACGACGAAGATCGACAGCGACGCGAGAAAATCAGCTTTGCGCCGACAGCCGACGCGCTGTTGGAACTGCAACCTCCCGTCGATCCGGTGACCCTCCCCAAACTCGAACCCGCTACCGGGCCTGGTGAGACGCCGGAAGTTGTGATCGTGATGGGGATTCAGGGGGCGGGTAAGTCATCTCAGGTCAGTGCATATACAGAAAAGGGATATGAGCGGCTCAATCGCGACCTGCTTGGAGGGTCACTTGCCGACCTTTTACCAAAGCTTGATAGGCTTCTCGCGGCTGGGACGACCCGTGTGGTGCTCGACAATACCTATCCGACGCGTGTGTCCCGGGCAGGGGTTGTCCGTACCGCGCATCGACACGGTGTACCTGTCCGGTGTGTCCACATGGCCACCCCACCAAACGAGGCGATGATCAATGTTGTGTCCCGCGTGCTCGAGCGCTACGGGCGGCTGCCAGGCGGGGATGAACTCAAAGAGCTCGGTAAAAAAGATCCGAACCTTCCGCCTCCCTTGGCGATGGCGAAGTATTCTAAGACGTTTGAGCCGCCCGGCGAGGGCGAGGGACTGTCAGCGATCGATACGATTGCATTTGTTCGCAGACCGTGGCCCCCGGCGTTTTCCAAGAAAGGACTGCTCCTCGATGTCGACGGAACACTGCGGAAGACAAAAAGTGGTGAGATTTATCCGACGACGCCAGACGATGTGGAGCTGCTGCCGAATCGTCGGGAGACGCTTCAAAGGTGGCTCGACGATGGGTACCAGTTGTTTTTTATCTCCAACCAAAGCGGTGTGGCTTCCAAAAAATTGACGTACGGTGACGCCGAGTCCTGTTTTACACGCACCAAGGAATTGCTTGGGTTGCCGGTCACGGAAGTGTTGTTTTGCCCCCACAAATCCTTCCCGGTCGGCTGTTTTTGCCGTAAACCGTTGCCGGGGTGGGGTGTGTACCTGATGCACAAGTACAACCTGGCGCAGGAACACTTGGTGATGGTCGGAGACATGGATTCAGATCGGGCGTTCGCAGAGGCGATCGGAGCTCGATACTTTCACGCAGATGCATTTTTTAGCCCCTTAAAATAGCTCAGAACAGCGGGACGTGTCGCCTGTCGGCGGCACGTCGAGTGTCAGACACGGCTGTGTTGGGGAGGACATCGCACGACCGCGTATGTTCCAAAAAACAGATTAGCTCGGATCCCGACGATGATCGTATAACTTCCGGAGGAGAGTCCACTGTGCCGAGCCGTCGATTCGTTCTACTTGCCCTGTTGATGTGCGGCTGCGCGGAGCCGGCGCTTCAGTCCCACCCAACGCAGACCCAACCGGACCAAAAACGTTCCTTGTTTGAGGAGAGTCCCGAGCCGCGGCCGGCAGTAACTTCATTGCCGGTACAAACACCGACGCCTGTCGTCAGTACGGACGCTGCTTTGGCACCTGTCAACAAACCAGTGCTCGCCCATCGAGCAGTCGATGCCGAGCTACTTTACGTCGCCAAAGTTCAGCGTCCAAAGCGACCCAAGATTCCGCGGCGTCTGGCGACGAAGAAGCCCAAAAAATCGGCAATGAAGTCAGCGGGTATGCAGGTCAGCCTCGGGGCTGTCGGGGTAGGTTACGGCAAGGGAGGAGGAGGAGGAGTCTCTGCTTCTTCGTCGGGGTCCTCGGCTTCGGCTGCACCGAGACCTCAACCTCGGCGAGACCCCGCTCAGGGACCTACACCACCGACAAAACAAGCAAGGGGGGAGCAGGGGAACATTCGCTACCTCTCGGCTGATGACTCCAATTCGGCTGCCTCGCCAGTACTCGTGCGCCAAGCGATCGCTGCTGGGAAGTACGTCGATCCCAGCCTCGTCCGTACGTACGAATTTCTTAATTACCACACATTTGCATATACTCCGAAATCAACGGCGTCGAAGCTCGCTATTGCAGCACACATGCGCAAGACGACCAAGCCCAGCGAACTGTCGGTACAGGTCGCGGTTCGGGCGGAAGACCGAACCCGAGCGCAGATGCAACCTGTTCATGCCACGTTGTTACTCGACACGTCTGGTTCGATGGCGGGACCTTCGATGGCGTTGGCCCGTCGGTTTATCGACGGATTTGTGTCGCAACTGCGCACCGGCGACCGTTTGTCGATCGTGGTTGCCAACCGCAAGGCCACGATTTTGGTCGAGAATCACAGTGTGGGAGGCGAGACCGCGAGTATTGTCCGCCATGCGCTCGATCAAGGTGCGCAGCCAAATGATGTCACGAACCTAGAGCGCGGCGTTGTCGAGGCATACAAGCTCGCGGCCACCCATCGAGATGATGGATTTGCGAATCGCGTAATCCTGATTTCCGACGGGGCCGCCAACTTTGGTCGTATGTCCAAGACAACGATATCCAAGTATTCGGAGGATGCCGACAAACAAGGTATTTACCTCGCGGGGATCGGGCTTGGTGCAGGTTTCAACGACCAGCTGATGAATCATTTTACGGACCGCGGGCGCGGAGCGTATTTGTTTTTAGATACAGAGAAGGAGATCACGCGTGTTCTCGACGAGACAAACTTTGTCGCCAACTTTGATATGGCCGTCAAGGATGTTCGCCTCAAGATGAAAATGCCGGAGGGGTGGAGCGTGAAGAGCTTCCACGGTGAACAGATCTCGAAGGTCAAGTCCAAGGTGACCCCGCAATACCTCGCACCCAATGACCAGATGATCTATCATATGATCCTCGACACCGGCGAAGCTGGAGTTCCCGAAACTGCGGATTTTGAGTTCGAAGCCGAGTACACACCCCTTGGCGGAGCGAAACAGCTAGAAACGCTCGAAGTCAATCTCGCATCCATGTTGGGCGAGGATAAAAACATCATCAAGGGTGACGCGTTGGTGATCTTTGCCGAGACGCTCAAGAAGATACGATTTCCGCTCGAGACCCACCGGGAGGCGAACCTCGCGTTGTTTGACCGGGCGTTGACGTATGTCACCGATGCCCAACAATTTTTAGCGGACCAGGAGTTGCGGGCGATCGTCGAGCAGATGCAGCGTTATCGCAAGACTCTCGAGCACGGAGAAGTCTTCCCAGGTGCTCGCGATCAGACTGACGAGTCTCCCGATGCGGTTTTGGGTATCCAACCCGAGAATGTGCGGGGTGTGTCGATCCGGGGTGCGCGACCCCAGCGAGCGATCAAAGGGCTGGGGCGGTTACTCAACTCGCGCAAACTCGTACCAATGGAAGGGTACCGGTTTTTGGCCGTGAGTACGGGACCCGTCGGGAATCCGCAACCGGTTGGTACCGGAGCACTCAAAGACTACCGCGAGTGGCGGGATCCAACACCACGGTTTCTCGGGAAGAGGCGAGCCAGACGCGATGGCGAGCCCGTGTATGACCTCCACCAAGTGACCCTCGAGTTGACAGCACCGCAGGACGCTCAGAGCTTCTCATTCGATTTTAACTATTTCTCGGCAGAGTACCCAGATTTCATACAGCAGGATTACAACGATACGTTTTACGCAATCCTACAGGCGGAGTCGACCAACGGCGGTGCAACGACGAATATTTCGTTTGACGCGCGCAACAATACAATCGAGGTTGACAACAACTATTTCGAAGGACAGTTTCACCCGATCCCCAACTGGGGAACTGGGTTCGACGAAAGCGGGTCGACCGGCTGGTTGCGGACCTCGTGGCCAATCAAGGGTGGAGAGCAGTTTAAGCTCACCTTCTCGGTCCACGACGAAGGGGATGCAATCTACGATTCGATGGTGTTACTCGACAATTTTCAATGGCATGATTTTCCGGCAGTTGGTACGACAGACCCGCTGAACTAGCTGATTATCTCGCATGATGGCGGCAACAAAGTGGGACATCGCGAGGTCTGACTCAGTCACCAAGCATGCCAGTCGATTCACCCGGATGGGCGATGACTGTGCGGAACAACCCCTCGAAGTCGCGTTGTGCACGTTCTTGAAACTGGGAGCGCACAGGAGCTGGGAGCTTTTTCAAAGCGGCCAGAAGAGCGCCTTGATAGCCCCGTTGTATTGCGGACAAAAACAGTTGTTCGAGTACTTCGGTCGGGCGTTCGCACAAATTCTCAAACGCGACTTGAAGCAGGCTCGCAGGGGCGTGGTGCCACGTCCGAGCCAAGAGCGGCCACATCTCTTCGTCTGTGACTGCGGTCAAAAAGGCCTCGACAACCGGACGTTGACGCAGAGCTGGCATCGCAAACACTCGCCGCTGGGCATCTGGTTGCATATGCACTATCGCTTCTAGGAGGGGTCGCCACAGTTTGTGCTGATGGGTGATATCGAGCAGGCGATTGAGGACCTTCTCGCCGAGGGCGACGGCGCTATCTCCCATGTAACCTTTTACCCGATCACCGAGGTGGCTGAGGAGGGCAAGGGTTTGCGGCCAAGCGCCTTCGGAGTCGACGATTCGAAGCAAGTTGATACGACGCTCGATCGGCAACAATTCGAGTACATGGCCGAGCCTGTCCCGCTGTTCGATCAGCAATCCAACGTGGTGAAGCGTTCGATCGTCGAGCTCCGCGATGACTGCGGCAAGGGTCGCAGGACGAATACTAGCGACAAACCGCGCGAGAGTGACGTATGCCTGCATGCTCGCTAGTTCGCGTGCAACTGCAACGATCACCTCCGGAGCAAGCGCTGCCAAAACATCGCCTGCACGGCCTGGGTCGAGGTGAATGCTGAGCTGTGCTAAAAACGCGGTTGAGAGTTTGAGACTGATCTTCGCCGCTCGGGCAGGCTCGAGCTCACACGTGACGCCGGCCGCGAGTTCAGGTCCGAGGGCTGTCTCGGTGAGCTTTGCTGTCAACTTGACAGGTAGGAGTTTGCTGAGTTTTGCAAGGCGGGCGTAGTTGGTGCGATGACGAAGGTAGATCGCATCGGAGAGTCCCTGGCGCAGCCGTCGGACCTGGAACGAGTTTAGGGGAGAGAGGTCGGGTAGGGCAGATGTATCGAGCCCCAATACCGTGGCGAGCTTGATACGTTCGGGTTCGAGGTCGTAGTCGTGCATGTCTATCGCTGGAAGAGTTGGGGGACGAGTTATCCCGCAAGCAGTTTTCTGACGGACCGACGCAAGGGTGCAGGTACCATCGTCACGGCATTATCGAGTGCTTTCGCCAGTGCGCGGTCCTTGGTCTCGACGGTCTCGGTCGTGAGAGCAACCATCTGGACGATGATTTCCAGTGGTAATTCACGGAGAAGGGCGAGGGTATCTTCCGCCAAGGAGAGTTGTGCTTGCAACGAGTCGAGTGGAGACTGCGTCATGTATACGAGCCTACCTGATCTTTGGTGTACGAGCAATAAAAGAATTTGTTGATACAATCTAATACGGCCGATGTCGCTCCGAACCTACGGGTTCTCCAAACAGGCGGCAAGTGATTGAAACAGCGGGATGCCATCAAAATCGACTCCGGTGTCCAATATATTGGCTGCAAGCTCAGGTCGAATCCCGGCGATTGCGGACTCGCTCCCGAGGAGTCGTAGGCTGCGGATCATCTGCTGAAGCCGCGTGGTACCGGCCGGGTCGAACTCGGCGATACCGGTCAAGTCGAGGATCACGCGGCGAATCATCCGTTTCTCAACGGTCCGCAACAGCTTACGACTCAACACTGCGCTTTGCTCTTCATTGAGATTCCCGATGATCGGCACTGCGAGGACCCCCTTGCCAACTTCGAGTATGGGAGCGGATAGGTCGAGGATCTTCTGGCGTTGTTGCTCGACCAAATCGAGAGCTGATCGCAGCTTTGTGATTCGAAGCTGACGTGCCTCGGCAGATTGCTCAGCTTCGACACGGGCTGTCTCATCGGTGTGCTCGGCAAGGACACCCAACTCTCCCGTCACCGGGTCACGTAGAGAACGAGCACGGATCGCGTGCCATTGAGGAGTTCCCTTGGCACTCACTTTCGCTTGAGACTCGACAGTTTCACCCGCGAGCGCGTCGCGGAGGATTGTCTTCGCTTTCCCCGGTTGGGCAAACCAAGCAACCCAGGTTGGAGTCTTTCCAAAAGCTGTGCGAGCGGCAGGGTTTTGTGCGTAGAATGAGCCGTCGGCGCGCACGAGGACCGATATGACCGCGGTGTGCCGAAACATTGCTGAGGCTCGACGCAAAGCGTCAGGTACCTGCGAGCTCGGAACAGCCTGATTGAGAAGTCCGAAACGACCATTTGCTAGCTGCACGCCGCGCATGTCCAGAGATACAAGTACAGGCTTTCCGCCCGGGTAGAATGTCCACTCCTCAATCAAAGAGATCCCCATACGAATCTGCTCAATAATACTTCGAGTACGGATGACGACATCTTCAGGAGCATTTACGAAGACCTTGCGTGCATACAGTGCAGTGGGATTCGACTCTCCCCAAAATTTGACCCCGCGCTCGTTGGCCCACACGATTTCCATCGTCTCGGCGTCGTTTACCCAAACGGGGACCGCGGCCTGTAACAGACCAGGTTTACACGACTCGAGCTGGACAAATTCTGAGGTCATCGGCGGCTCAGACACAAATCATCTGTCCACGCAGGCTAACGTGGAACTCAAGGCAAGTATAGGTTCCAGTTTCGCGCGTGGGCGGGAGCAAACATGTTCATACATTTTTACCTGTCAGTTGCTCGTTCGAACCTAAGCGTTGCAAAAGCATCGAGGCATTCTTCAACGTACCGCGCATCCATCCGGGTGCGCCGAGCGATTCGGCGGGCCCAAGCTCTGTGGCCGGTGAGGTGCGGCTCGGGCAGAAGCCCATCTGGCGTTGACCAGAAGGATTTCTTGCCGTCGAATTCCCAGTGCGAATCTTGCAATGGAGCCCGATACTCGACGAGGCACTGCGCGAGATAGGCCTGATTGGCCTGTGCGGCGTCTCGGAGTTCAGCAGCGCGCACTGGTTGAAGTTGATAGGTTTGAGTTGACGATTTGCCTCCCCGTCGATGGTATCGAACTTCGAGCGTGTTGCGTTGGCGTAACACTGTCACACCAGCTGCGGGGAAAAATCCCTGCACGGGAGTCGTGATATCGCTACCGATCGGGACTGGCTGAAGCCACATGTCTCCAAGGTCACAGAGGTATTCCTGCCTGTCTACTTGGACAGTCACCGCCACATGGGAGTGTTGAGAGCCGATTCCATCACTCACAATGGAGGCCTCGAGTCCGGCTTGGTGTAGCCGGTGACGCAGCCAGAGAGCTAAGTCGAAGCAATTACCACTCGCGCCCGTACGCGCACGATGGGCTTCCATCTCGTCGACTGAACGCTGCTTCGGACCGAGATACCTCGCTACCCACGCTTTGGTCAACGTCTCCATCGGATAACCGTCGAAGCTGCGCCAAACCGCGAGCAACCGCGGAGGGGCGCTTCGGAGCTTTTCGTTCACAATGATCGCTTACCACAGAGTGATCGCACATATCAACGGGCGGGACTGATTCCCTGTAGACTTACGGGGATGACTCAACCGTGGAAGACTCTCCTCCTCTGTGTTGCCCTCTACCAGCTGGTGTTGACCTTTGCCCTGTGGCGTATGTCCGACTATTTGCAGTGGCTTCACTTTAATACCACTGCGATCAACTACAGAGGGTTGATGGATACTGCACCTGGTCGGATGGTCGGTCTCCTCCTGCTCGTGGTCGGAGGTATATTCGTTCTCGTTAATCTTGTGGCCTTCGCCCGCCATGCTGGCAACACGACCGGAGAAGGCCCTGCGGCGAGCGATACGAGTGAATCATCATGAAGTTAAGATACTGGTGGCGTCGACCATTCCCTCCAAAGGGCTCGAAGACGTCGCGTATTTCTTCCGTGGAATGATCCCCCCACGCCGTCCGAGTTGCCCGGCGAGTGCCGCGTACTTCATTGCTTCAGCCATTTTGCTGGGAGACATGGCTCCGGCGACAGCAGTGTTCATGAGTACGGCATCGTATCCGAGCTCAAAGCAGACCGTGACATCGGAAGGGCGCCCGATTCCGGCATCCACAACGAGTGTCGTGTCTGGCAACGCTTCGCGCAATTTGGCCATATGTATGGGGTCGACAACTCCTTGCCCACTCCCGATGGGCGCGCACAATGGCATGACAACCTCGCATCCGAGATCGACCAAGGCACGGCAGGTATCGATATCATTGGTCGAATACGGGAGGACAAAAAAACCGTCTGCCAGGAGCGCCTCTGTAGCGATCAAGAGTTCGCGGGGATCGGGATAAAGGGTACGCTCATCGCCAATGGTCTCGAGTTTGATCCAATGGGTACCGAGAGCTTCGCGGGCGAGCTTTGCGGTAAAAATCGCCTCTTTGGCCGTATAGCACCCAGCAGTATTCGGCAGTAGCGTGTAGGGGGCGAGGACGTCATAAAATGAACCCGGGCCGCTGTTATGCGGATTGACCCTGCGGACCGAAACCGTCACGATTTCAGCACCTGATGCGGTGAGGGCATCTTGGAGAACCTTGAGGCTCGGATAGCGTGCGGTACCCAGCATCAAGTGCGATTGGAACTGCTTGCCGTCGATGGATAACACGTGTCAACCTCCTTGGACTGCACAGATGACCTCGACGATGTCACGGTCATTGAGTTGAACTGCGGGCCACGTCGAACGCGGGACCACTTCGCCATTGATCGCGATCGCAAAACCGCGTCTATCGGGGTCGTAGCCGGCCCGTACGAACATTTGGGCGACCGTCTCCCCCGCGATATATTGCGTCTCACTCCCATTGATTTGGATCATTGAAATCGTTCCATTGTATAGTGGTTGAGGGGTTCGCAAAGTGTTCCAGAGCAG
The DNA here is from genome assembly GCA_964621785.1 of uncultured Nannocystaceae bacterium. Classification (GTDB taxonomy): domain Bacteria; phylum Myxococcota_A; class Polyangia; order Nannocystales; family Nannocystaceae; genus JACKDW01. The sequence goes on from CAZUPD010000004.1 coordinate 114,102, forward strand.
ATGTAGTCCGCGATCCCCTTGGCTGTGATCGGAGCGAGGAGGATACCGTTGCGGTAGTGACCTGTTGCATAGGTCAGGTCCATGATTCCCGAGTTCCCCAAGACAGGTTCATTATCGTAGGTTCCCGGGCGGAGGCCTGCCCAGGTTTCGAGTACACGCCACTCCCGGGTCGCCGGCAGGATCTGGTAGGCACCAAACAGCAGATCCATCATACCTCCGGAGGTGACCGAGACATCAAAGCCTTCTTCCTCGACCGTCGCACCGACAATGAGGCGGTCTCCCTTGGGTGCGAGATACGTCTTTGTCGAGGTAATCACTTGGGATAGAGGCTGGCAGGACGCGGGAATTGCGAGGGCGAGCATTTGACCTTTGACGGGACGAACCGGAGGCCGTTGAGTCTCGGGGATTCCTGCAATCGTACGCGACCAAGCACCGGCTGCGAGGATTGTTTTGGCGGCGTGGAACTGTTTTCCTCCGGACGAGATTCCGTGGCAGCGATTGTCGGTCACGAGCACCTTTTCCACCGCGGTGTGTTCGTGCAAGGTACCACCAGCACGGTAAAATGCTTCGAGCAACGCCATCACGACCCTACGGTTTTCGACTTGGTGGTCGCGGGTACTGTGCAATCCGCCGAGGACTTTGCGCGACAATAGTGGAACCATGCTCCGCATGGTAGGGCCATCGATCCAGTTGACCTCGAGTCGCGGACGTAATGATTGGAGGTAGTCGTAGTTGTGGCGCAACTGGTTGTATTCGTCTGCGGTGAGGGCTGGCACGAGCGTACCGCAACGGGAATAACCAATCGTCATGGAGGAGTCGGCCTCGAGTTCTTCGGCAAACGCAGGCCACAATATTGCACTTTCGCGCAGAAGCGGCATGAGGGTCTCGTACCCCGGCCGCAGTTCGATCTGCTGGGAAAGCATCCCAGCGGCAGCCCAACTCGCTTGGCGACCGGCCTGCCCACTCTCGAAGATTTGCACGTCGAACCCGCGCTTGGCCAGCTGCCAGCCAATTCCAAGGCCAGCGATCCCTGCTCCGACGATAGCGATGGTTTCCAAAATGCTCTCCGAGTGCTCGGCCGGATTCAATCACTCACGGGGTCCGAGCACAAGGGCGTATCGCTTGGAAATGAAGCTGTTTACTTGTTCAGCTTGTCCGTCGTTAAGATGTAGTTACATCCGCCGAACTCAGGGACAGTTTCCCGAGGTCGGTTTGCCGCCCTTTTTTAGGTTCGGTGCATCCGCAAACGAGAGCGGCACCGATTGACAAAACCAGATCCCACAGTCGTTTTGGAGCTGAATGTGCAGGTGAGGTCCTGTGGTGTAGCCGCTGTTTCCCGAACGTCCGATGACATCGCCTTGACTCACAGGATCTCCGACCTTGACGGAAATTGATTGTAAGTGCATGTAAAGTGACACAGTACCATCGTTGTGGCGAATCCCGACGAAGTTCGCCTTGTTGTGGCACTGTTCGAGCAGCCCTGGTGGGTCGTAGCAGGTCGAGCCCTGGGGAGAACGCATCTCGGCGTAGGCGATAACCCCACCGCGGGTGGCACGGAGCTTGGTTCCCCTGGGCATGGCGAAGTCGTAGGCGTATTTTTGGGAGCCTTGATGGCTCGATCCGTTGTTGCCTTGGGAACAGGTATAGGAGTCCCCGCAGGTATAGGGCAGCTTGAACGAAGACTCATCGTTGCAAGTGTCGGGCACTCCCATTTCGTTTTCGTGGCATCCGAGCTCGCAGGGTTGCTTGACGATCCACTTCTCACCGTCGCAGGCTAGTATGTCGTCGTTGTGCTCGGGGACGAGCGGCACACGGCACGGAGGATCGAGAGTCTGCCCGTGTTCGGCGGCTCCTGACCCACACCACGCGACCTGGACGAAACACGGGCAGACCGGCAGCAAACATGTGTCTCCTTCACCGGGTGTCGTCGTTTCGCAACCGTCGGTACAGGTCTCGCCGAGGGACCATTCACCGCCCGAGCAGTACAGGATATCGCTTTCGTGACCCTCGAGTAGGTCGATGATACATTCATTTTCGTCTGTATATTCAGCTAAACCGTCCCCACAATAGGGTCCGTCACCGGCGTAACACGGACAACTGACAGGATCGTCGACGGTCGTCGCGTCGGCCTCGGTCGTGGTATCCGGACCGGACGTCTCGGTTGTCGCTTCTGAGGTTGATGTCGTCGTTCCGGTCTCCGAGTTTTCTTCGGTCGTGTTTTCGCCCGAGCTCGAATCGGAATCCGGGCCGACCGATGGACTCGTGGCAGCGCCCGTACTCGCCAGCGTGTCGTGTGGATCTCCTGCACAGCTGGCTGTGGAGGTGAGTACGATACAGACAGGGACGATAAAACGAAGGAGCATTTGTGACCACTGCCCGGCGAATGTGCGTTTGTCAACCAAATTAGTTGTATGGACATGATTGAGTTTGATTGCAGACCTCGCCGCATGCAGGTGTTTCGTTGGACGAGTGTCAAGCGGCCAATCGGCCGGCGGGCGGGTCGTCATGCAAGTTTTTTTTGAACCTCGCAATTGCTTCGCGGGCGGCCGCCACTTTCTAAATGACGAACGAGAACCGAGATTGGGAACGACGGCCACGGATGGCCGTCGGCACCACTCCCTCCGATGGTCCCTGTGTCGAACCAGGTGACTTCCCATCCTCGAACGCGCGTCGTCGACGTCATGCTCGCGGGAAGTATGTAGTCACATGAGTTTCTGTACCCCGCGAGCTTCGGTCGGTTGAAGATCCGAGCCCGAGAGAGAGGTTTGAAGATGAAGAAGACAGCACTATTGTTGGCAATCATGGTCGGAGCAAGCTTAGGTGTCGAAATCGCCGAAGCCTCGAACCAGAAGCCAAGTCGGGTCAAGAAAGTAAAGCGCTCCAGTCGCGGAAATCCAAAAAGGGTTCAGCGTAGTCGTGTTTCTAAGGCCATGATTCCACAGCAGCAACAGAGTGTGCCTGCGGGAACGTATGTGCAAGCATGTTCCGGGTACATCAAGAATCAAGATGGCACCTGGGACTGTATCACCGTGCTTGAGGACAAGTGGCAGTGCTGCGAATACCTCCAGCTGTCGGGAACGATCAACGAGAACAACTGCGAGCCGGTTGGCGAGAATGGCCAATGCCCGCACAACTATATCCACGTAGGTGAAGAGGAGTAACCAACGAGCGGGCGTCCATTCGGAAAAGAGTGGACGCCCGCGGTTTGGGCTAACGAGCTGCCCGAGCGCCGAAACGTTCGAGCAGCGCGCGTGTGTTTGTCGCTGGGACAGGGCCATAGTGGGCAAAGGTCATCGAGAAACAACCTTGCCCTTGCGTCAGGGAGCGGAGATCACCGGCGTAGCCGAACATTTCCGCAAGCGGGACCATCGCGGTCAGGCGGTCGCCCGCCGTGACGATATCGTGACCCACGATGATCCCCCGACGCCGAACGAGCGATCCGACAACGTTACCGTGAAATTCTGACGGCGTGGTGACCTCGACTTCCATGACCGGTTCGAGAATGACCGGTTCAGCATCACGCAGTGCCGTTCTCACGGCATCACGGGTGGCGATGCGGAACGCCAACGGACTCGAGTCATTTTCGTGGGTTGCCCCATCAACGAGCTCGAGGGTGACCCCGAGGATAGGTGCACCGATCAGGATTCCACGTGCGAGCGCATCGTTGAGTCCCTGTTCACAGGCAGGGAAATACTCGCGTGGAATTGAACCTCCGCGGATCTCCGTGGTGAATGCAGTCGCCGTTGGAGAGTCGCCTCCCGTTGGTCGGATTTTTCCTTGTACACGTGCATATTGACCGTGACCTCCATCTTGTTTTTTGTGGGTGTGAAGGAACTGCGCAGGTCGGGCAATCGACTCGCGGTAAGCCACCTCGGGTGCACTGACTGTGACCTCGAGGTCGAATTCTCGTCGGAGGCGTTCGATGTAGACGTCGAGATGGAGCTCGCCCATTCCGGCGATGATCGTCTCCCCGGACTCTTCGTCACGACGGACTCGGAAACTCGGATCTTCGCGAGAAAACCGTCCGAGTGCCTTGGCGAGGCGGCCGGCACTACCTCTGCCGCGCCGGACAGTGATTGCCACAGCCATCACCGGCTCTGGAACCACGATCGGTGAGAGGCTGCAACGGAGCTGACCGTCGGTGAGTGTATCACCATGTGCACATGCAACCCCAAAGAGGACGACTATGTCGCCGGCCTGCGCGATTTGGATCTCCTCCATCGTCGCCGCGTGCATACGACCGAGTCGTCCGAGTCGGAGGCGCTCTCCAGTTCGGACATTGACAACTCGCATGCCTTTGGTGAGCGTTCCTTGTAGGATACGGACATAGGAGAGTTGGCCGTAGGTGCCATCTTCGACCTTGAATGCAAATGCACACAAAGCTGCATCTGGACCACCGTCGAGCGCGACGGGGGTGCCATCGTCGATCGCTTTGGCGACCTGCACGCGTTGTTCAGGTGCAGGGAAGTAGCGAACCACGGCATCGAGCAACGGTTGCACACCGACTTGATGGTAGGCTGAGCCACACAGCACCGGAGTGATGTGGCCGTGTATGGTAGCGTTTCGTAGCACGGAGTAAATCTCCTCAACACTGGGTTCGAGATTCTCGAGAACGGCGGCGAGTATCGACTCGTCAAACTCGGCGAGAGCCTCGAGAAGCTCTGTACGAGCGTTGTGTAGAGTTGAGATGAGTTCCGCCGGGCAGGTGCTCGAACGGACAGTCTCTCCGAGTGAACCTTCGAAGTACAACGCTTCGCCGGTGATCACGTCGACCACCCCGAGCAGACGGGTATGCATACCGTCTTCGTCGGTGGTGTAGAGGGGTAGATTGACAAAGCAAGCGCGCTTATCAAGGCGGTCTTGCAGGTCGCGAAGGACAGACTCTGCGTCGGCACCGGGGCGATCGAGTTTGTTGATAAAGACGATACGCGGGAGTCCATGACGGCGGATCTGACGATCGACTGTCAGGGTTTGTGCCTGCACGCCGGCGACACCACAAAGGACGAGGATCGCACCGTCGAGCACGCTGAGAGCTCGCTCGACTTCGACGGTAAAGTCGACATGTCCCGGAGTGTCGATCAAATTGATCGCGTGCCCCGACCAGTGGACTTGAGTCGCTGCTGATTGAATGGTGATACCGCGCTCACGCTCGAGCGGAAGGACGTCGAGTGTTGCACTCGCATCATGGACTTCGCCGATCCGATGGATCTTGCCAGCGTAGAACAGAATCCGCTCGCTCAGGGTGGTTTTTCCAGCATCGATATGTGCAGAAATCCCGATATTGCGGAGTGTCTGCTGTCGCATTTTGGGTGTACAGGAAGTTACGTTTGCAATGGAAGATTGCATGATCTTGCTCAAAAGGTGTTGAAAACAAACAGCCGTCGACCAAATGGTGGTCAGACGCAGTGCCGGAGGCACATCGTGCGGACGTATGGGATGCCCGAGTCACTTGAGGATACGTAGCTATCTATGAACACTCTGACGGACGAGAGTACACAGATTTTGGTACGAAATGTAGGCTTCAATACGGGTACTTGCAGCGTTGAGCACACGAAACTACGCTGTGCTCAGCGTTGAATGGCAGCGCATTATGGGTTGTGATGCAGGCACACGTCCCACGGACCACCACGTACGCGGTGGTTCAGCGGCGTGACCGACAGGCGGTACGCAAACGAAACCACAGGCTACCAGGCCCGTTTCGAGGAAGCCGGGCCGTCAAGCAAGTCGTTCTCAACAGGCTCTTAAAAAGAGAAGGGAGAGCAACTTCACTACACGACCCGTAACGACGATACCGGATCACCGACATGGGCGATCTTCAGTCGTAACAGTGTCGTGCGCGTAGTCATGATCGTTCTCCGCGAACTCAATCGAACACGGTCCTTGTAGCACTCGTGTCGACGGCGGTCAAGCGGTGATATGCAATCCTCGACAAATACTCAACTCGTGTGTGGGCGTACTGGCCGCTGGCACACAAACATCTCGTGACGACCGGGCTCGACTTCGGAGTGCTCTAGGGGAACGACTCTGGTCTGGAAGCCTTGCTCAGCCAGTAAGGATAGCCAGGTTTGTCGCGCAAAAATACCCTCGATATGCCGGTCGTGTACGGCTTCCACCGACCCGTCGCGGTCCCGTAGAAGGTAGACGTACTCGACTGTAAACAAGGTGTCCGATGGGTCAGGGTCCCAGACCCATTCGAGGTACCGGACACCACGGGCAACCTCGCCGTTGGGATGTCCTGGCTCGTCGTGCCCTCCCTCGTCAGTGCTCGGCTTAAAATTCTCCCGCACATAGTCCGGAGCAAACAGACACGCACCCCCCGGTCGACAGTGAAGCCACGCTGTTTCGAACACCTGGCGCAGGTCATCCTCGGTCCGCATATAACAGATCGCGTCATGTACGAAGACGGCATCAAACAGACGGTTGAGACGAATGTTCCGCATATCACCCACGTGGTGCTCACATTCGGGGTTGAGGTCGCTACTGACAGCAACCATATCCGGAGAGATGTCGGTGAGGACGAGTTCGCTGAAAATGGCTTTGAGGTACGAAGCATTGTTGCCACCACCACAGCCGAGTTCGAGCACACTGTGGACCGGAATATGACTCGTATCAACAAGCAGTTGAGCGTACATCTCGGCCTCCTCCGCGTAATCTTCGGGGGCGGAAAACAATGGCCACCACCGACTCAGATCGGTATAGAGGCGGGGAGTCGAAGGAGCACTCGGAGTCGACATCCGGTCGAGCATGCCACAAATACGTGCATGTGTGTATCACGAAGGGTGAACGTCACTTCTGCCCAGCGCCAGCTCAGCGCGTATGACCGCGGGCGCGCCATAGGAGTGTAAACAGGCTCGGAGTGAGGTAGAGAGTGAGGATCGTCGACAGTGCGAGCCCCCCTAACACGACCGCACCGACACCTCGATAGAGTTCAGAGCCGGAGCCTGGGAACAGGACCAAAGGGAGCAGGCCTGCAAGTGAGGTTAGTGAGCTCATGAAGATTGGTCGTACACGAGCTGTGACGGCTTGGGATACTGCCTCGGCCAAAGGTTCGCCCCTGCGCAGGCGGGCGAGGGCTCCGTCTACGACGAGGATCGCGTTGTTGACGACGACTCCGAGGAGGATCAAAAACCCGAGCGCGGTCATCATATCCAACGGTTGCGGCCCGAGGTAGGCATCGACGAGGCGAAGTCCAAGTACGCCACCGGCTGCGGCGAGTGGGACCGTGACGAGTACCGCGATCGGGGCGATGAAGTCCTCGAACAGGGCTGAAAGGAGGAGATATGAGATCGCAATTGCCAATAGCAGGACATCGCCAAACCGCAGTTTGGCTGCCTCTAACTGACCTGCGGTGCCACTCAGGGTAATGTCGATACCTTCGGGAATTTCTCCGCGCTCGCGCATACCCGCGACGATCTCCTCGCGAATTCGGGTCATTGCGTCCTCAAGTGCGAGGTCGACCGGTGGCGAAACTTGGAGGGTGATCGCCCGCCGACGTTCAATTCGTTGGATGAGCGAAGGGCCAGGTTGTTCATCGAGCGTCGCCAACGTCGACAAGGGAACAACTTCGCCACCCGGAGTTGCGACGGGGGCTGTGATCAACTCATTCGGTGACGCGACAGCCAGACGCGAGTCGTCACTCGGTCGGATAGCCCGAAGTGCCACATCGACTTTTGGAGTCCCATCTTGCCCAAATTCACCAATGATTGCACCGTCAACGAGTGCATCGACAATCAGTCCTAACTCGCTTCCGCCGATCCCGAGGGCAGCCGCTTGATCGCGTAGGGGGACCACGCGAATTTCGGGGGCTCCGAGGTCGAGCGACGGGATGGGTCGTACCTGTGCCCCTGGGATCGCAGTGCGAATCGACCCTAGAAGTTGTCCGCCAAATCCGACGAGATCCGCCAAATCGGCTCCCGCGAGTTCGACTTCAACCGCACGGCCTCCGCCGATACTCCGGCCAAACAGCGAGGCTTGCGTGGCGACTGCAAACACGCCGGGCACGCCCGCCTCGAGCTCGCGGTAGTAGTTGAGGACTTCACCGATTCGCTCGGGGTCGCTGGCGACTGCACCCATGAACACGCGGTTGGGATCGCCGACAAAAAAGGCCCGATCGATCGAGGGGACCCCGTCCTTGTCGACACCCAAATGCTCGGCGACCTGTCCTTGGATGCCGATGCCGATGCGTTCCATTTCGTCGACTGAGTAGCCCGGAGGAGGTACCAAAATGCCGAACACGAGGTTGCGGTTGCCGGTTGGGAGGTACTCCATCGGTGGGAGAAAACGGACGGCCGCCCAGATAGAAAGGCCGACTCCGAGCAGCAGCACGACAGCGGACCGAGGGACGCTCGCGGTGATGGCCGCGACTTGACGTCCGATCGCATCACGCAACTTTGTTCCCAAAGTGCTGGAGGGTTCCTGTCTCTTCCGTTCTTTTCGTGGGCGCAAGAGGCGTGCTGAAAAACTCGGGATAGCGAGGACGGAGACCAGTAGCGAGAATCCTACGGCGAGGGAGATCGCAACCGCGACATCGCGCAGGAGCTCTCCGACCTCATCTTGCCACGCAATGATGGGGACAAACACCACTGCTGTCGTCAACGTCGACGCGAGGATGGCCCCACCGACTTCCCGGACGCCCGACAACGCTGCCACGGCCATGTTTGAAACCCGCATCCGCCAGGTCTCGATGCTCTCGAGCACGACGATCGCGTTGTCGACCACCATACCCACAGCAAACGCCATGCCCGCGAGCGAGACGACGTTGACGGTACGACCCAAAAGCGACATTCCGAGGATCGTTCCCACCACGCAAACTGGGATGGAGATCGCGATCAATGCAGATGCACTAATACTACGGAGAAAAAGCAATAATACGAGAATTGCTAGTACACCGCCGAGTATGAGGTTTTGTCGGACGAGGCCGAGGGCAGCGTGGATATAGCCGGTTTGGTCGGAAATCATCCGGATCTCGAGACCCTCCCGGGCGAAGTGCTCGGTCTGCAACTCGGCGACTTTGCCCTTGATGGCTTCGGTGACTTCAAGGACATTCGTGCCTGCCTCGCGCCACAGCAGCAAAACCAGCGACGGTGCATTGTCCGATATCGCCATCGCGGTACGCTTGCGAAGCCCGAGGCGGACTTTGGCGACATCACCGAGCAAGATGGGGGTGCCGTCGACAGCAGCTCCGAGGACGACTTTTTCGAGCTGCACCGGGGTGTCTGGCGCGATGGGAGTGCGGACGAGATAGCGGCGTTTTCCGAGTGTGAGGTCACCACCGGAGATATCTCGAAGTTCATCTCGGACGATATTGGAGACGGCCGAAACGGTGAGCCCGCGGGCGGCGAGAGCTTTGGGATCAAAGTCGACATGGAGTTCGCGCTCGCGCCCACCAATTAGGAGGATGCCGGCGACACCCGGGATGCGCTCGAGTTGGGGTAAGATCCGCTTGTCGAGCCAACTGCGGTAGGCGTCGACGTTGCTGCCGTCGAGCGATTGAATGGTGATCACGGCCAGCGGTGGTCCGGCGTTGTTCGAGGTAGCGATCGCTGGCTCTCGGGCGGCATCGGGGTAACGCGGAACTTGAGAAAGTCGATTTGATGCGCGTACAAGTGCTTCATCGATCGGCGTGCCGACCTCAAATTCGAGTGTGATTTCTCCGCGGTCGCTTCGGGCCGTCGAGGTCATCTTGACCAGGCCGGGGACGCTCTTGAGCGCATCTTCCTGTTCCTCGAGAATCTCCATCTCGACCTCAGTTGGCGCCGATCCGGGCCAATCGGTGGTTACGGTCAAGGTCGGCACCGCGATGTCGGGTGTGAGTTGGATCGGAAGAGACAGGACCGAAAGTGCACCTAGCAACATGAGGAGGAGGACACATGCCAACACTGTTGCAGGGCGGCGGATGGCGGTGGCCAACAACCCCTGGTGCTTTTCAGGATCGACTTCGGGATGGTCTCCACTCACGACGTCGGCTCCTGGCTGTCGGGTGTTCGAAACAGCTGCTCGGGACCTTCATCCAGGAACAGTGCATCTGCACCGATCGACGCCAGGACCTCGTTCACGACGTGGTCTCCTGGACGTCGGCGATCTTCAGTGGTTGTCCGGGGCGGATGCGCTCGTTGCCACGGACGATGACGCGGGTGCCGGGGAGCAATCCTTCGCCGCGGACCAGTGCATCTGCATCTGCCGTTGCGAGGACCTCGACGACGATGGGCTGGGCCTTCCCCTCGATATCGCAAAACACTCGGGTTTCCGTCACGCCAGAAACGAGGGCGTCGCGCGGTACGAGAACCCCTTCACCTTCGCGGCGCACCATAAATCCGACATCGACGGCAGCCCCCGGAATGAGCCAAGACGGGAACTCTCGCGGGAACACACGCACACGCGCGGTCCGAGCTTTGCTGTCGAGTGCGCGTACAATCCCGACGATTTCAGCCGGGACTGCTGTGTCGTCGGGGCCGAAGATCATTGCATCATCACCTTTTTTGATATGACTTAGAAGGGACGGGGCGACACCGACCAACACCTCGGCTTGTTCGGTGTCGATAAGATCGAGAACGTGTTGCCCGGGGCTCACCCAATCGCCTGGATCGACGGACCGCGACGCGACCACACCATCGAACGGAGCCTCAACTCGGTGGCGTTGCAGCTGTGCTTCCGCCTCTTTCGCTTGCGCTGCGAGTCCGCGGACTTCGGCCTGCAAGGCTTCTTCGGAGCTTTGCTCGCGCTCGATCTCCGCCCGCGGGACAATGCTGGATCCGAGGGTGGCGACTCGCTGGGCATCGCGTCGCGCCTGCCGAAGTTGGGTTGAGCCTCTGCGGCGAGAGGCGCGTAGCGAGTGCAACCTCGCGGTCGCAAGCGACGTATCAATCGCTACCAGCACGGTACCACGCTCGACACGATCACCTTCTCGCACCGTGACTTCCTCGACTTCGCCCTCGGCTCCGACGGCCAGCTCGGCGCGGAGGTGGGCTCGAACCTCGCCGAGGAACCGCCGCTCTTGGTTGAGGCTGCCCTCTCGGACAGTTGCGACTTCGACCAACGCGGGTGGTGCAGACTCAGCCTTCTGTTCGCCGGCAACCTCTTGCGGCGCGACACATGCTGTCGACGGGGACAAACAGATCGCTGTGAGCAACAGCCAAATATGACCTCGCGGTCGAAGGAAGCTGAGGGACATTGTTCCGGCAAACTGTCCTCGAGAATCGCGGAGCGGTCAACCAGGCCGGGTCGTGTGCATTTGCAAGCTGCTGCTGGAACGTTTCGTGAAACCTTGGTCGAGACGCGAAAATCGACAGAGGGACCCGCTTGGCGTAGAGATAGGCGATGGAAACAGATGGTATCGCGGTGAAACTCGAGCCACCCCCCGCGTGCTCACAGGATCGGGTTGCGGTGTTCCAAAGTGAGTCCTCGGACGTTGTTGTGGTTGTCATCGCCGACGGGGCGGGGGGGCAAGGCGGTGGAAAACATGCCGCTGTGCAGGTCGTTGATGCGGTTCAAACCTTCACCGCGGGCGATGAAGACCTCCTCGATCCACGAGGTTGGTGTGAAGCGTTTCGACGCATCGACAAAACGATCTATCACGACCGTCTGGCGGGAGAGAGCACGGCGGTTGCAATTGCGATCGGACCGACCCAGATCGTCGGGGTGAGCGTGGGCGACAGCGAGGCGTGGCTGGTGTGTCGGGATGGCTGGGAGGACCTCACAGGTGCACAGCAGCGCAAACGAATGGGCAGCGGGTTCGCCCAACCTGTGACGTTTGCAGTCACTCGTCGACCTGGCGTTGTTGTAGCCGGATCGGACGGTTTGTTTCATTACATCGGTACCCGCGAATTGCTTCGAATTGTACGTGAATCTACATGTTTCGCCGCAGCCGAGGCGCTACGAGATGCCGCGAGATTGCCGTCTGGAGGGTTCGCTGACGACTTTTCCGTCGTAGTTGTACCCGTGTGAACGTCCTATTTTTGCGAGTTGTCACTCGGGAATGACAACGCGTCGCCCCGCTCCTCGGCCCGCTCCCACATGCGAATATAACCCTCGGCCGAGCGGAATAACGGCTCTAACTCAGCATCGGAAGCAGCGTCGCCGCGGGCGTCTTGTAGTAGCTCGGGCAGCATGCCGATGTGGACAAAACCTTCGCTGTTGAAATCGACTTGACGGTTGCCGACCCAGGGTTGGGTAAACTCGACATCACCCGCGAGCGACATAAACGGGTAGGTGACAGGATCGTTCTGCGGTGTTGCACAAGCCCCTTCGCCAAAACGCGGACCGGGTGCCCCGGCGAAGCCATTGAGGTCGAACCCAAAGCCCTCGGCCGGGTACCCTCCGTTTTGCTCGATCATCGAGATGCGATCGGCGAGTCGGTCGAGCATCGCACCTGGGTTTTCTGGGTCACGACAACGCCCGAGGCCCGTTTTTGAAATCCCGCCCAACTGGTACAGTTGACCGCCATTGTTCTTGCCATGTGTTCCTGCGGCGGGGTAGTCGGCTTCGACCAACATCTCGATCGCGCGTTGATAGGACCGTCGAGGTAGGTGGTCGATTTCGATGATCATTCCACGCATCATCAACTCGTGCATCAGCGTTTCACCGAGGGGTGTCATGGTCGCTTTTTGACACCAGTCTCCTTCGAGTGCCGGCGCGGTGATCTCGTTGACGAAGTCGAAGGTCGTTGTCAGCGGGGATGTCGGGAAATCGCTAAAGTCGTGGGGGGCGGGTGACAGGTACTCATCTCGCGGCTGATTGAGACCGCCGAAAAACACCTCGCCCTTGTCAAACACGGCATCGACCTCTGGGCAGTCCTCATCGGTAAAGTTTGACCAATGCCCGGTGTGGAGGAAATTGCCGAGCTCGATAAATGCCCGATCGCCGTCACCGGGTGTGAACATATTGTCGTATTTATGTACGGGGAAGATCGCGCGAATCCCCATGGCGTAATATTGATCGAGTTGCTCCTTGACGTAGGCCTCATCGCACACGGGGTCGCCCTCGCGCGGGGTGATGGTACAGCGAAATAAGTTGGCTGTTTCGATACCCAAGATCACTGCCAGCTTGCCACCAGCGATGATTTCGCGAGCTTCTTCGGGCGAGTGCACAATGCGGAACCAACCCTCACCGGGGCCACCTGCGTGGGCATCGATGTAGCGCTCCATCGCATAGGCCTCTTCGATCGAACGATCGACAGCAACCATATCGTCACAGGAATAGCGCACCTGTTGAAAGCCTTCGCCGACGTTGAAGTGGCACATGATCGAGTTGGTCGTGGCGTGCTGAACAACGAGGCGCAGGCCTCCGAGGTACGCCCGCTCGAGCCAGCGATAGTACTGGACTTGATGCGTCGATCGGGTGTGGGCATTGGGCCATTCGGTAAAGTCGGGGTAGCCGTCGGTGTTGTGATTGTCCTCGGCGAGCTCTCCGGCGACGAGGTCGGGCAGGATGGACGTGATGTCGATACCGTCGGCTCCCGAAGCATCGAAGACATACCCGAAAAAGTCCTTACGCCCGTTTTCGCCGTGGAAGGGCTCGCAACTCGACAGGGCATGCTCGACGCCGAGGCGGTGGAACGGGGCCCCGTGGAAGATGCCGCCACCACCGAAGCCGTAGTTCGACATCAGGTGGCTGTGGGTATCAACAATCCCGTAGAGGTCCCCATCTTCGAAGGTCGTCTTGGCGATTGTTCCTTCGGCATCGAGTGTGAGCTCGGGGTGGTCTTTGCAGCCAGTCGCCGGCTCAAACGTGACAGGAGTGCCCGCGCCCTCATCCTCGGTCAATCCCGCGTCGCTGAGCAAGTTTCCGGTTCGACGGTTGCGCAGCTGATACTGCGACCAGTCGACGGCGGAGGTTTCGAGGATCCACTCGGCACCGGAAACATAGGTGTCGTCGATCAGGAGGATGTCGGATTGTAGGGATGTCTGGCGCAACAGCGGACCATCCTCGGCCACGAGGTACCCACCTTCCTCGTCGTACAAGAGGTAGGTACCGAGATCGGCTGGCTTCATAAAAAAGCGTGAGGCGCCCGTTTGATCCTCCGCAAATGTAAATCCAGGCCCAGATGAACTTTGAGACATCCACATCTCCCCGGAGCGAAGCGAGTAGCAGCCGCCGGCAAACCCATGGGTATCGAGTTCGGGAGCCTCGGTTTCGCCCGCGGTCTCGGTGTCGGTGTCCGTTTCGCCAGTCGTCTCGCTTTCGGTTTCACTGCCCGAGGTCGAACCCTCGGTCCCGGTGCTGGGGCCCGAGCTACATGCGCTGGTGAGTAGAACGATGAGACAGGAAATGGGTAAGGTAAGGCGCGGCACGGCGCGAACAGTATCAGAGCAGGCGCGCGGTAGGAAGTCTTTGGTATCAACGTTGCTTCGTCCACGTGAACACTGGGTAGTGATAGCTGTCGTCACGCGTGACTCGCCAGCGACTGCCACACCCCGTGCAGCGGACCTCTCGTATGCTGCAATACCGCGCCCGGTCAACAGACTCGCGCTCGACGGCCCACTGCTCGCCCGCACCGGAACCTCCACGAGCGGCGACGACCGAGCAGGTACATTGCCCGTCTGCTCGGGCTTCCATCATGGCGAGGGCAAAGTCCGCATCCGTTCGCCAGTCCCGAAGGCCACGTCGGGTCGGTAGATGAGGACGCAGGGCTCGCAGTCGCTCGAGATGGACTGACCCGCCGAATCGGCGAAGGGCATTGCACGCGTCCATTCCGAGGGATGTTGGATCATCCGAACCCATCGACTCGAGGGCACACAGGGAAAGTTCGGCAACGACTGCAGCAGGTCGCGTCCCCGATTTGACTTCAGAGATGAGTTGTTTCCACATCGCAGCACCCGCGGACAAAGAGCGTTTGTAGGCCGTCCGAAGCTCGGCGAGCAGTTGAAGTGCGTTCGCGTCGGAAGGTGCATTCATCGCCTCGAGTCTACCGCGAAGTTTCCGCGTTCGTACGTGACTCGTTGGCATCCTTCGGCATCCGCGGTTTTGAGGTCTATCGATCGAGAGGAAATATCATGAGGTGCACAGTAATCACTCTTGTTCGTACACTCATGGACGTTTCAGTTCGAGTGTTACACCCAACGACCGACGACCGCGACTACGTTTCGCGCTGGGCTGACAAGGGACCTCGGTGAGGTCTCGCAGGTTGGCTGTGATCTCACTTCGAATCGTCGTTGGGCGATTGCGGGGCTGCACACCACGGGTAGTTTCGCATGGCCCAGTTTCACGCGGTGTGGTCGTGCGCGAGGATCGTCGACCTCGTCGCCGGCCATTGATTACGGGCTCGCCGGGCTACCAGAATTCTTCTCGTCAGCTTCGGGTTTCGCTCCCTCGGATTTATTTGCAGGTACATCAGGCTTGGTCGAGAGCTTGGTCTTGGTTCCGTCCTTGTATACGCGTTCGACGGTGCCGTCTGCCTTCATGATGGTCTTGGACCCGTCCTCGTGAATGAGGACCTTGGAACCGTCTTTGTTGAGCTCCATGGAGTCGACTTTCAGTTTGGTCTTGGTTCCGTCTCCAAACATGTTGACGCGGGTTCCGTCGGGTTGGACGATGGTTCCGTCGCGTTTGATCTTCGTTTTATTGCCCTCGGAGTCGATGATCGTTCCTCCGGGCTTGACCGTGTACTGCGTGCCATCGGGGGCGGTGACGGTCTTCTTTCCGACTTTGCTTTCGACCTCGACAGCGCTGCCGTCTTGGTCCTTGATGTCGAGCTCGTCGAGGTCGCAAGCGGTTGTCATCGCCAGCGCGACCAACAGGCAAGCGAGCCGGCTGCGTCCGGTGTGTTCGGTAAACGAAGTCGCGTCTGTCATCCCGAGGTCAGAGTACCACCGTCCCGAAGGGCATGCCCACTACGACCGGTTTTAAAGGTCATCTACAATCGCAAGCCCAGAACCGAGCGAAATGGCTTCCCTCGCGTACAAACACACCCGGAACGTGCGGGACTGTCCGACCTCGGTGTCTCGAGCTCGATCCGATTCGGAGGTGGAACAGCGCTTGCGTTTTTCGGTCTCGTGTTCGCATCATGACGCGGTGCCGGCGTCGTTCACTCATTCGCGGACAGAAGAGACGGTCTTCATCCGCTCGACGACGGTGTACCTTTTGATCGAGGAACAGGGATACAAACTCCACGAGGTTCGCCTCGGTCAAAAACCGCTGACGATCGGCCGCGCGGCCGACAACGATATCGTACTCAGCTCGCGTTGGGTCTCACCCTACCACGCTCGGATAGAACCGGACCTCATCGGTCATCGAATCGTCGACCAAGGCAGTGACAACGGTCTACGGTTTCACGGCAAAGTCGTTGTCGATCGGTTGTTGGTCGATGGCGATGTCATCCGCATTGCCAACCCATCGACTGGCAACTTTATCAGTCTGACCTACCGGGACATTGGCAAGCACGCGCAAGTCCAACCAGTCCAACCAGTCCACCGGCAGTCGCTCGAAGCTGAGGTGACGACGATCGGCCGCGAAGGGTGTGACCTCAACCTTCCCAACTTCCAAGTCTCACGGATACACGCAGAGATTCGCAAACACGGAGGCGGTCATGTGCTCCGCGACCGCGCGAGTATCAACGGTGTGTTTGTCCATGGCAAGCGCATCGATCTACATGTCCTCAAGCCGGGTGACATCATTCAGATAGGCCCGTTTAAACTTGCGTACGACGGACACGCACTCGAGCAGTTCAACCAACAGGGGGCGATGCAGATCGATGCCCGTAGCCTGCGCCGGACGGCGGGGAAAAAGGTGATTCTCGACCACGTTTCGCTCGTCGTTGAACCACGGGAATTTGTCGCCATCGTCGGCCCATCAGGTGCTGGAAAGTCGACATTGATGGGTGCGTTGTCGGGCTATCAACGTGCCGATGACGGGATGTTGTTTGTCAACGGCGATGACTTCTACGCCAACTTCGACGCTTACCGGGCGGTGATTGGGTACGTCCCCCAGGACGACATCGTGCACGCGAACCTGCGGGTTGAACAGGCCCTCTACTATACGGCGAAACTCCGACTATCCCCGGATACTTCGGCGGCTGAAATCGAAACCCGGATCGCCCGGGTACTCGCCGATGTGCGGATGAGTGAGCAAAGAAAAAAGTATATACATCAACTTTCCGGTGGCCAACGCAAGCGGGTTTCAATCGCATCGGAGCTGGTCTCCGAGCCATGTCTTTTCTTTCTTGACGAGCCGACCTCGGGACTCGACCCTGGACTCGAAAAACGGATGATGTATACACTGCGTTACCTCGCCGACTCTGGGCGTACGGTGGTGCTTGTGACCCATGCGACGGCGAATATCATGCAGTGCGATCTGGTCGCCTTCATGTCCTCTGGGCTACTGGTGTATTACGGGCCTCCCGCAGGGGCATTGAACATGTTTCACGTGCGAAGTGGTGATTTCGCCGATATTTATACGAAGTTAGACGGGCAGGGGCTCACCGCAGATGATCTTAGCGGCGGCGAGCTTGCTGAAGAGTTTGCAATTTGGCGCCAACACCATCCCGAATCAGCACACTTACCGACGCACGCGGAGTTGTGGGAGATTCGATACTCGTCGACGGATGAATACCGCCGCTATGTGTACGAACGGCAGCTGCGAGCAGATCGCGGGGAACAGAGTGCTGTGACAACTGTTCCCACGGCGCTCAAGGCGATTGCCCCGGGGATATACCGCTATCGAGAGGCAGCCCCCGCAGCCGCGACAAGCCGAAGTCGACGTCCGGAGGATGCTCAAGTTTCGATCTGGCGACAGGCCTCACTCCTCGCCCGACGCTACCTCAAACTGCTGATTTCCGATCGAAAAAATCTATTGATCCTCCTGCTCCAAGCTCCAGTGATCGGCTTTGTCCTGTTGCTTGCCGCCCGCAGCGGGGCGTTGCAGAATGTGATTTCTTCCAACGGTCGACTGGTTCTGTTTTTGTTGGCAGTTGTCGCTGTGTGGTTTGGGGTACTCAACTCTGTTCGAGAGATTACCAAGGAGTCTCGAATCTATCGCCGCGAACGCTTGGCCAATTTGCGGATAAGCTCGTATTTACTGTCAAAACTCGGTGTGCTGGCCGGGCTTTGTTTGGTCCAAAGTCTGATCTTGGTCGCAATCATCGCTGTCAAAGTAGATTTTTCTGCGGCTGTGACCGCTTTGACAGAAGACGGGCTGGTCGACCTAATTCGTACCCCGCCATTGGGGATGTGGGGGGCGACCTTTGTCACCGTGTTCTTGACGTCGTTGACGGGGGTCGGTCTTGGCTTGTTGATCTCGACGGTCGCCTCCAATTCCGACAAGGCGATGAGTTTGGTCCCGCTTGCCCTCATTCCACAATTGGTATTTGCCCTCGCACTGATGCCACTACCAAAGGCAATCACACCACTTTCTTACCTGACGGGGGCACGGTGGGGAATGGAAGCTCTCGGGTCGATTGCACATTTTGTCGAACCCCGGGATATGGCTACGTGTGATATTCCCGGGCTTGTTCTCACATGTGAGCCGTATGCGACGGTGAACTACGACCCCTCGACGGAGCATATTGTGTCGACGTGGCTGATTTTGTTGGGATATACCGCGACGTGCCTGCTTTTGACGGCGTGGTCCCTACGACGGCGCGAGCGGGTGACTCGTCGGCGGTCATGAGCAGATGGGACGGGCGCGTCAATCCGCACGTTGAAAACTCGAATCGAGTGATACAAGCTGACTGCATCAAGTACGGGTGGCCGATTGTCGCCGCTGCGACTATGATTCCCAACGTGGCTATCCCCGAAGATTCCAAAGCTTGGGTTCGCTCCCAAGTTGAACGCCTTCGCAACGATCCCAAGGGTTGGACCCGTGAGCAGGGAGAGCGCCTGAAAAAGGTGATTGATGTTGCCCCGTTTAGCGATGAAGTTCTCGAACGAGAGCTGGCTGTGTTGCGCGAGGCTGTCGCCCGTCTGCCGGAGTTGTCAGCGGACGAACGGGTCGCTACCCACGATGCATTGATCAATCTCCACGAACGCTTAACCGCAAGCGGAGCGATGGTGAGCGGGGCCAAGATCGGCCTTGCAGCCGCTGCACTTCCGGTCCTCGGACTCGTCACGGGCCCTCTCCTCGGCGGTGCGTATGGGGTCTACCGATCACGCCGCCTGTCAGAAGTTCGCAACGAGGTCAAGCAACTCCTCCATACCGTCGTTCGTGGTGATTCTCCAACCTGACGTGACGTCCGACGAGTCGAAGCTGAGGTACCATCCTCATCGCTCATCGCGACGCGAGGCGACGCGCGACAAAACCACGGACACTACGAAGACATGGCCGACAAACTGATCGAAATCTCAGATGACTTTTGGAACCTCCGCGGTTCCTTTCGCCTTTTTGGTCTGATCAATGTTGGAACCCAGGCTTCGCTCGTACGCCTGCGATCCGGGAGATATGTGTTGCTCGATAGCTACACGTTGACCGGCTCGACGAAGCAGGCCGTACTCGAGCGAACCGATGGCGGGCGGGCACTCGAGGCTGTCCTCAATTTGCATCCGTTCCATACGGTGCATGTACAAAAAATTGCAGACATGTTCCCGGATGCCCAACTTTTTGGAACAGAGCGTCATCACCGTCGTTTTCCCAATCTACGCTGGCAACAACCACGTTGCGAAAGTCAGGCGTTTGCTGAGCGTTTTGCCGATGACTTTGACTTTATGGTGCCGCGGGGGGTGCATTTTATTCCGGATGATGAAAACCTCCACTTCGCCTCGGTTCTCGCATTTCACCGTGCGAGTCAAACCCTCCATGTCGACGATACGCTCAATTGGCTGCCTCTGCCGTGGGGAGGCCGGCTCGCGTTCCATCCCACCCTCAAGTCGGTGATCGAGCGGCGAGCGGGAGCCGTTGATGAGTTTCGGACGTGGGCTGAGGCGCTCATTTCACGCTGCGAGTCGGTACGCAGCGTGTGTACTGCTCACGCCGGTCACGCATCCCTCGTCAACGAGCCGGATGGGGCGATCGCCTCCCGGGTCCGAGGAGCCTATAAGCGGATTGAAAAGGTGCTCGCCGCCCACGAACGCCAATAATTATCGGATAGGAGTTGACGTGCGGTCTCTCCCGACGTGGGAGAAACGGCGGGATCCAAGGCTGTGATACAGAGCTCGGTGCAAATGCATGAAGTTCATTTGCGGATGTGTTCGCTTCTCGCGTAGTTCGTTATCTTGTAGTTACATGGTATCGCGAAGCGTGACGGACAAGAGAAAGTCAACTAGGAAGGCCGCCAAGGCGAAGCCGGTAGGGGCGAAAGCTGCGAACGTTGCCAGCAAGCCGACGAAATCTCGTGATGATGTACCTACAAGCAAGTCGGCCCTGACACCGGTCACCTCGGCCCGTGACACGCTCAAGCATTTTGCCCTTACGCTACCCGAAGCCTACGAAGACTTCCCCTGGGGCGAGAGCGTGATCAAGGTGCGAAAGAAGGTTTTTGTGTTTCTCGGAAGGGCGGCAAGCGATGCACTCTCGATGAGTGTCAAGCTCCCGGAAACCGGCGAGGATGTACGTGCACTGCCATTTGCAACGCCCACTGGCTACGGCCTTGGCAAAAGCGGATGGGTGACGATCACGTTCGATGCGGCAGAGATCCCACCCGCGGATGTGATGGCTGGGTGGATCGTCGAGAGTTACCGAGCCGTCGCTCCCAAGAAACTTGTTGCTACACTCGTTCTCGGCTCCTAGATGTGTTACATCGGCGATGTGAGTCAATACGCAGCCTTTCTCCGAGGTATGAACCTGGGTGGCAGACGGATCACCAACCCCGAGCTGTGCGCGAGTTTCGAGGCGCTTGGGTTTACGGATGTATTTGCATTTTTAGCCAGTGGCAACGTTGTGTTCGATGGCAAGGGCGGTCCCAGTAGGATTGGCCGGGCGCTTGAGCGCGGGTTGCAAAAACAGCTCGGGTACCCGGTTCCGACGTTCATCCGCACTGCAAAACAGGTCCGAGCGGTCGCCCAAAAAAATCCGTTTCAGGGGCGGAGTGGGGCCGATAAACGGGGAAAACTCCAGGTCGTGTTCCTCCCGCGCGAGCCCTCTGTGTCGGACGTGAACGCTCTGCTCGAGTTCGCCACACCAGATGACTGGCTCGCCGTCGACGGACGCGAGTTGTTTTGGCTTCCCAAAGCTGGACTCGCGGATTCGAAGATCGACATGAAGGGGGTCGAGCGCGTGCTAGGCAGCTATACCGTGCGGACGAAACAAACGGTGGTACGGTTGGCTGCGAAATACTTTGTATCAACAAGTTAGTTCGCGTCTGTTTTGTCTTGTTGTTGCCACCAGCGTGCGAACTCAGAAAACGTTAGTAATCCATCCTCGTCGCGGTCGATCGCATCGAAGTCGGCTTCGACCTCCGCAGCGGATTTGGTGATCCCCAACTCGGCAGCGAGTTGGCGAAATTCCTTGAGATCGATTGCGCCGCTCGCATCCTTGTCGAAGGATGTGAAGGCCTTGCGTGCCTTCCACCAGCGGATGAATGCTGGAAACGTCAGGCGCCCGTGCTCATCGTGCTCAATTGTCTCGAAGTCGGCTTTTGCAACGGTTTCGCTACTTCCAAGCGCGGTCATCAGATGACAGAACTCGATACGGTCGATGGTGCCTCGCCTGTCCCGGTCTGTGCGGTCAAACGCACTACGGGCAGACCACCAGTGGGCAAACTCAGCAAAGTCGAGCAGCCCGCCTTCGTCGCGGTCGATGAGGTTGAAGTCCTCCTCGACCTGGGCAGGGTTGCGCAGGCCTCCGAGCGTTGCGACGAGTTGGCGGAACTCGGCGAGGTCGATCACACCATCGTCATCTCGGTCGGTGTGGTCAAATGCGTTGCGAATTTTCCACCATTGCGCAAACTCGAAGTACGAGAGCAATCCATCCTCATCGCGGTCGAGCGTGTCAAAGTCGGCTTCAATGTCAGCCGGTTGTCGTGTGTCCCCAAGGTCAGCCAGTAAGTGCCGGAATTCGACGAGATCGATTACGCCATTGCCATCCTCGTCGTAGCGATCGAATGCGCTGCGAACTTCCCACCAACGTACGAAACACGTGAAGTCGACGCGCCCTTCGGAGGTACGTTCGAGGGTAGCGAAGTCCGATGCGAGTTGTGATTCGCTTCGCGTCGACCCGAGGTGCGCCACGAGCTTCTGAAACTGCGCTAATTGAAGTGCAGCACAACGATCGGTATCGTGTTCATCGAAAATTGTGCGAAGCGAGCTCACCGGTGCCATGGCCACAGTATCTGCTACCGGTGAGGCCAACGTCCATCGCGGAGGATGTTTGAGCGCAGTCGGTTCACAGGTTCTTACGGACATCTCGGCAGGCCACCATATCCAGTCGTTTCATCCACTGACCGAGCGTACAGCGTGCTGCGAAGTCTTGGCGGTCGGCTTCGATCGTGAGGTCTGTGAGCGCTCGAGTTTGGTACACCGGCTGACTCCACCCAGAGATCGTCCGATCCTCAACACGGCGGCACAGCGTCGAGAGCTCGTGTTGCGGTTCGGACCACGTCGTCGAGTCGCTCGGTTGTTCGGAAGATGCACGGACGACGGTCCGTGACACCCGCAGGGCGGTAGTGCATGTGCATACGAGGCAAGCGTATCCCAGACGTATTTTTTTGGGGATGGCGGGGGGTCGCGTTGTAACCTCGCATCATGAACTTCGCATGTACGAGGCTAGGGGGTCTGAAGCGAGTCAAAAGACAGGGTTCTCGCCGGGTGCACCGGTTGGGAGCGATGCTACTCCAAACTGGCGTACTCGTCCTCGTTGCAAATGAGGTTGAGGCTGCTTCGTCCACACGTGTCTACTACGAAAACGGACGGCTCCAGTCCGAGGCCGACGATGCGACCAACCGGATTCCAGATTTTTCCCATGCGGGGTACCGGGGGGGAGGTGTCGAGCTGCCCGACGTGGCCGAAGTGGTCGCGGTTGAGCCGATTGTGGGGGATAACACCATGCATCTACAATTAGCTATCGACCAGGTTGCGGAGATGGTGCCCGGGCCAGATGGTTTTCGCGGAGCCGTAGTGCTCGCGCCCGGATTGTACGAGGTTGCGGGGACCATCCGGATTCATACCGATGGCATTGTTTTGCGCGGGGCAGGTGATAGCTCTGACCCCGCGCAGGGTTCGATCATTCGCCGAGTCGGTACCGCCGAGGAGCCGGTCGTGAGGCTCGGTGGCGAGGGCAATACGCGATGGAAAAACGAACTCCCAGACAGCCGAAGCGATATTACGAGCAGCTTTGTTCAGGTCGGTTCGGCTGCATTTGAGGTCGCCGATCCTCAAAAGTATGCGGTCGGGGACAACATCATTGTCTATCACCCCTGTACCGATGATTGGCTGGCGAGCAAAGAATATGGTGCCACCGGCAGCGAGGCCCCGTGGCCCGAGGGCGGCTATCCGTTGGTTTTCAACCGCGTGATCACGGCGATCGATGGAACGATGATCCATCTCGATGCACCTGTGTTCGACCATCTCGACCGAGACCTTGCACAATCATCTATCTACAAACTTGACCGCAACGGAATCGTTTCAAACGTCGGGTTGGAGGATTTTCGGGTCGAGATCGAGTCGGATTTGGTCATGCACGCGGTGACGTTTGACCACGTCGAAAACGGTTTCGCAGTCGGTCTGACGGTTCGCGATTTTTTACTCGGTGGTATTCACATGACAACCGCAAAACATTTGACGATTCGAAATGTTCGTGCGGTCGACCCGAAGGGCCCGACCATCGGTGGGCGCAAGTACAACTTTATGGCAGCGAGTGCACAGCTCGTGTTGGTCGAAGATAGCTACGCCCGCGCAGGTCGCCACAGTTTTGTGTCCAATGGGACGAGCTGGGATTCGGGCGTGGTGTTTTTGCGGGGAGTCGCCGACGGATCGCTCTCACCTTCGGAAGGGCACCATCGCTGGTCGATGGGGCTCTTGTACGACGGTCACACCGAAACCAACGTCGACTACGATGGAATCTTGCTCGGACTGTATAACCGAGGAGACTACGGAACCGGCCACGGCTGGGCGACGGCACATTCGGTTGCCTGGAATTGCGACCTAGCCGGAGGGAAGGGGGTGGTACAGCAGCCTCCAGGAGCCCAAAACCATGCGATAGGGTGCTCCGGGCAAATCTCGGGAGATGGCCCCTTTGATCATCCCCCGGGTTTTATCGAGCAGACAGGTCAACCGGTCGAACCCGATTCGCTGTATGAGGCACAGCTGGCGGACCGCGAACAAAATCCACCCGATGACGGAAGTCCACCACCGGGGTACATGTGGGAGTCGATACAACCAGTTGCAGATGCATTTGTCCGAGCGGGCATGTATGCGACGGAGAACTACGGAGGTGATGAGCTACTTACGGTCAAGGCAGGAAATCCCGATTTCACCCGAGAGGTGTTTCTGAGCTTTGACGTGTCCAACATCCCGCCGGGAGCACTGGCCCAGCTTCGGCTGCGTCAGCGCGGATTGGGCGTGGGCGGGATGCGCTACGCGATCGCTACAGTGAGTGAGAGTTGGGATGAGCAGTCGATCACATATGCCAACCAGCCAGGGAGCGAGTCGCCCTCGGTGTACTGGTTCCCGGAGCAAACGGGATTTAGCTCGGTGGATGTGACGGCACAGGTTGAGAGTGCGAAAAATGCAGATACACATTTGTCCTTGAAGATTTGGGCGACAAAATACTACGGAGGCCCAGGGTTTGCCAGCTTTGTGTCACGTGAAGGAGAGGCCGGACTCCAACCTGAGATTGTATATGCAGTACCAGACCCCGAGGAGGAGACGACTTCGACGACGGATGACCCTGGGACGTCGACGGGCGACACGAGTGGCACAACGGAAGACTCGGCGACAGGCGATCCAGAAACCACAGGTGACCAATCGACGACATCGTCGACAACCGCGGGGCCTAGCGGCTCAAGTGGTTCGGATAGTATGTCGGATACAACGGGTTCAAGTGACGGCGGGGCAGGGTGCGGCTGCCGAACGGGCGGGGCGAACCGCACGAGCATGTTTTACGCACTAGCGATAGGTCTCGGTTTTTGCCGGCGTAGGCACAAAGATCGTGGGCTTGCCTAAACCCGATCCGATACTTTTGTATATTCATAAAATGACGGTTGCTGTTGAAGCCGTGTGCGGAAAGTTGAGGGACCGACCGATCAGGTAACCGAGAAAAGGGTGTACATACCGGGGAATTGGAGTATCGTTCGACCCGTGTCCGACGGCCGAGATCGAAATGACCGATTTGAGCGACGATCTTTTCTTGGGGGAGCGGTAGCTCTCGTAACGTCTTGGTCGGTCGGGTGTCGCCCGCGTGGCCCACTTTCGCGGGAGGCAGTCTGTCCCGAGATGGCACCCTCGAATCGAGTTCCCGCGGTCGAGTCGGCGTTTGGATTCCCCACGCTCCATGGATTTTGCGACGGGGTTGCCGAAGTTTCGGCCGCTGAGTTCGAGGACCGCCGCGAACGTGCGCAGAAGTTGCTCTCCGACGCGGGGCTCGGGGCGTTGATCGTGGAAGCCGGACCGACGCATGGGTATTTTTCGCCGACAGCTTGGCGGCGAAGTGAACGCCCGTTGCTGATGGTCATACCGGCCACAGGTGCTCCGGCCTGGGTCGGTCCTGCGTTTGAACAGGGAAGGTTGACCGAATCCCTCGGCAGCGCGCGGGTCGAAGTTTGGCAAGAAGACGCTTCGCCGTATGGACGGGTCGCAGATCTGTTGCGCAGTATCGGTGTGCCTACATCTTCAATGATCGCGGTCGACCCGGATACCCGGAGTTTTATCGTGGCCGGATTACGTGGGGAGCTCGGGCCGGGCCGGGTTGTTATGGGCACCGAAGTTGTCGACGGCTGTCGGATGGTCAAAACACCAGTCGAGCTCGCTCGCTTGCGCCGGGCAAACGAGGCCACCAAGGCGGCGTTGAAGGTGGCTGCTGCCCGGCTCACTCCTGGGATGCGCGAGGATGCGTTTGCTGAACTGGTCGTCCAGGCCCAACGAGAAGCTGGCCTCAGCGACATCTGGGCGCTTGTCCTGTTTGGGCCGAACGCTTCGTTTCCCCACGGTACACACGAGCGTAGGCAATTGCGGGAAGGGGAATTCGTCCTGGTCGATACTGGCGGTTCACTGCACGGCTATCGATCCGACATTACGCGAACATGGGCGATCGGACAGGTAAATGATGCGTATCGGCGCGCGTGGGATACCGTTTTGCAGGCCCAAACAGCAGCTCTCGCGGCGATCCGCCCTGGAGTCAGCTGCTCGGAGGTTGACGCGGCAGCGCGTACCGTGATTGAAAAGGCGGGATATGGCAGAGGCTTCGAGCGATTTACGCATCGCCTGGGACATGGTATCGGCCTGCAAGTTCATGAAGCACCGTACCTGCGTCCCGGGAATCCTCAGGTGCTCAGCCCGGGGATGACGATGTCTGATG
>CAZUPD010000005.1:0-112124 GCA_964621785.1 uncultured Nannocystaceae bacterium
ACTGGGTATGTGGGTGAGGTGGGCGAAGTCGTTGGGTATGCGTGGTCGCGTTGACTGGGTATGTGGGTGAGGTGGGCGAAGTCGTTGGGTATGCGTGGTCGCGTTGACCGACAACAAACGCGATGGTGAACGCGTCATCACGCACAACCGCACCCGTCATCAATGACCGTACGATTCTCGAATCGTTGCGTCGAATCATTGGTCCGGTCGATACGTAAAAGCCCGAACTTGTGGTGATTGATCGCCTCGATTGACGACAGTTGCGGTGGTACTTATTGAAGATACAAGTACCACCGCTGCCGATGTGGTTACGATCTATTTCTTCTCTGCGCCGAAGAAGTACTGCAGGCTTCCGCCGAAGTAAAAGCCTGTGTTCCAGCCGCCTTGGAGGTTGATGCCGAAGGTGTCGCGGATGAGGAATCGCATCGACAGCATCAGGTTGACGACGGGGCCGACCGGTGGAATTTCGGAGACTTTGCTGCGGCCGAGGGCTTCGAGATCCGCGTCGAGACACTCGTCTTTGGTGCAGCTGGCGAATCGGTTCGGGTTGCCGTGGGATTCGGAGTCGAGGGACATCGTGCCCTGCGCGGGTTCGGGGACTCCGTTTTCTTCCATACTCTGGTACCGGGGTGTGCACCGGGAGAAGTCGGCGTAGTCGTCGAGCGAGTTGCAGGTGCTTTGGAATGATCCGTCTTCGCCGATGCTGCCGGCCTCACCGGTGGCGAGGTTGCGGCCGATCGGTGTTTGGTGCACGCCCTCGCCGGTGAAGATCCCAAGCCCGATGCCGCCACCGCCACCGAATTGGAAGGCGAAGTCGGGGGTCTCGACCAAGGTGCCGCGGGCGATGAAGTCGACTTCGATGAACACAAAGTCGAGCTGTACTTCGGTGTAGTCGCCCGCAGCGTAGTCGCAGTCACCATTGACGCACTCGCTGTTGTCGAGCCAGATCCCGTCGGGTGTGCGCAGCTTGTGCCAACCGACGGTGGGGACGATGTCGAGGATCTTCGACGACCGATAGATGTACTCGGCACCTACGTAGAAGTTGCAACCGTCGACCTTGGTGACGCCGCGCGAAGTGGCAAATCCGCCGATGTTGGCACGACACAAACTGTTGGCGTGGGAACTCAAGGCGCCGGACAGGATCCACGTGGGGACGACGTTGATACCCCCGCGGATACCGATCCCGTGCTTGCTAAACGCGGCGGGTTTGGTCTCCTTTTCCTGCAGCGTCGGGGCGGGCTCGGGCGCGGGTTGTGGCTCGGGCTCGGGTTCGGGTTCCGGTGCCTCGGGTTGCGGGAGCTCCTCGGAGTCAGGAGCTTTTGAACTCGTCGGTTGCAGGCTCGGGTCGGGGGCGCCGGGTTGGGCTACGTCGGTCGGCTGTGGCGGCTGAGCTATTTCGGGCTGGGCCGGCTGGGCCGGCTGGGCCGGCTGGGCCGGCTGGGCCGGTTGGATGAATCCGAGGTTCCCCGAGGGAGCAAACGGATTGGCTTGGGCCACGCTGGGGGCCAGTACCAATGCGAGGGCGACAAAACCACCAAGGATCGGGCGGGGCACGGAGCGCGGAGAAACCATGGGCCAACTATAAATCAAATCGCCAACCGAGATCACCAAACCGTTCGATGCAGTCGTTCGCGACAATCGGCCCACGCGCTCACTGGTTGGCGATGAGCGGTCCGTCTCGCAAAGCTTGCACGACTGTGGCAGAGAGTCTGGACTCCGCAATCGCGTCGCCGGTCGTCGGATCTTCCAAACGCTCGCGATGTGGTGACAATTGTAGCCGCGCAGTATAAATCCCTCTTGCCGATGTCGTTTCAGTTACCGACCCATGCATCCTCGGTTTTCCTCGACCGCCGCAGGCGCCTGAGTAAACGGATCGGTGAGACTCCGACGGTTGTGTTTGCCGGGTGTGTACGACCTCGCAACTACGCGGCCAACATCTTCCGCTACCGCAGCGATAGTCACTTTTTGTACTTCGTCGGCGCGCATATGCCTGATGCAGTGCTCGTGGGAAACGCTGGGCACTTCGAGATTTTTGCGACCCCGGAAGATCCGCAGGATCCCCTGTGGCACGGCGATAGCCCAGGGTGGGACGAGGTTGTCGCGACCACGGGTGTCGCAGCGGTGCGCCCGTTGTCAGAGCTCGCGCAGGCGATCGACAAGCTAGGCGGGGCCGAGCGCGTGGCGACGATTCCAGCTGTCGACCCTGTGGCCAGGCGGTTGCAGGCGAACCTCCTCGGACGGGCGTGGGGCGACGAGCGCGGGGTCCCGGAGCTCGGGAGTTTGGACGCTGCGTTCGCCGATGCGGTCGTCGGGCTGCGACTGACCGCGGATCCAGCCGGGATCTCCAGTTTGCGCGAAGCTCAAACGGGTACGCGAGCTGGGCATCTGGCGGCGATGGCCCAGACCCGGGCGGGATGTCGCGGCCATGTGATCCGGGCGGCGCTCGAAGCCGAGTTTGCCGCCCGTGGGATGTCCTGTGCCTACAACAGCATTGTCACCGTTCACGGCGAGATCCTCCACAACGAGCATCATCACCACGAGTTGCGCGGGGGGGATCTGCTGCTTGCGGACGCCGGGGCGGAGCACGACGGATGGGCTAGCGATGTCACACGTACCTGGCCGGTGTCGGGCAAATTTAGCCCGACCCAGCGCGAGATCTACGACATCGTCCTACAGGCACAGGTCGAGGCCTGCGACCGGGTGCGCAGTGGATCCCGCTACCGAGATCTCCATCTCGGGGCGTGCCTGACCCTCACCCGGGGGTTGGTCGAACTCGGGATCCTCCGCGGCTCGCCTGAGTCATTGGTCGAACGCGGGGCCCATGCCCTGTTTTTCCCCCATGGGCTCGGGCACCTCATCGGCCTTGATGTTCATGATATGGAAGACCTCGGGGATCGCGCTGGATACGCGCCAGGGCGCGATCGGAGTTCGCAATTCGGTCTGTGCTACCTCCGCCTCGACCGCGACTTGGAGCCGGGGATGGTCGTCACCATCGAGCCAGGATTTTACAATGTCCCGGCGATCCTACGCGATAAGCAGCTGTGTGGCCCATTTGACGCCGACGGTACGCTCAACCGTGAACGCCTGGCCCAGTTTGGCGACGTCCGTGGGATCCGGATCGAGGACGATGTCCTGTGCACCGCCGGCGATCCCGAGGTCCTCAGCGCGGCGATCGTCAAAGATCCGGCCGGTGTCGAGGCCCAGGTCGGCACCGCCTTTCCTTAGGATCGCTCCTCTCGCTTTCGACACTTCGTGGACTGACCCAGCGAGCTCAAATACCCGCCCAAGCACCAACCTCGATCGTCTGTCGCAGTCTTTCGCCCACCGCCGCGATCATAAAAAAGTCCGGGCTAGCCACCTCGAAGCCGAGAGAACCCAAGCACCGACCTCGACAGTCTGTCGCGGCCCAAGTCGTTTGCCCTGCGAGTAGATACGCCGCGATCTTAAAAAGTCAGCTCATGGAAAGCAGATTGCGCCCGTGATACCCTGGCGCGAGTTCCTCCAGACCAGAGAGCTGTCTGCGCTCGTCGCTCGGAGTTCCATGATGAAGCTACGTTCCTGCCTCTTTTTGTCCGCGGTTGCCGTGTCGGTCATCGTCGGTTGCAACAATCGCGATCCCCTCGCGCCCTACGCTTTCCTCAACGGGACGTGTGCAGACA
Organism: uncultured Nannocystaceae bacterium; assembly: GCA_964621785.1. Taxonomy (GTDB): domain Bacteria; phylum Myxococcota_A; class Polyangia; order Nannocystales; family Nannocystaceae; genus JACKDW01. The sequence continues at coordinate 3,660 of CAZUPD010000005.1, forward strand.
TGCCCCCGGGTACCCAGGGCATGAACTACAACTATCAGCCCGACTTTACCGGCGGGGCCACGCCCTACTCGTGGGAAGCTGTGGGGTTACCACCGGGCCTCGAGATCGATCCCGACACCGGTTTGATTTCGGGCATTCCGTTGGAGTCCGGTTCCTACAACGTCGTCATCATCGTGACCGACGCCAACGGCCGGCGCACAGAAGTCGCCTGTGGTTCGTTTGAGGTGCAAGAGGCCGACGAGTTGATGCTCAACTGCGAGATGTTCGACGTGGCTGTGCAGGGGACGTTTTACACGTTCACCCCGACGGCGACCGGCGGGACCCCTCCGTTCACGTGGATGGCCACCGGACTTCCGGCGGATCTCGACATCGATCCCAACACCGGCGAAATTTCCGGCGACGTCACGGCCGACCCCGGGATTTACCCGATCACAGTCACGGTCACCGACAGCTCCGATCCCCCGGCCACCGCCGAGTGTATGACCAACCTCGAGGTCGCACCGGGACTCAGCGTCGATCCGATGCCGCTCGAGGACCTCGACGCCTACCCCGATAACTGTGTACCTGCAAACAGTGGCATCGACATCGACCAACTGATCGCCGACGGAATCGTCGTCGGCGGCGACGGGACGCCGATCACCTGTTCGTTTGAGGCAGTCAACAATCCCGAATTTCCGCCGGGCACGGGTCGACAGGGCCATGGCAATCTCCCGCCGGGCATTACCGTAAACGAAGACTGCACGGCAGTTGGTACGGTTTCAGTTAGCGAGCTCCATGGCATGTACGTATGGATTGCTACGCTGACCCAAGAAGGGACCGGGCAAAAAGCTTACGTCCCTTATTGTGCCCCGCAACAACAACAACCCGCAGGTGACTACGAGATCACAGTTACTCAAGCAGGTGATTCGAACGCAAAGTTCACACCGGGTTACACGACCATCAACGGGTTGAATGTAAACTTTGGCGATGGCAGCGATCCTCTATTCGAGGTCGAAAGACCGTGTGTCAATAAGTGCGCGCACAAGTTTCGTTTTGAGTACAACGCTCTTCCGGGAGGAGCTGTTGGTGCCAATAGTACGCCAATCGATACGGGTGGATTTTCCCACGGCGTCACCATAAATGCGAGCGATGTCGCAAGTAACCTTGAAGAGCGCTTCTGGGTGGCCAATATTCACTGGTGGTACTGCATCTTTGACTCAGCGATCCCCGGTAACGATGAGTACGACCAAGCCTTCGATAACTTCTGTGGGGATGAAAACGACGAGGGCGGCATGCTCCTTAAACAAAACGGCGAGGGTAGCCTCGAGTTCGGCGTCATCGTCCGGCCGCAGTAAAACATCCGCGCGGGCCCAAATTGCCTGGGCCCGTTTTCGCCACGGATCGACCGGCCTACAAAACCGTTGCATCAGATGAGCAGTCGACACGCGTGAGCACCCAGGACAAAACCGCCGCCCTGCGAGACCGCCGTGTGGCGCGTGTCATCGATCGTGAAATCGCCCCGATTTGGCACGACCGCTTTGCCCGCTTGATCGTCCGCAACATTCCGAGCCGCGAGGGGCAGTTTGTACTCGACATCGAGTGTGGCCCTGGACGTCTGACGACCGAGATCCTCCAACGCACCGATCGCACCACCCGCGTGGTGGCCTTAGAGCCATCTCCATCGTTGCTCGAGTTGGCCAAAAGCCGTGTGCGGCCGGAGTGGAAGCGCCGCGTGTACCACAAGCCGGGCACGTTCGACGACATCATGTCGATGGCCGACGAGAGCTACGACCTCACCCTCGCCAACCTGGTGCTCAACGAGACCCACGACACCGGCAGCGCTCTCACAGAGATGCTGCGGATCACCCGTCCGGGCGGGCGGGTGATGGCCACGATGCCGCTTTATGGCAGTTGGGAAGAAGTCGAGGACATTTTTGCCGAGGTCCTGCGCGACGCCGGTCTCAAAGACGCCGCGCGTCGGCTCAAACGCTTTCGCAGTGTCCGGCCGACGCCGGTCCACCTCGCGGAGGTGTTGGGCAAACAGGGGATCAAACGCCAAGACTTTGTCATCGAGCACGAGCGCCTGCAGTTGCTGTTTCCCAGCGGACGCGAGTTTTTGTTTGCCCCGCTGATCGAACACGGGCCGCTGCGCCTGTGGAAGGCGATCATCGGCAAGGAGGGGTCGGCCGCCGAGTTGTTTTGGAAGCTCAAGGAGGCGATCGACACCTACTACCAGGGGCATGTGCTTGCAGTTACACTGATTGCCGGGCTTATGCACATCGGCAAGCCCGACCCGGACCCCGACCAGCCGTCGCTCACCAGCGAGTTTTGGCAGCACTACCCCGAGCTCGACACCCTGTGGGGACGCCTGGCAAATCCCGGCAGCGCGCAGTCTCCGTTTGAGGGAATGGGCGACGACGATTTCGACTTCGATATCGATTTTGAAGAAGCACCGGTCGTGGCAGCGGCGGAACCCACTCCGGAGCCTGAGCCCGAACCTGTGCATGTACAAGAGCCCGAGCCCGAGCCTGCGTCGGTACAGGAGCCCGAACCCGAACCCGAACCTGTGCGTGTACAAGCACCGGAGCCCGAACCGGCGCCTGAGCAAGCACCGGAACCCGCGCCTAGGTCGCGGCCAGCACTCCCCAACATTGTCGATGATGACGACGACGGGGCGACGGCGATGTACCAACCGGTCCGCAGCGAACCATCCGCGTCGACCCCCAAACCCCGCGAACAACGTCCACGTTCGGGCGGGCTGCCGACCGGAAGAGCGGGAAAACCCAAGAGTGGTAAGTTGCCGCGGGGAGGATTGCCGATTGGCAAGCGGCGCTCCGGCGTCGGCATTCCCGCGTTTAAACCCCCCCCGCCGAAGGGGGATGCTCAAAAGCCGAAAACCGACGAGCAAAAGCCACAACAGCGCCGGCGTGGACCCCCTCCCGCACCACCGCCGGGTCCGCGTACCGCCACGGGCGTGCCGAGATTTCGTCCGCCGGACAAGAAAAAATAGTCCCGGTGGATGGCCCGTAGAACTTCAGTTGTCTATGCATCTTCACCGATCCCGGATCGTCGCCTGTGGGCTTTTGGCCCTCGTTGCCACCGCCTGCCCGTCGACCACACCGGTTGCGAGGCAGGCCGTCGACCAGGCCAAGCCGACACAACCCGCGCCAGCTGAGGGAGCGCCAGCCGAACGAGCGCCGTCTGAGCGAGCGCAACCTCCTGCGGCGAATCACGAGGTCGATGCCCCTCCCTTGCGAGCCGACGGCACGGTCTACGCGGGGGCCGAACAGATGGGGACGCGGGTGACGATTAAGGTTTGGGTCGGTCCGAGCCAAACGCCGACCCAAGCCGGTGTCGCGATGCAAGAGGCGTTTGCCGAGATCGAGCGGATCGAGGATATCGCCAGCGAATGGCGGCCGCACAGCGAATTGTCGCGGTTCAACGGTGTCGCCGGTGGGGAGCTCGTCGACCTGAGTCCCGACCTGTTTCGCATTCTCCAGCGCGGCAAAGAAATTGCAGCTACAAGCAATGGCGCCTTCGATCCCACCTTTCACGGGGTCGGGCAATTGTGGTCCTTTCAACCGGGGGCCAAACCTCCGGCACAGGCGACCATCGACAAACATCTCGAACTCGTGAATTGGCGCGAACTCGAATTGGTTGCAGGTACACCCGACCCGAGTGTCGGCGCCAAGGGCAGGCTGCGCAACGCCGGGATGAAGATCGGGCTCGGGGCGATTGCCAAGGGCTACGCGGTCGATCGCGCGTCGGATGTGCTCAAGCGCCACGGGTTTGTCCATCACATCGTCGAAGGCGGTGGCGATACCTATGTGTCGGGGACAAAAGCTGGCAAACCGTGGATGGTGGGTGTGCAAAATCCAGACGGTCCGGGGTCGATCGGGGCGTTGCCGGTGCGTGACCAGGCGGTGGTGACATCGGGTGACTATCAGCGTTATTTCGAGTTCGAGGGCAAACGCTACGCCCATATTCTCGATCCGCGAACCGGTCGGCCGCTCCCCCAGGAGGCCAGTGCCCGCAGCGTGACGGTGGTTGCCGACAACGCGACCGATGCCGACGCCCTGTGTACAGCCGTCGCGGTCATGGGGCCGGAAGCGGGGATGGCGTTTGTCGAGTCACACCCGGAAATCGAAGCGGTGATCGTGCCACAGGCCGGAGAGGTCATGGTGTCGTCGGGGCTCCGGGAGACTTTTTTATAGTCGGTTTAAAAATCGCGGCGTTTTACTCGCAGGACATACGGCATCCACTTGCAACTACACGTGAACGTGACGTGTTTGACGCACTTTTACGAGTCCGAACTGGGTTCGTAAACAATGTTTCAGGCTGGGTATGTTTCAGGAGAGAAAAGCCACCCGCCCGAAGTTGGTACCGACCTCGACTGTCGCGGCCCGACTCCTTCGCTGCGAGGTACCTAGGCCACGACCCTAGAACAGCGACCTCGAAGCGAAGAGATTCCAGGTTTCCGACCTCATCAGGTTTGTCCGGCCGCGATCAAAAAATACATCGAGCGGTTCCAAGGACAACAGCAGTGTGTCATCCTTAGACGGCTTGTGGATCCCGCGTGGGCCTTTTCGCCACGTTCGAGTTTTGTAAAACTCGTAGTGACCACCGGCGTTTTGTGGGGTGCATCGATGAGCCGACAGGGCGAGACATATGGCAGACCGTAAACCCGCCAGACAAGGCAAACCGCGGGCGGGCAACCCCCTTGCTCCGCCTCCGGGTCGCCGCCCGGATCCTGCGCGCGCGACCAAGTTCGGGCGGTCGGCACCCAAGCCCGAAGCAGAAACGTCCTCGATCCGGGTCGGCAAACCCAAGACGCCCGCTGAAGCCGCGTCCGTGGTTTCGGGACTTTTTCGCGAGGCCGTGGCAGCGCAAACATCCTCGGCCTCGGCCGCATCTTCGCGGACCGGCACGATCGTACATCTCGGAGGTGTGGCCGCTCCGGGTGAGGCACCGCCAACACCTTCGGGGGCGATTCGCGTGCCGTCCGATGATGGGCCAGACGAGATCGAGATAGAGGCCGAGGCCACGTCGCCGCCACCGGCACCGATGCCCGAGATCCCAAGGCCGACCGGAAGGGCGGAGTCCGAACGCAACCGGGCGACGCGGATCGACTCCGAACCAGTAGCGATTCCCGAAACGGTCGAGCGTTCGCGTGTGCGACTGATCGCTGGCAAGGTCGTTCCCGGGACGCGCTACCGCTTGTTGCGGTGGTTGGGCGAGGGCGGCATGGGCGTGGTCTACGAGGCCGAACACGTCGACATCGAACGCCGGGTCGCACTCAAGATTTTGCGTTTCGACCTCAGCCAAGAGCCGGGGATGGCTAAGGTGTTTCGCGACGAAGCGCGGGCCGCCAGCCGCATGGGCTCGCGCAACATCGTCGAGGTCTACGACTTTGGCGAGCTCCCCGACGGACGTCTGTTCTTCTGCATGGAGCTGCTCGACGGTGTCGACTTGGTTCCCGACAACGACACCGACTGGATCGAGCCGCCGATGCTGATCGCGATCCTGCGCCAACTGTGCAAAGGGTTGCAGGCGGCCCACGACGCCGGCGTGGTCCACCGCGACATCAAGCCGGAGAACGTCATCCTCGTCAATCGAGAAGGGCGCGAGGGGGTCGTCAAGATCGTCGACTTCGGAATCAGTGCCATGTTGGCGGCCGGCGACGCAGCCAAGATCGCCGGGACCCCGCACTACATGGCCCCCGAGCAGATCGCCGGACAACCGTTCGACGGGCATCTCGACATGTACTCGGTAGGCTGCTTGGCCTACGAGTTGCTGGTCGGCCATCCGCCGTTCACCGACGACGACATCGAACAGGTACTCGCGGCCCATCTGTCACAACCCGTGGTCCCGCCGACGGAGGTTCGACCCCACCGCGCCATCCCGCCGCAGATTGAGGCGGTGATTTTAAAGTGCCTCGAAAAAACTCCTAGCGATCGCTACAGCGATATGAAGGATCTCGAGGGGGCGTTGTGTGAGGCCCAGATCGCCGCCGGAATCACAACCCCGTGGGACGACCTCCCGCTGCCGGATGTCGAGCCCGAGCGCCGCGAGCGTTTGATCCGCGATATGCCGAGTCCGCTCGAGCCGGTCCAGACGCGGCGGTGGTTTTGGCCGATCGTCGCGGTGCTATCCCTGGTCCTGGCCGCCGGCGCAACTGTATATGCACTCAAAGCCACCGAGCTGACGGTGCAAGAGCAGGACCAGATCACCGAGCTGACCGCCCAGGCCCAGCAGGCAGCGGCGCTCAATCACTACGTCACGGTGCCACCTGAAGAAGAGGGCAGGTCGGCCTATCAGTGGGTTCTCGAGCTCGAAGGCCTCGACGGAAATGTCGCCGATGCGGGAATCCAGCGGGGCAAGGAGCTGCGCACGGCCTATGCCGACACACTGCTGAAGTTGGCCGACAAGTACTGGGATGCCGGCGTGACGCGGTTTGCCGTCGAGTATTACTTCTGGGCACGGACGTTTGATCCGACCAACGAACGCGCGATCGAGCGTTCCAAAGTCGGGATCCCGATGTTCCAAGTGTTCCTCGAAAAGGCGGCAGCCGGCGACTTTACCGAGGCCGAACGCCGGGCGATGGCGGTGGCCAGTGCCCTGGCCGAAGAAGACGAAGCCAAACGCGAGAAGTTGTTCGCCGAGAGCATCGCCAAGGTCGACGCGCCCCTGCACGAAATGGTGGATGACAAGGCCCTCGAGCGCGCCTCGGGGATCAAGAACATCCGCAAGAAACGCAAGAATCCCGCGCCGAAAGAACCGGAGGACGACACCAGCGATCCGCCCGAGACTGGCGGAGAGGACAGCTCGGATACCGACGAAATCGTCGATGACAGCTCGGACAGTTCAGACAGCGGTGGCAAGTCGCGCAACAACGGACGTTCGGCGATTCAACGCTCCAAACGCGATCCCAAACGCGCCCGCGAGTTGGTCGATGAAGGCAAGGCTGCACTGTCGGCCGGGCGACGGGGGCAGGCAGAAAATCTGTTTCACCAGGCGCTGGCATCCGACAACCGCAACGCAGCAGCACTCAGCGGGCTTTCAGATATCTACTTCGATACCGGAAAGCGGCAAAAGGCCGTCAACTTTGCCGAACGTGCGGTGGCAGCCGCTCCCAAGAGCAAGGTCTATCACCTCAAGTTAGGCGATGCCTATTACGGAGTGCTGCGCTACCAAGATGCCCTCAAACACTACGAAAAGGCGGAGTCTCTCGGGGCTTCAGCGGCCGCGAGCCGGATCGCCAAGGTCAAGGCCAAACTCGGGAAGTAGGCCGCTTGTCGATCAGGTTGCACCTACAATGATCGTCCCATGCAACCCGCGCTGATCCCCGTCGAGATCTGTCCCGTGTGTGAAGGTCGGGCCCGCGTGCGGGTGCTCGCTGTGTCGCAGACGATCGAGCTTGTGCGCTGCACAGCGTGTTCACTTGTATATGCAACAGGATGTTACGACGCCGGGTTCTTAGCCGAGACCTACTACGGCGGTCGGGCCCGGGGTCAGGCAAGACCCGGGGTCGACCGCAAACACCTCGAGCTCGCCCGCTACGACCGGATCTCGAACGGCTGGCTGCGTCAGCAATGTCAAACCGAGACGGGGACAACACCACGAGCCCTCGATATCGGATGCAATACGGGTCTGTTGCTCGACGCCCTGAGCGAGCGAGGGTTTGAAACCTGGGGCGTCGAACGCTCACCCGCGGCGACGGTGGCCCGAGCGTCGGGACACGAGATCCTCAATGCCGATGTCGAGGCCGAAGTGATCGGCGTGGACCACACGTTCGAGTTGATCACGGTCACCCATGTTCTGGAGCACTTCCACAGGCCCGTGCGGGTCCTCAAGTGGATCGCGGGGCATCTGAGCCACGGCGGCCGCGCCCTGATCGAAGTTCCGAACTGGGGAGATCTCCTACGACCGTTGTGGGGCAAGTACTACCGACCACTCGAGCTAGGCGACCACATCAGTTTTTTTACCGGGGAGACGCTCAGCCAGGCAGCACTAGCAGCAGGCCTGAAAGTCGAGATCCTGTGGAGTGGTCCGCGAGTCGCAGGTCTGGTGTTCCCCAATTTGTTGAGTGCAGTCGATCGACTGCGGGCATTGCGAAATTCCGGAGGGCCGTCGGTAGCGAACCGAGAGGCTGTTGCGAGTCCCCGTTCGTCGGCGGGAAACCGGTGGATCGAGACGATCATGCAGTGCATGGACCGAGTCGATCCAACCCTAGAACGCGTCTTAGGCGCACGCTGGCGGGGGCCAAACATTGTGGCATTCCTCTCGAGTTCGACGAGCAAAGTTCGTGAAGCAGGAGCTTGACACCCGAGGGAGTCTCATCCATGCTCGCGCTCCCTGATGAACACACGTTCGGCAGGGGGTTGGGGCGGTAGTTAAGTTGGTTATAACGCCGGCCTGTCACGCCGGAGGTCGCGGGTTCGAGTCCCGTCCGCCCCGTACCGCGCGCCACTCATTGAGTAGCGCGCGGTTTTTCTTTGCCCTGAGACAAACCTTGAAGGCTTGTCGTAGCGGGCCTGGTTGAGATCGAGGTCGCGTTACCAAGCGCGCTTGGTGCGTATCGTCGTGTTGCACAAACTCGTCAAGCGCAGACGGCAGTTCCCAGAGCGTACCGGCGACGAGCTCGATTCGGAGGATGATTCGCGAGGTGTTCCCCTCCAGAGGGATGCATCATTGTCATACTATGAAAAATGTATGTGCAACTTGGGTGTGCTCAATGAAGATCCCGCGTATCGACAAACCACACCGGCAGCGTCGCCTGTTTGCCCGCGGCTTCGAGACGTTCTTTGGCCGCCTTCATCTCTTCGAGGATGCTTCCGTCGCTGCGCAACAACACCAGCAACGGGTATGACCCCGCGTTTGTATCCCAGCGCTCACGCAGCTTGTTGTACTCGTCGAGGCGTGTCACCGCCGACCAGTCTTCCTCTTTGAACTCGAGCAACCGGACATCTCCGATTTGCTCGCGGGGGTGGGTTCCCCCGAGCTCGGCGTCGAGGATTCGGCACGGCTCGCACCAATCGGCGCTGAACAGGACGGCCACGCGTTTGTTGTCGGCAAGTGCCTGTTTGCGCAGGCGCTCGAACATTGCCTCGAGGGGCTCCTCGTTGCGTGGACGGATTCGGCGGACGTCGTAGTTGACTGGCCCGGCTTCGGTTTTTGTCACTTTTGCGGCGATCGGCTTGGTACTTGGAGCCGGCTTGTCGTTGCCCTCGCAGGCTCCCCAACACGGCACGAGTACCGTGAGCGCGATGAGGCTGGCGGTGCGGGTCAGTGTCGATCGGAGACGCGACATCGGCGGGCATCATACGGCAGCGGCAGGTCAAAACACAGCGCTTGCCCGGTCGCAGGTTTGCGAAGCGAGCGTTCGCTGCGTACTGTGCAAATTGTCTGTGCGTTCCTACGTAGCTGTCAAACCTTCGTGGGTTCCACAGCGTGCAGTGAGCCTGCGGACAAACGGGTGCGGACGGGACGCGTAGTTGGTCCAGGAACCACGCGCCCGTCCACATGGCGCGGGCCACCACCGCCCGCGCCCCCGGGACCGTCGAGCGGTCCATCCATAGCTTGCCGATGGTTGTTGATCTGGTGCGGATCAACTGCTCGCGTGGGCCGGATGTCAGTTATCCGCGCCCGGGATCGATCATTCCTTTGTATATGCGACAACTGCCTTGGGTCACAGGCGAATCTTTCGCCAGCTTTTGCCCAAAAACTTGGCTCCCATGAACAGTCCCAACAGGTTCACGTAGAGGGTTGCGGCCGCCCAAACGCCCTCGATCCCGAAACCGAGCTTCGGTCCCAAAAGCCAGCTCATCGGTACCAGTACGCCGAAGTGCAGCAGGCCCTCGATGATCATGACGAACGTGTTGGCCCCGGCTCCGTACAGCGCCTGTGACAGAATCAGCCCGACTACCATCATCGGCAGCCCGAGTGCGATCATTCGCAACGAGTTGGCGCCCGCGGCCGCGACCGCCGGATCGTTGGGTGCCCAGATGCGAAGGATGTCCTCGGGGAACAGCGCAAACACGGTCCCGGCGAGCAACATTGCAAATACACCGAGTCGGACTGATTCCCACCCGTAGCGCGCCGCGAGGTTGGGTTTGTTTGCACCGAGGCTCTGGCTCACTGCGGTGGCGGTTGCCGTGCCAAACGCGACGATCGGCATAAAACACAGGGCCGCCGTGTCCATGATGGCCTTGGTCGCCGCCGAATAGGTGTTGCCGCCGACGACCGCATCGATGTCGCCGACAAAGCGCATAAACAACAAAAATCCGGTCATGATCATGACCGTCGCCGAGCCCGAGGGGAGCATCAGGCGGATGATCCGGGCGGCGACTTTCCAGCTCGAATGGGCGAGTTGATAAAACTTGTATGTACTGAGATATTTGGGGTGGAAGCTAACCCCAATCATGATGAACAGTCCCAGGTAGGTGCTCAGGGCCGAGGCGAGGCCCGCACCGTCGAGTCCCATCATTGGGATTCCAAGTGCAGGTGCCCCGTAGATCATCAGGTAGTTGAGGGCGATGTTGATCAGATTCATCACCACGGCCGCGTAGAGGTGGACGTGGGTCTTGGCGATCCCGTCGAAAAACGCTTTGTAGCTAAAGGTCAGCACCATCCCCGGCACGCCGATCATGCGCATCTGGGTGTAGGAGCTGCCGAGGGTGGCCTGTTCGGGGCTCGCTGTGGCCAAGAAGTCGACCGCGTGGGGGGTGAGCAGGTAGCCGACGGATGCGCCAAAGATCCCGGCAAACGTCGCCACCATCAGCGAGTTCCACAACACTTGGCCGGCCCGCAGCCGATCACCTTCGGCGTAGCGGCGCGCTGTCATGGCTTGGGTGCCAAACGCGACCGCGGAAAAAAATCCGCCGATCGCCCAAAACAGTGGCAGCCCCAATCCGAGTGCGGCCTGGGACGCGGTTGCCAACGCCGTGTCGTCGAGCCGCCCGACCATAAAGTTGTCGGCGGCATTGACAAAAAACTGGGTGATCATCGCCAGCATCACCCAACTGCCGAGGGCCAACACTCGCCGAACGATCGGGAACTCGAGACGCAGTTTAAAAATGCGGGCGGGAGAGTCGGCGAGGTCAGTCAGTTCCACGTCGGGGGCGACTTACCGAAAACCGAGTTCTGTGACAAGTCTGCGGGAATTCAGGACTCAATGCAGATCGCGGAGACGAAAACTGTGCGACAGATTTCACACCGTCAACACAAAAGAATGCTTATACATGGACGAGCGGCTCGAGTCCACGTTCGCGGCTCAAACCGGATCGTCGCGGGTCGGGGCCCACGACGTCCCACACAGCCGGTCCCAAAAAAAGCTCACCTCACCAAAATTGACGTTGGCCCTGGCGTGGTGGAGGTTGTGATGGGCGGAGCTGTTGAGTAGCAGTTTGGGCAACACAAGCTCGGCGAGGCGGTAGGTCACGCCGCAGTGGAGGTAGAAGTTGAGGCCGACAAACGCGGCGATGAGGCCGAAGTACATCGGTGCGTAGTGGGGAGCCTGCGGCAGGCACAGCAAAAAGATCGGACAAAACGTCAGCAGGGCCTCGACCGGGGAAATGGCAAATCCGGCAAATGGGGTCGGGTCGCGAAATGCGTGGTGTTGGCGATGAAAACCAAACAGCAGACGCGTGTGCAACAACCGGTGTTTCCAATAGGTCCATGCATCAGCAAGTATGACACCGAAAAAGAACTGAACCACGATCCACAGGGTGCTGCCACCGGCCTGCTCGGTCGTCCACACCAACCCAGATGGGTCACCCATACGGATCTGTGCGATCGGCCAGGCAGCGATGCAGGCGACGATGTACATGGCACGCGTCGATTCGTAGGCTTCTTGTACAATCATCGAACGTCCGCGCCGCGGTCCCTGGATCCGGGTGCCCGACACGTTCGAGAGGCGGTGACTGAGGTAACTACCACCGAGAATGATCGCGGTCAGGACGATAAAACACACCACGAGGCCACCGAGGAACAACACCGGGTCCGGGTGCACGGCGGCGGCGGCCGTCATGGCGACCACAAGGCCCCAGTTGATCCAGTCGGCGGGGCGCATCCGCGGTCCAGTGGCGGAGAGGCGAGGCATCAGCGACGAGACTAACAGTGTTTTATGATCGCGGTGTGGTTTACTCGCAGGGCGAAGGAGTCGGGCCGCGACAAACCTGTTGTGGTCGGCACCTGGGTTTCTCTTGGCTTCGAGGCGGCTAGTTTTTGTGATCGCGGCGTAGGTTGGTCGCAGGGCGAAGTCGGGACGACAAACGTGGTTCGCCGGCTCGCGAGGCGAAGGTCGGGCCGCTGTCGAGGTTGGCACCCAAGCACCAATCTCGACAGCCTGTCGCGGCCCGACAGCGAGTCAATACGCTGCAATCATAAAAAACGGGCGTCATCGCGCGAACCGGGTGACAGAGGTCCACACCGGCTCGATCGGTGGGCGACCACCGGCTACACTTCTACGCATAACCGTGTGGTTGCCACGCAACTTCACATCATCTCTTCACCTTTTCATAAAAGACAACCTTGAGGTCCCATCATGGGAACACATCACTCGATTCGCTTCCTCTCTCGTTTTGCCCGTATGGGTCTGTTGGCCGCCGTGTCGACGGGTCTTGTCACCGCTGCAGTGCCAAACCTGGCCCAGGCGTGTGGCGGGTTTTTCTGCGACGCTGGCAACGGTCCGCCGATGCCCGTCGATCAAACCGGTGAGAACATTTTGTTTGTCGTCGACAACGCGGCCAATACCGTCGAGGCACACATCCAGATCCAATACATGGGCGAGCCGCAAAACTTCGCCTGGATCATTCCGGTCACCGCGATCCCGGAGTTTACCGTTGGCTCTGACCAGCTGTTTCAAAACCTCCTGCAGGCGACCGTGCCGGTCTACTCGACCTCGGCCGTGTTTGACTGTGCCGACAACATCGGCCCCGCTGGCGGTGGGTTTGGCTGTGGTGATGCGTTTGGCTCCGACGAGAGTATCAACGGTTCCGCGGGCGGTAGCGACTCCGGTGTGACAGGCGACGCAGGAGAATCGACCGGTACAACGGTCGTCGCCCGCGACCAGGTCGGTGCGTTTCACATCGACGTTTTGCAGAGTAACTCGGCCACCGAGCTCTACGAATGGCTCGACCAAAACGGCTACGCCCAAGATGCCGAGGCCCCCGAGATCGTCCAAGAATACCTCGACGAAGGCCTTTATTTCGCTGCGGTCAAGTTGATCAACGCCGAGAATATCGACGAGATCCATCCACTGGCGATGACCTACGCGGGCAATGAGCCATGCGTCCCGCTGCGACTCACGCGGATCGCCGCGGTTGAGGATATGGGTGTACGTACATTTTTCCTCGGCACCGAACGCGCGGTGCCGTCGAACTACAAGCATGTCGAACTCAACGACGCCCAGATCGATTGGGTCAACTCGGCGGCCAACTACAACGAAGTGGTCACCTTGGCGGTCGACGAGGCCGGTGGTCGGGCGTTTGTCACCGAGTACGCCGGCGCCAGTTCGCTGATCCCGAGCAATCACTACAATCCCCAATGGAGCGCCGGCGAGTTTGACAACACCGAGCATCCGATCATCAGCCAGGGGTACACCGTCATCGATGCCCTCGAAGGCCAGGGATTGCTCGACTGTTCATTCGAATGTCAGTACTTCCACCCGCTGATCGCCTCGGTGTTGCGCGAGTTTTTGCCGGCGCCCGAGGGCATGGGGATTTCGGAGTCCGAGTTTTACGCCAACCTCGACCAGTTCAACTCGCTGATCGACCTCGACGCCTGGGACCCGGTCGCGTTTTCCGACGCCCTGCGCGAGCGCATCAAGGATCCGGCACAACACGCCGACTACCTCCTGCAACGCTGGCCCCACCTCACCCGGATGTTCACCACGATCTCGCCCCACGAGATGTTGGTCGACCCGATGTTCCACACCAATCCGGACCTCCCGGATGTTGCACAATCACATACCGCGACCCTGTCGATTCCATGCGAGGGGTCCAACAAGGTGATCTTTGACGACGAGGCCGAGCTTTTGCTCGACGAAAGTGGCAACTGGCCGGTGTTTGACGGTGACATCGACATGCCTTTCGCCAAGTCGATCGCCGCCGCGCCGCCGAGTGGTGCTCTGATGGTCGAGGTCGACAACCGTGACAAGATCGCCGAGGCCCTCGAACTCTCCAACGCCCGCTACAACTACGACAACGGCGAGCGCACCGGGTGCACGTCCACGCGGGTCGGCAAGCATGCGGCGGGTTGGATGAGCTTTGGCTTGATCTGCCTGATCGCCTGGCGCAGTCGTCGACGCCAAAAATAAATGTAGACACAACATCTCGAGCCATGCCCATCCCCCGGGTTGCGGCATGGCGGGCCGGCTCGTCGGCCGTGCCCAGAACCACGTTCATGCAGGCCTCGAACGGGCTCGCAAAAACGTTTTGGGCCTGTGGGGAAACCTGTACAATCGAACCGAAGTGTCGGATCTGCCAGGTCGGGCCGCTTCGGATCGAGGCCGTCATGCAACTAAATTTTTATAAAAAACTCGTCACCACATGTGCCACCACCGCGACTGTGATGCTCGCGCTGCCCCATCCTGTGGAGGCCTGTGGTGGGTTTTTCTGTGATGGCGGCGGTCCGCCGATGCCCGTCGACCAGACCGGCGAGAATATCCTGTTTGTCGTCGACGACCAGGCGGGGACCGTCGCGGCCCACATTCAGATCCAGTACGTCGGCGAGCCGCAAAACTTCGCCTGGATCATTCCTGTGACCGCGTTACCCGAGTTTTCTGTTGGCTCCGAGCAACTGTTCCAAAACCTGTTGAGCAGTACCGTGCCGACGTATGCGCTGCAGGGCCAGCTCGATTGCCAGGAAATGCAGGGCCCGATGGGTGGTGGATGTGCGCCGGGATTTGGCCGTTTTGCCGCCGAGGACGGCGGTGATTTTGACTCGGCCGGGGCGATCAGCTCGGGCACCAGTGGTCAAGAAACCGGCGGCACCCAGGTGCTCGCCCGCGAGATTGTCGGTGCATTTTATATCGATGTCCTGCAGAGCAACTCGGCCACCGAACTCTACGAGTGGCTCGAACAAAACGGTTACGCCCAGGATGCCGAGGCCCCCGAGATCGTCCAGGAATACCTCGACGAGGGGCACCTGTTCGCTGCGGTCAAGCTCAACAGCGGGGCCAATCTCGACGAGATCCATCCCTTGGTGATGACTTACCAGGGCGACGAGCCGTGTGTGCCGTTGCGGCTGACACGGATCGCCGCGGTCGAGGATATGGGTGTACGTACATTTTTCCTCGGTAGCTCGCGGGCAGTTCCCAGCAACTACAAGCATGTCGAGCTCAACGATGCCGTGCTCGACTGGGTGAACTTTGCCGCCAACTACAACGACGTGGTCACGCTTGCGGTCGACGAAGCCGGCGGGCGGGCGTTTGTCACCGAGTATGCCGGGCAGAGCTCGGTCGTCCCCGGCAACTACTACAATCCCCAGTGGGCTGCCGGCGAGTTTGACAACACCGAGCACCCGATCATCAGTCAGGGATATACAATCATCGATGCGCTGGCCGGCCAGGGTCTGCTCGAATGTTCGTTTGATCCCTGCCAGTACTACCACCCGCTGATCGCCTCGGTCTTGCGCGAGTTTTTGCCCGCACCCGAGGGGATGGGGATTTCCGAATCGGAGTACTACCGCAACCTCGGTCAGTTCTCCGACCTGATCGACCTCGAGGTGTGGGACCCGGTGGCGTTTTCTGACGCCCTGCGCGAGCGGATCAAGCAGCCGGCCCAACACGCCGAAACCCTGCTGCAGCGGTGGCCGTATCTCACGCGGATGTACACGACCATCTCCCCCCACGAGATGCTGGTCGACCCGATGTTTCACGTCAATCCCGACCTGCCCGATGTCGCCAACAACCGCCAAGCGGATCAGTTTTTTCCGTGCGAGGGGTCCAACAAGATCGTGTTTGATGACGAGCGCGAGTTGCTACTCAACGAAGACGGCAACTGGCCGGTGTTCGACGGCGACATCGACATGCCGTTTGCCAAGACGATCGCCAAGGCACCACCCTCCGGGGCGTTGATGGTCGAGGAGGACAACGGCGCGAAGATCGACGAGGCCTTAGAGGCGTCCAATGCCCGTTACAACTACGACAACGGGACTCTCGGATGCACGGCTGCACGCGTGCGCAAGCAGGCCGCCGGTTGGCTGAGCTTGGGCTTGATCGGTCTGATCGCGTGGCGCAGCCGCCGGCGGAGGTAACGATTGTAAATACATTGAGATGAACGGCCATTTGCGAAACGAGCGCAGCCACGACAACTGTGCCCGTTCACGCCGTCATTCGGACGGGCGCGACTACGAGATGCGCTGCAAGAACTCCTGGGCGTCCTGCACGACTTCCTCGCGCAACTCCGGTGGTTCGATTGCATCGAGCCCATCGACGATGCTCAACAACCGGCGGGCGAACTCGCGGCACGAGTGGTACGGCACCCGGCGCTCGAGTAGCTCGCCCTCGGTGATCCAGCGATCTTCTTGCCCGGGGTCCCACTTCATGCGCGACACCCAGCGCGCGACCCCTCCGCGGATTCGCAGCACCGCCACTCCCGGGCGATCGCTGTCGATCCCGTAGCCCGGGTCGGCGCTGCCCCACAGTTTGCTGCGCGGCGGGATTGCTTCGCGCGGGCGTTCTTCGGGCAAAACGCGGGCGTGGACGATCTGGGCTACGCGGTAGCTGCGGGCTTCGTTGTATGTACGAGAAAAAGCTCGTAGATACATCGAACCGTCGTGGATGCGCAGCTGCCACGGTTCGATGTCGTGGTGCTTGACCGTATTGCTCCACGGGCTTTCGTATTGAATCCGGACCACACCCACGCCGATCGAGGTTGCGAGCTTGGAGATCAGGCGGCTGTCGACCTCGGAGCTCGTCGTCGAGGTGGCAGTCACGGCCCGGGGACGCACGCGCCCACTGTCGAGACGCGATCGTTTTTCTTCGACCGCCTCGTCCATTTGCTCGATCAGCCGGCGGACCCGGGCGTTGAGCTCTTCGTCGGCGATCGGTGACAGGAGGGCGGCGGCAAACACAACGGCTGCTAAATCCTCGGGTTCGGGGTCGGTGAGCGGCAGGGTGAAACTGCGGTCGAGCAACTGCCACTGTTTGGCCCCGTGGTTGAACTGCAACGGCGCGTCCCAGTTCTCACGCATGTACTTGAGGGCACGTTGCACGGTGACCCCCGCGACCCCGGCCTTTTTGGCAAGGGCGTCCTTCGATGCACCATCGGGGTGCTCACGCAAGAAACGTAAGATCGTTCGTGCGGTCTCTTGTACAGTTCGTGACGACTCTGACTTGGGATCGCTCAAGCTCGCCTCCAGCCCTGATGTGGGCACATGGTACTCGTTTTTTGGTCTGTCGCGGCCCGATTCCGTTGCTCGGCCAGTTCGCTACACCGCGATCTTAAGAATGTTTGGTTGTGAGAATTCGTGTGCGAGCCGTCGGCCGCACCGGATTTTTTTGGGGTGTGTCGGCAGGTCGCTGCGGGGCAGTGTCTTCGGCGAGGACAGCTTCGATCAAAAACCCAGCCCACGACTGTCCGGCTTTTGGCGTGTCGGCAGCAGGTGTCGGTTGCGAGTCTCGACGGGGCATCTGTCCTCCTGGCCCGGAACGGTGGCGTCCGAGTTGCAACGAGTTTCTCAGGTGTGGTTTATCGCGTGCAGATCAAGTGACCAGCAGCTTCTTTGCCTTGCAAATGCATGCAATGAGTCCCGTGTGTGCTCGGTGCGGTTTTTGGCATCCAGCGTGTGAGAAATCTAGGTTGTCGCGCCTGTCACGCGGCGTTTGAGTGATTCTCCCTGACACCCGGCTCGGGACCGTGCACACTCACTCGCATGAAGGTTGTGCACGCAGCCGACCTCCACATTGACAGCCCACTTCGCGGGCTCAGTCGCCATGAGGGGTTGCCGGCCGAAGATGTTCGCCAGGCCACCCGCAAGGCGTTTTGCAACCTCATCGATCTGTGTTGCGAGCAGCGGGCCGAGTTGTTGCTCCTCGCCGGCGATGTGTTCGATGGGCAATGGCGGGATTTTAATACCGGTGTGTTTTTTGTACGCCAGCTCGCCCGGCTGCGTGACAGCCAGACCCAAGTGGTGATGCTGCACGGCAACCACGATGCCGAATCGCCGCTGACCCACCACATCCCGCTGCCCGCCCATGTCCGCGTGTTGGCCAGCGATGCCCCGGAGTCGGTTGTGTTGGAGCGCTGGGGGGTCGCCGTCCACGGGCGCAGCTATCCCCACCGCGTCGTCGATGACAACCTCGCCCGCGACTATCCCAAGCCGATCCGCGGGCTGGTCAACATCGGGTTGTTGCACACCAACGCCACCGGCTCGGCCGATCACGGCAACTACGCTCCGTGTACAGTCAAGCAGCTTGTGCGCCACGGCTACCACTACTGGGCCCTGGGCCATGTCCATCAGCGGGCCATCCTGCACCGTGAACCCTGGGTCGTCTACCCCGGCAACCTCCAGGGTCGACACGCGCGGGAGACCGGCGAAAAAGGGTGTATGATCATTGAAGTTGCCGGGCAGCGGATCGTCGAGGTCTCGTTTTGTCCCCTCGACGTGCTGCGGTGGTTTGACCTGTCCGTCGCACTCGACCCGGACGATGATGTCGCTGCGCTCGACGACAAGCTCCGAAGTGCATGTTCCGAGTTACAGACCCAGGCCCAGGGGCGGGGGATCCTTGTGCGGGTGCGGGTCACCGGTCGCACGGCCCTCCACAGGCATCTCGCGGCCCATCCCCAGGTGCTCGCCACCCGGGTGCGTGCGGTTGCGGCCGACGTCGGTGGGATCTATCCCGAGAAGATTTTGTTGCAGACACAACCACCACAACGCGCGGATGAGGAGCAAAGCTCGTTGGCCCTGGCGGCCGCCCTGCGCAAACACATCGAACAGCTTGAACAGGATCCCAAGGCCCTCGCCGCGCTCGCCGAGCAACTCGCACCGGTGAGCGCCAGTGTGGCGGCATTTGTCGAGACACGGCCGGATCATCCGGAGCAGGTTCGCGACCTCCTGCGCGATGTACAGTCGCAGTTGCTCGGACGGCTCGAAGCCGATGAGGGGCCCACGCGTTCGGCCGCGCGACGTAGTGTATCTGCAAGTATATCGACGACTCCGGACCCTCCGGAGGTTCGCAGGTGAGGTTTGAGCGGCTGATCCTCGAACGCTATGGACAGTTCGAGCGCCTCGACCTCGACCTCACCGGCGACTTGGTGATCGTCTACGGTCCCAACGAGGCGGGCAAGACCACCCTGTTGTCGGCCATCAACGCCCTGATGTTCGGTATTCATCAGCGCACGCCCTACAACTTTATGTACGACTACCAGGCGATGTCGATCCGCGCCGAGATGCTCGACGCGGCCGGCAGGCGCCTGCAACTGTGTCGGCGCAAACGCAAAAAGCAGGCGCTCAGTGGTTTGTACCAGGGGGATGGCACGTCCGGTGTGCTCGACGAAGCCGGGTTTGCAGCCTACTTCGGCGGGTTGAGTGCGTCGCTGTACCAGTCGGTGTTTGGGTTTACCCAACACCATCTGCAGCAGGGCTCAGAGGTGTTGCGGATCTCCGGGCTACACGAAATTCTCGGCGGTGGGGCGCTCGGCGGGGCGGGGCGAAAGGTCCACGCGATCCTCGAAAAACTCGGTGAGGAGGCGGATGCCCGGTTTTTGCCGCGCGGGAAAAATCCGCCGATCAACCGGCTCACAGCGGCATTGACCGGGCTGCGGACGCAGTTGCGACAGGCGACGTTCGACCGCACACAGTACCAAAACCTGACCGGTGAGTTGCAGCAAATCGAGGCCCAGCTCACGGCCGATGCCACCGCGATCGACGAGCTGCAGGTGCGACACACGACCCATCAAAAGGCCCTCGAATACTACGAGGATGTCGACGCGTGTGATCGATTGCAGGTACAACTGAAAGCGTTTGACGAGCCCGCGGTGTTTGATCGCGCGACCGCGCAGGACGTCTTGGGGCAGCTCGAGGAGGGTGAACGCTGCCAGCGCAAGCTCGATGGTTTGCGCACGCAGTTGCAGCACCTTCGCCGACGCGCCGATGCACTCGCCTATGATCCAACACTATTGCAGGTACAACAAACGGTCCAACGGTTGGCAACCCAGGCGATCTCGCTGGCTTCGATGCACCAGCAACTCCCGGGGCAGGAACGAACACTCGCAGACGAGCGGCAGCGGATCGCGGACGCCCTCAAGCAGCTGTCGCCAGAGCCGCAACGCAAAGGCAAGGCCAAGGCCAAGCGGCGCGACGCGGTGACGTTTTTGGGGGAGCGGGCGGGCAAACTCCGGCAGCTCTCGGCCGCGTCCCAGGAGTTGGAACAGCTCGCACAAAGCCTCGCAGATACCGAACGTGAGCACGAGCGCCAAGCCCAGGTACTTGCCTGCCTGCGTCAGACGGTCGAGGACGTGACATCCCGCGACCATCCCGAGCTCGCCCGTCTCCACCGCCAGCTGTCGGCGATGGTCGACACATCACGGCGGATGGAGGAACTCGAGCGGGAACTTTCGCAGATACAGCGCGAGCAGGAACAGGACCTCTTATGTATCAGCAAATATTTCCCCGAGGGCATTCCCGATCCGTTGCCGAGTCTCGACTCCTACCCGAATGAGCCCGAGATCGCCGGGTTTGCCAGTCAGTTGCAACAACTCGCCCGCGAGCAGCGCGGGTTGACACTGCGTCTCGACGAAGCTTCGGAGGCCCACGCAGTCGCACGCGCACAACTCAAGGCGCTCGAGCAGGCCGAAACGCTCCCCGACCCCCGCGATTTGACTCGCGTACGCATCCGTCGCGACCGAACGTGGGAGGTCGTGCGGAGAATCTGGGAACGCGGAGAACCTCCGGACCTCGAGACCCAAGCCTACGCACCTGGAGGTGACCTCGCGGCCGCGTTTGAGGCCGCGATGCACGAGGCCGATGCGACAGCTGATCGCATGCGTGACGCAGCTGGGGAGGTCGCCCGTCGTGTCGAACTGTTGGCCCAGGTCGCCCGCCACCAGACCGAACGCAAACTGCGTCGCGCGCGACTCAAGAAGGTTGCACACGAGCGCGAGCAACTGTGGACGGCCTGGTGTCAACGGTGGGCGGCCTGTGGGATCGAGCCGGAGTCGCCCGAGCAAATGCTCGAGGTGCGTCGTCGTTTGCTCGCGTGGCAGCAGCGCAGGCGGCGAAGCGACGAGGCGCGAGCGGAACACCAGCGTTTGCTCCCGGCGAAGCGGGCCTACGAAGACGCGTTACGGCAGCTTCTCGAGTTGCCCGACGCCACCTGGGAGACCCTTGTCGATCGCCTGGTGGATCAGGGCCGTGAGGCGGATCGCCGGGTCGGGCAGCTCCAGTCATTGCACATGCAAATTGAAACTGCGCGGGCCCGTGAAATACGTCTGCGCCAGCAATGTCAGCAGCAGCAGAAACAGCTCGAGGACACGCGGACGCAGGAGGTCGACCGCGCAACCGCACTCGGACTGAGCGACGTGGCCGACCTCGAGATCCAGGCGCTTGCCGAGCGTCTCACCGAGGTCTGTGCCCTGGCCGATGCGGCTAAAACATTGCAAGTACAACAAAGTCAGCTGGCCGAACAACAACAGCAGCTCGCCCAATTCGACGAAGAAGTTCGTACCCTCGCCCAACGCCTCCATCAGCCCGACGCGCCCCCGTTGCAACAGATCGAGGCCCTCTCGGGAGCACTTCAGCAGGCACAGTCACGGGCGGCGGCCAGGCGTCAAGTCGAGCTCGAGTGTGACGAGCGGGAACAGGCGATGGCGGAGACCGAAGCCGCATCGGCGCAGATCGCCAAACACCTCGCACACTGGCAAAATCAGGTCGATGCCGGTGATCTGCAGGAACTCGGCCAGATGGCCAAGACAAGTAAAATGTATGTGCATCTCAAAGACGAGCTCGATGCGCGAGAGCAGCGGCTGACCCGTGGACTCGGGGACGCGCGAACGACGGTCGAGACGCTCGTGCGGACCCATGAGCAACCGGCCCTCGAAGCTGCCTGTGTTCGCTTTGGCCGGGAGCTCGCCACCCTCGAAGCTCGCCGGTTTAGCGAGGTCGAGCGGCGGGGCAAGTTGCAGGCGGCGTTTGAGACCCTCGGAGGCGATCGGGCGGCCAAGATCAACAGCCAGGTGCAGCAGGAACTCGCCGAGCTCGAGGACAACGTGCGCCAGTTCGCAATCACGAGTTTGGCCCGGCGGGTGCTTTCCGATGTCACCGAGGCATTTGTGCGCGAGCACCAGCCTCAATTGTTTGATCATGCATCAAAAATCATGGCGCGGATCACCGACGGCCGTCACACGCGGGTCGAGGCCGAGGCCCAGCGCGATGCCCTGGTGCTGATCGATGCGCGCGGCAATCCGCGGCAGCCACAGGAGTTGTCGACCGGGACGCGCGAGCAACTGTTTTTAGCCCTGCGCCTGGCCTATGTTCTCGAATACTGCGCCCGCTCGGAGCCCCTGCCGATGGTGATGGACGACGTGCTCGTCAACTTCGACAACGCCCGGGCCGGGTCGACGCTGGCGGCCCTGCACGAGCTCAGCGGCTCGACCCAGGTCCTGTTTTTGACCTGCCACGCCCATCTGGTCGAGGTGGCCCACAGGCAATGTCCCTCGGCCACGTTTGTCGAGCTTCCACGGCGGTGAGGTGTCTCCGGGCGTTTGACCGGTGCTCGAGCAATCCTGTATGAGCACGGAGTTGCGCTGCCCGGACGTTTGGACCGATGGCGATTGCCAGCGAGTCCACCGTCGAATCACATGAGGATACATTTTTCTAGAAAGAATCTATTTTCCAGATCGTCGGGCTTCTTCCCGGGCCTCGTCTTCGCGGCGGGCGTACTCCATCAGCAGGTAGGTCACCGGCGTCGGGCTCATCGAGCCGCGGTCGAGGCTTTCGGACTCGGGCAGGGAGATGAACTCAAACCGACCGTCTTGCCACCCGAGGAGTTCAAACACGCGTTCGTGGGCGTGGGTGTGGCCGCCGAGGTCGTCGACATCGCGGAGGAATCCCTGGAAGATTCGAAGGCTCACCTGGGTGCCGTCGCGGTCGAGGATGAGGTCGCCGGTTTTGCTTTCGGCCTCTAAAAATTGCAGCACACTGCCCAATCGGACATGTCGTAAATTCCCCCGTAGACCCTCTTCGGATCCGCTGCCTTGCTTGGTTCGCTTGGCGACTCCGCGGACCCGGGTGGCGACGATTTCCGACGGCAAGGTCTTGGGCAAGTACTCGTCGACACCCATGCGGTAGCCCTGCAGACGCGAAAGTTCGTCGCTTAGAGACGTCAGGAACACGACCGGAATCTCGACGAGCTTCTTGCGTGCCCGCACCATTCGCAACAGCGTCCAACCGTCCATCACCGGCATTTCGACGTCGGTCAGAATCAGGTCGGGGCGTTCCTTGAGCGCTGCGGAAATCGCTTCAAGACCGTTTTCTGCGGCTCGTACAGTGATTCCCGCGTCTGTCAGGGCACGCGAGAGTTCGCTGCGGATCGAGGCCGAGTCGTCGACGATCAGAACCGTGAGTGGATCGCGGTCGTCCGGTTGGTCCTCTTCTTCGGCAAGAGGAGAGTGTACACACAACTCAAGGATCTTTTGCTGTTCCGCCGTGTACTGTGCCAGCCGGATCAAGGTGCCTTCCTCGTCGACCGGATGCTCTGTCGGATCGCGGCTGACATGGCCGGTCAGATACAAGATGGCCCTGTTCGGCAACCCGAGTTTGATCCGGATCGGTTGGCCGGGTTTGAGATCGCTGCGTCCACGCAGAACGAGAAACCCATGGCGGAGATGATCGGTGTAGCCGACTAAGAAGTCGTCATGGGACTCGAAGCGAACCCCAAACGTGGCGATTCGCGCCGGCTTCGATCGCAGGACCATGAAACCTCATCATGCTACGGCTTTTCGGTTGCCCAGCCAACGATCGCGGCCGGAACGCGACAATCGCACCTGCTCGATCAGTAAGGTCGGTGGTTAACGCACGAGCGCACCCGGTTGGCCGCGGAGCAGCTCGCGTTTGGTATCGATGTGGGATTTGGCGAGCGGTTGTCGCAGCCTGTGGGAAACGCAGGTGGAGCGAACAGACGACCCGATGCTCGAGATCCCAATCCGTGGCTTTTCTCGCGCGTCGCCTCACCGAACAGCGCCTAGCTGGCGCACGTTTTACGACCCGAGAGCCCGTCGAAAACAGCTCTGTGAAGCGATGTGTCGAGTGATCCGTACTCGGAATTTTCATGGGGCGTGTGCGGGTCAGTCCGCATGGATGCTGATAGCATCGCGTCGCGTGAACGCCCGCCCAAAATCGAGTCGACATGTCAGTGGTCTGCGCGTCGTCGCCAGTGGTTTTGGGTGGTTTTTACTCGTACTCGCCTCGCTCGCGGCCACGGTGCTTGCGGTTTGGGTGTTGCTCTCGCTTTCGCGAACTGTCAACGTCGAACAATCGGGCCATGTTTGGTCGTGGGTGTTGGTCCTCGCAGCGGCTGTGGGCGCGCCTGTGGTACTCGCGTGGTGGCGGTACCGCGAGCGGGAGACAGGCTGGTTCACATCGCTCTCGTGGATCCCGCTTGTGTGGAATGGTTGTGGGCTCATCCTCGCAAGCCAGCTGATCCCGGATCTCACCGCCTTGGCCCTGCGCCGCAACGGGGCGTGGGTCCTGCTCGAACGCAGTGACGACACCAGCACCGGCATCCAGGTCCTCAGCGCGCTCGGACACAACGCGGCCGATTGGGTCGACGAGCCCCCCGAACCGGTGGTCGCCGAAGCACCGGCGAGCAAGGCCGCCGTCGAACAGTCCCAGGATGCCCTGACGATTCCGTTTGCCGCCGAGGGCAACGCAATTTTGATGGAGATACAACTCGAAGGTCCGGCCGGGAAGTTGGCGATGCCCTACCTGTTTGATACCGGGGCCTCGTTTACGACCATCAGCAGCGCAACCGCAGCTCGCCTCGGTATCGAAGTTCCAGAAGATGCACCTACACTGAAGTTCAACACCGCCAGCGGTCCGCGGGAGAGTCCAATGGTCTACCTCCCGGCGTTGACCCTGGGCACGCTGCGCCTGCGCGGGCTTTTGGTGTCGGTGTGTGACGGGTGCACCAACGAGCGCAGCGAAGGGCTTTTGGGGCTCAATGTCATGCGCGAGTTTTTTGTCCAACTCGACTACCAAGCCGAGCACATGCGGCTGATCCCGCGGTCGCGCAAGTCGACGCAAAACCGGGCCTACGATGTGACGCCTGTCGTCACCCTCGACCTCGAGGGCAGGCCGGAGATCTGGCTCGGGCGCGTGCGCTGGGTGGTTTCGGTCCACAACCGCGGGACCCAGGCGCTGACCCAGGTCATCCCCGAAGTTGTGTTTTCCGACGGCCAAACACTCGCCGGCAAACCGATCGCAACCATCGAGCCCGGGGCCACCGAAACCTCGCTCGTCGAAGGACGGCGCGCCCACAAAGAGGGCGAGGAGCTGAGCTTTACCCTCAAACTCGCGGAGGCGCGGTGGTAGTTGGGTTGCTCGGCCTGGGGCTGACAGAGATTGCCATCGGCATCCTGATCCCGGTTGCCATACTCGTGTACTGGCTCGGCAGTCGACGGCTTCGCATGCAGTTGGGGTCGGGATTTTTGGAGCCCAAAGGTCGCGGGTTGATGGCCAGCGATCGCCCGCGCGACCGTGCGTTTAATGCAATTGTCGAGCGGGCGATGCGGCGCCAGGTGATCACACCGATTGCCGAGGCCCAAAAGGTGCCGGTGATGGTGCGGGGGATCCTGACCTCGTCCGACGGCAATTTGGGCGGCACCCCGGGCCGCGAGTGCATCTACCGCAACCGCGCAGGAGCGCGTCGTGACATGGCCGTCGCCGCCGAATTTGTGACGCTACGCGACGATACTGGCAAGGCGATCGTCACCAACCTGGAGTCTGCAACCGTCATCGCCGACAGCGAGCGCGTCTCACCGCACTTTGAAAGTGTGTCGATGTACCTCGGTGACGAAGTCGAGATCATCGCCGGATTTTCGCCCGAGCGCCACGGGGAACACGACGATCCGCGGGAGCTGGTCTATGGCTCGCTCGGAGAAGACGGTAACCTACACGTCCGCGTCACCCGGCGCGGCGAGGCCCCGAGTTTGCCGGCGAGTGAGCCGACGTAGCCTCCGGGGCAGATCCTTTCACCGACCAACCAAACGACACCATGAATCGCCGCATTCTCACGACGCTCCTCGCCCTCGCCCTCGCAGCTCCGCTCGCCTGTAAAAAACCCACCGAAGACACCACGCCGCCCGACGGCGACCCGGTCGAAAACTCGGACACCGGTGATAGCCAAGAGCCCGCCGACCAAGGTCCGCCGCAAGAGCCCGATCCTCCGGAGATCGCCGAAGGTCGCACCAACTACTTGCTGGGCGACTACCAAAAAGTCACCGGCACGTTGGAGCCGATGCTCGCCGATTTGACCGAGCGGCAGCAGTTCAAGGCCTCGGCCCAGGCGGCCGCATGGGTCGCCCTGTCACATATCTACGACCTCGTCGAAAGTGCCCAGGCGCCGGCCCAGACGGCAGTTGAGATGGCCGACAAAAGCGGTGACAAACAGGTGCAGGCGCTGGCGAAGATCGCCCACGGTGCCTATCTCCACGGCACCGAAGACTTCGCCGGGGCTGCGGCCGACTTTGAGGCCGCCCTCAGCCTCGATGCTTCGGGCCCCAACGCCGCCCTTGCCCACTGCCTCTACGGCACCACCCACATCAGCATGGCGTTTGGCGAAGAGGACAAGATCACCAAGCCCGAAGAGTTTGACGCCGCGCTCCAGCAATTTGAAAAGGCCAAACAACTCGCGGGCGATGACAAGGTGCTCGCCGGGCGGGCAGTCGAAGGAATGGCGGCGGCCCAGCGGTACAAAGGCGACAACAAAGCTGCCTGTGCACTGGCCGACGAGGCCGCCCAACACTACGAAGAGGCCGGGGCTTCGGACTACACCAAAGAGGGCCCCACGACCCTCAAACAGGCAGCAGGCTGCAAATAGCGGCTGTTCGGCAGGTCGGCGAACCCAGCTCGCCGGCCTGCAACTGTGTCCGCGAAGCTCTCATCGTTTGTTGGTACATGTATTCATAAATGTGGATGGATGTCGTGGATGTTGTGCATGTCGTGGATGGCCTGAGCCTGAAGATTTGGCCTTGCAGATACATGTAATGGACTTCTGAGCCTCCGGCATCACGGGTGTCCGCAACTTTGGTTCGCATCCGCAACCCCGCGGTGCCCGGACCGGCTTCCGCGACCGAGCAAACGGCCGCGAAATGTCGAGCTCGACCTCGTCGGCCAGATGGTCGCCTGCCCTTGCGTAGCGACCCCGTTTTGGGCGACAACCCCGGGCGATGGATGCAAAGCCCCAAACACCCGACTCCTACTTCAGTCACTGGGCGGATCTCGCGGCGCGTAAAACCATGGCCGCCCACAAAGGGGCAAAACAATTCACAGTGGCCGCCGGTATCACCCCCTCGGGTGTGGTGCATATCGGCAACTTTCGCGAGGTGATCACCGTCGACTTGGTCGCCCGAGCTCTGCGCGACCACGAGGTCGAAGTGCGGTTTATCTACTCGTGGGACGACTTCGACGTGTTTCGCAAGGTTCCAAAAAACATGCCCCAGGCCGAGGTTCTGGCGAAAAATCTCGGGCGCAGCATCGTGGATGTGCCCGACCCATTCGGTGAACATGCAAGTTATGCGGACCACCACATCGAGCAGTTTGAGTCGAGTCTCGCGCCCCTTGGGATCGCACCCGAGTTTATTCGCCAGTCCCGGCGCTATCGAGCCGGAGCGTATGCCGAGGGGATCGCAACCGCGTTGCGTCGGCGCAGTGACATTCGCGGGTTGATCAACGCGGCCCGCGAAAAGACCGGTGCCCGCACGCGACTGGCCGAGGAATGGTTGCCCCTGAGCGGGTTTTGCAGCGCCTGTGGCTACGACCAATTGCAGTTTGGCGTCGAGCCTGAAGGCGTTGCCGAGGCCGATCGTACCTACCTCGTCGATGTCACCTGCGAGCGTTGTCAACATGCAGAACGCGTCGACCTGCGCAAGGGCGGCAATCTCAAACTTCCGTGGCGGGTCGATTGGCCGATGCGCTGGTCCGTCGAAAAAGTTGCCTTTGAGCCAGGCGGCAAGGACCACAGCTCCGACGGGGGGAGTTACGACACCGCCAAAGACATCGTGCGCGAGCTCTACGGGTGGACCGCGCCCGAGTACGTCGGCTACGACTTTGTCCGCGTCAAGGGCCGTGGCGGCAAGATATCGAGTTCCTCCGGCGATGTGGTTACCGTCGCCGACTGCCTGAAGATCTTTGAGCCCCGGGTGTTGCGCTGGATCTTTGTCGGCACCCGGCCCAACCGCGAGTTACAGATAAGCTTCGACCTCGACGTCATCAAACTCTACGAAGATTTCGATCGCACGTGGAGGCTTGCATATGCACCCGATGATGGTTCGCGCAAGGATAAAAAGCGCCAGGCCGCCCGCCGGACCATGCAACTGTCCGACCCCGAGCACCGCCGGATCACCCCGGGCGAAGTTCCGTTTGTGCCTCAATTTCGCCATCTGAGCATGATTTTGCAGATCCATGATGGCGATGTGGAGGGGACGTGCCAGACCTATGAGGCCGAAGGGTTGATCACAACCGATGCCGAGCGCGAACTGTGTCGGGCGCGGGCGGAGTGTGTGTGGAATTGGATTGAGCTCTACGCCCCGCCGGAGTTTCGCTACAAGATCCGCAGTGAGCCAGTGGTGCGCGAGTTGACGCCTGAACAGTCGTTGGTCCTCGGCCGACTTTGCGATGTATTAGCAACCAATCCAGGCATCGCCGAGGTCGAACTCATCCCGCATATGCGCACGCTGTGCGAGGGGACCGAGCTCGACAACCGAACGTTTTTACCGCTCGCCTACGACCTGTTGCTCGGTCGCCCCAAGGGTCCAAAAATGACCACACTGATCACAACCATGGGTACCGACCGAGCCCATCGCCTGCTGTCAGCTTCGTTACGAAGAGAAGGCAAATAAATCGGCCATCACCCGACTGTCACACTCGCGCGGGCATCGGCCACCACGTGTTGCAGCCACGCCTGAAGCTCGCCGCGCATGGCTGGAGCGAGGGCCTGTACCCACGTGATGTGCTCCGGACCTCCCGGCTCGAATCTGAAGGGACAGGCGTGCGGAGTGTGCTCGGCAAACGCGAGGGTGGCCCCGCGTTCGTTTGCAAATGCAATGATTCGCTGTTGACGCTCGCCGATACACAGCTCGATGGTTTGTAGTGCCGCTTCGATGACCGTGCGCCCTGGTCCGGGCGTTTGGCGGGCGAGTCGGACGTCGCGGTACCAGGCCCTTAGGGCGGTGAGTTGGGCGATGTAGTCGAGGTTGCGCTCGAGACGGGGCGAGAGCGCATCGAGGTGATTGGGTTGGATCGCACGGCAAAGTGGACGCAGCGGTTGGAGGGCGAGTTGGTGTTCGTCGACGTCCTTGCGCACCACTTGCCCCGCGCCTGTGATCGCGCCATAGCCGATCGTTCGCGGGCCGACCATGCCCCCGGCTCCACCTAAAAAGATCCGCGGTTGATCCAAAAACACACCGCGGACGACATCTCCGCAAATCGACGGCGTGGCCTTGTCTCCCCGCTGACCCCAGGGCGTGAAATTAAAGTGGATGAATCCGCTGCCGACTTCCGAATGGTCGCGCCGCGAAGTACCGCCTGCCATCAGACAATCACAGAAGTTGATCAGCGAGCCGAGGGTGACAAACGCGAGCAGGAGGGTGTGTTTGAGCCCGACGCCGTGGGCCGTAGAAGCCTGTTCTTCAAGCAATGTCCCTGGACGCAGGTGAGCATTGGCCCCGACCTTGGCCCCGCGCAGGAGGACCGCACCTTCGAGGTACCCGCTGGCGACCTCGACCCCGTGCCCAAGCGTAGCGTCTTTGACGGTGGTCGGACCTTCGCTACCGATCCGGGCCCCGGGGGCCACAAACAGTCGACGCCCGTGGAGGCGGGTGCCGGGATACAGGACCACGCCTTCGCAGATCCGCTCGAGGTCGACTTCGGCACCGACGTAGGTCTGGCGCGGGTCGACGATCTCGACACCGCGGGCGTGCAGTGCCGCCAATCGTTGGGCCTGCTGGTGGGCGAGACGATCGAGCGATTCCACGGCGCGCCTATAACACGTTCCTGAACGCCCCGGGTGTTTGCAGCCATCGCAAACCGAGATAGGCTGCCAGGCGATGTCCGCCGAACTCACCGAAGAAGAACTTCGCGAAGCCGCAGCCGAGGCCGGGATTTCACCCGAGGAATTACGGCGGGCGATGGCCGGTCAAAACGGTGCCCTGGTCCCGACCCAAAGCCCGGATCGCCGTCCGACGGTCTACAACGCCGAAAACCAACTGGCGTTGCCACCGGAAAAGGCCGCCGAGACCGTGCGCCAGGCGATCGAGCGGATCAGCGGGGCAAAGGGGCATCGCCAGGGCGTGGGCAAGGCCGACATTGTCGATGAGCAACACGGTGTGACCTATCGGATCGTGGCCAACAAGGACGGCGCTGGTGGGTCGATCGTCCGCGTCGATGTCGATCCCTCCGCCGGTGCCGGCACCTTTGCTCTGATGGCATTTTTATTGGGTGGCGTGTCGCTGTTGGCACTCGGCATCGGCGTGCTGTTTTCTCTGTCGATGTTCCTCTACGGCGGCCTCGGCGTTGCGCTGGTCAGCGGTTTGGCCCTGGCCAACAACCGCCGCAAGATGTTGGCGGGCCGCTCCTACGGCGAAGGAGTTGTTGCACAAGCAATTTTAGAGGCCGAAGAAGCCGTGCCCCTGGGAACCGCCGCACTCCCGGGAGGGGCGACCCACGCGTTGCCGAGTTAGCTCGCTTGTCGATCGGCCGAGGTTGGGACTCGCGAATGTTCGGGTTAGCTGTACTGGGCCGCGAACAGGCGTGCGTCGGGGTCGGGTAGGCCATCGTTGCGGAGTGCACCGAGATGTTGAAGGTGCTCGGGGGTCACCCGCACGGTCGGACGCTCGCCAGAGGTTGGGTCACTCGCCGGTGTGAGGGTCACGGGGATCCAGATTGCGTGGAAAAACGGTCGTGTCTGCGAGACCTTGGCGACAATTCCCCACGGGCTGTCTGGAAACGGCTCGCCGATCTCCGGCCGACATGCCTGGGTATCGCGGACGATCGTCACTTGGTCTGTGCCCGCCTCTAGGTGGGGGCCGCCATCGAAAGGATCGACATGACCCGAGTCGGCAAAGCCGATGCGTTTGAGCATGCGTTCGGCCCCTCGCGTCGGCTCTCCGACCTGACCGATGATGTCCTGCACCCCCTCGGGCAGCAGGCTGGTGTGGACCGGAAGCGCGGGAAACAGATTCCAAATGAACTCCTTGTCGCGCATCGACAGGCGGTCGGCATCTTCGTAGTCGAGCCCGGTGAACCGCGAGCCGAGGGCGTCCCACAGTGGCGAACGCGTTGCCCCGTTTGGACCTTTGTACAGCGGCGGGAGCATCTCGGCCAACAGGCGTTCGCGAAACCATGAGCGGTGGGTGGCGAGAAACACAAACCGACCCAGTGACAGCAGACGCCCGAGTTTTTGCGGGTGACTGCGCAGGGACGGGTCGAGCACGAGGCCGCAGATCTCACTCGGTCCGTTGTAGGTCCGCCCCAAGTGCAGCATCGTGTGGACCTTGTGGACATCGCGGGTGACCCCGGGCGCCGAAGGCAGCCTCGCGTAGCGTTCCTCCTTGATGACACGAAAAAACACATGCGGTTCTTCGAACGTTCCGTGTTGCGCGTAGATCATCGACGTACCGACCACGCGGCCGTCCGGCGCTTGCAGGACAAACAGGAATCGGCGTCGGGGATCGAAGTCGGGCGCCCCGGCAAACGACTGCTCCGAACGGGCGAGCAGCTTTTGGATCACCTCGCGTTCGGGCGGGAGGTTGAGTGTGTTGAGATAGGCTGCGAGTTCGAGGATCGCATCCTCGTCCTGGGTTGTCGCTTCTCGCAGAACAAACATCGTCTGCTCGAGGATGACACTCATCGACCGTCGGGCCAATGAAAATCACCGCGGGGGACCGGCCGCAGGGTCGGGTCGCGGCAGTCCCAACAGCAGCGAGCCGACATACTGGGTGACGATATTTTTCGACATGTTCGCGCGAAGGACCTCCTGTTGGCCGCGAAACTGGAGGAGACAGGTCTCGAACGCGGCGAGATCTGCAGGCTCGTTGTAGACACATTCAATCATCGACTGGCAGATCTCGAGCTCGAGCTCCGCCGTGGGCTCGTCGATATTGCGCAACTCGACCCGTTGCTCGATCGAGGGACATTCGGGGGTCGCCGTCCACAACATGTGTTCGACGTGTTTGTCGAGGGGGGTCGTTGTCAGCTCCCACAGCTTGGCCACCCGATCGGCCCCGACGGTGAGGATGTGCTGACCGTCAAAGCTCCACCGTACCGATGCGAGCCCATCTGTGTGTCCGTGTAACACCGCGAGCACCTCTCCGGTCTCGGTGTCCCAGATCCGAGCTGTATGGTCTTTTGCACAGGTTGCAACGCGGGTGCCCTGGCGATTGAATGCGACGCCTGTCAGTTCATTGTCGTGACTGCCGAGGGTGGTGAGAGGCGTACCGGTCGCGGTATCGTAGATCCGCATCACACCGACGTCGTCGACCTTTAGGTAGCGCCCGAGATCGCGGGTAAAGCGGCTGAGTTCGGCGTTTTCGGAACCCGGTGTGACCGTCGAAAGTCGACCCGTGGCGACATCCCAGGCAAACAGTTCCGCGTCGTGGTTGACGATGATTCGCTCGCCATCGCCAGAAAACGCCATCTCGGTCATCGGGGCATCGAGCTCGATCACGCGTTGGAGCTCGCCCGCGAGGTTCCAAATGTTCACGGTGTTCGGTTCGTCGACCGCGAGTGTGGCGAGACGCCGACCGGTCGGGTCAAAGATCATCAGACGCGGGGCGAAGTCGCCGAGTGTCGCGACCGACTCACCAGTCGTTGCATTTACAATCTTCGCCCCGACCAGGCAACTCACCAGAAGTTTGCCATCGGGGCTGATGTCGACACAGCCTTCCAGGCCGGTACCAGTGATTTCGAGTACGTCGGAGGTCTCGGCATCCCACACCCGTGTCATGCTGTCGGCCGCCGTCAGGGCAACCCGCGAGCC
Organism: uncultured Nannocystaceae bacterium; assembly: GCA_964621785.1. Taxonomy (GTDB): domain Bacteria; phylum Myxococcota_A; class Polyangia; order Nannocystales; family Nannocystaceae; genus JACKDW01. Next base: position 36,835 of record CAZUPD010000005.1, read on the forward strand.
ATCGGCGGCGATACTCCCGTTGAGAAACCGGTTGCCGGCAATCGTCAGCTCGCGGTGCGTCAACCCGACATCGGTGCCCCAAAGTTCGACGGCTCTGTGGGTTGCGGACACGATCCGTCGACCGTCTGGATGCCACTTCGCCCACAGTACATCCGGCAACTCCATCTCGATAGCACCGGTCCGAAGATCTTGTAGATGCATATCTTCGCCGGTCCAATCAAGCGCCCGGGTTCCGTCGGGTGAAAACTCCGGCACTGCGTGCCACGTTGTGGTGAGGACGTTGCGGATGGTTCCGGTTTGGAGGTCAAAGGCTTGGATCATGTCGTCATCGATCGCGTACAGACGTTCACTTTTCGGATCGATTTCCACCATGCGCAGGAGGGTGTCGTTGATCTGCGCCTGCCGTGTACCGGTGTGGAGGTTCCAGATGTCGACACGCTCGCGGGTGCCGAGTGCCACATACATCCCGTTGGGTGCGACTGCAGCGTCGCCGGATTTGTAAACAATTTGTTGATACACACGACCGGTCATGACGTTGACAAGTTTTGACTTCCCGGTGTTTTCAATCAGGGAATTGTCACCCGCGGGGAGCTGCACACGACCGGTGTGGGTCATCACAAAGTCGTGCCCGAGGTACTCCGCGTTGGCCCAGCCCTGGACGAGCACGCCGCTTTGTACCTCCCATTTTCGTACGGTGCCGAGAATATCCTCGGCGACGAGGACAGATCCCCCGGCACGCAGGGCTGCGCGTTGGATTCCATGTGCAAGCGACCAGCTGTGGACGAGTTTTTGTGTGTATACATTGTAAATCTTGAGTTCGGTCTCGCCGTAGACGAGCAACGCTTGGCTGTTCGGGCTAAATGTGACAAAAACCGTTCGATTGCCGGGCTTGCTCGATGGCGTGATGTCGAGTCCCTGCGACTCATGCATCTGCAACTCAGCGGTGTCGACGAGCCACACCCAAAACGAGCCGTCGGGTTTGCTGGCCGCCACGAAGGTCCCATCGGGACTGAAGGCGAGGTCGAACCCTGTTGGCTTGTCGGTTGAGAGCAATGTATGGGTGCGTACCGGAGCTTGGAGAGCATCCCAGGCCGTCCGTCCCCAGCCCGGGAGGTTGCGCAGCGCGTCGATGGTCTCGACCTCCCGCACATAGGCGAGGCCACCCGAGGGAACCGACTGTGCGGCCACGAACCGATGCGCCGAGATCCGCGTGGTGTCGCGTGCGAACAGTGCCCGCTGATCGGCCATGGTTGCGATCTGCTGGGCGGCCGTGGCACTGGACTTCGCCGCAATTTCGTTCTTCCGGGCTTCTTCCGCGCTTGTATCGGCAAAATTCTTAAGTGTAAATGCAATAATGGCGAGGGCGATGACGAGGAGGGCACCGGCGGCCACCAAGGCATAGATCTTGTGCATCCGCGCCTGACTGGCCTCGATCATTTCCCGTGTGTGTGCGTCGATGTCATCGGGATAGCGGGCCAACACATCGCGCGCGTAGCCGAGACTCGGGCCGACGACCAAACGCCCGTCGCTTTGGTACTCGGCTGTCCAACCCGCCAATTTCTCGAGTTCGACGAGTTTGCTGCGGTCCTCTCGCAGCCAGGTCTGCAGGCGTTCCCATTTGCGCAGCAGGGCTTCATGGGCAACTTCGAGGGTCGCTGTGCCCCTGTCTTCCCCGCTTTGAACCAGCAGTCGCGCACCGACGAGTTGGTGGACGACCGTGTCAAACACTTCGGCTTGAGCCGCATCGTTCGGGCGCAGAGATGCCAGCGAGCGCCTGCGTCGTGTGTTGGCCTCCGCAGTCTCACCGACCTTGCAAAGCGCCGTCAGCAGTCGTCTCGATTGTGCCTGTTGCGCCTTTGAAAACCCTTCGATGAGTTCATCGGCTTTCGAACCGAGTGCACCGATGACGCCGTCGAGATCTGTATATACATTCGCTTTGAGCTCGCCAGCTTCGCGGGCGAGCCACAGGCGGTCGAGGGCATATTCCATCAGTGGGAGTGCACCGGGTTCGTCCCCCGCGTCGTCGAGGATGCGATCGGCGAGGCCTGGCTGGAGAGACAGGCCGACTTGCGCGGCGGGTTGTTCGATCGTCGCCCGCAACTGGTCCCGCGTCATCTGGGCGACAAACACGCGATGGGCCTCGTCGTAGGCGATGCGGTCGAGGCGGGTGCCAGCTGTGTCGACCACGACATCACCACACTGTCCGATAAAATCGACGCGCACGGTGACGATCACGTCGATCCCCGAGGGGCCGCTGGCGAGGGACCACAGACGGCGGATAAACCGATTGCGGATACCGGCATCCTGGGTTTGCGTAAAGATCTCTTCGAGCTGATCGACGACCAATAAAAAGTGTTCGGTGTCGAGTGTGCGCTGCTGCAGGGCGTGTTCGAGGACCCCCATCGGGTTGTCACCGGGACACAACACCGCCACCGTTCGTGGTTGTGGGCCCTGGCTCAACTTCGGGACCGCACCGGCGAGCACGACCGAGGACTTTCCCGTCCCCGAGGCTCCGGCCACCACCAAAAACCGCGGCTTGCCGGTGGCGTGCAGGCCTTCGAGATCATTGAGCACCTCCTGGACTTCGGCGTCGCGGCCAAAGAAAAACCGTGCGTGCTCGGCTTTAAATGCCAGCAGTCCGCGGTAGGGACGAAACACGAGCGGACGCGTGTTTCCGCCGTCGCGCTGTCGGGCGTAGAGTTGGACACTCGCCCAGTCGAACCGACCGGCCGCGAGGCTCAGCCGGATGCGAGCGGCCACAAAAGCCTGTTCTAAAGAGCATAAATTGACGCAAAGGCCATGGTAGAGCTCGCGCGTCAACACGATGGAGCCGGGGATCGACAGCGGGTAGCGAGAGGCGATCACTGCGGCGATGCCCGCCCGATGCAGCGACTGCGCGACACTGCCGAGGCGGTTGCCGAGCTCGCCGGTATTGCCACTGTCACAGGCGGACAGGACGACCAGTCGCAGACTCGCGGCAAACGGGGCCAGCAGCTGGGCCAAGCGCGCGGCATCCACTGCCACTGGTTGCGATTCGGCGTCGTCGAGCAACAGCCCAAAGCCCTGTCCGATCGCGGTGCCGTGACATAAAAGATGTAGGATCACATAGGGTTCACCGGCTTCGCTGGCACCGGTCAAGGCCGCGACAAGTTGCTCGGTCGAAGCGTGGGACACGACATCGCGGGTGTGCTCAAACGCGACAAATCCAGTGCGACAGGCCTGCTCGATCACCTCGACATGTTCGATATCCGGGACCGGACCGCCGGCCTCAGACCAGGCGACCAGGATCCTTCCCCCGCCCTCGACCCGCACCTGAGCTGGCTTGGAGTGGGTCTCGGGCCAGCTATAGCGCACCAGTACTTCGGGATGTGCCCCCAGGGTGAGCCCGGTTTCGTCGAGGGTCAGCAGCTCCCAGGGGAGGGCATAGATCTCGGCGGCGTTCGAGTGGATCGTCACCTGTACGTGGTCACCGGCGGCCGCTTGGAGGATACGGGCAGCAAGGGCAGGCCAACCGGTGGGTTTGAGGGCACGCCGCAGCGTATCGCCAACTCGTTGTACAATCACAGGGTCAGGACGTTCGCCACGTAGGGCGGTGAGATCGTCGCGAAGCTGCTGATTCCAGGAGATCGTAAAGACTTCGCGCCCGCCTCCCTCGGTGCGAAGGGTGTAGTCCTGGGGCCCAAATTCAAACGCGTAGGGATCGTCAGGCGTATCGAGTCGGGCACATTCGAACACAAATGTGCGTCCACCCATGGCACGATGATATCAAATCTGCACTTTTAGACATGTTTTAAAAGGTGTCTATGCATAAAAAATGAGCTTGTTCGGTCACTTTCGCCTGCGAACGCTCGAAACATTCCATCCCATCGTCCGGTACGACTGGTTCGATATCACCAGCGCCGAGTGGGGTTGGAAAAACCCACCCGGGCGAGTGTTGCAGAGGACCTTCGGTGTGCGAACACGACCTAAATGACGGCACATTCGCGGTTTCGGAGACACTACGCGCCTCGGTGGTATGTATTTACAATCTTTGACTCATGCGTGATTTGGTCGTCACGCATGGACGGCTAGAGGGTGATGCCAAGGATGCCAGGGCCGAGGGCGGTCGTCACCGCGACGGCGAGACCTCCGTGGGCGAGGCCGAGGCCCGCGGCTGCCCAACGCAGGTGGCGGGACGCAGACGCGAGCAGGACAAACGCACAGATCGAGAGGCCCATCAGAAAAAACATCACCGCTTGCTCGACCGAATGACTGTACGTCGGGTCGAACACCGCGGGTCCAGCGGTCACGAGCAGCAGGAGTGCACCCCACCAGCACGCGCGCAGGAGTACTCCGGCCAGCAATTGTCGGTGGCGGAGCAGCGCCCGCAGGCAGGTGCACAGGCCCGCAAGCACCCAGGCACCGGCCCGCACAGATGCTGTCGCGACCGACTTCAATCCCCGACTTACACGCTCGCGATCAAACCGCAGTTGCACAGTTGAGGTCCGGGGAGGGACCCACGGACGACGCCAGAGGTTGTGGGCCGCGCCCAGTGTTCCGCGGATCTTGCTCGCCAGCCACCGACTGTGTCGACGGGCCAAACGGCGGGCCCGGACGGGGTCAAAGCGCGGACGGGTCCGGAGTTTGCGGGCGTTCATGGGGCGAGTGTTCCACCGAAGGCTGCGGTGGCAAAAAAACCGTCATTCCAGCGCATCGGGTGCCCGTTTGCCCAGTCCCGTGCAAAAATCGACCACTCGCCACGCACGGTCATGCTTCCCGCTGCCACGCTCAAAACCCAGGTCCGTAACCGCTAGCTTCCGGGGACGCCCCGCATCCACGAGCTATTTTAAAATGACGGATTGAACAGACTTCTCGCGTTTTTGCGGTCTTTTCGGTTCCGTCGATTTCCGCAAGACTTGGGCCTTGTAGCCGGTTGGTGCTGGCAGATATCGGGGGAGTCAGGTGGCAAAGAAATCCGGACCCAAAAAAGTTGTCGAGATTGGTGGGCGTCGTATCGAAATCTCGAGTGCCGACAGCGACATGTTCTCAGGTGGACTGACCAAGGGGGACCTCGTCGATTTCTATGAAGCTGTCTCTGAGGTTATGATCGGACATTTGCGCGATCGGCCGTTGACGGTCCAGCGATTTCCGCGGGGGATTGGTGCCCGCGGATTTTTGCAAAAGCAGGCGCCGGGTCATACGCCCGCGTGGATTGAACGTGTCGCGGTCCCCAAGCAGGGAGGAGGGTCTGTCGAGTATGCCCTGTGTCAATCCGTGGCCGACATCATCTATTTTGCCAACCAGCGGGCGATCACATTTCATGTCCCCTCGGCCAGGCGAGATCGCCTCGAATATCCCGACCAATTGATCTTCGACTTTGACCCCTCCGATGACGACTTTGAGAAGGTTCGCCAGAGCGCGGGGGTGGTCGGCGAGTTACTCGACGACATCGGCCTTCGCGGATATCTCAAGACCTCGGGCAGTCGCGGTCTTCACATCATCGCCCCGATTGTCCGTGAACTCCACATCGACGATGTGCGGGCGTTTGCCAAGCAGATGTGCCGCCACCTCGCGCAGGTCCACAGCGGACTGGTCACCATTGAGATGAAGAAAAAAGATCGCGGCAAACGGGTGTTTCTCGATTATTTACGCAACAGCTTTAGTGCCACCATGGTGGCTCCGTACAGCGTTCGGCCACTGGCTGGGGCGCCTGTCTCCACGCCGCTGACATGGGACGAACTGTCTGATCCCGCCTTGCATGCCCAGCGGTACGACACCCGGGCTGTCCTCGCCCGTCTGGGAAAACGCCTCGATCCGTGGCACGACATTGGCGACCACGCGCGTTCGCTCAAAGACGCAAAACGTCGATTTGAGTCACGGTATGGATAAAGTTTCGCATGTTGTGCCTATCGGAGGAGATGTCTCTCGAGCAAGGTTGTCCAAGCCCGCCGGCCTTGTGGCAACAACGTCGACACCGAAACGTTGGGTGAGCGCGGGAGAGCCGCGCAAAACATGCATGCGCATGTGCTCCCCCGTGACCTCGTTGACCTACTGCGGTTCACATCCCTGTGCAGGCGAGCCAATTTGATATCTTTGGCGACTGATTTTGTGATATGTTCTAAAAGACATGTTTTATAGAATGCGCATGCACCTTCTCTGTGTTTCAACCTCGCTCGCGGTGTCACTCGCAGGTGGCTGTGGTGGTGCAGAGGATGACACGACCGGGACGACGCAAGCGACGACCTTGGTAACCACGGGGCCGACGGTTGGAACCACCGAAGAGGCGACAACCCTCGACACATCCGAGACCGACTCGGGCAGTGAGACAGGCGAATCGCAGACGAGCTCGGAGACGACGGAGGAGCCGACGACCGACGGGCCGACGACCGAACCGACGACGGATGGTCCGACGACCGACGGGCCGACGACCGCCTCGATGGGTGTGTGTGGCGACGGGGTTGTCGATAGCGATGAAGTTTGCGACGACGGCATCAACGATGGCAGCTACGGCGGGTGTGCGGGCGATTGCCAATCCGTTGGGCCCTACTGTGGTGATGCGGTCGTCGACGACGGCGAGGGGGAAGTCTGCGACGACGGTATCAACGATGGTGCATACAACGGTTGTGCCAACAATTGCCTCGCGTTGGGTCCGTACTGCGGCGATTCCCTGGTCGATGATATGGAAGGGGAAGAGTGCGATACGGATGAGTTCGCCGGGTTGACATGCTCCCTACTCGGGTTCGAGACCGGGCCGTTGAGCTGCGATCAAGATTGTCTGCTCGATACAAGTGCATGTATCATCAAAGACGGTTCCAGCCAACAAAACGCCGGTGACGATTGTAAGCAGATCGCCGACGACGGGCTCGCCAATGGCGATGGGATCTATTGGATCGACCCCAACAGCGGTCCCAACAGCGATGCTGTCCAGGTGTTCTGCGACATGACAACCGACGGCGGTGGATGGACAGCGATCGCGGCGAATGGAGATATTTCGGTCCCGGAAACCGCCGACGCGGATGACTGCTATCCGCTGATCACCGGCGACTCACAGCAGGGGTGTGGCGATTCGAGTGATATCCTGTCCGACTTCACGGTCCCGGGATACCAACAGCTCGGGATTTCCTGGCAGTATCTGATGGCGATTTCCTACGGAGATGCCGGCTATGACGAGAAGCTCGCATTTTTTGCCATCGACTATGGCTCGCCACTGCAGACCCAGGAACAGCGGCTCAACGGGACGACCTACGACCCGCCGGGACTGATGACAGCGCACGGCAAGATCGCCTGTAACAACGCTGGCAACATTGTTCACTATTGCAAGGCGGGAACCTACAACTCAAACGCAGCCTATTTCGCCAATAATAAGGGCACTGTGTTTGGGCATAGTATCGTCAATACGATGAACACGAGCTCGCGCCGAACATTTGGGTTTACAGACATTCGCCACACCCCGCCGGGTCAAACGGGTATCGGGGTCGACGACTATCAAGACGGTTGGTCGTGTAGCGATACCTGGACGCCAAGTGCCGACATCAAGGGGGCGCGTATGATGGTCCTGGTTCGCTAGCGCCGAACGGTTCACCGAACGCCGGTTGGTCTGTCCATGCAGTTGCAAACAGTCGTTCCTTCGGAGCGCTCACATCCAGGTGGCGAGGCTACTGCGTTTGTAGATCGATGTGCACACAATTCCGATTGTGGTAGGGTCCGCTCCATGTCCGACAAACCCGGCGTAACAGGTCTCGGTGGCATCTTTTTTAAATCACGCGATCCCAAAGCTCTGCGGACGTGGTACGCGGAGCATCTCGGGTTGCAGCCCATGGCCGACCACGGCCACAACTTCCGCTGGCGCGAACCCGATTCCGACCAGGACGCGCTGACGGTATGGAGCCCGTTCGCAGCCGACACCAAGTACTTTGAACCGAGCAAGCAGCCGTTTATGGTCAATTTCCGCGTGCGCAAGCTCGACGAGTTGCTCGAACAGTTGCGGGCCGCAGGTGTCGAGGTCGACGATGAGATCGAAGATTTCGACTACGGTCGGTTTGCCTGGGTGATGGATCCTGAGGGGAACCGCATCGAATTGTGGGAACCGACGGACGAGCTGCCGGTTTCCGACGACGACTGATCACGCGAATCCAGGTGTTTCATATCGGAGCATGACGTCCACATTTAAATGTATATGCATGATATATGAATCGTGGACGTCTTGAGCCTTGAACAGGCAGCCTGTTGGCAAAACCGCATCTGTTCGGTATCACCCAACTCTGCAAGGCCTTCGTCTCGTCTCGACGGCGGGTAGCGACCGTATCCGACGAACGACGAGCACTCACTCCGATTTCGGGCGGCTCGCAAATGTCCGCGCGCACGGAAGGGGCACGGCCATTCGCTTGTACGCGCATCCACTGGTTCCACCACGTATAAGCCTCGGGTCGAAAATTGTGGTGGTGTCCGGGCGAGACTGCGACTGCGTGATTGTGTGTCTTGGCCCACGGGGAGGTGTCGGTTCTCTGGCGCGCGACCACAGCGGTTGCTATCGTTGCCCAGACGATTGGGGGAATGCTTCCGCCGCTCGTCATCAAATCGGCATAAGATTAAATTTGTTCATACATGTATAAGCTGATGGTGCACCGTCCACAAACCCATTTGCCGCGCGGAAGAAGTCTGTTGGCAAGTGCTCTCGCCGTTTTGTTGGCAACTCCGCTTGTGCCGTCGACTGCGGCGGCGGCCCCGTTGCGGCCCGTGGCCGAAGGTCCACAACAGGCGCAGGAGCCCGAACCGATGTTTCAGCTGGGGCGCGAATGGTATCATGCCCTGTGGAGCGACGATGCCGTGATGCTCGTCAGTGACTACGGAAATGTGTATGTGCAATGTAGGGGTGGGCGTCGAGCGACCAGTCCAACCCTCTACGGGATCGAGCGCGTCACCGCCGTCGGTTCGGGCCCGGCGATGCGGATGGCGGCTGTCGGCAAGGAGGGCAAACTCCTGACATGGAAAGGCGGGAGTTGGGAGACCGGCCAAGTGCCCGCGATCGGGGAGGAAGATCTCGTCGGAGTCGCGATTGCCAGTGATGGACGGATCTTCGCCGCCGGTGAGAAGTCTGCGCTGTATATCGGCATGGGGAATACGTGGACGACCCACGCCTATCCCGATGAATTGACCGAAGTGACAAGTTCGGTGATGGCTGCAGATGGGCGCTTGTTGCTGGGGGCTAAAACCGGTATCTACACATTTGATGGTGAGCATTTTGCTCCGCTCGTGCCACCTGAGCGTTTTTCCGGGGAGGTTTCCGACCTTTGGCAGGCGCCTTCGGGCACCGTTTGGGCGGTGACCTACGATCACGTGGTGGAGATCCGCGGGTCGGAGGTCAAGAAGCTCGACCCTCCGATTTTTGGGCGACTGCGAGCGATTACCGGTACCAGCACGCCTGACGGCGATGTGGTGCTGATCGCTGCCCAGTCCGAGTTGGCGTTTTTACACAAGGGCAAGTTTCTCCGCGCCGACGGGCGTTACTCGTTCCCCGAGGAGCTCCACCTCGATGCGTTCAACGAGGTTGTGTATATCGCCCACCGCGATGGTCTGACCCGCGTGCCGTTTGACCACCCGGCGATCGTGACAAAACCACGGGCAGCATCGATCTGCCCACTGCCCGCGGGCGCATCTTTACCTGTCTCAACAGTCAGGGACACGCGTACGCCCGTGCGGCTCGAGAAGGCCGAGCTCACCCCCGCAAAAAAGGGCAAACCCAAGGATGTTCGCCAGCCGATGCCGACCCTGCGCCTCGGGTTTGGCACCGCGATCGGAAAATTGCCGGGTGAGTCCCCGACCGCGGGCTTTGCCTTTGATCTCATGGGCGGGGCGACGGTGGGCGTCCACCCCTATATTTCGGTGTTTCCCGAGATCGGCTACGGATACACACGTCTGCGGGGGGACAAGCAGCACCTGTTTCTCGCCGGTGTGGGGCCGCTTTTTGGTAACGAGTATGCGGCTGTCGGTGTCGTCCCGCGGTTTGCAGTCGGCGACTTTGGTGAGTTGTTTGCCATCGGGACCCGTACAGCCTTGGTCGGGTCGTTTGCCTATGACGTCGTCGCCTTGGAGGTCGCACACCAGTGGCTTCGGGTCGGCGGCGAAGATCTCCATGAAGCGAGGATCACTGCATCGATCAATGTACTACCACTTTTTGCCGTGATCATCCTAGCAGCGGCACTCGGTCGGGCCGGCCGTCGCTGGCGACGCAGGAGGTATTGATCGCAAGATGTTCGGCGTCGGCTCGGTGTGAATATGCAGCGAATACGCGTCGCCACCGAGGTCAGGCCGGGAGTACGCACATTGAGTCGAGATGATGTGGGTGCGTACTTTCGGCGTTGCAAGAACTGACTATGCGTTGCGGTCATTTGTTGCGGGCGACAGCGAGTGTTGGTACCAGCCTTCGACATCCTCCGCGAGGGCGAGGGCCGCTGTCAGGCCAGGTGATTCAATCCCCAAAAGATGTAAAACCCGCGAGGGGTAGGCCTCGACGACAAAGTCGGCAAATCCCGGGTCGTCAGGCCCGCGTAGTTTGGGTCGGATTCCACAACCCTCGTAGCGCAGGCGAAACGCGATGTGTTCACCGAGAAGCCTGCGCGTCGCGGCGAGGAATTCAACTCGCTGGGAGATGTCGGGGTGAAAGTCGTCCCTGCGCGGGACGTACCGAGCGTCCGGTCCTACGCGTAGTTGTCCGCCGAGATCGGGGGTGAGGTGGACCCCAAGTCCCGGGTCGTGAGGGTCGCGGACCGGGTAGATCAGGTGGTTGTACTGCGGGCCGAGGAGCCAGTAGTAATCGCCGCGACAGGGATAAATTGTATAGGCATGGAGGCCGACCATCCGGGCGATCCGATCCGCGTCGAGGCCAGCTGCGTTGATGACCGTGTGCGTGGCAATGCTGCCGCGGGAGGTGTGGATGACGATGTCGCGTTGGCGCGGCTCCATCTCGGTCACATCTGTGTGGCACAGGAATTCCGCACCGTGGCGTTCGGCGTCCACACGCAGCGAGCGGGTCAGTCCATGGGTGTCGACAATGCCTGTGTTCGGTGACCAAATGGCCGCATACACATGGTGGAGGTCGGGGACGCGGTGGCGGACCTGGTCCGCTTGGAGCCACTCGAGTCCGCGTGCGCCGCTTTGGCGGGCATTGGCCAGTAGGTCGGCGAGTGGCTGCGCTTCGGTCTGATTGCGGGCGATGACCAACTTGCCGATGCGCGCGTGGTCGACCCTGTGGGCCGCACACCACCGGAACAAAAGTTCCTGACCGCGAATACATGTCCGGGCTTTGCGCGACGTCGGTGGGTAGTACAGGCCGCTGTGGATGACCCCGCTGTTGCGACTGGTGATGCCGGTCCCCTCGCGGGCTGCGCGTTCCAAAACCCAGCAGGTGGTGCCGCTGCGCGCGAGTTTCGAGGCGACCGCACATCCGACGACGCCGGCACCGATCACGACGACTTCGGGGCCGTGGTTGACTTGCGAGGTAGGACCCACTGACGCGGTGATTGTCAGCCGCGAGCGAACGCCGTACAACCCAAACCGGAAACGTCATCAATGGAACAGCAGGTCAAACTCCACAAAATCGCCAAATCAGATGAGTGGGAGACGGTCGATACCTACTGGGGCAGTCCGTTTTACTATTGGAAGCGCCATGGCGTGCGCGTTTCCCCACCGGTGCCGCTGCGGGTGACGGTCCTCGGACGCGTCGTCGAAGAGTCCTACGAGGGGTGGACCAATATCGGCGGGGCCAGCTCGATGCTTGTACAATCGATTCAAGTCCGCGGCACCAAGGGGGAGACCGTGCGAATTGAGATCGGTGAGGAGATCGAGGTTTTTGATGATCGCGGCGAATTGTAGTCGCAGGGCAAAGGGCTCGGGCCGCGATCGGCTGTGGTGGTATGCGTGTACTACCGCAGCCGAATCTTATTAAATGCTGATACAAATAACGCGGGGTGCTTGTGACACCGCCGCGTTGTGTGTGAGCTGGAGGGTTGTGGCTAGATCGACAGCTGGGTTTTAAGGCTGGCGAGAATGTCCTCGGGACGGGCGTTTGATACGCCTGTGGGCTCGGCGAGTTTGTCGCGGATCAGGGCATCGAGGATCGCACCGCGCTCTGGATGGGGCGGGAGATGTTGAGATAGCCCCAGTTTGCGACTGGCGAGAACCTTGAGGAAGGGCTCGATCTTGCGAACCTCTTGGGCCACCCGCATGGTCGCTGCCCGGCCTTCACCCCGACGCACCCGGTACTTGGGAGCGCACCGCTCGACCGCGGCGACGAGGTCCCGTGCGAGTTCGACGTCGACCTTTTCTTCGGCCCCAAAACTCGCGACAACGATCGGACGACTCTGGGCTTTTTTGGTCCCGTCACCCGCCCACCAGACATTGTGGGCGATCGAGAGGTAGGTCCGACGGGTGTCGCCACAACGAACTTTGTTCTTTCTCAAGTACATAACAATTCCGCTTTCTCAGGCTAGTGGGTCTCGGGCTTGGTTTGGCCACATGTCCCGGGCCGCTTGGACGGCGGTCGAACCTGGAGCTTCATACCTGGATCTAGCTGGCAGGTCGTCGACATAGTTGCGTCCGTGAGCACAGTTGATTGCTCAGAAGGCTAGCGTTTGCCCTAACTTGTTGCCAGTGCTGAAATACGAGCACGTCTTATCTCTGTGAAACGAAAGCTTTTTTTAGGGCGAGTGGAGCGGCCGGAGAGGCGGTTTGGGGCGGGGTTGAAAACTTGAGCGCATGATACGCTAGAGCAATTAGAGGGCTCTGAAGGCGGTTCCATGCCCGTTTTCGGTGACGTAAATTACATGTCCTTTGGGACCTGTTTACAAATGTCCTTCCCCATACGTAGGCACGGCGCGCGAGCCGAAGCGATCGACAGCTCGCTCTCGGCTTGTAAATGCACCTAAATGGAGCGCCGCTGTGCCCGCCCACTCGCACCTATCGTTCACACAAAGAAAGCTCGCGGTGGAGATGCAATAGTTCCGCCCCTTTGAAGCCCGTGTTTCGAGCCGAAGGTCTCCGGGCTGGTGGGATCGAGAGGTCAGCGGTACAGTCGCCGGCATGCGCAATTCCGAAGACCCCTCGCAAACAGTCGTCAAGGACGATGCGGACTGGCGTGCCCAACTCACACCCGAACAGTATCGAATCACGCGTCAAGGTGGGACCGAGCGGGCGTTTACCGGGAAGTTTTGGGATTGCAAGACTCCGGGCTTGTACCGGTGTGTGTGCTGCGATTTGCCGCTGTTTCGCTCGCGGGAGAAGTACGCTTCGGGGTGCGGATGGCCGAGTTACACAGCGCCGTTTCAGGGCGAGAACGTTCGTGAGTTACGGGATACGAGTCTGGGGATGGTCCGCACGGAGGTCCGGTGCCGCCGCTGTGATGCCCACCTCGGGCACGTGTTCCCCGACGGTCCGCCGCCGACAGGGATTCGCTATTGCATCAACTCAGGAGCGCTCCGCCTCGAGTTAGACGAAAAATAGTGCATGTGCATTTTGATATTGCACATGCATGTTTAGAGCGTCGGGGGGTGGTCGTATCGCCCGCACTTTTCAGTGCGGTGATCGCTGCCCTGCACGCGTTGTCGACCGTCTCCGCCTGTTGACGGAGGGCTTCGCGGATCGAGTACTCAACCATGTTCCGCCTGCGCGCACTCCGGGTCTACGCACTTCGTGTGCGCACAGACCCTGGTGAACCCAGTACCATTGTAGGTACATGTAGATTTTCGGGCGTTACTCCCCGCCGTCTTCGCCGTCTTCGCCGTCTTCGATCTTGGTGGGCTTGTAGAACTTGTTGGCGGTGAGACTCTCGTCCTTGTCGATGTCGTCGACCGCTTTCTCAACTTCGTCGAGGTGGTCGCGGATCTCTTTGAGGGCGGGGGCGAAGCGCTCGTTGCTGGCGATGTCGGGGCTGAGGTCGGCCTTGAGGTCTTCCCAGGCGCGGAAGGCTTTGCTGAGGATGGCCTGGGTGTTGCCACCCTCGACGCCGTTGCCTGTGAGTGCGTCGTAGGTTTTCATCAACGTCTTGGCGCTCTTGCCGTATTCCTGACGCCACTTGTCGTAGGCCTTTTGCGCGTCCTTGGCTTTGGGAAAGGCGGCGGCTTGCTTTTCGATTTCGTCGAGTGACTCGCGGAACATTTTGACGAACTCGCGGTATTCCTTGATCCGCGTTTTTACGTATTCGCGCGCGGACTTTTCGAACATTTTGGCGTTTTCGGCGGCGAGTTCGTCTTGGTCGACAAAACCGGCTTTTTTGCGCGCTTCCTTGAGTTCTTCGGGCGTGCGCGTGTCCTTCTTCTTCGGTGTTGCGTCGGACTTTTTCGGCGCGATTTGCTCAGCGATGGATTTGCGTTCACCGCCGCCACAGCCGACGACGAGACCAAGAGCGAGGAAGGTGGGGATGGCCAAGCGGCCCGCCAGGTGCGATCGGTGCATGTTGCAAAAGCTCCTTGGGCGGACTGTACCACGATGGCGCCCGTGTCTCGCGGTTTTAGCGGATGTCCAGTTCGGGTTGCACCTGCACGGATCGTCGACTCGGCCGTCGGGTCCGCAAGCGCAGTGTCGAGTACACTCGCGGCCGTGCTGCAAACACCCTTCAACCTGGCGGTCGCCGAGATGATCGTCGCGATCCTCAGCGGACGACGGCGCGGGCCAGCTGCCCTGGCGACGGTGATCGGTCGCAACGGGTCGGCTCCGCAGGGCGCCGGGGCGAGACTGCTGTGGACGGCGGATGGCCAACTCTACGGGACCGTCGGAGGAGGGGCGATCGAGGCCCAGGTACTCGAGGCCTGCCGCGCGTGTCTTCGAGATGGGGTGACGCGCACGGTCAAAGCCAACTTGGTCCGCGACCTCGGGATGTGTTGCGGCGGTTCGATGGAGGTGTTTGTGGAGTTGCTTCAGGCTCAGTCGCGGCTGGTGTTGATCGGCGCGGGACATGTCGCCCAGGCGATAGCACCGATCGCCGAAGCTGCGGGGTTTCGCGTCGCGGTGCTCGACGATCGTGAGGATATGTTGGCGCACCCGGCATTTGCCGGTGCCCAACGGTTGGACTACGACGTCGACGAGCTCGCACAGGCGCTCCCCGAGGTCGGCGCGCACGACTTTGTCGTGATCCTGACCCGCGATCACCAGCGCGATGAACAGGCACTTTCGGCCATGCTCGGAAAACCATATGCCTACCTCGGGATGATCGGCTCGCGGCGTAAGGTTCACGCCGTACTCGCCCGCATCCTCAACCGCTGTCACGGTCAGGGGCTGCCGCGGCCGTGCTTCGACCGCGTCCACGCACCGATCGGGCTCGCGCTCGGTGGACGCACACCGTCGGAGATCGCCGTGAGTGTGGTGGCGGAGTTGATCGCCGTGCGCTGCGGCGGCTCGACCGAATCGATGAACATCCTCCCGCAGGTGGTGGACCAAGTCGCCGTCCGAATCGAGGGTGCGGGGCGCGAGTGACTGCAATGGCCGGCGAACATTTCACGGGCTGTCGGTGAGTGTGTTGCCCGACGTCCGGCGTCGTGCCGGTCGCCAGCCAGGATGTGGTTTTTCTCGCGCGTGCGGGGCTGAGGTCTCTGCCGCGAGCTCGAAGAGCACAACCCTCGTCGAGAACGTTGCGGTATGTGCCTCTCCATGAACACGTCGATCCGAGACCTCGGAACAGGCGAGTCTGGCGTGCATCCAGAAAATCGTGGAGTCGGCTCCCGGCGAGTCGATTGTCCGTGGAGCGACCTCGCGGCGAGTTGATACACTCTCGCCATATGTCGTTTGCCCGCAGAAGTTTGCTCGCGGCCAGCCTGTGTTTGGCCGTCGCCCCCTCGGGATGTCGCAAGGACACCACGCCACCGGTCGAGGTTGTCGACGACGATGCCCCGGGCGGCGGATCGGATGTGGCGCCACCCGACCAAACCCCACCCAGCGCGATCGCGGCGACGCCCGACCCCGATGCCAAGCCGATGCGGGTTCGGGCCAGCGCTCGCGAAGTTGGTGACATCCTCGAGTTTGTCCGCCTTGCGATCACCGCTTGGTCGCCGGAGGCCCCGATCGATCCCAATGCCCAAATCGCGGCGATCCTCAGTCAGATGGGCTACGGGCCGGGGTTGTGGAGCAACCTCAACCTCGACGGAGTGATGGCGGTCGAGGCCGAGTTCCCACCGCCGGGGACCCACATGGTTGTCAACAACCGCCTGGTCGGGAGCCTCGCCACGGTCAACGCGGCCAAAGTGATCGAGGCGGTGCCGATGACATATCGCCCGCAGCCTTTGGGCAATGGTCTGTACGAGTGGGTCCGCGACGAAGTTCGGGTGTTGTTTCGCGAGCAGGCCGGCTCGCTCGAGTTCGGCTTGGATATGAAGTCGCTCGACGCCGCTGCCGGACTGGCCGAACAATCCAAGACCGGGCCGCGGGTGCTGGTGACGGCCTGGGATTTTCCGACCGAGAACTTTTCTCTGTCGCGGGCCCTCGACCTTCCGTCCAACCTGCAGCTTTCGCGTGTGCTCGACTCCATCGCGGCCGGGATGAGCGAGGCGAGCTACGGGTTGGATGCCGGACAAGACCGCGACGTCCAGCTCTCGGTGACGGCCCGTGCGGACTTCGGCCGACTCGGACTCGGTCCACTCGGGGCACCGCGCAAGGCTCCTACGGGCATCGAGCAGATTCTGCCCGGGGGTGCGGTGTCGGTGTTGGCGATGCCGTGGGGTTCGCCCGCCATGTTGCACAAAACCCTCGACCGAATGGTGCCGATCAGCCAGGTGCCGGCACCGTTTGATGTGATGGCCAAGGATGCCCTGGAAAGTGTGCACAAGATCCTCGACGGGATCGGCGACGACGTGTTGATGGCGGTGTACCTGTCGAAGAAGGGCGAGGCGACGGTGGTGATGGCCGCGGGGGTGCGCGACGAGGCTGCCGCCCGCGCGGGGCTACGGGGAATTGCTGATACACTGACCAAGGCGCTGGCAGCCTATAGCTCGCTCAGTGGCGGCACCCCGGAGTCGACATTTAAAACCTCGTGGAAGCCGGATTCCGTCCGCACGTTGCGGGGGAAAGCCGATGTGTTGAGCATTGCGTTCCCCAAAAACATGCAGCGCGAGTTGGGGGGGGCGGCACCGTTTTTGGGCAAGAACAAGCGTATCGAAATGTATATGCATGTCGATAGCGGCCTGTCGGTGGTTGTGTTTGGCGGCGGAGCGAAGGCGTTTATCTCGAGCCTGTCCAACGCACCCAAGGATTCGCTGGCGGGCGATGCCGGCTTGGCACTCGCGCGCAAGACCTCGGGCGGGTGTCAGCTGTGCTGGTCGCTCGACCCGTTGGCGAGTGTGCGGCTGTTTTTGACGCTGGCGCGACTCGACCCCAACGACACCTCGAAGGAGGAGCGGGCCCGTATCGACCGGACACTCAAGGCGCTTGCGGCAGTCCGCCTCGAAGGTGGTGCGGGTGCGGGGATTCGCCTCGAGGACAAAGAGGGGGCGCTCGGCATGGGGGTTTCAAAGTCCCTGGTGCTCCCGCCTCCGGCGACGATCAAAAAGCTCAAGGCGATCGCCGAAAAACACCTGGCCTCTGAAAAGGCGGGCTCCAAGCCACTGGTGATCAGGGAGAAGCCTGTCCGCCGCACCGCCAAGAAAACCAAATGAGTGGGTGGGTCCACCACCCGCGACTCGCCGTAGTCGTGTTAGCCGCGGGCGCGTCGACGCGGATGGGACAGCCCAAGGCCCTGTTGACCTGGGAGGGACAGACATTTGTTCGCCGTTGCGTCGACCTCGGGGTGTCGGCGGCAGGGCCCGAAGCCGTGGCCGTGGTCACCGGAGCGGTCGCGTTGCCCGAAGAGCAGACGGCACCAGCGTTGCAGGTACACAATTCTCAGTGGGCCTGTGGTCCTTTGTCGAGTCTCCAAGCGGGCCTGCGCTCGTCTGTTGTCCGCCCGGATGTGGAGGGGGTCTTGGTGTTGACGGTCGACCGACCCCACGTCCGCCGGTCGACGATCGCCTTTTTGGTCGAGGTGTTTACGCGCCAGACGCTTTGGGTTTGGCAACCCTGGTACGACGGACGCTGCGGGCATCCGATCATCTTGCCGCGGGACTGTGTCGATGAGGTGTTGCAACTCCCGCCCCAGGCAAATCTGCGGGACGTGCTGACCAAGCCGCAGTGGTTGCAGGTTCGCAACTGTTTCCCGGTCGACGATCCGGCAGTTCGTGAAAACCTCGACACGCCGGAGGCGTTGGCCAAAGCCCGCGCTCGCTGGGCGAAAACTGTGATTGCCGAGCGCGAGGCGGACGGCGACGGTTCGTAGGCTTTGGGCTTGACACACGGTTGTGAAACCGCTTGCCTGCGCCCATGGATCTGTCGCGGTTTGCCACGCTTCATCCCCGGCTCGACACCGACCGGCGACTTTTGGTGCTCGAGCTCGCCCACGGGAAGGCCAACGAGGTTGGGACTGCTGAGCTCGAGGCGTTCGACGCCCTGTGCGATGCCCTCGAGGCCGACACCGGGGAGGTTTGTTGCCTATGCACAGGTTCGCAACGGTTGAGCCGCTCGGGCAAGCCGATCTTTATCGCCGGTGCCAATGTCACCGAACGCGTCGGCTGGGACGATCAAAAGGTCAAGCAACATGTGATCCGCCAACGCGAGTTGATGCGACGGATCCGCCATCTCCCGTTGTTTACGGTGGCGGTGACCCATGGTGTAACGCTGGGGTGGGGGGCCGAGTTTTTGCTGACTGCCGACTACACAATCGCGACAGCGACCGCGCGGATCGGGTTGCCAGAGACCGGTCTGGGAATCTTGCCCGGGGCCCGGGGGACCGCAGAGCTCGCCCGCACCGTCGGCCCTGCCCAGGCCCTGCGCCTCGGATGTACCGGCGAGCAGGTCGACGCGTCCGAGGCCCATGCGATCGGCCTGGTTCAGGAGGTCGCCAGCGACTACGAGGCGGCGATGCAACGGGTATTCGCCCTCGCCCAGATGTTGCGCACGCGGTCGCCAACTGCGGTTGCCGCGTTCAAGCGCGGGTTGCTAGCGAGTCTTGGACAGCCCGAGGAGACACGCCTCGCCTGTGAGCGTGTCGCCTACGAACAGTGCGTCGACGCCGGTGAAGCGGCGATCGGGCGCAAGCACTTTTCGGCCATCCGCAAGGGGGAAACTCCACCGTGGGGCCCCCGATCGACGGACTAGCCCATTGCCACGTTCCGGCTTGCGAAGCGGGTCCGGCACACCTGCGAAACCGGCGCAAGGCGGTTGTGTGCGACTCCCCCACACGAGCGGTACTGAACTGAAATTGATGCCCTTTTTTACTTTTCGACGAACGACAAAATCCCGCTGCAGACGTGCGGTCCCCGGTACACTGTGACCGCCACAGGCGACGAGCTGCTGCCACAGCACGGCCTGACGGCTGCTTGAACCTATGCATCACCGCTCCCGCTACTTTCGCCGCGTCTGCGCATCTTCTCGTTCCTCGACCCCTTTGATTCCCCATGAGTAGCCCCGAAGTGCACGAGAAGTCTGTCGAACCTGTCGAGAAGCAGGATGCGCTACCCAAGCGGGTTGCGGGTCGCTATCGCATCAAATCCCTACTCGGACGGGGAGGGTTTGGGGCCGTGTACAAGGCCTACGACGAGCTCGAAGAGCGTTGGGTCGCCCTCAAGGTGATTCGCAGTGACGCGAGTTTGCAACCGCGCAGCAGCCAGCCGAGCAACGATTCGTCGAGCGGGAGCGGGGCACTCGGGTCGTCGGTGGCCTCGCCCCAGAGTTCCTCGGTCCCGCGTTCGCGGTCGTCGCGGTCGTCGCGGTCGTCGCGGTCACGTGCGTCGCTGCTGCGCAAGGGGATCCATACCCGCAGTTTCACCACCGGCGGCGAGAGTCAAAACAACATCACCGAGGCGTTCAAGGATGAGTTTCGCGTCCTCACCCAGTTGCATCACCCCAACCTCGCGGCGGTGTTTGACTTCGGTCGCTGCGAAGAAAATGACGGGGTCTACTTTACGCAGGAGCTGATCACCGGCGAGTCGTTGATCGATCACCTGCGCGAGGCCCCGCGCGAGCGGATTGTCGAGTTGTTTGTCCAACTCGCCCGCGCGCTTGACTACATCCACACCCTCGGTCTGGTGCACGAAGACATCAAGCCCAGCAATGTACTTGTATGTCCACCGGATTCGGAAAATGCCCAGCCGCAGGCCAAACTCATCGACTTCGGTCTGGCGCGAATGCTCCGTGGTCCGGGGCCGGCTGCGCTGCTCGACGACAACGAGGTGATGGTCCTCGGGACACCTGGATTTTCGGCCCCGGAAAAGGTCAACGGTCAACTCACCGACAGCCGGTCGGATATCTACTCGCTGGCGGCGACCCTCTACACGGGGATTCGCGGACAGCGTCCGTTCCCCTCGCGCAACTTTCGTGAGGCCCTTCGCAGCCAACGCGACTGGCGGCCCGAGCTCGCCGGCGCCTTGCTGTCGCGCTGTGGCCCGGTGGTCGCCGAATTGCTCGGACGGATGTTGCAACCCGATCCCAACCTGCGGCCGCAAAGTGCCCGTTCGTTGGTGTTGGAACTGCTGCGCCGCGAGGCCTCCCACATCCGCGACCGTCAGGCCAGCGACCAGGACCGTCGCGAGTTTGCCCGGGTGCTCGCCGAACACCTCCCGTTTGTCGACCGCGCCGCCTACCTCGATATCCTGCTGAGCAAGGCCCTCGACATCCTCCGGCCCGAAGGTGTGCTCGAGGTGATGCGGCCGGGGATGCGCAGTCGCCTGATCCGAACGGTGGTGATCCAAGCCCCCGAGGGCATGGGCAAACAGCGGGTGATGGCGGAGTTGCGACGCGAGATCCAGTTGGGCGACGGCCTGTTTGTCGAGGGCAATTGCTGGCTCAGCGACGGTAGTTCGCTGGGGCCGTTTGGACCTGTGGTCCTCCAGTTGGCGACCGCGCTAGGCGAGCAGTCGAAGGTGGTTCGCCACTACAGCAAGTTGATCCGAGCGGCCCGTGAGCGCTCGTCCGACGACAACATCGCCTCGGCGTCGCTGATTCAGTTTTTGGTCGATTGTGCGGGGGAACGACCGTACGTGCTGCACATGTCCGACCTCAGTCGCGGCAGCGAAGAGGTGCGCAACCGCTGTGAGCAGCTGGTTCGCGCCCTCGACCACAGCGAGAGCCACTTGCTTCTTTGTATTACCACACAACCCCAAAACAAGCTCAAGCGCCTGCTCGGTCGGCTGACCCGCGAGCAACTGGCCGAGCAGTGGGGGCTGCGGCCGTTTACCCGCCGTGAGATGCATACCCTGCTCCAGGGAGTCCTCGGCGAGTCCCCCGCCTTACCTGAACTTGTAGACATGCTCGATAAACTCACGGGCGGTCACCCGCTGAGTTTTCGCGAGACGTTGCGGGTGTTGATCGAGGAGTCGATCCTCACCCGCGACAGCGACACCTGGGTACTGCGCGCCTCCTCGGTGGCCGCCGAGCAATTGCACAAGACCCTGGCCCAACGTTCGGAGCAACGGCTCGACGGCATCGGCGTGAGTGCGTGGGAGATCGCCAGCGTTCTCTACCTGGTCGAAGCACCATTGCCGGAAGACCAGCTAGCCGAACTCAGCGACCTCCGGCGCGAACGCTTTCGCCGGACACTCGACCGCTTGGAGGGCGAAGGGCTGGCGACCCGAAGTGCCGCAGTTGGCTCGAGCCTCGTCTCCTTGGCCCACGAGTCCGTGCGTGAGGCGGTTCGGATCCGCTACGAAGACTCCCTCGACGAAACCCGCCTCGACCTCGCCGAGCGGATCGAGGAGCTCGACACCCGCGATGTCAAACTCGTGTACCTGCGTGCCCGCCTGATCGACGATGCGTCGGAGGGGCTGGAGGCCGAGGCCGAGTTGCGCGAAGCGGCTCGCACCCTATTTGCCGCCAGTCAGCCGCAGCTCGCCGGCAGTGTGCTCGAGCGCTTGATCGGTCGCCTGCGCAGGCACGGCCGGATCTCCGGGCTGCCGCGCCTGCTAGAGGCACAGTTGAGCCTGCTCAATCACGCGGCTGGTGCCCTCGACGACGCCCGTCGCGAGGCCGCCCACTACGAAGCCGGGATTTTGGTCGCCGAGCTGCTCGGCGATTTCCGTGCACAAGCACTTTTTTGGCTCGGACTGGTCGACCGCTACACCCTCGCCGATCAAAACCCCGATCTCGAGCTCGCGTTGCAGCGCCTGGCCCATGCGACCGAGGCTTCCAAACTCGCCGACGACCGCGTGCTCGAGTTGCGGATCGCCACCCGTCGCGCCGAGGTGTTGCTGTCGGCCGGCGAAGTCGACCAGGCCAATCGCGTGACCCGCGAGGCGATGGAAATCATCGATTATCCCGAGGCACTCGATGTGTTTGTCTGCCACGCGATCGGGGTGCGGTTGCGCTGCCAGTCCGTCACCAGCCAGTTTGATGACGCCCGCCGGCTGCACGATATGGCCAAGCCGATCGCAGCTCGTGTCCCGGCCACCCAACGTTTGCCCTACCTCTCGGGGATCGCGTTTTTAGCGGTTTTGGGGGGAGATCCAGAGCGGGCGATCCCGGAGACCCAGGCGGCGATCGAGCAGCTCAAGGCATCGAATGTCCCCCGGCTTTTGATCACCCCGCTGCACAACCTGGGCGATCTTCAACTGCGCAGCGGCAATCTCGAGGAGGCCGCCCACGCGTTTGACGAAGCGCTCCGGCTCGCGGGCCTGCACGGGTTTCGCGATCAGGTCCATCTCAACACCGGGTTTTTGGGGTACACGCTCGCGCGCCTCGGCGAAGTGGAAGATGGGGCGAAAAAACTCGCCGAAGCGAGGACCACCCTCCAGCAACTGCACGGCGAGCATGTCTCGGTTCAACAACTTCGCCTGCTCGATGCCGAGGTCGCCCACATGATCGGGCAGAGCCCGCGGGCGCGTCGTGAACTCGAAGAGATGCTCGCAGACTTCGAATCGGCCAACGAGAACAGCCTCGCACAGTGGGCTCGGGATGCGTTGATCCGGATCGAGCGCGACCGTGGGACGAGTTTTATCGAGAGTCCCGCCACCGAAGCGGCCGACAGTCAACTCGCGCCCGACGAGGACACCGTGCGCACAAAACCGGTCCGCTGACCACCAGCCCGAGTTTTCGACACAAGCAGGCACAAACATTCGCACACCCGCTCACGTGTCGGGCCTGCGAAGCGCGGGTATATGTGTGGGACGTTCATCCGCACGCACGGAGGTCACAAGAGTGATAGGCGATCCTCGCCTGTTTCAGCTATACCGGCGTAGGGGCCCGATCCATGCCCCGATTCGTTGATGGGTGACGAGCACACGCAAGCCGACTTAGGCAGCCTCGTTGGAACAGTCCTCTCCGGACGGTACCGACTCGATGCGTTGATCGGTGAAGGTGGCATGGGAGGCGTGTTCCGGGCGCACCATGTGTTGCTCAAGCAGGACGTCGCGATCAAGATTCTCCATCCCAATCGTGCACGCGATCCGGCGATCGCCCGGAGGTTCGAACGCGAGGCACGAAGCCTTTCGCTGCTGACCCATCCCAATTGCGTCGAAGTCAGTGAATTCGGTGTCGCCGAAGATGGCCTTTTGTTCATGGTCATGGAGTTGCTCGACGGCACCGAGTTGCAAAACGTATTTCGCGGAGCACTCCCTCCTGGACGGGCCGCCGAGTTGATCTTGCAGGTCGTCGCCGGCCTCTCCCACGCCCACGATCACGGCGTCGTCCACCGCGATCTCAAACCGCAAAACATTTTTGTGACCCGGCGCGAGGACGGAGAAGAGGTGCTCAAGCTGTTTGATTTTGGCATCGCCAAGTTGACCGGCAATGAAGCCTCCGGCGAGGCCAAGACCCAGACGGGTTTGATTTTTGGCACCCCGCTGTACATGAGTCCCGAGCAGGCGCTGGGGATGGAAGTCGATGCCCGCAGCGATCTGTATGCCGTCGGCGTCATGATGTACGAGATGCTCGCTGGCTGCGTCCCGTTTCGCAGTGACGATCCGGTGGCACTCATCCGTATGCAGGTCAGTGCCGATCCTCCTCCGTTGCCCGACCGCGTGCCTCCCCAGCTGGCCGCGATCGTCATGCGGCTGTTGGCCAAACGCCGCGAAGACCGGTTCCCCGACGCGCGTACGGTACGCAAGGTCCTCACCGGGTTTTTGAAGAACTACCGCGAACGCTTTGGCGACGACGACGACAACTTCATCGCCGATGATGAGCCGATCCCCGGAATCAGTGTAGGTGCAACATACGCGCCCAACGACCTCGACATCGGTACGGCGACCACCGCCTCCCCCGGTTCGCTCCCCCTCTCGTTGCAGCCGCGCCCACGGACATTCACCGACACAATGTTCGACATCCGCAGCGGCGGGCGCAGGTGGCTGTTTGTCGTCGCGCTCCTGTTCGTGGTGGGCCTCGGGGGGGTATTTTTTGTGTACCAGCAAGGGATTTGGCGACCGGCGTTCCTCGACCCGGTGTTGGCCGGGCTTGTCGCGCCATCGCCACCCGATGAAGTCGAGCCGAAGCAGCCCGCGTCCGCGTCCGAGGGCGACACCTCCGAGCGTCCCGAAGCCGAGACCCAGCCCGAGACCGCCCGTCTGCCGGAGGAGGCACTCGCCGAACTCGACGCTGCGCTGATCGGAAACGACTACAAAAAGGCGGCCGAACTGATCGCACCGCTGCTCGAGCAGCACCCCGAACACCCGGCCCTGCTGTGGCGCGAGGGCAAGATCCTCGCTGGCGATCGGACGGCTGAGGCGCGTGCCCAGGCGTTGGAACGCTACACCCGGGCCCTCCAGCTCGATCCCCAACTCGCCGGTAACCTCGGGTTTTTTAGCGAGCTCGACCAGTTGATGAAAAACCCGAGTCTGCGCGAACCGGCCATCGAACTCGCCGTGCGCGACCTCGGTGTCCGCGGGCACGCGCGCCTGCTCGAGTTCTTGGGCGACGACAATCACGTCCCCGACTTTGACACTCGCCACCAGATCCTCGCGCAGCTCAAGACCGACGACGAGAGTTGGGCCAAAGTCGACCTCGCGCGGGAGTTGGGCCGCGACTTCGATCAATACGCCAGCACTGACAAGCCGTGTCAAAACCTCTCCGCCACCCTGCGGCAGGTCCAGGCGAGCCTCGGGGGGGATGTCATTGACGCGAGTTTTGTCGACCGACTTTCCGACGACAACCTGCGATTGCCCAAACCGCGGGTCGACGCCGGCGAAGATGAGGTCGCTGCCTGCGAAGGTCTCCCCGGTGTTGTCACCGAAGTTCAAGATGCGCTGAACCAGAAGTTTCCCCCAAAGAAGAAAAAACGCGTCAAGAAACCGACCCGGAAAAAGAAAAAGCGCCGCAAAAAACGCTGATCGATATGACGACCTCCGCCAGACGCCCCCTTGTGCTCGCCTCCACTTCTGTGTATCGGCAACAGCTCTTGACTCGGATCGGGCTCGCCTTCACCACCGCAGCTCCCGAGTACGACGAACGGGCGGTCGAAGCATCACTCGCCGGCACCCTGCCCCGCGAACTCTCCCTCATCCTCGCCCGCGGAAAGGCCGAGAGTCTCGCCGCGACCCATCCCGACCATTTCATCCTCGGTTCCGACCAGATTCCCTACTTGCCGGGCGACGAGCCGACGATTCTCCACAAGCCCGGGACCCGCGAGCAGGCCGTCGCCCAGCTGATGTCACTGAGTGGACGCACCCACGAAATGGTGACCGCAGTCGTGTTACTCGACACACGCACCGGCAAAAGTTGGCAGGAAGTCGATCACCATTTTTTGACGATGCGGGCGTTTGGCGAGCCCGAGGCCCGGGCCTATATCGAGACCTACCAGCCCCTCGATTGCGCCGGGAGTTACCGCATCGAAGATCCGGGGCTTTTGTTGTTTGACCGCATCGAGGGCTGTGATTACACCGGCGTGATCGGGATGCCGATGTTGGCGGTCCACCGGTTGTTGCGGGCGGCTGGGTTGCTGCCCGCAGATGTCAAACGCGACACCGTCACGTGAATCATCGCGTGCCGTTGGTGATGCGGTCACCCAAACGATTGTATGTGCATCTCATAGTCGATGGCGCCAGAACATGAGGCAGAGCACGAGCTGACGAACTTCGGGCCGCCGCGAAACGCCGTGAACGCGGATACACTCTGGCCATGTCTATCGATGCGATCCCGACCGTCCGCGCCCCCCACGGAACCGAACTCTCTTGCAAGGGCTGGCCGCAGGAGGCCGCGTTGCGGATGTTGATGAACAACCTCGACCCCGACGTCGCCGAGGATCCCGAGCGCTTGATCGTCTATGGTGGCACCGGCAAGGCTGCGCGCTCGTGGGCCGACTATCACCGGATCGTCGCCTCGCTGCGCGACCTCGAAGCCGATGAAACACTCGTGGTCCAAAGCGGCCGCGCACAGGGAATTTTTAAAACCCACGAAGATGCTCCGCGGGTGTTGCTCGCCAACAGTTTGCTGGTCCCCAAGTGGGCGACGCTCGACGAGCACCTGCGATTAGAGGCGATGGGCCTGACCATGTTCGGGCAAATGACCGCAGGTAGTTGGATCTACATCGGTACCCAGGGAATTGTGCAGGGTACCTACGAGACGTTTGCCGCCTGTGGCCGCACGCATTTTGGCGGGGACCTGCGCGGGCGTTTGGTCGTCACCGGTGGGCTCGGGGGCATGGGTGGTGCCCAACCCCTGGCTGCGACCATGAACGGCGCCGCGATCCTGTGTATCGAAGTCGACCCCGAACGCATCAAGCGGCGGCTGCAAACCGGCTACCTCATGCGCGAAGCCAGCGACCTCGACGATGCCCTGCGCATGCTCGACGACGCCAGAGACAAGCGCGAGGCCTTGAGTGTCGGTCTGTTGGGCAACTGTGCCGACGTTTTGCCGGAGCTCGTGCGCCGCGGGATCATCCCCGACGTCGTCACCGACCAGACCTCGGCCCACGATGAGTTACACGGCTACGTCCCCGATGGTATGGACCTCGCCGCGGCCGAAAAGCTGCGGACCGACGATCCCAAACTGTATATGCAAAAAAGTGTCGCAGCCATGGGCAAACACGTGGCGGCGATGCGGGCGATGCAGCAGCAGGGAGCGATCGCTTTTGACTACGGCAACAACATCCGCGCCCAGGCGGTCCGCGCCGGGGTCAGCGACGCATTTGAGATAAAAGGGTTTATTCCCTTGTACATACGACCTCTGTTTTGCGATGGTCAGGGTCCGTTTCGCTGGGCCGCGCTTTCAGGTGACCCAGAGGACATCTACAAAACCGACCGCGCGATTCTCGAATTGTTCCCCGAAAAGGCCGACCTGCGCCGTTGGATCGAGTTGGCTCAAAAGCAGGTTCAGTTTCAGGGGTTGCCCTGCCGGATCTGCTGGCTCGGTTACGGCGAACGCGAAAAGGCCGGCCTGCGATTCAATGAAATGGTGCGCAGCGGCGAGCTCAAGGCACCGATCGTGATCGGCCGCGATCACCTCGACTGTGGATCGGTGGCCTCCCCCAACCGTGAAACCGAGGGCATGCGCGACGGTTCGGATGCGATCGCCGATTGGCCGGTGCTCAACGCTATGCTCAACACCGCCGCGGGTGCGACCTGGGTTTCGGTCCATCACGGTGGTGGGGTCGGGATCGGCTACAGTCTCCACGCCGGGATGGTGGTGGTCGCCGACGGAACCGCAGGAGCGGCGCGCCGACTCGGACGGGTTCTGGTTACCGATCCGGGGTTGGGTGTCGTTCGTCACGTCGACGCGGGATATGAGCGGGCGACGACGTTTGCCGAAAAACACGGTGTGCGGGTGCCCGGGCGCACGACCCTCAAGTAGGACGGATTTGTAGCCGGGAACCGTACATGTATACACACCTTCAAGCTCGGTCCCGTTACAGGCTTGGTGTTTCCGCGCGCCGCATCCGTGAACGATGTGGTGCGTTCAAGACAAAAGTAAATGCACATGCAAAATGAGCTACAAACGACGGATACCGTGATCTACCGCCGCCCGACCCAGCTGCTCACGCTCGCGGGTCCGGCTGTTGCGCGGGCGGGCGGGGCGATGGCGGAACTCGGGATGCGTCGCGACTTCAGCGTGGTCACCCAGGGCCACAAGATTGCCTGGGTCGGCCCCGATGACGAGCTCGATACCGATACCTATCGATATGCCCGCGAAGTCGATTGCCGCGGTCGCGTCGTGATGCCGGCCCTGTGTGACAGCCACACCCACCTCGTGTGGGGAGGCGACCGAAAGGACGAGCTCGAGTTGCGCCTACGCGGAGCGGACTACGAGGAAATCTTTGCCGCCGGTGGTGGAATCTTGTCGAGCGTACGTCAAACCCGTGCACTCGATGACAATCAGTTGTACACACAAAGTTTGCGGCGGGTCCGGCGAATGCAGCGAGCTGGTACCACGACATTTGAAATCAAAAGCGGGTACGGACTCGACCTCGAGACCGAGTTGCGGCAGCTAGAGGTCGCCAAACGTCTGCGCGAACAGGCGGGTGTACGGACCGTCAGTACGTGTCTCGCAGCCCACGCGATACCGGCGGAGTTTCGCGGCAGCGACAGGAAACGGGCGGCGTTTGTCGAGCATGTCTGCAGTGAAATCTTGCCGGCGGTGGCCGAGCAACAGCTGGCGACCTACTGCGATGTATTTTGCGACCGCGGGGCTTTTACACGCGACGAGGCCCGACAAATTTTTGCCCGCGGGCGAGCGCTCGGTCTCAAACCACGTGTGCATGCAAATGAATTTGGGCACACCGGAGGGGCACTGCTCGCGGCCGAGCTCCAGGCCGCGAGTGCCGACCATCTGTTGTATCTCAACGCCGACGAGCGGGCCGCGCTGCGGGATGCTGGCGTGGTGGCGACCCTATTGCCAGGGACGTCAACGGTGTTGGGCAAACCGTTTGCCGACGGGCGCGCGCTGGTCGAAGCCGGAGTTGCGGTGGCCGTGGCAACCGATTGCAATCCTGGTTCATGCGCATTTGAAAGTCTGGCAATGGTCCTGGGACTCGCGTGTTACGGCTGCCGGCTGACCCCGGCCGAAGCGATCTGCGCAGCGACCCACAACGCGGCCTGTGCCCTCGACCTGCAATCCCAGGTCGGACGGATCGAAGTCGGACTCGATGCCGATCTCGTGGTGCTCGATACCGATGACTACCGTGACCTCGTGTATCACACCGGCTCACCACTTGTAGGAGCAACGATTTCCCGCGGGGTTTTTCTATCATCTCTTCAGTAGGCGCAACGAAGGTCCCACGGCCGTGGCGAGATTCCTTTGTGTCTGCAATCAACCGGCCTGCGCACCCCGAACAATCACTACGAAGTACGTAGGGTCGTGTCTATTGATGACCCGCCCAAGTGTGCAGGCTCGCGTGTGGGTCGAGCTGCTGGGCCGGTTCTCAGCGAGGTCGAGGACCGGCTTCAAAGCCGGCGCACTGGTCTGTCGCACAGGTACACGCCTATCATCACCTACCTGTGGGCCTGTGGTTTGGCGGACATCGGGCCGGTGAATCTACGTGGTCCTACCGTTCGCTTGCGCATGGACGTGGTTCTCCTCGTCGCTTGATCCTCCGTCCGAAGACTCGGGTGAGCCTAGGCGCACTCGAGCAAAAAAAGCCGGCTGTCGCGCGACAACCGGCCAGGGGTTCGGGGTGAACGGTTTATTCGGCTTTTTCGTCGGCTTTGGCGTCTGCGCCCTCAGCCTTTTTTTCGTCGCCGTCAGCTTTCTTGTCGGCGCCGCATTTGCCCTCGCCGCATGAGCCTTCGCCGCACGAACCTTCGCCTTTTTTGTCCTCAGCTTTTTTCTCGTCGCCGGCTTTTTCGTCACCAGCTTTTTCGTCGCCAGCTTTCTTATCGCCGGCTTCGGCTTTCTTATCGTCAGCCTTTTTGACTTCCTTCGCATCGCCGCCGCAGGCAGCAAGGGGAAGGCCGCAGCCGAGCAACGCCAGTGTTGTCGTGATTGTCTTCAGATCCATGGTCTACCCTCCGCCACCGTGGGTCCCGTGTGAATGGGCGCGGTGGTTGCACTATCCTATGCCGACAATCGGCGCAGAGTCCAGAAGGTGCTTTGTTTAAGCTTGTGATGGGCGTTTTGCCCACGCCGGGCCCTGGCTTTCGACACGGATTGGCTCGCCGGAAACCGGATGTTTGGCCGCGAGCGTCATGCAGTGCAGCTTGGGTGCCGATCCGTCGCCAATGACGGGAGTGCCCCTTGTGCGCAGTCTCGCGAGAAGTGTCGCAACTTCGATACTCGCGGAAACTTCGATTGCAACGGTTCCAGGCAGATCGGCCAGCTCAGAGATCGTCAGATCGGCGGCGGTGGTCGGGCTCGTTCCCGTCAGTTGAGCGTAAAACGTTCTCTGACTGGGTTGGGCGATGAACGCGTTGAGCATGCTCGACTGTTGTTGTCCGCGGATGGTCAACAACACCGCACCTCCGACTGCGGCCGGGAGTGGATGGACGACACCGACATAGGGTCGGGCGATGCCTTGTGTACGCAGGAGTCGTACGACGGCCTCGCTGACGGTCCCGCGGGCGGAAGCCTTGCTCGCGCGCACCGGGACTCCCGCGGGTTTGTCGACCGCAAGGTAGTCACTGCCGCGGGCGAGGACTGTCAGCTCAGCGAGGTCGAGGGGCGGCTTGTCGGCGTCCAAGTACACACTGATGCGTTCGCCCTCGACCACGCGAATTCCGGAGAGACGGACGCGAACCTTGTCGAGATAGACACCACCCGCACGGATCAGGTCCTGCGCC
The DNA here is from genome assembly GCA_964621785.1 of uncultured Nannocystaceae bacterium. Lineage (GTDB taxonomy): Bacteria > Myxococcota_A > Polyangia > Nannocystales > Nannocystaceae > JACKDW01. Next base: position 67,518 of record CAZUPD010000005.1, read on the forward strand.
AGCCCCCGGGCCGCGAGTTCGGGCAATCGCCGGCGCAGCACTTGGCGCAGGGTCATGCCCTCCTCAGCCGCGATAACGCGAAACCGCCGGGGTTGTTCACCCATGGAGGAGCACTCCAGTGTACATACATTGAGAGATGGAGCGTGGTTTACACATGAAGGGGTGCTCCTTCGGAGGTCCAACCCGCCGGAGTTTTGCTCGTGCCGTGAGCAAAAGTGTACATACATTGCACTCGTGCGGGTCGGCTCGTGATCGCATTTGTGCCTGTCCGCGCTAACTCCGGGTGTTCCGCAGCTGCGAGGCGAGCTCGTGTAACTGGTTGGTGTTCAGGGTGTAGGTCGTGGCGCAGTATTGACAACAGACCTCGGCGTGGTCGCGTTCGCCGGCGAGTTTGTCGAGATCGTCAGCTCCGAGGGTCGAAAGCACTGCGCGCGCGGTGTCGGGAGTACACGGGCACGCAAACTTCAACGGAGTCACCCCCATGCCGTCGAAGTCGGCGCCCGTGAGGGCAAAGCCGAGGAGTTCCGCGGTCGCGCGCTCGTGCAGGAGCAGGTCGTGGAGGCTTCCGCTGCGCAGGTTGTCGCGCACGCGTTGCAGCAGGGTTTGGTCGCCCTCGGGAAACGTCTGGCACAGCACCCCGCCGGCGCGGACGACCTGTCCACGGCTGTCGAGCAAGACCTCGGCCCCGAGTGCCGACGGCAACTGCTCACTTTGGGTCAGGTAGTGCTCGAGGTCGTCGTCGATCTCCCCCGATCGCAACGCGACACTCCCCTGGTAGGGTTGTTCGAGACCGAGGTCGCGGGTGATCGTCAACTGCCCGGCGCCGGTAAACCCGGCGATCGCGACCCGAGCACCTTGGGAATGGGGGGCCGGCATCCGGTTGCGGTCGTCCGGTTCGCACAAAATACATCCTCGGACATCGCCGTTGTGGCGGCAGTCGACCAGCACCCGGCCGAGCGGACCGTTGCCACGGATCTCGATCCGCACGCGTTCGCGCCGGTCTTTGGTCAGTGAGGTCAGCAGACAGGCGGCGGTCAGGGAGCGCCCGAGCACGATCGCAGCTGCGCCCGAAAGCTCGTGTCGGCGGCAGGCTTCGCGCACGAGTTGTGTCGTCGATGCGGCGAGTGCCCGCAGGTGGAAGTCCGATTTGATCGCGCGCTGAAGTTGGTCCACGGGACGCACCTTATACCGCCACGGTCGCCGAATTGTCGTCCGACAACCTCCCGTACACCTGTGTCGTTTCTCTTCGATTTGCTCGCGGTGTCAGCGGATGTCCATCAACTCGAGTTCGACGGCCAGCTTTTCCCGCGTTTGCCCGCGCTCCAACTTGACGCGCACCTTATCGCCGACGCGGTGGCGGTCGAGGGCGTTGTAGAGGTCGTCGAAGTTTTTGACCGGCAGGTTGTCGATGCCGACGATCACGTCGCCCAGCACGATGTCGCCGCTGCGGGTCTGTGACAGCCCCCGCATTCCCGCCTTGGCCGCTGGTGTCCCGCGCTGGACCTGGCGGACGACGACACCGGTGATCCCGGCACGGGACGCGACCTCGTCGGAGATCAACGCAACCCCCAGCCCGGGTTGGGCGACCCGACCATGTTGGATGAGTTGCGGGACGATCCGCCGGATCGTCGCCACCGGGACGGCAAACCCGATCCCCGCCGAAGCGCCACTGCGGCTGAAGATCATTGTATTCATCCCGATCAGGTGGGCCGACGAGTCGAGCAGGGGCCCACCCGAGTTGCCGGGATTGATCGAGGCGTCGGTCTGGATCATGTCGCGGATGCTTACCCCGCCATAGCCTGCGACTTCGCGACCGAGGGCTGAGATTACGCCGGTGGTCAGGGTGTGGTCGAGGCCGTAGGGGTTTCCAATCGCAACGGCTTTTTGCCCGACTTCGAGTTTGTTGGCACCTGGGGCCACTCGGATCGGTGTCAGTTCACTTGCCGGAGCATCGATCTTGAGGACCGCAATATCCTTGCGCGGCTCGCCGCCGACCAGACGCGCTTTGTAGGTCTTTTGATTGTAGAGCGTGACCGTGTAACTCACCGACGTGCGCCCGGCATCGACCACGTGGTAGTTGGTGACGATGTGCCCGCGCTTGTCCCAAATGAACCCGGTCCCCGACCCGGCCGGGATCTCGAGGGCTTTCATCGACCAGTCGCGGACGGTGCGGTTTTGCGTGACAAAGACGGTTGCTGGGGCGGCGGCGCGAAACACATCGATCGTGTTTTGTTCGCTTTGTAGTCGCGCCGACGGAGACATTGGAGTGATCCACTGGGTGTCCTGAGCGACTTCGGCAGCTGCTCGGGCGTGTGGTGATGCCAGCGGTGTGGCGCAAACCGTCGCGCCGACGGTCGCGGTGAGAAGGAGTGACGGGAGCGAAGGGAATCGAGCCATGTTGCGCACCTCAAATACTCGTTTGGAGTCAAAAACATGCCCAAAAAGCCGCGGGACGTGGCGAGAAAATCCATGGGCTGGGCGGGTGAGCTTCGTGTTTTGACGTGACCGGGGCGTGGTATACCTTGCGCACCATGAGTCCAGACGCAGTCAAGGCCCTCGGACCCTGCCCGCATTGCGGCGAATCCCACTCCGAGGACATACTCGTCTGTCCGAAGAACCAGAACTTTCTTCCGCTCGAGGGACGGCTTTTGAGCGGCAAGTTTCGGTTCGTCAAAATCCTCGGCGAGGGTGGCATGGGTTCGGTGTGGCGGGCACGCAACGAGCTCGTCCACAAGGATGTTGCCATCAAGTTGATGCATCCTGAGTTTGCCAGCAATCCCAACATTCTCGAACGTTTCCGCAACGAGGCGACGGCGGCTGGTCGGATCGGTAATGCCCATATCTGCGACATCCTCGACTTCGGCAAGAGCCCGTTGGGCCCCTATATCGTCATGGAAATGTTGCGGGGCAAGCCCCTCGACGCCCTGATTTCCGACATGGGGCAGGTCGATCCGGCACTCGCTACCATGGTGATTCGCCAGGCACTCGAAGGCCTGAACGCCGCCCACGAGGTGGGCATCGTCCACCGCGACCTCAAACCCGAAAACATCTTTCTCGACGAGCCCGAACCTGGCCGGGTGCTGATCAAGTTGATGGACTTTGGGATCTCCAAGTTCACCTCGGGGCAAAACGACGGGCGCACCGGCGTCGGTGTGTTGATGGGGACGCCCGAGTACATGTCGCCCGAGCAGTCCGAAGGGGCAGCCAACGTCGACCACCGCACCGACATTTGGGCGATGGGGGCCATTCTCTATCAGGCGCTCACTGGCAAACAGGCGTTTGGTGGCAACACGATGGCGGCCACGCTGGTGGCGGTGGCGACCAAACAGCCCGAACCGATTTCCCAGCTCGCGCCCAACGTCCCGCCCGAACTCGAAGCCGTGGTCAACAAGTGTCTCGCCAAGATGCCCGAGGACCGCTACCAGAGCGTCAAAGAACTGTCCGACGCACTGCTTCCGTTCGATCAACCCGGCGCCGTCGCGATGCCGACCTTGGCCCCACCGCGGACGATGGTCCCCAACGAACCGACGCCCGCACCTTCGTCGTCGGTCAACGCGGGAGCCGCCACCATGGTCACCGGGTTGGGACCACCGCCAGGCGTGGGTGGCAATACCCAACTGTCGATGGGCAACGACGACTGGGCGATCGGCGATGAGCGCCCGCCGTCGAGTTTGGGTAGTAGTCGCAGCAGCAGCGGCGGTGGCAGCAAAGGAGCCATCATCGGGTTGTTGTTGGTGGTACTGGTCGGTGGAGCCGGAGCCGGATACTTTGTGATGAAAGGCGACACCGGTACCGAGGTTGCCAACACAAGCGTATCAGCCGATTCGGGCGACGAAAAAACCGCCGGAGATACGGCAGGTGAGCAAAAGGCCGGAGATTCGGGCAGCGAACAAACCGCTGGAGCGACCGAGCAAGCGACCGGAGATACCGCGGATGCCGACACCCAGGCGGCGACCACAGGTGACGAGGAAACCGGTGACGAATCAGGTGATGAATCAGGCGACGAAGATTCGGGCGAAGATTCGGGCGAAGATTCGGGCGACAACAACAGTGGCAAGGTCGTCAAGAAAAAACCCCGTCCGGACATGACCCTGCTCGTCAAGTCCGGTTCGCTGTATACACACAAAAAACCCGGGAACACCGGTGCGTTGTCGTCGGCAAAGAGCTACTGTTCCAAACTCAAAAAGTCGAGTTTTGGCCGGCTCAAAAAATGGCGGTTGGCGACCGTCGGCGAAGTCCTCAAGTTCCGCGGGAAGAACGAGATCAAGCGGTTTTTGTACTGGACCAGCACCAAGGCCAGCGCCGGCAAGGGCAAGGCCGTGTTGATGGTCACCGGCAAGCCGACCGAGCGCCCGATCGACGACGACCGGGCACGGCCGTTTTGCGTCGCCAAATCGTGAGCCGCACAAGTTAAATGTACACGCATGCACCTCGGCGTCGGAAGCTCGGCAGGGTTCTCCCGTCCGCCGTCTTCACGCGTGGGTGGCATGCGCATTTTGGGGCCGCACTTGCGACCTGGTTCTTGGTCGCATGTTCCCCGCCGATCGAACCCGTCACGACGCCCGAGCCTCCGCCGAAGGCCGCACCTGCCAAGCGCGCGCAGCCGGCGGTGGCAAACCCCGACATTCGCGGGGTGAGTGACCAACCCGACTACGACCGCCAGGCACTCGCCATCCGGACCAGCGTCGGCCCGCAACTGCCCGACACGCTTCCGACGAGTTTGGCGGCGTGTAATGCCATGCTCGATGCCGCGGTGCGGTTTTACAAGGCTGTCGAAAAGGAAGCGGAGATCCGCGAGCAATTGGTCGCGCACCTGCAGCACGAGCGAGGTGACGAGCTTCGCCGCTGCCAAGCCGACCTGTCCATCGAGGCAGCCTTGTGTGTGACGCTTCAGCTCGACGAACTCACCAGCGAGTATCCGTGGATCATCGACCAATGTGCGCGGGCCTTCCCACGATTCGAACCGTCGTCGGAGCCCAAGGACATTTCGATCGAATAACGCGGCAGTCGTTGTACGGTCAACGAGTGGGCCCCGCGGCCACCGACACAGCCTCGACGCGCTTGTGATTTTGCCATCAAAGTTGCCGATGCATCCGTAATGAATCGCAATTACAAGAAAATCCATGGATGTGCACCGACGTCGACTTCCGCTCGCAAGACGACGACTTGGTTTATCGTCGCAGCATGCCCCGGTTATCAGCGACGCTCCTCTGTCTCGCTTCGATGCTCCTCGCCTGCGGCGACGGAGAGGCCACGAGCGACTCGGGCACAGGTTTTGCGGGCTCCGGGGGGTGGACGGATAGCAGCACCACCGGGATGAGTAGCACCGGGGCGACCAAGGGCTCAGGGACGAATGTCTCCGACGGACAAACCGATAGCGAGAGTAGTAGCAGTAGCGACCCAACCACCGGGGGAACCGACGATACGGCGACAACAATTAAATTCGACGTCGGCGATTCGGGGGACACCAGCGTTGACACCGACGACGATCCCCCGGGCCCGACCTGTCATGTCGTCGACGATATGGATGCGATCGGCGACTGCGAACAATCTGCCCCTCCAGACAGTTTTGCCCCCGACGTTCAGTGGACCTTCGGCGAGGGCGAGCGCTCGATGGTCACACCTTTGGCTGGCAACTTCACCGACGACAACCAAGACGGCGAGATCAATCTGTGTGACATCCCCGATATCCTGCTGGTCTCCGGTACCACCATCGGGTATGGCCAGACCTGTCCGATCCACGTCATCGACGGCGCGACCGGGGTTCAACATTTTCAAATCGAGGGTGTTTCGTGTTTTGGTACGCCAGCCTTTGGCGACATCGACAACGACGGATTGCCGGAGATCGTCGCGGTCTACAACGACAACTCGACCTATCGGTTGCGGGCCTTTGAACACGACGGCACGCCAAAGTGGACCAATACGACCGACGGCGGGAGTGCACAGCAGTTTCAACGCGAGTCCGGTGCCGTGGCGATCCACGACCTCGATGCCGACGGCCATCCCGAGATCGTGTTCAATCACGAGGTCTACGATCAAAACGGCGTGATGCTGTGGGAACACATCAATCCCAATCCCGGCGAGTTAGAGGCCAGCACCGCGGTCGACTTAGACGGCGACGGGTTGATGGAAGTTGTCACCGGGCACTCGGCCTATCACCACGACGGCAGTGTGTTTTTTGACAACTATCCGACCATTCCCGGGCAGTCGATCCCCCAGATCGCCAACTTGGACGACGACCCCGACCCGGAGATTTTTGTGACCTCTGGCGCCGGGCTTTTCATGGTCGAGCACGACGGACAGATCAAATGGGGCCCGACCACACCGACCGGTGTCGCCGCCGGGGGATACTTGGTATGGCAACGACCGGGGACCGTGCACGACTTCGACGGTGACGGACAACCTGAATATGCAAGTTCGTCGCGGGACTACTATGCGGTCTATAAGGGCCACCCTGCCAGTGTGTTGTGGCAATCGGTCGTCAAGGACAGCTCCGGGGCGGCTGGTGGCACGGCCTTTGATTTTATCGGCAACGGGATTGCCGAGGCGATGTACGCCGACGAGCAGAACTTTCGCATCTACGACGGCAAGACCGGGGAGGTGCTCCTGACCCAACCGCGCTCGAGCAACACCATCAGCGAATATCCGACGGTGGTCGATGTCGACAACGACGGTTCGGCCGAAATCCTGGTGGTTTCGATCTCTGGGCAGCCGGCGTTGCAGGTGCTGCGCGACGCCGAGGACCGGTGGATCCAGGCCCGGCGGATCTGGAATCAACACGCCTACTATGTGACCAACGTGCGCGAGGACAGCACGATTCCCCAGTTCCCGGTCAACCCCTGGGAGCACACCAATACGTTCCGCACCAATGCGCAGATCGAGGGGGGCGCGGTTTGTGTTCCCCAGCCCCCGGGCTAAGTCAATTGTATAGACAATCTTGATCGCCGTGTTCGCGTGCGCACAAAGTCCGGCCCGCCGGTCGTGTATGTCACAATCTGGCGCTCCGGGGGCGACGCTCGCGTACAATATCGATATGTCTTTTCAAACAGATTTTTTCGGCTATCCCCTCTCCCTGCTGCTGATATGTGGACTTTCGAGCGGGTGCAACGGGGGGGAAGATGGGACCGACACCGATTCGGGGACGACGACGACGAGCCCGACGGAAACCAGCGAAACCGGTGAGACCACGCAAACCGGTGAAACCACGATGACGAGCGAGACCTCGGGCAGCGAGACGGGTACGGAGACGGGGACCGAAACAACTGCGGGGCCTGTCGGTGCCTGTGACCCGGATGCCCCGATCGACCTCGAGGTCAGCGCCGATATCACGACCGACACCACGTGGCAGGGGACGGTACGGATCGCCGGTGACATCGACATTTACGACGGCGCGACCCTGACGATTCTCCCGGGTACCGCGATTGTCGTCGAGACGGGTCGGAGTCTCGAGTTTGGATGGAACAGTGATGATGCAACGGTCATCGCCCAAGGCACGGCCGAGCAACCGATCGAGTTTTGTGGCTCGAGCGACGATCCCGGGGCTTGGGACGGGATCGACATCCGCCAAAATGTCACCAGCGACAGCGTGTTCGAGTATGTCACGATCCGCAACGCCGGCGATGGACGAGCGGCACTGGTGCTCTACACCGGGATCAGTCTGCGCAACGTGTCGGTGATCGGATCCGGCGAGGTCGGGGTCTCGGCGGTCGACTTTGCCGACGACAGTGAACAACTCACGGTCACCGGTGCACTCGACGTCCCTGTGTTGATCACCGGTGAAGGGGCAATCACCCATCTTCCGTTGGGAGGTGCATATACAGATAATCTCGACGATGTCATCGCGATCGACGTCGCTGATATCGTCAGCGACACCCACTATCGCGACCCCGGCGTGCCCTACCGTCAGGAGCGGGTCCTCGATGTCTACGATGAAGCAGAGTTTACGATCGATGCGGGCGTGGTCTACCAAATGGCCGTCGATACCGATATCGAGTTTGGCTGGAACAGCGGTGCAGCGACTGTGATGATCAACGGGACAGCCGAGAGTCCGGTGATCTTTGAGGGCGAGTTTGCCGACGCCGGGTATTGGGAGGGGTTGATCTTCCGCGGGAATGTCACCAGCAACTCCCGGATAAGCTACACGGTCGTGCGCGACGGCGGGGGAGCAGGACCGGTGATGTCGATCCGGGCACCGATCACACTCGATCACGTGACGTTGAATGACAACTTTGATGGCGTCTATGTCGACGAGCAGGGTCTCGGTACGGATTCGACGGCTCTGACCATTAACGGGACGATGGGAGCACCGCTGCGAGTCGAGCCAAACGCAACTGTCAGCATTCCGACCGGGGGTGATTACAGCGGCAATGACCGCGACGAGATCGTGATCGAAGGGGGTGACTTTACCATTTCGGGGACGATCCCCAATGTCGGGGTGCCCTATTATGTCGACGGTTCACTCGATATCTACGAGTCTGCCGAGATGACGATTGAGGCAGGTGTCAACATGATCATGGGGCCCGACACCGATTTCGAGTTTGGCTGGAACAGCCAAGAAGCAACCCTGATCGCCGTCGGTACGGCCGAGCAGCCGATCGTGTTTCGGGGACGCGACCCGGTCGCCGGCTGGTGGCGCGGGATTCGAATTAACGGCAACGTGCTGTCCAACTCCCAACTCGACTATGTCGAGATCGGGCACGGTGGACAAAACGACGGGGCAAACCTGTATACGCGACGCCCCCTCAATGTCACCAACAGCCATTTTCACGATTCGGCGGCCTATGGGATTCTCAAGGAGTCCGACGATTCGACGGACTACCTCGGGCCCAACACATTTAGCAACAACCCCTCCGGAGACGTCGGCGACATTTAAAAAATTGGCTACGAGCGGGTTGTACCGCCTGTAATGGGCACGGTGTCGACGACGGTTGGCGTTGTGGCGTGTTCGACGGGTCGCGTCACGATGGCGGTTGGCGTCAGCCGTCGACGATCCGTGATGGTGGTTGACGTTGTGCGGCCGTGTTCGACGAATCCCGTCACGGTGGCGGCGTCGATGGTTGTTGGCGTTGTGCGGCCGTGTTCGTCGACTAGCCGCTGGTAATGGTCACGGTGGCGGTCGCGGCCATTCGCACGTGCAACTGGCTCCCGTCGAAAAACCATCCGCTCGCGGCATCTTCGAGGGCTTGCAGCGATGGTTGCTGTTGCACGGGGTTGTCCCCCTCCATCACCGAAGCCGGTGGTGACCCGTAGGCCAGCAGTTCGATCTGGGCACCGTGGGCAAACACCTCGCCCGCAGTGACCGAGATCGTATGGCCGGTCGCGGTCTTTTTGACTTCGAGATACGCCCCGTCGTAGGTCGTGAACCGGGCCGTTTTGCTCGATACATATGCGCGTGCATATAAAATGCCGCTGTCGGTGGCGAACGAATCGATCAGATCCGGGTTGTCCACCGGTGCCAGGGTGTCGATTGTCGGGCGCAGGAGCGGAACGAGCTGCCCATCGCGGATAAACGCAGGGGTTGTGCCCAACGGTGCGGCAATCGTTTGCGTGGTGCCGGCGTCGCCGGCATCGACCTGTTCGCCGGTGAACCAGTGGACCCACAGCCCCGGCGGAAACACGACCTCGCGCGACGTTTGACCGGGGGTGACCACGGGCGCGAGCAGCAGGGCATCGCCAAACAGATAGATGTCGGGTGGGTGCGCGCCGAGTTCGGGATGTGCAAGGCCGAGTGCGCGCAGCAGGGGACGGCCGTCGTCAAACAGGCGCTGAAACAGGGTCCAACTATAGGGGAACAGGCGCAGGTGCAAGCGTGTATATTCACGGTACCAGTCGAGCGTCTCGGCATCGAACATGTTTTCGGGCGTCGGCTCCCAGGCGACATCGTTGGTACTGGTTCCGACCTGCATCACCGGCGTAAAAGTTGTATGTTCAAACCATCGGGTGAAAGTTTCGCGGTTGGGGGGGGAATGGCGGTACCCGCCGGTGTCCGAGGCGAACAGCGGATAGCCCGAGGGCCCGAGCGAAAGTCCGGCCGCGACCGCAGCCGGCAGCCCACCCACGGCGGTGTAACTGTCGCCATCGCCGACCACCTGTTCGCCGTGTTGGGCCATGTTGGCATCGAGGTCGCCGGGCCACACGACACTGGTGATGGTCTGGTCGCCCGCCGCCCCGGCGCGCGAGAGTAAAAAACCGCCGTCGGGCATCAGCAGGTCGTCATATACTTGATGATACAAGCGAGCGTAGTGTTTGTGCATGGTCCGCTCGCTACTGCCATCAAAAAACTCCCATTTGGTCCGCGCCCCGGCAATCCCGACGGTGACATCCTCGGCGTAGTCGAGCTTAAATCCCTCGATTCCCATGGCGATGTAGTTGTCGAGATTTTGTTGCCACCACGCATAGGCGTCCGGGTTGGTGAAGTCGACAGGCTCCTCCCAGTTGGAGACCAGCAGGGCGGTCGTCGGCGGGAAGTATCCCTCCATCTCGGCCTCGGCCCGTAGTTGCGCAGCTTCGGGGGCGTCGGCATCAACATAGGGGGCGTGCCACAGGGCCATGCGAAACCCCAGCGAATGGGCCAGGTCGATCATTGCCTGGGGGGTCGGGAACTGGTCGGGCTGAAAGTCAAACGTATTGACGGCTTGGGCGTAGGGGCGATCGATCCAATAGGCCGAGGTAGCGAGGTCGAGATCTCGGATGGTCTGAAGGTCAGATTCGACTTGGGCCTGGTCGTCATTTTCGTCGCGCCACACCCACGGTCCCAGGGCCCAGGGTGCCGGTTTGCGCGGGTAGCCGGTGACATCGTAGTAGTGGCGGGTGACATCGAGGGGGTGATCGGCGGCAAACAGGTAGAACTCGAGGCCGTCGCCGGTCGCCGGCCCGGTGCCGACGGTTGCCGCGACCCGGTCATTCGCAGTTGCAGCTACATCAAAAGTCGCGGGGTAGTCCGAGGCCACGTACAGGCCCCAGCCGCGGGTGCCGGTGACAAACGACACCGGCACATGGGCCTCGTTGTAGTTGCTTTCGAGCTCGATCCCAGCTTCGAGTTGCATCGCCCGCACCTTGCCGCGGTGCTGTGGGGTGTCGAAGTATTCGCCGAGGCCGTAAAATCCTTCGGACGTATCGACAACCGGTTGAAGCCGGTAATAGGCGAGTGCAGCACCACTGCCGGACGTCGGTTGCAGTGTCGCCACAAACCGACCTTCGGCCTGTTCGACGACGGTGAGCAGGGCGGTGTGCCCCCCTTCGTAGCTCAAGCGCACCTCGACCCCACCATTTTGTTCGGCCAGTAACTCACCGTCGGTAAATGCGAGCCAACGATCGGGCTCGAGGTAATAGGGGTCGTAGCTGAGGTCGTCGTCGAGCTCGGTGACTTCACCCAGGGCAATGCCATCACTCGGAAACCGCAGCAGGACCTCGTCACTGCGGATGAGCAATAGCTCGTGGGTGGCCTCGTCCCAGTCGACGATCACGGGCTCAGGCTCACCGTCGGTATCGGTATCGGTGTCGGTATCGGTATCGATCTCCGTGTCGGTGCCGGTTTCCGTCTCCGACGTGGATTCGCCGCTGGTCCCCGAGTCTGTCGATTGTTCAGACCCTTGACCACAGGCGAGTGTCATGCCGAGCAGCCACGAAAACCAGCGCCATCGATGAGTGTGCATCATTTTTTCCCCAACTCGGTGGTAGCCCAAGGAGGTGCGACGACACAAGCTCCGCGGATGTGTGTTGTGAATGTGCCGGCTCGTCTTGAGGGCTCACCGAGAGGCCGACGATGGCATGTAAATGCACGCAAAACTTGAAAATGCGTCGTGCTCACCCACACGCGTTATTTCTGGCCCGTTCCACCGGCGGTGGTTGCATGGGATGATCGGCCGCGATTCAGGCGGATGACGGATGGTTCATGTCAAAAATTATAAAGCGCTCGGCTGGTGGACGCCGCGTTCGCTGATGATCGCGGTGATGAGGTTTGCCGGGGTAACATCGAAGGCTGGGTTGAGGGCAGCCATCCCCTCCGGAGTGAGTCGGGTCCCTCCGTGCATATGCACCTCATTGTGATCGCGCTGCTCGATCGGGATCTCGCTACCGGATGCGAGGGACAGGTCGATCGTGGTCCACGGGGCAGCGACGTAAAACGGAATGTTGTGGTGGGCACACAACACGGCCACCGTGTAGGTACCGATTTTGTTCGCGACATCGCCGTTGCGGGCGATCCGGTCGGCGCCGACGATGGCCGCCGCAACCTCGCCTCGAGCCATCAGTGCACCGGCCATACTGTCGGTGATCACCCGCGCCGGGATGTTGGCCTGTTGTAGCTCCCACGCGGTCAGGCGGGCACCTTGAAGCACCGGCCGGGTCTCATCGACGAGCACATCAATGCCGCGACCCCAGCGGTGGGCGGTGCGGATGACCCCTAAGGCAGTTCCCCACCCCGCGGTCGCCAGGGCGCCGGTGTTGCAGTGGGTTAGGATGGTCCCGCCCTCGGGCAAAAGCGGCGCGCCGTGGGCTCCCATTGCCAAGCAGGCCGCGAGGTCATCTTCGACATGGCGGACTGCGGCGAGTTTGATGCGCTCGCGCAGGGCTGCGGCCGGCGTTGTTTTGGGTGCAGATGCAAGCACTTCCCGCATTTGGGAGATTGCGACAAACAGGTTGACCGCCGTCGGCCGGGTGTGGGCAAACCGCTCGAGGGCAGCTTCGCAGGCCTGGCGAAATGCGTCCGGTTGTTCGGGGAATTCCAAACACGAGACATAGAGGCCGAGGGCGGCGGTACATCCGATGGCCGGCGCTCCGCGCACGACCAACTGCTCGATCGCTTGGGCAATCGCTTCGACCTCGGTCAGACGCAGCCAACCTTCGCGTGCTGGCAATGCCCGCTGATCGAGCAGCCGCAGCGCGCGACCATCGTCGCTCAATAAAACCGGCCGCAGGCCAACTTCAGACAGGGGAATGGGGGGATGGGCGTTGGTCATGCGTTACGAACTTGTAGTTGCAAAATTATTCGGGAGCTCTCGCCGCCAGGGCCTCGCCTAGCAGTTGTTGCACGAGTTTTGGATCGGCTTGGCCGCGGGTCGCCTTCATGACTTGGCCGACGAAGTAGCCGCGGATCTGCTCACGGCCTCCGAAAAACTGCGCCAGCTGCTTGGGACTACGGTCGAGGATCTCGGCGATCATTTGGGTGAGCGCGTCGGTGTCACGGACTTGGCGGTATCCGTCGCGGGCCACAATCGCAGCCGGGGCAATGCCCTCCTGGTAGGACTTGGCAAAGACTTCCTTGGCCGAGCGGCCCGAGATCGTCCCGTCGTCGATGAGTCCGAGGAGTTCGGCGAGCCAGGCGGGTTGGAAGGAGATCTGGTGCAGTGGGCGAGGATCGTTGTTGCGGGCTGCGAGCAACTCGCCGGTGATCCAGTTACAGACTTTTTTCGCGGCCCCACCGGCTTGGACCGCGTCGTCGAAGTAGTCCGACAGCTCGCGCTCTGCCGTCAATATCACTGCATCCGCCGGCGAAATACCCTGGTTGATGTACCTGGCCCGACGCGCAGCTGGTAACTCGGGCAGCTGTCCGCGCATGCGTGCGACGAGTTGAGGTTGTATCTGCAACGGTGGCATGTCGGGCTCGGGAAAGTAGCGGTAGTCGGCCGCTTCTTCCTTGGTTCGCATGATGCGGGTGCGGTCGCGATCGACATCGTAGGTCAGGGTCGCCGAGACAATCGCCCGGCCCGTCTGCAGCAGGTCGCGTTGGCGCCGGATCTCGGCCCCAATCGCCATCTCTAAAAACCGGAAGCTGTTGAGGTTTTTGATTTCGCAGCGGGTGCCCAACACATTGGAGCCCGGGGCCCTCAGCGAGACGTTGGCGTCGCAGCGCAGGGTGCCCTCTTCCATGTTGGCCTGGGAGATCCCGAGGTAGCGGACCAACTCCCGCAGACATCGGAGGTAGCGGGCTGCTTCGTCGGCCGAGCGCAGGTCGGGTTCGCTGACGATTTCGACGAGCGGTGCTCCGGCCCGGTTGTAGTCGACCAGACTCCAGGGCTCGCCGGGCAGGTGCATGTTCTTGCCGGCGTCCTCCTCCATGTGGATCCGAATGAGACGCACTGTGGTCGTTTCGTCCTCGTGTCCACGGGGGCCCGGGACTGTGATCGTACCGCCGCGGGCGTAGGGATGATCCGATTGGGTGATCTGATAGCCCTTGGGCAGGTCGGGGTAGAAGTAGTGTTTGCGGGCCCAGCGACTGACCGGGGCAATCTCGCAGCCGATCGCCAGCGCGAGTTTGACAGCGGCCTCGACAACAGCGGCATTGGCGACCGGAAGAGTCCCGGGTAAACCCAGTGTATAGGCATCGATTGCGGTATTGGGTTCGGCGAGGAGGGCCACCGGACAGGGCGAGAAAATTTTGGAAGCCGTTTGCAGCTGGCAGTGGACCTCGAGACCGATCACGGGGGTGTATTCGGCTGCGTTCATCGGGCGGTCTCCTGTGTGGGGGGACGCCGCGTGTGCCAATCGGTCCGGGCCTCGTGTGCGCTGGCGAGGGCGAGGAGGGTTGATTCGCCGAGGTGTGGCCCGACCAAATGCAGTCCGATCGGCAATGCCGGTGGACCTTGGGAAAACCCGGCCGGGATCGAGATCGCCGGGAGTCCCGCGAGATTGGCTCCCACGGTAAAAATGTCGCTGAGGTAGAGTTCGAGTGGATCGCGTTCGGTGGTGCCGCGTTGGATGCCAGCGACCGGTGAGGTCGGACTGGCGATTGCATCACAGTGGGCAAAAGCCTGTGTATAGTCACGGGCGATCAGGGTGCGGACCCGCATTGCCCGCCCGTAGTGTTCTTCGTAGCAGTCGGCGCGCAGGACATGGGTCCCGAGGAGAATCCGACGCTTGACCTCCGAGCCAAACCCGGCGTTGCGGGTGGCGCGGTAGGTCTCGAGCAGCTCGCCGTCGCCGTGCCTCGGCCCGTAGCGCAGGCCGTCGTAGCGGGCGAGGTTGCTGGCGGCCTCGGCACAGCAAACGATGTAGTAGCAAGCAATCCCGTGGCGGGCGTGGGGGAGGTTGATCTCGACTTGCTCGGCCCCGGCGTCGCGCAAGACCCCGCACGCGGCCTCGAATGCGCGGCGGACCTCGGGCGAGAGTCCCGGATTTTCGAGTGCGGATTTGTCGATGCCGACGCGGAGGCCACGGACATCGCGGGAACAGGCGGCGACGTAGTCGGGCACGGGAGCGGTGCGCGAGGTGGCATCGGCGGGGTCGTGACCGGCGATCGCCTGCAATGTGCGGGCGGCGTCCTCGACCGTGCGCGCGAGCGGGCCGGCCTGGTCGAGACTCGATGCAAATGCAATCATTCCCGCCCGCGAGACCCGTCCGTAGGTCGGCTTGAGTCCCACGACGTTGCACAGGCTGGCCGGTTGCCGGATCGAACCCCCAGTGTCGCTCCCGAGGGTCACACAGGCTGTCCGGGCACACACGGCCGCAGCCGATCCCCCGGAGGAGCCCCCCGCGACATGTTCTGACGACCAGGGGTTTTGTACGATCGCATACGGCGTGTTTTCACTCGAGGAGCCCATGGCGAACTCGTCCATCGCCAACTTGCCCAACAACACCGCCCCCGCCTGGTGCAGGCGGTGGACGTGGGTCCCCTGGTAGGGCGGCAGCCAGCCCTCGAGGATGCGCGAGCCACAGGTGGTCGGCAGATCCTTGGTGACAAAAATATCTTTGAGCGCGACGGGGACACCGGCGAGAACACCGAGAGGCTCGCCCCGGCGGCGGGCCAGATCGACGGCACGGGCCTGGGCGAGTAGCTCCGGCTCCGCCACCTGGGTGAGGTAGGCGTGGAGCCAAGGTTCGATGCGTGTACACTGTTCGCGGTAGGCGGTGGCGACTTCGACGGCCGAAAACTCGCCGTCGGAGATCCCCCGGACGATGTCACTTGCGGTTTGCGAGAGGAGGTCGGTCATCGTTCTCAGGCGTCTTCGAGGATCTTGGGGACCGCGACGTGGCCTTCGCGGACATGGGCTGCGGCACGCAGGGCGACGTCGCGCTCGAGCACTTCTCCGGGTACATCCGGACGCGGGGACGTTTGTCCGATCGCATGCTGGAATTCCTCGACGCCGGCGATATCGACCGTCGAGAGCATTGCCATGTACGAGAGAATGTCGGTCAGCTGTTCGGCAAATTCGTCAGCTTCGTCCGGGGTCAGTGAAATCCGTGCAAGGTGCGCGAGGTGATCGCAGGCTCGGGGCTCCAAGGTCGCCATCGGCCGCGAGGGTATCTCCGATGCATGGGCGCTCGCCACCCTCGGTTGCGAGATCGCGGGCTTCCACGCCCGTGGGTTCCAAATCGTTCCGAGCCCTGCCTGGAACCTCGGTGAGGCCGTCGGAGCTCGGGTCCGGGTTGCAGGTCGCACCACCGGCTCGAAACCCGGGAAGGCCCGGGGGTTTGCTCGGCGTTTCGCACAGGTGTGCTGGATCGGCGTCGGGTCGGATGTCTCACGAGTCGTGGCCCGGATTTCGTGACAGCGGTCCCCGTGCGGGGTAAACCAAATGTGATGCCCCGCGTCTGTTTCCGGACGGCACTCGTTGTCGCCGCACTCATGACTGCCGCCTGTTCGGGCGACGAGCCGCAAGGGCGCGGCGACGATGAGTTGGGTGAGTTGCAGGACGATGACGTGACCCATCTCGGGCGGGTACATGTGGTGATCCAAACCCGCGGCGATCTGTTGTCCGAGCGCGGGGAAGACGGACAACTCGACATCCGTGCGAGGTTTGTCGAGGCGCGCGGGCTCGACCCTGAACTCGTCCGCAGTCGTGCCGATCTCTGGCCCCTGCCGGAGGATCTGATCTCGGCCGGACACTGTGTCCCGAGCGAGCAACTTTCGGGGTTTGTCCCGCTCGACGCCGACACGGCCCCCAACTACGAGCTCACGCTCCTCGATGCCGGTCAGGTGCGTCTGCTTGTGGGCGAGCACCCGATCGATGTGCCGATGGTGTTGACCCCCGACTTGGTGCCGTCGATGCACGGGGTTGAGTATGCGTATACAAATGAATCCCCATCCGAGTGGCTGCGCCGCGCCGACGATGTCGACATCGAAGTCGAGGGCAGTGGAGATGAGGTCCTGCCGGGGTTTCGCCACCGAGCTCGGTTGCCGTTGCGACTTGGGTTGAGCGCACGTCCGGCAGCGTTGGCGGCCGATCTGATCGACCTGCGGTGGCAGCCGGGCGGCGGCAATCCGATTGTGCACATCGCCTCGAGCGATGGCGACGTCACCTGCAACCTCCACGATACGGGGGTATACCGGCTCGACCTGCAAGACCTCGGTCTCGACGCGGCCCCTGTCCTCGAGATTTCCGCCAGTCGTACACTGGCGAGCACCTTTGAGGTCGGTGATTTCGATTCGGGTGAAGTGTTTGTCGAGTTGCGAGAGTCGGCCCGGATCGACCGCTGGTAGTCGCTGTGGCCAACTTGGCACTCGCCTGTGCGAGGAGGACAACACGGTCTGCTACGCCGGTTGGGTGATGAAGTCCACCACGGAGCCGCCTGTCTTCAAGATCGGGTGCGGCGATGCAAATACGGACCCGGAACAGTGCGAAGAGCAGCAATTTGACTGCTGCGACGAGCAGATCGGCTCACACATCTACCAAGGCTGTGCTCCTCTGTCTGGAGGTACCTGCCCCGGAGTTTGGGTCCCCTGCGAGGAAGAGTGGGTGGATTGCGGGTAGATGCCCCGCTGTGATACATGCGTATGCATGAAATAGGGAAGCCCGGGCCTGGCCCCGGGCTACTCGCCTTGGTTGAGCAGCATCGGCGTTTTGCCGTCGGTCATGATCAGCTTTGCGTTTGGTGAAGTGGACAGACGCTCAAATACTTCGAGACTACGCCATTCGATGATTTCTTGGCTCAAGCCATCTGCAAGCACTTTTTGGGCATCGCGAACCCCCTCGGCCTCGATCGTCTTGCGCTCGGCTTCTTGTCGCTCACGTTGGAGGACAAACTGCATTCGCTGAGCCTCCTGCTCAGCTTCTAGTTTATCCTCGATCGCGTTGTAGAGACCCGGCGGCAGGCTGATGCTTTTGAGCAGGACGGCCTCGATCGTAAACCCACGTTGGGCGAGGATGGTGGTCATCTCCTTGCGGATCTCCTCTTCGATTTCGGCGCGCTTGCCCGAGTGCATATCCTTGGCAAAAAAGCGTGCGCAGATATCGGCCGAGGCCGAGCGGAATACACTGAGGATCAGCACGTTTTCGTAGTCGAGCCCGACGTCCCGGATCACATCCGGGGCCTTGTCCGGCTCGATGTGGTAGAGGATCGAAATCTCGGCGCTGACGTTGAGCCCTTCTTTGGAGGGCAAGTTGAGCTGCACCTCGCGATTGACCGTTCTTGTAGGGATCCGGATCATTTGGCTGGTCAAGTAGTTCATGCCGACGGGACCTGGCTGATAGACCTTATTGCCCAGCTTGCCCCACCGGCTTTTGACGCCGACTTCTCCCGGACGAATGATCGCGCACCCGCTAGCGAGCAACACGACTGCCGCGAGGGCGGTATGTTGGAATGTCTGTCGTTTCATCGTGGATCCTGACGTTCGGGGTTGGCTCTCGATTTACTCAGAAGCTATGTTGGCGCAGGGCCACGACGCGGTCACCAGCTCAAACCCGGGGATCGAGTGGATCGATACCTCGGCACCGCTGCGTTGCAGGATCCGTTGCAATCGCCCGGCGCGGTTGACCACGATAAACGCCTTGGCACCCGGCCGGAGCCAGGTGCGAAGCGGGGTGAGCAGGGCGGCGAATGCCTCGACCGGTGCGTGGGTCGGCGGATTGACGAGTGCCATGTCGAACTGACCTTCGAGGCGGGCGAGTGCCGGTTGGGGTGCCTTCAGTCCATCTCCCAAGTGTACATGCATGCGTTCGTCGACCCCGGCGAGCGCGGCGTTGTGGGGAATCAATGCCGCCGCAAGAATGTTGCTCTCGACCGCCCAGGCCTGGGCTTGGGGCCATTTGTGGAGTGCCCACAGTCCGAGCGGGCCGACCCCGGCACACAGGTCCAAAACGTGGGTGGGTGCCGGTTCGTGATACAAGACTTGGTTGAGCCAGGCGATCAGGTTGGCCGTGCCGACATCGAGAAACGTCCGGCAAAACACGCCAGGGACCGACATCAACGGCGCCGGCAACAGCGGACTTTCGACGCGGTACGTCTGCGAGATCCGGGCGTGTACCCCCTCTAGATCGGGGGCCATGACCTCGGAGCAATACAGGTGATACCCGCGGTTGCGTTTGACGACGTCGACATTGCCGACCAGTGACTTCATGATCGAAGCGAGCGACTTGCCGCCTTTGGCCTTTCGTGCGGCACACCACAGACGTCCGCCCGGTTTGAGGACGTAGGTTGCGAGGGCGAGACAGCGCTCGCTGAAGTCCTTTCCGAGGTGGGGTCGGGGCCATACGACAGCATCGGTGGCACTGTGGGGGGGCGCGTGACCTCGGGTCTGAGTCACACCAAACGCCTCGGGCAGGCAGTCGGGGATACACGTTTCACCGGCGGTCGGCCGCTCGCGGATGTCGAGGATCAGGCGCTTGGCACCGGGCTGGATCCCGGGCAGGCCGCCGCAGTGAATCAGCCAAAGGTCGTCTCCACATACGCCAGAGACGGCCCTTGAAAGCAGTTGAACACCAGGGTCTGTGGGCTTGAGTCCGTCGATCGTCATGCGTGCGTCAGTTGCGCGTGAGTGCGGTGGTGCAATAGCGATCAACGTCGAAGATTTCAAGTAGACGAGGTCGATCGCCCGTGTTAAATGGACCCGACGTCAACAGGGTGCCGAGGCGGCGCTCCGGCGATGTCCACATGTCCGTAGAGTGACCGTGTTCGGTCCTTGTCGGTCTGCGTAGCCAGGGGTTGCGGCGGGCCGCACCATCGCCTGAAACGTTCGGGCCCAGCCAGTAGGAACATTTGTGTCCAAACTCGAAGCTTTTCTCCCCCTATTTGAACCCGAAGCACTCCAAAGTCTCGTCAGCGCCAAGGCCTATAAGGCCGGTATTGAGTTGTTTGAGAACAAGCGTGTGTCCGACATCGTGTACGACGGCGAATCGGTGCGCGGCAAGGTCAAGGGCTCCCATCCGGTGCCGCATACGGCCAGCATCAAGCTGAGTACCGACGGCCTCGAGGGGCATTGCACCTGTCCGACGTTTTCCGATGGGTGGGAAAAAATCTGTCACCACTCGGCCGCCCTCGCCCTGACGATGCGCCAGCAGTACCAGCAAGGTGGCGAGATCACGATGACGCAAAATCCGTGGGTCGAGGATATCGGTGCTTCGAGCCTCTCCCAGCGCCGTTATCAGATCCAACTTCGACGCGGCAGCTGGCATGTCACCGTGTTTCGCGGCGGAGCGTCACCGGCCAATCGTCGCCGGCGCAAGCGTCTGCAAGAAGGATTGTCGCCGGCCGACCGCATGATTCAGATCTATCTCGATCAAGAAGTCGACGAAACCGATGAGGGTGCACATATTTTAGAAGACGCCGCCCTGGCCGGGTTTTTGTATTTCGCCCGCCAGAGTTCGGTCAGCCTCAAGGGGGTGGGGCGGCTGCAGTTTTCCAATGAACCGCTGGTGTTGCGTGTACAAGCAGAGTCGCGCAAGGCCGATGCAGGTGTCGACCTCCATGGGTTTTTGGCCCTACCTGGGACCGATCGCACCTTCGAGCTCGACAAGGGCCGGATCATCAATGGCGCCCCAACCTGGTTTCTGGTCCCAGAGACAGGTGAAATCTTTTCCGTCCCCGACACCCCGCCGTGGGTGCTCGAGTCGATTGCCAAACAGCCGCGGATCGTGATGGACAGCCGTGTCGGCGCCGAGCAGATGGACAACCTCTCCGACCAGTTGCAAACCGTCGGTGTCCCCCGCCACGACCTGTACGCACTCGCCTCGGACTCGCGCAGCATCAGCGGGGTCACTGCCAACATCGAGGGCGACGCCAACCGCATCCTCGTCCACCTCGCGGTCCGCTACGACAATGTCACCCTGGAGGTGAAGGGGACAGACCCCGAGTCACCGCGCTACGCCGCGACCATCGAGGACCAGACGATTTCGTTTTACCGCGACCTCGACGGCGAGGCGACGACCCGCAAGGTTCTCACCGACATGGGCCTGCGCTGGATCGATATGGATGAGGCGTTTGTGGCCGAGGGCGACAAGGCGATCGAGTTCATGATCGTCGGCCTGCAGACCATGCCCGAGGCGTGGGAAAAACGTGTACCGAAGTTGCCGAAGATCCGCAGCAAGTCGCCGACACCGAGCATCTCGGTCAGCAGCGGTAACGGCTCGGTCCTCGACATCGAGGCCAAGGTCGAGATCGACGGCGCCGACGACCTGATCAGTTTCCGCGACCTGTTGCGCTGGCTCCACGACGGGCGCCGTTGGGTGACCCTGGCCGATGGTTCGGTCGCCAAACTCGACCCGCAGATTCTCAACGCAGTGGCCGAGGCCGCCGGGGCGATCGACTTTGACAAACAGGGACACGCAGAGATTTCGACCCTCGAGCTGGGTACGCTCTCGCGACTTTTGGGAGCTGTCCCAACAGCCAGTGTCGCCCGCGAAGTCAAAAAACTGATGACCAATATGACGGGCAAACGCGCGAGCCGAGGGCCGCGCAAGGCCAAGGCGCTCAACGCCAAGCTGCGGCCCTACCAGCGCTCGGGTTTCGCCTGGCTGTGGCAGCTGCACATCAACAGTATGACGGGCATCCTGGCCGACGACATGGGTCTCGGTAAGACCGTCCAGGCCCTCGCCCTGCTCACCAAATCCAAGGAGGAGGAGGGCGAGATGCCGTCGTTGATTGTATGTCCAACTTCGGTGATCTCGGTGTGGAAACAGGAGGTCAAAAAGTGGGCGCCGTCGCTGTCGATCGTGATGTGGCACGGGGCCGACCGGGCCGAAAAACGCCGCCTGCTCAAAAAGAGCGATGTCATCGTCACGTCCTACAGCATCATGCGCCGCGACGTCGACGACCTGGCCAAGATCCGGTTTCGCTACGTGATGCTCGACGAGGCCCAGTACATCAAAAACTGGACCACAAGTACTGCCAAGTCGGCCAAGAAACTCAAGTCGGACCACCGCTTGGCCCTCAGCGGTACGCCGGTCGAAAACCACTTGGTTGACCTTTGGGCCATCTTCGATTTCCTCGCCCCCGGATTTTTGGGCAAGTTGACGGCCTTCCAAAAGACCTATGTACGCCCGATCGAAGAGGGCGACAGCAAGACGTTGGAGGCCCTGCGCGCCCGTGTGCGTCCGTTTATCATGCGTCGACGCAAGGAGGACGTGGCCAAGGAGCTGCCGCCAAAGACCGAACAGACACTCTTTTGCCGGTTTGGCCGCAGTCAGTTGGGGCTGTACAACCGCATCCTCAAGGCCGCGCGCAACGAGATCCAGGGCCGGATCGACGATGTCGGGCTCGAGAAGTCGCAGATGACAATTCTGGCTGCACTCACCCGTCTGCGTCAGGTGTGCTGCGATCCCAAGCTCCTGGGTCTACCCGACACCTCGACCCTGCCACCGTCGACCAAGGTCGAGGCCTTCCGCGAGCTGATCGGCGACTGCATCGGCGGCGGTCACAAAGTGTTGGTATTCAGCCAATTCGTAGAGATGCAAAAAATCCTCGGAGCGGTGTTAGAAGAGCTCGAGATCAACTTTTTGTGGCTCCACGGAGGGACCAAAAACCGCGAGGAGTTGGTCCAGAGATTCCAGTCCAAATCGGGGCCCCCGGTGTTCTTGATCAGCCTCAAGGCCGGTGGTTCCGGTCTGACACTGACCGAGGCCGATACGGTGATCCACTTTGACCCGTGGTGGAATCCTGCCGTCGAAGACCAGGCGACCGACCGTGCCCACCGCATCGGTCAGGACAAGCCAGTCAACGTCTATCGCCTCGTGTGCGAGGATACGGTCGAACAAAAGATGGTCGAGCTCGGACAGCGCAAACGCGAGGTGGCCGAGAGTGCGTTGGGCCGCGATACGACCGGGGGCAAGAAGCTGACGATGGAGGATGTGAATGCGCTGTTGGCTTCGCCGAGTTTTGATTGAGGACGGCCACCAGCTTCAAACGGCCTAGCAGCCCGTGGATTTTCTCGGCGCGCGGCCTCGCGTGCCGATTTTGCCAAGGTTGGGTTCCGTGGTGGTACCTCCACCCGCAGTTACCGCTGACCCGGACGCCACCACGCGAACAACTGCACAAGCTCTGCCAGTGCCATCGCCACGAGCGATGCATGGACCCCGATCGTCGCCGCGGTCACGACGATGATCAGCGCCCGCAAAGCCACACCACCGATGTCCCACGGCAGCAGCCTTTTGGGGTTGTGGGCGACGAGGTGTTGGCGTCCGACTGTGTTGGCAAATCGCAGGGCCGCAAACGGTGTGCTCACCAAAATTAATGCGTGCAGTTCGCTCGCGATCGGCCAGCCCGCGGCTCGGTCGAGGGCGCTCGCCAGCCAGCTCCATGTCATTGCATAGGCAACCATGGCGACCGCTCCTCCGACAAACACTCCCCCGATTCCGGCCCATTTGCGCAGGGTCTTCGCCGCGCCCTCGGGATCTTCGGCCGCGACCCGTAGTGAGACCACCGTCGCCGCCGCGGTCGGTACCATCAACGCGGCGTTGACAAACAAAAGTGCGTAGTTCAGGCGGGCGAAGTCGCCGTCGGGGTAGAGATGTGAAAGCCCGGCGTCGAGCAGGCCGAGGTTGACGTACAGCAGGGTATCGAGCAGCAACCAGCGGGTGTGGTGCGGATTGTTCGGGTTTTTTTTTGCCAGCGGATTGCCCGACGTTGCTTCGATACTGGTTGTATCAGCATTCTTTTTGTCCGCACCTGGCGGGTCGCCAAATGCCACTGGCAACAGGGCCAGGCCGCCGAGGAGCATACCCGTGGTGATCCCGACGGTCGGCCCGAGTGCGCCTTGACCGAGCCACAGGGCGCCGATGATGGTGCCGATGGGAACAGCCCACTCGAGCATGAATCCCCGTCGTTCAAAGCCAGCACGTTCGGCCAGAGCTCGGATCGCACCGCCAAATACCGACAGGGCGACACACACGACGATCACAAATGGGGTGGCGCTGGTCCAGATCGCGGCATCGGTACCGAGGATTGGGAGCAGGGCGAGGCTGGCGACCAAAAACATGAATAAGCATGTTTTGAGCTCGGCGGTCAGCAGGTCGCGTGCGCGGTGCGTGCGGTCGAGCACGATAAACCGGGCGCGGTACAGCGAAAGACTGACCCCGCGGGCGACCCCGATCACGACCAGTCCGCGGAAAAACAGGTCGGCTGCCCCACTGGCCCGTAACTCGCGGGCGATCGCAAACTCGCGGGCGACCCCCAGACACAGGGTGACAAGCGAGAGCCCGGCCATCCACACCAGGGTTTGACGGTGGCGACTCATGGGTGTCGGAGTTGTGCCGATAAAGTTTGTGTATACATGTTAATCCTCCGTGGCCGCGGAGGAAGGTGCGATCTCAAACTCGCGGGCGAGGGTGCCGTCGCGGCGGAGTTTTTCCTCGTAGATCAGCAGGTCGATCAGCAGCGGGTACCACAGGGTGTGCATGCCGGCGTGGAGGAGCCCGGGCAGGCCGTCGCGCCAGGCTCCTTTGAGTACCACGGTGCGGGTGTAGTGCACCCAGGGGCGGACGAAGAGTGGCATTTTGTTGTATAGCCAACGCAACCCGATCATGCGGGCGGCCTTGGTCCGTAGACCAAACCCCGCGAGGGTTTGCCGGTGGCCGACTTCGCCAAAATACGCACGCGCTTCTTTTTGTGCGTAGCGGATGTGTTTGGCGAACAGGTGTGACAGCGGCCGAGCGTCGCGGTGGATCAACCGATTCGCAAGCAGCGAGACCCGCATCTCGCGGTCGTCGACCCGTTCGTTGATACCTCGGGTAAACGCGCTGCGGTCGGGTCGCATCAGGCGGAGGACCTGGGCATCGCTGTATTCGCCGTGGACGAGGCGGTGACCGAGGACGCGTACGTCGAGCCGGACATAGGCACCGTCGAGGTCGTCACGGGTCATCGCCCTGTGGATGTCGCGCCAGAGGTCGGGAGTGAGCTCTTCGTCGGCGTCTAGAAAGAATACCCAGTCGTATCGTGGGCAGGCCCACTGCAAGGCGAAATTGCGCTGACTGGCGTAGTCGACAAACGGGTGCTCGAGCACCGTTGCCCCGTGTTCGCGGGCGATGTCACAGGTGCGGTCACGCGAGCCGGAGTCGACGACGACCACCGGAGCCTGACCGGCGACCGATGCGATTGCTTTGCCGAGGTTGAGTTGCTCGTCGAGGGTCAAGATCACGACAGCAAGACCATCACGGGTCTGTGGGGTCGACACGGGCAAACCTCCTTCTCGTATGTATATGTGCCTGAAAGGTCAGGCGTGTTGGTACGAGGCCGCGTCGAATCCACGCCAGGGTCGGCACGGGTTGGTCGCCGGAGTTGTGGGGCTGTCCGCGTGTCCAATGCGTACGCACCTGGGAAATCGTCGCCTCGAAGTCTTGGTGAGAAGTTCCTGCGAGCGACGTCCCCGCGCACGGGAGCTCACCCGCGCAGTCGGGGGCATGTTTGCGTGTGTGGCAATCGTTCGGGCGGCGGGGCCTGGCAGCGGGGTCGTCTGGGGATGCGTGCACGTGCAAACCAACGGCGAGTAAGCCTCTGTGACAGTAGCAGGGACGTCCCGGCTCGTCAGAATTTACGCCGACACGCGGTGGACGTTTCGCCCGCGGGGCACTTGTTTCGGCTATCTTGAAGGGGTGTGGAATCTTCTGGCGACGTCGATGCTCCTGCTGTCCGCGCAACCGACCCTGAGCGCACCTCCCCCGCAGGCGCTGCCGGTGATCGGCGGAGAACTGGTCGAAGGGACGGCGTGGTCGAGTGTGGTGGCCGTGTACGTGGTCCACAGTGACACCGAAACCGGAGAGCTGTGCACCGGCATCCTGGTCAGCCCCGAGATTGTACTGACCGCCGGACATTGCCTGACCTCGGTCGTGGCTGCGGATCAGCTGACCCTGTTTTTCGGACCCACGGTCTATACCCAAAACTCCGCGTTTATCGGTACTGCCACCGAGTTTGGGCTGCATGCTGACTATTGCCCGTCGTCCGAAGAGTGCCCGTGGGACCGGTTTGATTTCGGATTTATCCGCCTCGCCGAGAAGGTCAACGGGGTCGAATACATCCCGCCGCTCATCGAGCAATCCGAGTGGGACGAGGCCGTGTTGGCCGAGGACGCGGTCGTTCGGCTGGTGGGCTTTGGCGCCACTCGAGAGGTCGACGACAGCTCGGACTTGGAGATGGATGAGCTCGGCTACAAGCGCGAGGTCGGCCTGTCGATCCAAACCTTCTCGCCCTCGGGCTACGAGTTGTTGGCGGGGGACAACGGGCGCGATTCGTGTAACGGAGATTCTGGGGGCCCGGTGTTCATCCAGCTCGCGGACGGAAGTTACCGCCTGCTCGGAATCACATCGCGCGGAGTACCGCCCTGCGGGACGGGAGAGGGGATTTACGGTGTCGTCGCGACAGCGCTCCCCTGGCTGCGCGACGCAACCTCGGTCGACCTCGACCCCGCCTGTGGCCAGTTAGGCGATCCGAGCTGTCTGGATACGACCCCGCCCGAGGAGCAGGAAAGTGGTTGCAATTGCAATTATTCGGGGGACGAACGCAGTCACTGGCTGTGGATCGGATTCCTCGTCGGAGGGCTTGTACGCCGTCGGTCATCCCGGCCTTCGTAACCTGTTCGTCTGTACAGAAAAAGCGTGTACGATCCAGAAGACGAACACTTGATCAAGCGATTTACCGCGGCCTCGAGCAACGTCCCGCGCGACCCGACCGAGATCTTTAAACTGTCTTTTCAGGTAGGTTGGCATCGCCCCGACGAGGGCCGCGAGAAGGGTTGTCGGCGACTTCGCAAACCCGCTTGGCAAGCGGGCTTGCGTCACTCAAACACCGCAAACCCGCTTGCTGTCACAGCGCTGTTGCAAGTCTGTCTCGAGCCCAAAAAATTGATCTGTGATCACATGAAGATCCATGTATGTACGCAGATCGCACAGTTCGCGGCAAACAGGCCCGCTGGCCGGGGGTGAAAAAAAACCTCTCCTGATCCCGGCGGGTTATCAATAAGGTCGCGCGGGCGACTTGCCCCGCGACCGGTTTGGCGAGTAGAAGTCTTTTCGCCGGAGGGGGGCGTGACCGCGAGACGGTCGTCGCCTGTTACGCGAACATCGCGTGGCAGTACGGATGCGAACGCCCTGAATTCCGCAATTCACAATTGTGTACAGGCTGTGAGTCACTTTGCAGCTGCGCACCAAAACGCTTGTGCTTTCAGCACATTACAAATTTCCACAGCGGTTGCCGACGCTGTGGGCGGGAGGGTCATGGCCGACATCTGGAGCGAAGCACTTCACAGCCTGCAACCACGGCTCGGAGCCCAGACTTTCGATATGTGGTTGCGGCCGATCGCACTCCAGGAAATCCGGGGGCACGCACTGCATCTGCACGCGCCCAATCGGTTTATGAAGGAGTGGTTTGAAAACCACTACCTGCGGGTGGTGCTCGACGAAATCAAACGCCTGACCCAGTCCGACTACACAGCGCAGATCGAGGTGTCCGACGTTTCGGCGGCTGCTGTGACCACCGCTTGCGAAGCCCCCACCGTCGAGAGCCAACCGCTCGAGTCGGCCCCGGCCCCGGCCCCCGCGACCAAACCCCGGCTGTCCGAGCGCTACCGGTTTGACAACTACATCAAGGGGACCTCGAATGAACTCGCAGCCTCGGCAGCCTGGTCCGCCGCCCAAGAACCTGGCAAGCGCTTCAATCCCCTGTTCATCTACGGCGGTTGCGGGCTCGGCAAAACCCACCTGCTTCACGCGATCGGGCGTCACATCAGCAAACATCGGCCAGAGCTGCGGATCTGCTACCTCAGCGCCGAGCAGTTTATGAACGAGTTCATCTCGGCGGTGCGCTGCAACCAGTTCGATGCGTTTCGCAGTCGCTACCGCCACGACAACGATGTGCTGTTGATCGACGACATCCAGTTCATCGCCGGTCGCGACCGCACGATGGATGAGTTCTTCCATGTGTTCAACGTGCTCTACGAGGCTGGGAAGCAGATTGTGGTGACAGCGGACCGGGTACCGGCCGATATGTCGGGGATGGAAGAGCGGCTGACGTCGCGGCTCAACTGGGGCTTGGTGGCGGACATCCAGGCGCCTGACCTCGAGACCAGGGCTGCGATCCTGCGCCAGAAGGCCGATCACGATCACATTCGCGTCGACACCCGGGTCCTGTTGCACATCGCCAACCTCGTGCGGTCGAATGTCCGTGAACTCGAGGGCGCACTGATGCGCGTGGCCGCGTTCGCCGAGCTTCGAGGTGTCCGGATCACCGAGGCGTTTGTCAGTGAGGTCCTAGGTGGTGTCACCCCGAGTCAAAAACCTGTGCCCGTGACCATCGAGCATGTGCAAAAGCTGGTCGCCTCGCACTTCTCGGTCAAGATCGCCGACCTCAAAGGACCCCGGCGCCACCGCAGTATTTCGCGGCCACGGATGATCGCGATGTACCTCAGCCGCGAACTCACCGGGGCGAGCTTTCCCGAGATAGGCCAGCGCTTCGGCGGCAAGGACCATTCGACCGTGATCAACGCATGTAAGCGGATCACCAGCATCCAGGCCAGCGAGCCCGAGATGCGCACAACGGTGACTTCCCTGCGTGAGCAGCTTGCGAGCCAGTCGCTCAATTGAGATGCACTGCCCATGCGAGAGACCATCGAGATCACGCGCCCTGACGACTGGCATCTACACCTCCGAGATGGCGCTGCGTTGCAAGCGGTTGTCATGCACTCGGCGAGACAGTTTGCGCGGGCGATTGTGATGCCCAATCTGCGGCCGCCGATTACGGATGCGGCCGGTGCCCAGACCTACCGCGATCGGATCTTGGCTGCGTTGGCGGCCGGTGGAGGCGCTGACTTCACTCCGCTGATGACGCTCTACCTGACCGACAACACTCCCCCGGCGGAGATCAAAAAGGCGCGAGCATCTGGCTTGATCCACGGGGTCAAGCTCTACCCGAGCGGGGCGACCACCAACTCCGACGCCGGGGTGACTGCGATCGACCGGGTCTACCCGGTGCTCGAGGCCATGCAGGACGAAGGCATGCCGCTGTTGATCCACGGTGAAGTCACCGATCCCAGTGTCGATATCTTCGACCGCGAAGCCGCATTCTTGCGCGAGGTCCTCTCACCTCTGGTCGACCGTTTCCCCGACCTCCGGATCGTCGTCGAGCACATCACCACGGCCGATGCGGTTGCGTTTGTCGAGCAAGCTCCGAAAACGGTTGCCGCGACCGTGACTGCCCACCACCTGTTGTTCAACCGCAACGCGATGTTCGCCGGCGGGATTCGTCCTCACCTCTACTGTTTGCCAGTTCTCAAACGCGAGCGCCACCGCCGGGCTCTGGTCGCGGCGGCCACGAGCGGCAACCCGAAGTTCTTCCTCGGCACCGATAGCGCGCCCCACGGACGTTCGCGCAAACAGTCGGCCTGCGGATGCGCGGGAGCGTTTACTGCCCATGCCGCGATTGAGCTCTACACCGAGACCTTTGCCAACGCCGGCGCGCTCGACCGACTCGAGGGGTTTGCCAGTTTTTTCGGACCGGATTTTTATCAGCTGCCGCGCAACACAACCAAGATCCAGCTTCGGAAATCGACGTGGCAGGTTCCAGCGGAGTTTCCGTTTGCCGATGATCCGGTTGTGCCGCTACGGGCCGGAGAGACGATCGCCTGGGAGCTAGTGTCGTCGTGATCGCACCACTTCGCGTAGTGCCACATCTTCGCCGAGGCAGGTCGACGTGTTGCGAGATGGTCGCACGGTGACATTTGTGGCCGACAGCTAACGACTGATGGTCGCGCCCTCGGCCGAGAGCGAGGCGAACTCGGTGTTGGCGAAGTTCAAGTTGTTGCATCCACGGGTCGAAAGTGCCGCGACTTCGCGCGGTGACCGAGGTGCCAGTGACGTTCGGCTTGCGCTCTCGAACCGTCCGCGAACTCCCCAGATCCGAGAGAGCATGTTATAGGCCGCGGCCATGCAGATCAGTATCCTCGGCGCAACCGGTTTAGTCGGACGCGAGTTGATTCCTCTCCTCGCACGCGCTTGGCCGCAAGCTCAACTCCACTTGTTTGCCAGCCGCGACCAGACCCTCGAGCTCGAGGGGAAAAGCTACCCGGTTGGGGCCGCGACGCGTCTCGAGCAGGATGATGCTCCGCGCGGGGAGCTCGCGTTTGTCGCCCTCGACGATGCCCACAGCGCCCGTTATGTCCCGCGGTTACGCGAGCTCGGCTATCGCGTCGTCGACAAGAGCAACACCTACCGTCTCAATCCCGAAGTGCCGTTGGTCGTCGCCGGAGTCAATGACACGGCCTTTGGCGATGCCGACACGCTGGTCGCCAACCCCAACTGCACCACGATTCCGTTGATGCTCGCGGTCCAACCTTTGCGCCAGGCGTTTGGTTTGGCATCGCTCGCGGTCGCTTCCTACCAGGCGATCAGCGGGGCTGGTCTGGCGACACTCAAGACGTTTATCGCCAACTCGCAGGCGGGTTATGCCGGCGATCTCCTCGGCCAAAGCTTTGCCCCGGACGGCTATGCCGGCAATACGGTGCCTCATAACGGCAAAACGGATGCGAGTGGATATTCGTCCGAAGAACGCAAAATGATGCTGGAAAGCGCAAAAATTCTCGAAATGCCGGGGGTTCCGTTTTCGGCACAGTGTTGCCGAGTTCCGGTTGCGGTCGGCCACTACGAGCAGGTGTGGATCGAATTGCAAAAGCCGACCGACGTCGCTGCGATCGAAGCTGTGTTGTGCGAGCCCCATCCTTTTTTGAGGTTTGTGCCAGGGGCCGAGGGAGCCGGGCTGTCGGCGCGCCACTGTCTAGAGTCCCGCGATGAAGTGTTTGTCGGACGTGTGCGACGGGACCTGCGAGGTTCCGATGGCCACCGTTTTTGTCTGACCGTCGTCGCCGACAACCTCCGTCTCGGGGCTGCGACCAACGCTGTGCGGATCGCATCGAAGTGGTACCCCGTCGCTGACGAAGCTCTACGTGTGAAGACAGTCTCGTCTCGCTAACGCTTTGTGTGACACATTTGTGACCCGCCGTTCGGAACGTGCGAGCGCCGGGCAAGCCGTTTCGGTGTATCGTCAACAAACCTCCTGTGACTGCAACTGCCAACCTCCGTACCCATGTACTCGACGTGGTCGAAGCCGCTGGTTCGGCCGGTATCACCATGGGCGCACTCATCGACCGTATCGACGCCGAGGGGTTTGATGTCGCCACTGCCGAACTAGAGATTTGGTCGTTGCTTTCGGCCCGCGAGTTGACGCCGGTGGGCTTCGTTTGCAGGTCACTGCGCAGTCGTCACACGATTCGCCGGAGCTACGAATTTTTGCTGATCCGCTGGTCGGTTGAACAAGATCGTCAACTCGACTTGGTCGGAGTCCCATGACAGCCCTCAACCCGCGTTGGCCGGCAGTCGCCGATGTTCGGCACATTGTCGCGTCGACACCCCTCGATCGTGGATTGTTTGTCGCCCTGGCTCCGATGGATGGGGTCACCGACGCTGTCTACCGCGAGCTCCTGACCGAACTCGACGGTGGGCGCAGCGGCATCAGTCTGTGTGTCTCCGAATTTGTGCGTGTCGTCCGCGACCCGGTCCCAGCCAAAGTCATCCGCCGCCACTGTCCCGAAGTTGATCACGGTGGACGGACCCGCAGTGGCGTGCCGGTGTTTGTCCAGCTCTTGGGCGGACTCCCGGAGCCGATGGCCGAGACCGCGAGACGGGCCGTCGCCCTCGGTGCCCCCGGGATCGATCTCAACTTCGGATGTCCGGCTAAGACGGTCAACAACCACGACGGCGGCGCAACCCTGCTCAAGACGCCCTCGCGGATCGAGGCGATCACGCGTGCAGTCCGCGATGTCTGTCCTCCCCACGTGTATGTGACGGTCAAGATCCGGATCGGTTGGGACAGCGGCGATCAGATCGAAGAAATTGCGAAGGCTGCGCAACGAGGTGGCGGCGATTGGCTGACGATCCATGCACGCACACGCAAACAGTTGTACCGCCCACCTGTTCATTGGGATGTGATCTCCCGTGCACAGTCCGCGGTCGCGGGGATGTCGGTCGTGGCCAACGGAGATCTCCGCGAGCCAGATGATCTCCATGCCTGTGCAAAGATCTCCATGTGTGAAGCATTTATGATCGGACGCGGGGCAATGGGCGCACCTGCCCTGTTCTCGCGGATCCGCGGATGGCGTGATCAACCAATCGAGATCTCAGAATTCACAGATCTCCTGCTGCGCTACCACGCCGCGCTCATGGCTGCCGGGCGCAGCGAGAAGCAGGCTCTGTGTCGGGTCAAGCAATGGCTGCGGATGGGTGCCCTGACGCGACCGGACATCGAATCATTGTTTACCCGAATCAAGGTCATGCAGGCCTGGGAACCGATGGCTGCCGTACTGTGCGCCTGCCATCGGCCGCCGATGGGCGAACGCTCGGTGCCGGCGGTGAGACCGATATCGATGATGTGAGTGACAAACCCACGCGTATCTGCGGGTTTGACACGTTTCACCAAATTATTGCACCAACGACTCTCCCACAGGAGGTTCATCGCTCGGAGCATCTTCCGCCGACGCCTCTGCGTTGACGCGTTTGATCAGGGCACGGGCGCGACGGGCCACCCGCAAGCTGCTGTCCTTGGACAGTTCGCTGAGTTCGGGTAGTTGCGCCGCCTTGTTGGCATCGATCTTCTCGAGCCCGATCAGGGCCTGCAGACGAACTTCGGGTTTTGGGTCTGCGAGTGCACGTACAAGTGTTCGCCAGCCACGGACCTCTCGCAGGTTGCCCAGCGAACGCACGGCCGCCGCCCGTTTTTCCCAGTGTTCGTCAAATGTCGCCGACAGCAGCTCGCTGATCAGGACCTTGCCATTGCCGGTGTAGCCCGCGGTTTCGAGGGCTGCGACCTGGACCTCAAAACTCTCGTCTTTCAGCCCGATCCGCAGGCCGTTGAGGTCGTAGGGGGACTTGCTGTGACGCATCGCCCGGACCAACGCGAGGCGAACATCGGCATCGGCTTCGATCACCAACATGTGTGCGGCCGCCTCTTCCCAGTCCCCGTCGGTCATCGGCAGGGCCTCGGCCAGCGCTCTGCGGACCGCCGGCTTTTCTTTTTCGCTGAGCAGGCGGTGCAGCAACACCGGAGCCGCCCGCGGATCTCGCAGGCGGTTGTCGGTGTACAGCATACGTCCGGAGCGCGTTTTTTCGTCGGGGGCCAGGCCCATCACCACATCAAACGCGACGCGATCGCGGGATTTGAACAGCTCGAACTCGATGTTCATCCGCTGCTGCCAGGTTTTGCCTGCGAGGTCGGGTGCCCGGTGGTTGGGCGAATGTGTGTTCGCCGAGCCTGCGGTCGGTTGCCCCGGATTCGTCCCTGTTTGGTCAGGTTGGTCAGGTTGTCCGGGGGTGGGCTGTGTACCCGGTTGAGGTTGTGTCGCGGTCGTCGGATTGTGCGGTGTCGTTGTGGTCGTCGTCGTCGCAACGCACCCGGCCGCGAGCAACGATACGACTCCAAGGACAAAACATGATCGATGGAACATGATGATAAGGTCATCATGTCGAAGGAACGCGAACGTGTCACAGGTTAAGATCGAACGCCGCGTGAATTGACCCGCTGGTTACGACATGTTGGAATGCGCATGTTCTAAAGGTCTGCGAAGATTGCACGCCGCGTCTCGCCCGTGTGGTGTCCGTGTGCGAGGTCCGGGTCAACCACTTGCCGACAATCGGTCGACATCGGCCAAAAACGAGTCGATCACCGTGGGTGGCGTCGCGTAGCTGCACATCAGTCGGGCGACCGTGCCGACCGATGACGCAAACGGATAATACTCGTGGCCGGCAGCTCGCAGGCCGCGGTCGAGCGCCTCGGGCAGGCGGACGAATACCCCGTTGGCCTCGACCGGAAATGCCGGCGCGAGACCGCGAGCGGTCAGGCCCTGTGCCAGCTTTGCCGCCAGCTCGTTGGCGTGTCGCGCGTGGGCCCAAAACCGGTCCCCCTCGAGCGTGCGCAAGAACTGTCCCGAGACAAATCGATGTTTGCTCAACAGATGCCCGGTCGACTTGCGCAGGAACGGAAACCGTTCGCACGCCCGCAGTGTTTCCGGCACCCCGGTTTGTGGAAACAGCAACACCGCCTCGCCGAACGGAAACCCGTTTTTGGTCCCGCCGAAGGTCAGGGCATCGACACCCGCATCGACCGTGAGCGCCCGACATGCCCCGGCAGCATCGAGGGAGGTGCGTGCCATCAGCGAAGCGACCGCATTAGCAAACCTGGCCCCATCGACATGTACCCGGTACCCCCGGCTGTGGGCGAGTCTGCACAGTGCCTTGAGCTCGTCGGGACCGTACACCGTACCCAGCTCGGTGACATTGGTCAGCGTCAGGACCCCGGGCGCGGGTTCGTGGACATCGCCGCGTCCACCCGCCGTCGCCCGGTCCACGTCGTCACACGTGAGCCGCGTGGGATCGGTCGCCGGCGTGACCGCGGTTGTCCGGCACAGCGTGATCCGCTCGGGGGCGGTCGATTCATCGTCGTTGTAGTGTGAGTAGCGGTGGCACAACACGCGCTGCCACGGCTCGGTCAGCGACGCGATTGCTAGGGTGTTGGCAGCCGTGCCGGTGGCGACAAAAAACACCGCCGTCGGTTGGCCAAACAGCTCGCGAAACTTGGCGATCGCCGCGGTCGTGATCGCATCGTCGCCATACCCGACCGCAAATCCCGAGGCGACTTCGACGAGCGCAGCCGCCGCTTCGGGACAGAGCCCGGCATTGTTGTCGGAACGCAGATTTGCCATGTGGCGCGCAGCCTACCAGTCCCGGGAGCCGCCGCGAACACAGTCGGGGCAACGAAGGTCACGGTTTCGATGCAGGTCCCTCGGAGGTACCGGCCGAGGCGAGCGGCAAAAAATCACGACGTTGAGCGATGGCGACAGTTTTTCGCTACCCTGCTTGCCGATGCAGGCGCAACTCTCGGCGTGGATTCAGGCAGTGCGACCCCTGGCCCAGGTCAACCTGGCGATCCCTCTTTTGCTCGGTCAGGCCATGGCATTTGCCTGGCGCGGGAGCTTCTCGCTGACCCTCCTCCTGTGGACGTTTGCGTTGTCGCTGTCGTGGCACCTGTTGATCGTCTTTGCCAACGACTACGCCGACCGCGACGCCGACCGGCTCAACACCACCTACAACGAATTTTCCGGAGGCTCGCGGGTGATCCCCGAGGGCAAGTTACCGGCCTCTGCACTCGCTTGGGCCGCACTCGGCAACCTCGTCAACCTGGTCGGCATCACGATCTACTGCGCACTCGCCCACGACCGGATCCTACTCGTTCCATTGGTCGGCGCAGGCTTGTTGTTGTTGTGGGCCTACAGCTTTGGCCCGCGGATCTCCTACCGCGGCCACGGAGAAACGCTCCAGGGGTTCGGCGTCGGGATCGTCCTGCCGTTGATCGGCTATGTGATGCAGACAGGCGATTTTGCCGGGTTTCACTGGTTCGCCCTGATCCCCACATTTTTACTTGCATCCGCAAGCAATATTTTAACAAGCCTACCCGACTACCCAGCCGACCACGAAGCCGGCAAGCGCACCTACGCCGTCGTCCGCGGCCAATACCTCGCACGCCGTCACTTCCTCGAGCTCGTGGTCATTGCCGCAGCCGCGTCGCCGTTTGTCCTCGACGAGTGCCTGTGGCAGGTGGCGATGGCAGTCGCCGTTCCCGGCCTCGCGGTGCTTTCGATGTGCATCCAACTCCTCGGAACCGCCGACGCCCGCGACCACGACGAGTGCCGAGCATTCGTCATTCGAGGCGGCGCAGCGACCAACGTATTGCTGGTGAGCTGGGCGGTGGCGCTGGTGATCCTGCGTTTGGTGAGCTGACGATTGTTCCGGTAGTGTACATACACTAAAAATTGAATCCTGTTGCTCGTATACGGGCGTACAAGATCCATCCTTCCATTGACCCACTCGGCCATCACCCGCAAACTGGAGACCGATGGGTAATCAGACAATCACCGTCCGAAGGATGCATTTTAAAATTCCCGAATCACTCGACCCCGTGCTCATCCGTGGGGAGCCCGAGGAATCCTTTGTGCTTGTGGGCCTCTCGCTGCTGCTCCCCTATCTCGAACCCTACCTCATTCGCACGATGAACCAGGCTCGTGCGCGGATCGACGATCCTGAACTGCTCGCGCACGTGCGAAAGTTCAGTGCCCAAGAAGGCCAGCATTACCGCGAGCATCAACGCTACAATCAGGCGATTCGAAGTCCTCGTTATCCCAAACTCGCGCAAATGGAACAGGCGCTCGCCTCCGACTACGCCCGTTTTACCCGTGACAAATCACTGCGGTTCAACCTCGCCTATGCCGAAGGCTTTGAGGCGATGACCGCCGCCACGGCCCTCTACCTACTCGAGACCCGGGACCGACGCGAGATGCTCCCGTGCATCGAGGATGTGATGTTTTGGCACGCGATCGAGGAACTCGAGCATCGGACCGTCGCCTTTGATGTGTATCAGCAACTGTATGGAGGATACCTCTATCGTTTGGCCATCGGTCTGTACGCACAGGTGCACCTCCTACGATTTTCCATTCGCGTCGCCCGCTATCTGCTGACAGTCGAGCGAGAGCGTGTCGCGGGGTATGGCGGTCGCGGTCGCAGGCTGTTTCGCCAAGCGAGCCTACTTGCGCGCAGGTTTCTGCCCCGCATCCTGAAAACCTATTCGCCTTGGTATTCGCCGCGCAACATTCAATTTACCCCCATGATGGAGGAGCTGGCTGCTCGCTTGAGTGCACAGGCACAGTCGACTTCATGACCTATTTGAGTGTGCCACCGCGAGTTTCGTTGCGTGCATTCGTTGCACCATCGCGTCGGCATCCCCGGTACCCGTCATGACACGACAAAACCCGCAGGCCACTCGAACCTGCGGGTTTTCGAATCGTGTGAATCTCAGCTCTGGGCGGCCTTGATATTGACACCTGCGGCCGTCAGCACGTACTCGGTGCGCTCACCGCCGACGGCCGAGGGATCGCCCCCGCCGTCTTTTTCGAGGTGCTTGACCTGCTTCTCGGTGAACGTCCGCGACTCGAGGGTTCCCTCGACCACCGCCGCTTTACCCGTGCTGTCCATCGGCACCGTGAACGAGTGGTCCTTCATCAGGATCCGGGCTTGGGCCTCACCGTCTTTGATCACCATCCAGCAACCCATTTTTTGGCACACCTTGTCGATCTGGCCGCTGACTTGGATGAGCTCGTCGGGCTTGGCGGTCAGCGACTGTGACAGGGGTTTGGCTGCGGCGAGGGTGAAGGCTCCACCGAAGTGTCCGTCGCCGGCCGGCGGTGTTGCGTCGCCGTGGCCACAGCTGTGACCTTCGCCTTCGGCGGCAGGTTTGTGGTCTTCGTGGATGCAGCCCTCGTCCCCTTCTTCGGCCTCGGGCTTGGCGTCGGCCTTGTCGGCCGCGGGTTTGGCTTCGGCCTTGGCTTCGGCCTTCACTTCGGTCTTGGCGACAACTTGCTTGGCCTCGCCGGAGCA
This sequence comes from uncultured Nannocystaceae bacterium, assembly GCA_964621785.1. GTDB lineage: Bacteria > Myxococcota_A > Polyangia > Nannocystales > Nannocystaceae > JACKDW01. The sequence goes on from CAZUPD010000005.1 coordinate 105,125, forward strand.
GGCGGTGGCGAGCGCAACAGTGCAGAGGGACAAAATCGTGGTCTGGAGTTTCATCGTCTTTTTCTTAGATGGCTTGGTCGGATGTGACTCGTAGTGTGCCGGGCGTGTTTGCGCAAAGTCAATCGACGCAAACTCGGATAGCTCACCCGGGCTGCAACTGAGTGTGGTGTCTGGGCATTCCCAGAGGTGAGAAAAACAGGAGTTCGCAGCGCCGAGGGCGAGATTGCCCAGCAGACGTGGGCGTTGGCTTCCGACTGGTTGCAAGTGCATTTGAAATTCATTGTCTGCGGCCGCGGCATGGTGGTGACCGAGGTCGTTTCGGCACGCGAGGTTGAGATCAGAGTGGGAAAATATATGTGTAGATCGACGCGACGTCAGTCGGTGTCGACCGATTATGTATGTAAGTACATGGTGTGGGCGTGGTCGATCGAACCACGACCGGCCGTGCGAAGACTTCACTTCGGGTGCAAGTACACGGGTGTTTTATAGAAAGGTCCACCGCGCGGTTGTGGTCGCGCTCGTCAGCCGGTCGCCCTAGGATCCGACCATCTCGGGTTGCAAATGCATGGGTATTCGAGGCCGAAATGCGCGGTTGTGGTGATGCACACGCGCTGCGTGCCAACGGGTTGCAACTGCACGGGTTGTGTCCGCGGATTGACTGACGCGCGGCTCTGAGTGGGTGTTTGGACGCTTCCGGCCGTGGGTCCGAAAATTTGCTGCGCCCGGCGCTTGATCGTGAAACCATGGCGGGGATGTTGCTCGCCCCACGACTCTGGTGCGGCCTGCTCGCTGCGACGTTGGCCGGATGCGCCACGACGATTCCGTCTTCGACCGAGGAGGCGTTGCCTGTCGAGCCGCCGACCAGCCGCCTGTCGACGCAGCCGCGGTTGGTCGTCCTGATCGTCGTCGACCAGATGCGGGTCGATTATCTCGAACGCTTTGGCGATCTCTTTTCCGAGGAGCCCGGCGGATTTTTATGGCTGTCCAAGCGCGGAGTCCAGTTTGCCCGGACGTCGGTTAACCAAGCTCCGACCAAGACCTCCCCGGGCCATGCCAGCATTGTCACCGGGACCTATGCCGCGACCCATGGGGTGCCGCTCAATCACTGGTACGACATCGAAGCTCGAAGCGAACGTCACGCCGGTGAGGACCTCGATGCCGCGGTGGTCGGCGGGCCTGCATCGATCGATTCGCGCGCCTATTCGTCGCACCAAATGTTGCGCCCGGCAGTTGGTGACTGGCTCAAACGCCAGGATCCTCAAAGTTTGGTGTATGCGGTTGCGGCCAAGGATCGAGCCGCGGTGATGCTCGGGGGGCATCGCCCCGATGGCGTGTGGTGGTACGACAACAAGCGTGCGGCGTTTGTGACCTCGACCCACTACACCGACAAACTTCCGGCCTGGGTCGCAGCGTTCAACCGCTCGGGTGCGATCGACCAGTATTTCACCGACGGCTGGATGCGGATCGCCGATGAGAGTGCATATGCACGCATGGGTCCCGACGCAGTCGCGCAGGAGGTGTTCGGGTTTAAAAGTGTGTTCCCCTATTTATTCGATCACGCCTCCTCGGAGGACCTTGGCGCGTACCACAAACGGCTCACATTCACCCCGTTTGGCGATGTCCTGAGCTTTGAGCTGGCCAAACGCACGATCACCGCCGCCGGCCTCGGGCTCGACGAACACCCGGATCTGTTACTGATCGGGGCCTCGGCCGGCGATAAAATCGGCCATGCGTTTGGCCCCGACAGCCACGAGATCCTCGATTACTATCTCCGCCTCGATCGCGAATTAATTAACTTGTATCAGCATTTAGCGAGCCGGCGCGACAGTGGTGCATTTGTGATCGCACTGACCTCCGACCACGGTGTGATGTCGTTTCCCGAACGTCTGCGCGAGGGCGGTGAGGGGGATGCCCGACGGATTTTGACCGAAGAGTTTGAACGCGATGTCCGGCGCGAGTTCAATGCCGTCGCCGACTACCTGGGGGTTTCACGGGCTGTACTGCGCCACATCGGCACCCACGGGATCTGGTTTGACCACACCCTCGCCGCCGAAGCCGGTATCCCCCCAGGTGCCCTCGAGGATGCGGTAGCGGAGGCGTTGCGGCGGGTCGATTATGTTGCAGATGCACTGACTGCGGATGAACTCAGCGGCAAGCGCCCCGATGCAGAGACCCGCCCGTGGCTCGCCGAGTACCGACGCGGATTTTATCGCGGACGCAGCCCCGATATCGTTCTGCGGATCGAGCCCGGTGTGCTGGCACCGACGCTGTTTACCGGTACCAGTCACGGCAGCCCCTACGGCTACGACGCCCATGTGCCACTGCTGTTTGCCGGTGCAAGTATCGGCCACCACACGGTTACCCAACCGGTCGAACTGATCGACGTCGCACCGACTCTCGCAGAACTCCTCGGAATCCAAACCATGCCCGGTGTCCACGGAAAGAGTTTGCTACCGCTGATTTTGTACGGTGAGGCGCTCGACGAGCCCTCCCCTGAGTAGGCCGTCACCCATGTTCCTCGACGAACCGACGAGGCTGTGATTGCGTCATCGAGTTGCTCGGCGAAGTCGTGCCTCGAGTGGCGGTTCGGCCTCCGCGAACTACCTGTGTCGATGATTTGGTGTGGTCGACTACGGGCAGGGGAACACCCGGTCGAGGGCAGCGATCGCGTCCGCGACGGCGGCCTCATCGGTGCCGGCACTTGTCCAGAAGGTCGCCAGAGTCGATGCATCTGCATTGTTTCGTTCGCCGGCTTCGCGGTCGAGGACCGGGCCTGCGACCTGTAAAAACGCCCACGAGATGTCGGCCCCGTCACCTGCGCGCAGGTTGAGGAGATGTTGGACCATGCGCTCGCGGACGACCACGGCATATCCGCGGTGGAGCGCCTGGTCGAGTTGTTCGGTGCCGATGTCAAACCAGCTGGTGGCGTCCATGGTCTCGGAGTATTCGGCGTAGCACCGCATGGCCAGCACACCGTCAAAAATCCGTGCATGTGCATTTTCACTGAGACGCGAGACATACCCCGACAGGCCAATGCCACCGTCGAGCTGGTGCCCGCCGGTGTAGTAGGCCCAGGACGAGTCACAGTCCTTTTTCTTGAGTTCGCAGTTGTTGGCCTCTTTGTAGACCGAGAGGTAGTAAAACCACAGCAGGGCCGCTTCGATCCGGGCGGCGAGGATGTCCGGATCGCCGACGCCATCTTGACCGTCGACAAACGCTTCGTTGATGAGGGGACCGATCTTGGCCGGACCCGCACAGCGGTCGGGATGCTTGATGACGTTGGCTTCGACGGTGCACTGTTTGTCGGGGTCGACTTGGTCATCCCAATCTTCCATGGGAATCTCGGGGTAGTGGAGGTCTTCGCGGCGAACGAGGCGGGACTCCAAACCTTCGGGGGTGACGTACTCGACCCGGGCAGTCGTGAAGTCTTCGGCCGATGGGGTGCCGCTGCGCCACAGAAGATCGGCGATGGTCTCAAACGCCTGCACACGGGCGATCGAGCTGGGATCGGTCTCGACGAGTGTGTAGGAACCATCGTCGGCGATACACGCCGGCCACATGTCGTCGGCCGAGGCGTTGGTCCGCGGCTGGTAGTCACTGGCCGCCGGACCACAGGCGGATTCGTCGACGCAGGGGACGTCGGCCTGATCACACAACATGTCCCCAGCATCGGTGTCGCTGCCAGACGCGTCACCCGTATCCGTCGATTGCTCGCCGCCGTCGGTGCAACCGCCGAGCAGGGTCGCGGTCAACAACAAAACATGTGTATGCAATTTAACGAGATGGCGCATGGGTCGCAGTGAGCGTAGGCGACCCGCCTGCCCATTGTTAGCGGCGATCCACCAACAGGACCAAGGGAAATCCCCCCACGAAACCTCGAACTCAGACAGCATCAAATTGCGATGTCAGGGTTTGTAAAATGGGATCGGGGACCTTCAGCAAACCGATGGTCCGACGAGATCTCAGTACGAATCCAGATGAAACGATCTGGCTCACACGAAAACCGCGCATTTTTTGCCTGGAGAACCTCGATCTGCAGGAATCTTCTCGAGTTGTGAGGCGTGCGTTATGCACTGAATATGCGTGCCCCCAGTAAAGCGTGGCTGACGGTAGCGCTGCTCGTGGGCTGCGGTGCCAGCACGCCCCAGCAGACTGCGCCCGAACCAGCCGAGCGCGCCCCCGAACAAGGTCTTGAGACGACTGATGCCGTCGCGGAACCAGTGGTTGTTGCGGCTGCGAGTGAGACCGATTGGCAGGAGGCGATCTCCGGGACCACAGGCGATCCGGGGACCGAGACCGAGACCGGGACCGAGACCGATACGGAGACCGGTGGCGATGTCATTCCCGAACCGCCGCCCGGGTACGGCGCGATGGTGCCGAAGGTCCCCGCGCCCACTGCGGAAGAACTCACGGTCCACGGCCTCGCCGGCTACGAGGTCGTGACGATTTACTCCGAGCCCAAGCTCGACTCACCCAAGCTCGGGTACCTGCGGATCGGTACCCGGATGATGGTGAGTGAGAAGCACGAGGATCAGGGGGAGGGGTGTCGCAAAGGATTCTATGCCCTGCCGACCGGCGGATTTGCCTGCGTCAACAAGGGGTTGATCGCCGATGCCGAGCGCGAGCCGTACATGAAGTACCCCCCGCCCAAGCCGGCGCTCGACCAGCCCCATCCCTATTCCTACGGCTACGTTCGCAAGTGGAATAGCCCGATGTGGTGGCGGATCCCAACGGCCCGCGAACTCGAAGAAGCGCAGTCACAACGGGCAGCCCGCGAGGCCGAGCGCACCGGTCAGCCTCTTGTTGCAGATACAACTGGAGGGGACACCGACACCGATGGCGATCCCGGAACCACCGGCGGGAGCGAGCCTGAAGAGCCCGTTTCGCTGCCCCTGAGCCCCGGGAGTCCGTGGCTCGAGAAGGGTTTTTTCCTCAGTTTGGGCGAGAAGGTCCGCGAAGATGGGCACACCTACTACCGCACCGCCCGCGGAGCCTATGTCGACCACCGCGATGTCTACGGCTACAAGTCCAAGGACTTTCAAGGCGTCGAATTGGGCGAGGAGGTCAACTTCCCGGTAGGCTTCGTCGACAAAAAGACCACCAAACTGATCGAGCTAACCGAAGAGGGCAAACTCAAGGCGGTCGGAAAGTTGGAGCGGCGGGCGTTTGTCGACCTGACCGAAGAGACCGAGGTCAATGGACGCACCTATATGATGACGGCCGATGGGTTGTTGGTGCGCAAGGATGACCTGGTGATGCCCGACTTGCAGCCGCTGCCCAAGGGACTCGAAGCGTGGGAGCGCTGGGTGGATGTCAGCCTGTCCAAACAGATCTTGGTCGCCTATGAAGGTACCCGTCCGGTTTATGTCACGCTGGTGTCGACCGGGCGCAAGGGCACCAAAGAGGAGCCGTTCGAGACCCCCACCGGCCGTTGGCGGATCAAGAGTAAACACATCTCGACGACGATGGACGGGGGCACGGCCTCCGATGGCAACTACTCAATTCAAGATGTTCCCTGGACCATGTTCTTCCACGGCAACTACGCGCTCCACGGCGCCTTTTGGCACAGTAGCTTCGGGCGTGTCCGCAGCCACGGGTGTGTCAACCTCGGTCCGAGCGATGCCCGGTGGCTATTTTTCTGGACCACCCCGTTTTTACCCGACGACTGGCACGGCGTGTCGTCGACCGACGAGAGTCCAGGCAGCACCGTGATCGTGCGCGAGTGACGAGCTCGCCACAATCCATGCAGATACAAAAAATTATTCTGCAGCGACGAGCCCGATTTTGATCGCGTAGCGCACCAAGCCGACGACGTTGCGGGTCTCTAACTTGGCCATGATGCGGCTGCGATGGCCCTCGATGGTTTTGACGCTGAGGTTTAAAACCTTGGCGATCTCGGGGCTCGACTTGCCCTCGGCCACGAGCTTGAGGACTTGCAGCTCGCGCTGGCTGAGGTCTTGGTGGTTCTTTTTTTGCGACGGACGGCGGGAATCTTGGAGGACGATCTTGGCGACTTCGGGACTGAAAAATGCGTTGCCCTCGGCGAGCGCCTCGATTGCGGCGACCAGGTCCGACAGCCCCGAACCCTTGAGCAGATATCCGCAGGCGCCCGCACGCAGGGCAGGACGGACATAGTCCTCGCCTGCGTGCATCGACAAGATAAGCACCTGGCTGGTGAGCCCTTCGGTTTGCCGGATCATGCGCGTGGCTTCGAGGCCGCTGAGCTCGGGCATGTTGAGGTCCATCACCACGACCTCGGGGCGCAGCTTTTGGGTTTGGGCAACCGCCTCGCGTCCGTCGCCGACCTCGGCCACGACCTCAATGCCCGGCCGCGTCGACAGCAGGGCCTTGAGACCTTCACGCACAATGGTGTGGTCTTCGGCGAGCAGGACACGGATCGCAGATTCGCGGGCCATCGCCGCAGTGTACCGCGGTTTTGGCTCGCCGGTTGACTCGGTGATGATACATCGATCGCCGACCACCCCGTTTGCAGTCGTTCGAAACGAAAACCCCACCGCTTTTGCAAGGGGTGGGGATGTGCCCAGGGACGGAATCGAACCGCCGACACGGGGATTTTCAGTCCCCTGCTCTACCGACTGAGCTACCTGGGCGAGGGGCCGACTTCGTACGAAATCCCAGCCCGCTCGTCAAGCATCTTTTAAGATCGCGGTGGGGTTTACTCGCACGGCATGGGTCTGTGGCCGCGACCTACCGAATCAGTCGGCATCGGAGCTCTCTTTTTATGATTCGCGGCCGCGACCTACCGAATCAGTCGGCATCGGAGCTCTCTTTTTATGCCTGTGCCGACGTTTTCAGGAATGTCGCGGACACACCCTTGCCATGCGAGTAAACCCCACCGCGATCATAAAAACCCTGGTGCCGACGTTTTCAGGAATGTCGCGGCCACAGACCCCTGCCGTGCGAAGCAGTTCCACCGCGATCATAAAAAACCCTGGTGCCGACGTTTTCAGGAATGTCGCGGCCACAGACCCCTGCCGTG
>CAZUPD010000005.1:112224-115843 GCA_964621785.1 uncultured Nannocystaceae bacterium
CGACGCAGTTCCACCGCGATTATAATTAACGGCGGCCGCCCCAGATCTGCGAGTTTCGCATCGCGTCTTTGACATCGACCATAAACGTTGCCCGGTACTCTTGGTCGTTGCTCAGCAGCTGTGACAGCCCCTCGATCAGCAGCGGGAATGTGTAGGGCGACGGGTTGCAGCACAACAGCCACTCCCGGATCTGGTCTCGCATCCCGCGTTCGGCCTGCTTGCGCGTCTTGCTGGCCCGCAGCATATAGCTCGTGAAACAGGTCTCGACCTCGCGCAGTAGCGGGCCCAACTCGCCGGCGAGCAGGCGGTCGACCTCGTCTTCGGGTTGCTCGGCCACTGCGATCAACGAACTTTCGGACGGCTCTCCTGAGCCGGGACCGAACATTCGCCGCAGGGCGCTGAGTTGTTTTTTGAGGAGGCGGCGGACGGCTGCGGTCGCTGTGTGCTCGAGCAGGATGGCCAAGGTGGCCTCCTCGCGCAGCGGGACGATCATCATCCGCGCCGGGCCGAAGTTGATCAGCAGCTCGGCGAGGGGCGAGCCAACGGTTGCAGATGCAACAACCATCCGCCGCACTGTTTTGGCGAGGTCGTTGGCGAGTGACGCATCGAGTGATTTTTGCGAGTCGGCAAAAAACGCCCCGTCGACGGTCGCCACCAAGGCTCCGCGGGCGCCGTGGATCGCCGCAATTTCCTCGAGCATCGCACGCAAGGCTGGATCGGGCTCAAAACTCATCGATTAGCCTCCCACTCCCATGATCGCGTCGCGGATCTGTTCGGGGTCGTTGCCCGGGGCGATCGACAGCACCGCCGAAGTTGCGCCCATGCCGACCATGATCATTTGTTGGCCGTTTTTTGACCGGGCGATGACCCCGTCGGACACGTTGTAGCCCAGGGTTCGGGCGATCCGGGCCGCCCCCCGCATGTAGAACCCGGCCAGCGTCACCACGGTACTGTTGTTGCGCATGTCTTCGGCGATGACTTTGCCGGTGCTCGAGATAATTGCAACACCATCGACCCCTTCAAACTCCCAGAACTGATCGAGCATCAGCTTGCGGGTCTCGGGATCGTCGAGGGGATTGGTGACGGTGCGGGAAGCCGGGCGTGGCGGGGGTCGACGCTCGGCGCGGTTGGTCAGTTCGGTGACCTTGCGCTGGCGGCCCGAGGGGTGTTTGAGCGTTTGGATCTTGCGCTTGGTCGAAGTTGTAGATGCATCGACGACCTTCGGCTTCGGCGGCGTGGGTGGTGGTGTCGGTGCGGCTCGGGTCTCCTCCTCGTCGTCGTCGGTCGGCAGCCCGAAGTTACTGACCCGAAGCAGGGTCGACTCCGACGACGGGAAGCGCTCGGGGGCAGGTTCAGGTTCCGGAGCGGGCGGTGGTTCGGGAGGTGACTCGGCGGGAACCCCGGTAAACTCTTCTTCCGCGGTGAGCGGCCGCGTGCGAGGTTGGACGGGTTCGGGCTCGGGCTCGGGTGCAGGCTCAGGAGCCGCCTCGTCGATGTCCTCGAGCAGACCTTCGTCCTTGAGCCGGGCGGCCTCCATCAACAGGTACATGCTTTGACGCATGACCGTGCGGGTCGGTGGCGAGCGGAAAAACGTTTCGCGAAAGACCCCTTGGCCGGCGGCGAGGATCTTGTAGAAAGCCTGTTCCCCGCGCTCTTCGCCGTACATGACATGGCTGATGTCGCCGTGCTCAAACCAGATGCGACCGACGGCCTTGCGTGTGTTGACGATGATCGCCTTGTCGCGGCCCGTCAGGGCGATCATCTGAATGTAGTCGAACAACTCGATCTCGATGTTGTTGGCAAAAAACCCTTCGCGCGGGCCACAGTCCTCGACGATGCTGACGAGCTTATCGAGGTCGATCGGTTTTTCGACGATCCGGACCGACTCACCTTTTTCGTATTCGGTGCGGAACTCGGGACTGATGGCCTCGCAGATGACGACCGAACGGATCGAGGGGTAGTAACTCCCGAGCCATTGCAACAGCTCGCTGGCGTTGCCGGAAGTCATGTGGAGGTCGGCCAACACCACATCAAATGGTTCGCGACGGAGGCGATCGATCGCTTCGCGGACACTGCTTGCTGTGACGACGTTATGTCCCTCGTGTTTGAGTCGCCGCTGGATCGCATCCTGGAGGATGTGATCGTCGACCACCACGAGCAGGTAGATTGCGGTTTGCGAAGACGTGGACACTGGGCAGGCCATCTTACCCCCCTGGCCCACGGGAGCATGTTTTGAGCAAACAGCGCCGGGTGAGGGCAACCACGATGATCTGGCGAGCAGAGCATGCGCAAAATTCGCATCGCGCATCACTCTCGAGATCACAATTTCAAGTGTTCTCGCCCATCACGATCGGTTCTGAACTTTTACTATCAAAACTAATTTTACAAACAATATTTTCGCTCTTTTACAACGTGAATTTTCGAGAATTCAGAATACGTTTTCTTCTTTTCTAAGCGCGGGTTGTTCCCCTATTCTGCCGGCCATGCGCCTCGTTCTAGAAAGCTACAACCTCCACGCCGCCGAGCGACTCCTGTGCGTCGAAGCACTCAACGAAGCAGGAAGCATCGTCGACGCGGCCAAACTCCTCGGAATCACCCGCCACGCGCTCAAGCGTCGCATCATCAAGCACCAAATCCCCTGGCCGCCCCAGCGCAAAGCAAGCGCGGCACCGGCCGTCGCCCCGGCCCAGGTTGTGAATAGTGTGACCCCGGTCGTTGCCGTGGCGGCAGCCGACTAACCTCTTTTTCTCCACAACTTTTCCCCGGGCAGTACGCGAACTAGCGCGTGCTGCCCGGTTTTAATTTTCCCCCTAACATACGATGTTCATTGCCAATTTCAGCACTTCTCTCAGGTTTCCACAGGTCTGTGGAGATCTCCCGGAGATCGTCTCGATTTAATTTCGAGCCTCGGGACGGACATCAAAGATCGAGCAAAAACGGGCGAATTATGACCTACCTGTCTATACAACAAGCCAAAAGATTTCGTGCAGATCGCGCTTAGCCTTTTGAAATTTAAATTATTAAAATTAGTTTTAATAATTTAATTTGTTTATGCGCAAAAACGAATCTTTACCTAGTGAAGTAATAGAGACAGGTCGGTTTTGAAAATCGCCACACCCGCGCGGTTGCACGACGCTATGGTCGAAACGAGTCGTCGAGGATGTCTGCTTGCGCTTGGGCGACGGCATCGAGCATCTGGGAGAGATTGCTTCAGCCACACCCGCGCGGCGCTATGGTCGAAACGAGTCGTCGAGAATGTCTGCTTGCGCCTGGGCGATAGCATCGAGCATCTGGGAGAGGGATTGCTGCACTTCAGGCGCGGCTCCGGGCAAACAGATCTCGACTCGCCGCAACAAACTGAGTGCGCTGCTCCAGCCGTCGAGGTAGGCAGCGAGCGCGCGGGCGTCGAGACCATCGGTTTTTGCGAGAAGGAGCTGTCGAACGAGCCGATGGAGAGGTTGTGGGTCCACTGCCAAAAGCCTATCCCGCTCGCCTGTCTGTCCTGAAATAATTGGGTTTTCGCCTAGGCTCCATCCTCGACAGTCGTCCGTCGTTTCCGTTTCGAGGACCCACAGCGCGATTTTTAAAAGATCTCGAAGCAACGAGAACCCAGGCACCG
>CAZUPD010000005.1:115943-139973 GCA_964621785.1 uncultured Nannocystaceae bacterium
GGCCCAACTCTTCGATCCCGCGAAGGACCCACAGCGCGATTTTAAAAGACTATGTTGTGGTGGTGAACGACCGCGAACAAACGCTCGCTAACATTGTTGAGGGGATCCTCGACTCCTATCGCGAGCACGGGAACATCAATCACCTCGACGGCAGCAACCTGCCGGCCCGCAACGAAGTGTCGCAGTTACTCGAAGATCTCATGCTGGTGATCTTCCCGGGTTATTTCGTGCTCGAGCAACTCGACGAGCTGACCTCGCGCTACTTCGTGGGCGAGCGTTGTGCCCGGATCCTCCGCCGATTTGAACAGGTCTGTCTGCGGGCCCTCGCGGTCCAATGTCGCGGTCAAGCGACCGCCAAGCCGCGAAAACTCCTGATCGAGGAGGCCCACAGCCACGCGATGGCACTATTGCAGGCGATCCCCGAGATCCGCGAAGTACTGACGACCGACGTCCTAGCGGCCCTCAAGGGCGACCCCGCAGCCTGCAGTGGACACGAAGTCATCATGAGCTACCCCGGCGTCGCCGCGATCGCCGTCCACCGGATCGCCCACTTCCTCTACAAACGCGGCATACCGTTGCTCCCGCGGATGATGTCCGAACGTGTCCACAGCCGCACCGGGATCGACATCCACCCGGGAGCGACGATCGGCGAGTCGTTTTTTATCGACCACGGGACCGGGGTGGTGATTGGCCAGACGTCGCGGATCGGCAACCACGTCAAGCTCTACCAGGGCGTCACTCTCGGTGCCCACTCGGTCGATGCAAACGCAGTTCGCGGCTCCAAAGAACAGCGCCACCCAACCCTCGAGGACGATGTCACAGTCTATGCAGGTGCAACGATTCTCGGCGGCAAAACTGTGATCGGGCGCGGCTCGGTTATTGGCGGCAACGTGTGGTTGACCAAAAGCGTCCCTGCATACACAACGGTCATTTTGGATAGTCCGTCGCTGCGGTTTATCCACAAACAAGACGCCAAGTAATTTTCAAAAAATTGTACGTACATGATGTACGTCCCTGCTTTGGCTACCGAATCGACCCGCGATTCGGAGGACGACTGAAGAACAAAGCGGCAGACTCGACAGAGCCTGCCGCCTTGTGTGGGCGTACCTGGTACGAACTATCGGCGGCCGCGGGAGCCTCCGCGGGAACCTCCGCGGGAGCCGGATGAACGTCCTCCCGAGAACCCGCGGGAGCTTGAACGACTCGAGCCTCGAGATCCTGAGAAGCTGCTGCGCGAGCGCGAGGAGCTGCGGCTCGAACGACTCGGTGACGACGACCGCGAGCTTGAACGCGAATAACTCGAACGACTCGGCGAACTCGAGCGGGATGGCGAGTAACTCGAACGACTCGGCGAACTCGAGCGGGAGGGTGAGTAACTCGAGCGACTCGGCGAGCTGCTGCTGCGGCCGTAACTCGGGATGCTGCGTGAAGGACTCGACGAACGCGACGGCGCCGACGAACTCGGTGCACGGCTGCGGCTGTACGTTCCGCGGTGATTGGGGTTGCTCCCCGGTGCGGTGTAGCCTCCGCGTTGATACGTGCTGCTGGTCGGACGCGGCGGATTGGTCAACTGCGGGCTGCGGGTCGGTTGCGAAGTTGGCGAGCGACTGCCGACGGTAGAATTTTGTCCGGGGCGGGAGCTCGGGGAACGGCTACCGACGGCAGGACTTTGTCCGGGGCGGGAGCTCGGGGAACGACTACCGACGGCGGGGCTTGGTCCAGGGCGAGAGCTCGGCGCACGATTGCCGATCGTCGGGCGTTGTCCTCCTGGCTTGTTCGGAGCCGTGAGCGTGGGACCGGTGCCGGGGCGTGGGTTTGGACTTTTGTTGGACAACCCGGGCGTCGTTGTCGGCCGCGGACCCGAACCTGGCCGTGGAGACAGACTTTTATTTGGTCCGGTGTTGGACGCCTGCGGCGCACGGCCCGGACGGGATTGCCCCGGTGTTGTGCCCGGGCGCGACGTCAGTCCCTTGGGCCCCGACGAACCGCTCGGACGTCCGGCCTGGGCGGGACGCCCCTGGTTTGCGGGACGCCCCGCATTGCCCGGACGACCACTTTGCCCACCTTTCGCATTCATGGACGGGCGGCGACGGGCATTTGCAGTTGGACGCCCGTAGTGGTGATGGTGGTGGTACTGGTAGTTGCCGTAGGCGTGATAGCCGTAGACGCCCACACCACCCCAGTACCAGCCCGCACCGTAGTACCCGACACCCCAGGCGTAGGGGCTCCATGGGTAGTAGTAGTTCCATGCAAATACAAGTGGTGCGGGCGGTCCCCAGTAGTAAACCCAGGCACCCCAGTAGGGGCTGTAGTAGACGAAGTTGCCATTAATGTTGTAATACCAACTTCCGCCCCACCACACGCGCGGATAGGTCTCGATCGGATCGGGGTAGCTGTGCACATAGGTGACAACCTCGACCTGTTGCCCATCGCTGAGGGTCTCATAGCCGACTAAGTCGGGGTTTTCGCCGGTCGGCTCGGCATAGGCCCGCGACTCGACATACACATTTTGGTATCCGGCTGAGTCGGCGGTAATGGTCGGCGTCGGATGTTGCGGGCTTTGTTGGGCCGGCGCTTGGGTCTGGGTCTGATCTTTGTTCTTGCAGCCGGTTGTGAGACCGAACGCAAGCATCAGCGCGAGACCGAAGGCGCTGCGGCGTGATGAGTGTGATTTGATAGGCATGGCAATCTCCCCGGACCGTTGACGCCGATCCCCAGGGGTAGTCTTCAATCTCCTGTGCACGGCGGCAACCACAGCGAAACCCGGATCACACTGCGGGGACATCGCCGCTACATCTGGTTCGCACCTCAGCCGTATTTTTGCGCAAAAATGAACGAAATGTGATGGGGATGTCCTCCATCTCTCGACTCCGCGCGATCGAATCGTGCATCATCTCACAGATTTCCCATAGGACAGCGAGGGGCTCAAATGCCCTGTCTCGTGACCGGCCTGCGGCGATCGAATCGTGCATCATCTCACAGATTTCCCATAGGACAGCGAGGGGCTCAAATGCCCTGTCTCGTGACCGGCCTGCGGCGATTGACTCGCTCAAACTCCGCAACCTATGCTGCCCCGCAGCCTTGGCAGTTCCGGCGCGCCGGATGAAAGCCGTGGCCGAGAGGCCGTCCATGGGTAATTCGATCCACGTACTCCAATTCCTTACCGGAAAGTACAAGGGGAAGGCGTTTCCCTTGGGGCCCGACGGCGACAATTTTGTTGTCGGTCGAAGTAGCGATGCCGATCTGGTGCTCGCCGACGCCAACGTCAGCCGCAAGCATGCCCGGTTTTTCAGCGAACGCGACCGCATGTGGATCACCGACCTCGGGTCGCGCAACGGCACGGTGATCAACGGCGAGCAGCGTCGCCGTCACTGTTTGCACTCTGGCGATCGCATCGTGTTGGGTGGCAGCCTGATCGCCGTCGAGTTGCGCGGTGCCAAGGAGTTGCCCGACGTAGGCGAACGCGCCGGTGAACAGCAGCGGCGTGGGGGAGAGGCCGGCAGTGACACCGGGGCGTCGAAGTCCATGTCCGGCAGCCTCGAGGACATCCCGTTGGTCGATGTGCTGCAGTTTTTGGCCACCTCGCGCAAGTCCGGGACGATCGCGGTCCGCAACGACGAGGACAACATCGCCGGAAGAGTGTATCTACAAGATGGTGACGCCTACTACGCGCGGATCGGCGATGCCCAGATGGATCCACAAAAGGCCCTGATGCGGATGATCGGGTGGTCGAACGGGCGCTTTGCCCTCGACAATGCCCCGCTCGACGAGGAACCACACAAACGCATCACTGCGCCGCTCGGCCACATCCTGATGGAGTCGGCGCGCATCCAGGACGAGATCAGCCACCTTGCTGAGCGCTACAACGTGCCTGGGTACCGCGACGCTGTGGCGGTGGTCAAACCATCGCCTGTCCGTTGGCACACCTTAGAGCCGGACGAACTCGACATCATCCAGGCCCTGGCCGAGGGGTTGAGCTGGGCGGATATTTTGGACAGCTTCCCGGTCGACGACCTCACCCTGACCCAGCGGATCTCCAAGCTCTCGAAAAAGGGCCTCGTCAGCTACGCATGACCGCGGCCGGGTGTCCACGCGGCGCGTTGTGACCGCGTCAGCCCGTGCAATGGTTGCATGTATTTGCAAGTCGTGGTTAGAGACCTTGGGCGTGCGAGTCGACCCACCTCAAAGCGAAGAGAACCCAGGTACCGACGTGCGAGTCTCGACCCACCGAGAAGCGAAGAGAACCCAGGTTCCGACTTCGTCAGGTCTGTCGGCCAGAGACCTTGGGCGTGCGAGTCGACCCACCTCAAAGCGAAGAGAACCCAGGTACCGACGTGCGAGTCTCGACCCACCTCGAAGCGAAGAGAACCCAGGTTCCGACTTCGTTAGGTCTGTCGCGGCCAGAGACCTTGGGCGTGCGAGTCGACCCACCGCGATCTTAAAATTAGTGCTCGATTAAAAACTCGCGGATCCGGGCATAAAATGGCTGCGACACCACCAGGGACGAATGCCCGCCCGGGAGGACGATGTAGTCCTCTGGATCGACGCCGGGGAGCCTCCCCGGGTCAGGGCAAAACGCATCGTCGGTCGCGTGGATCTGGCGCAGCGGGACATCGCCGGGCATCGGTGCGGCGAGCAGCTGATTGAGAAACCGGCTGTGGGGGATGACCTGCCAGATCGACGGACTAAACAACCCCACCGCGGCGACTCCGGCGAGTGCCAACCAGGTGCCGCGGGCTGGTGCGCCGAGGATGACGGCCCGTCGGACCCACCGCTCGCCCCCGAGAAATTTGAGTAGATACAACGAAACCAACCCGCCCATGCTAAAGCCGATCAGGTCGACCGCGTCGACATCGAGTTCCTCGACGATCGACTGGATCCGCGCCTGCAAGCCCTCGGCGGTGCGCCGGAGCGAGGCGAGTTGGAAGGTCCCGTGGTGGTAGGTAAACACGGCCCGACCGTCGGCCCGCAGGCGTGTAGCGAGCGGTTGCATGGTCCCACGCGTGCCCAAAAATCCATGTACAAGCACAATTGGTCGGGCATCCTCTCGCACCCAGGAGACATCGCCGGGGATGCGATTGCCACGCAGCAGGGCGCGGACATAGCCGAGGCTGTGTTCGACGGTGCGGTAGGCCCGTTGCACCCGACTCTTCTTGCCGCTCACCAACAAAGAGTAACAGGCGTTTGCCCAATCGCTGTCATCGCTGCAATTTGGGTCGCCACACATGGTGCACAGCGGGAGGTACGTGCTTGCGCACAGGTGTTCGCAGCTTCATCAGATGCGCTTCGAGACAGGCGAAAAGCGTTCCCAAAATATCGGCCCTGACGTACCTGTCGTGGCGATACCTGCAGATTTTGGCCAACGAAGGAGCGTGAACCAAGGGTCGCAGGTCGACCCGGTTGGACCGGTGTGGTGTGCTCGCGTGTCAGGTGCGACCGCGAGTTTTGCGGGGTCGAGGCTCTCGCGCCGAAGATCTTGTAGAGAGTGCGACCGTACGCGGCCAGCTGCGGACCTTCTGCAACCGCGACAGCTGCGGTTAGCGAACGGTCGAGTGCGGAATTTCCGGCAACATCCGGCGAAACATTCCACCACCTGTTTGATTGGACAGTTGAAGATGTCTCGCCGCCGCGTCACTGGCCAAGCGTGTACCAGGGAATGCCTCGGCTGCCTGCTCGTAGTAGCGAAGCGCCTCGTCGAGCGCACCCAAGGATTCGTGGGCCTGGGCGAGGTGGTAGAGATACACGACCCGAGCCGGGTTGTAGCCGAGAGAATCGAGGCCCGCTTGGAGGTGGGAAATGCCGCGCCGGGCATCTCCCATGCGGGAGAGGCACAAGCCCTCGAGGGCTGCCCAAGCCCGGGCAACGGTGTGACGATAGGTCGCCGGGACCAGGCGCAGGCACGCGTTGCGGTCGCGTCGAATCGCCTGCAGCCGCTGGAGATCAGGTTTATTTGCCAATACAAACAGTTCGTGGTGCCCGTAGGCCGCGAGGGCTTCGAGGTGTGGCGACAACTTCGGCGAGGGGAGGGCGTAGACCTCGGCAGCCTCTCGCAGGCGCCACTGTGCGACCAACAACCCGCCGAGTTGGGCCCGGGTCAGCCACTGGCGTTCGATGCTGATCGCTTCGCCAGCCAACGCCAGGGAAAGTTCCCGCTGTAAACGCTGTTCGATGCTGCGATGGTGTCCGCTAGCGATCGCCCGCCGCAACTGCTCTGCTTCGAGTCGAGCCCGTCGCTGGCGACTGTGGCCGATGAACAAAAACGTGCTCACACACAGACACAACAGCAACAGCGCCGTGCTCGAAGGTTCGACGATACACCCGGGCGCCACGACCAAACTCATCACGAGGGCGAGTGGGACTCCCCGCGGCAGGCGACTTGCCGGATCACGCTTCACCGTCCCACACTATACCGCGGGTGACCGGCAGCGTTGTGCCAACGCAACCGCAAATTCTGGTGCGAATCGACGTGTACAGTGAGTGCCGCGTGACCGACCTGTGGGCACGCGATATACGAGGTCAAAACCAGACACATGACTGCGCCGAGCGGTGATTACTCGAGTCGAGACCGCTGGCTTTCCGCGTGGTCCTCGAACTTGGCCGGTTCGCAGGCATTTTCATCACGACGTGGATTTCTCGATTGACCGCTGGGCGATCACCAAATTTCGTTGCGAGGCGCGAGAAAAACCGCGGGTTGCTAGCCAAAAAAACAGTCTGGCGGTACCCATGCAGGGATGTGTGGGATCGCAGGCTTTGTCGGCGACTTTGATCCGGCGCAGTTGCCTGCCATGGCGACGGCACTCGCCCATCGCGGCCCCGACGACCGCGGACAGTTTTGGGATCCGAAGGCGCGTGTCGGTTTGGTTCACACCCGATTGAGCATCCTCGACACCAGCTCCGAAGGTCACCAGCCGATGACTGTCGCGGGCACCGGCGTGTGGCTGACCTACAACGGCGAGCTGTTTAACTTTCCGACCCTGCGCAAACAGATGCGAGCTCGTGGCGTGGTGTTGCGCAGTCGCTGCGACGCCGAAGTGCTTGTACATCTGTATCTGCAACACGGCGACCGCATGTTTGAGCACCTCGACGGGATGTATGCCTTCGCCATTTGGGATTCGGCGAAGCGTTCGCTGTTGCTCGCGCGCGATGGTTTGGGCGTCAAACCTCTGTACCTCGCCCACACGCCCGGTGGGATTGCCTTTGCCTCTGAGCTCAAGGCGCTGTTGCAACTCGCCGAGGTTCCGCGAACACCTGACCGAAGGGCCATTCACCAGTATCTCGCCTATTTGTGGGCACCGGCGCCGCGGACGATGTTGGAGCACATCAAAAAAGTGCCCCTTGGGACAGCTATTACAGTGAGCGAAGGACAAATCGTCCGGCGATTTCGCCACTACCAGATCCCATTTGATGGCTCGCGTCGTCGCGGATCTCGCCGGGCGTTGGCCGAGGAACTTCGGCATACCGTGACCGATGCCGTCCACCGTCAACTGCTCAGCGATGTCCCGGTCGGTGCCTTTTTGTCCGGTGGCCTCGACTCCTCGTCGATCGTGGCGATGGCGACCTCGCGCCAGGACCCGAGCCAGTTTCCCTGCTATGCGATCGGGTTTTCGGGCCGCGATCTCGACGGGGCACCGGCCGATCTTCCGTACGCACGGTTGGCCGCCCGGCACCTCCGGGTACCGCTCCATGAAATAAATGTACAGACAAATATCATCCAGCACCTGCGGCGGATGCTGTGGCACGCCGACGAGCCCCAGGCTGACCCCGCGGGCATCCTCACCATGTTGATCGCCCACGCGGCCCGTCAGGACGGGGTCAAGGTGTTGCTCTCGGGGACCGGCGGCGACGATGTGTTTTCGGGCTATCGCCGTCATCAAGCGCTGTGCATGACCAACTGGCTCGACGGTGTGCCACGCCCGGCACGCCGCGCCCTCGCCCAGGTCTCCGAACGCTTGGTCGGGCGGGGCACGCTCGGGCGTCGGCTCGCCAAGCTCATTCGCTATGCCGACGGCGACCCAACCGACCGGATTTTGGGGCATTTTTTGTGGTCGCCGGAGGAGCTGCGGAGAAATTTGTACCAACATGATTTTGCCGCAGAGCTCGACGGTTTCGATACGCAAGGACCCCTGCGGGCGAGTCTCGAGCAGATCCCCGACGAGCCCGACCCGCTCAACCGGATGCTCTACCTCGAATGTCAGCACTTCTTGGCCGACCACAACCTGCTGTACACCGACAAGGCGAGCATGGCCCGTGGTATCGAAGTCCGGGTGCCGCTCATCGACCGTGCAGTGGTCGACCTATGTGCCCACCTGCCGCCCGAAGAAAAGTGTCGCCGCGGACAGGCAAAGGCCCTGTTTCGCCAGGCCGTGACCCCGTTGCTGCCGCCGGCGATCTTGTACCGGCCCAAGACCGGGTTTGGCCTCCCCCTGCGCCGTTGGATCCACCGTGAACTCGCCGATACATTGCGGATACATCTTTCACCGGAGGCCCTTGTGCGACGCGGCTGGTTTGACCCGACCGCGGTCTGGGACCTGATCGAACGCGACCGCGCCCATCGGGTCGACGCCTCCTATCTGATTTTCAGCCTGTTGTGTCTCGAGTTGTGGGCACAACTGTTCCTCGACCGCACCACGCCGCCGCAGTTCCCCCCGCTTGTGATCGACCGGGTGTTGCACCGGCCCCACTGAGCTTTCCGAGCGACGCCCATGAAACAGGTTTCTCAACACTATCGCACCGGCGAGTTGACCCTCATCGATGTACCTGCACCAATCTGCCGCGACGGCGGCGTCGTGATCGCAACCTCGGCCTCGCTGATCAGCGCTGGCACCGAGAAAGTCCTCATGGATCTGGCCAAGGCCAGTTTGGTCGGCAAAGCCGTGGCCCGCCCGGATCTCGTGCGCAAGGTTGTCACCAAAGCTCGTCAGGAAGGCATCAAGAATACGCTGCGCAAGGTGCAGGCGAAACTCGATACCCCGATTCCGCTGGGGTACAGCTGTGCCGGAGAAGTCGTCGAAGTCGGTCGCCACGGCGGTACGTTCAGCGTCGGCGACCGGGTCGCCTGCGGGGGGGCGGGTTATGCCAACCACGCCGAGGTCAACTTTGTCCCCAAACACCTGTGTGTCCCACTTCCGCCCGGGGTCGCCGACGAGGATGCGGCTTTTGTCACCGTCGGATCGATCGCATTGCAGGGTGTTCGCCAGGCCGAGGTGACACTCGGTGAGCGGGTGGTGGTGATCGGCCTTGGGTTGATCGGATTGATGACTGTACAAATACTGGTGGGAGCGGGGTGCCGGGTGCTCGGCTACGACCTCGACCCGAACCGGGCAGCCCTCGCACAGGCCCTAGGCGCCGAGCTCGGGACCACCGACAGCGATGCCCTCACAGCCCGTACCCTCGATCTCAGTGAAGGACACGGGGCCGATGCCGTGATCGTCGCAGCGTCGACCAAAGGCGACGGCCCGATTCAATTCGCAGCTTCGTTGGCACGTCTCAAAGGCCGGGTGGTCGTGGTTGGTTTTGTCGGCATGAACCTCCCGCGCGACATCTTCTACCGCAAAGAGCTCGAGCTGCGATTGTCGATGTCGTACGGACCCGGGCGCTACGACCCGAGTTACGAGGAGGGCGGACACGACTATCCCTATGCACATGTGCGCTGGACCGAGCAGCGCAACATGGCGGCGTTTGTCGAGCTGATCGCCCGCGGTGTGGTGACGCCACAACAGCTGATCACACACCGCGTCGCGTTTGAGCAGGCGACCGAGGCCTACGCGTTGTTGCAGAGCAAGCAGCCGAGCCTGGGAATCGTGTTGACATACAATAACCGCCCGAGCGTTCACGACCTCGAGCGTGCGCGTACAGTCGAGGTCCCGCAGGCAAAACCAGTGACGGGCGAGCTCGGAGTCGGGGTGATCGGAGCCGGCAATTTCGCCCGCGGCGTGTTGCTCCCGGTGCTGGAGAAACAACCAGGCGTGCGCCTGACAGGGGTCGTCACCGCAACCGGAATGAGCGCAGAGGGCACGGCCAAGCGCTTCGGGTTTGCCTATGCATCGACCCGCGTCGACAAGGTGCTCCACGAAGATGCGGGCACCCAAGCCGTTGTGATAGCGACCCGACACGACCGCCACGCCGAGCTAGCGATCGCCGCGCTCCGGGCCGGAAAACAGGTGTTTGTCGAAAAACCGCTCGCGCTCACGCTCACCAGTCTACGCGAGGTCGAGAAAATTGCATATGCACACAGTAATCGGTTGATGGTCGGCTACAACCGCCGTTTCAGCCCGTTGGTCACCCGGCTGCGTGACGAGGTCGCGGGCCGAGGAGCGCTGCTGATGCACTACCGTGTGAATGCCGGACACATCCCGGCCGATAGTTGGGTGCACCGTGCCGAGGGAGGTGGGAGAATCGTGGGCGAGGGATGCCATTTTATCGACACATTGAGCGCAGTCTGTGGCGAGTTACCGGTTTCGGTGATGGCGCTGGCCGCCGGCGGACAACAGGACTGTGTGAGCATACAAATGATGTTCGAGGGAGGGTCGGTGGCGACGCTGACCTACAGCGCGCTCGGAGATCCGTCACTTCCCAAGGAACGGCTCGAAGTGTTCGGAACGGGTGTGGCGGCGACACTCGACGATTTTCGAGAAGTGTGTGTCCACAAGAAAAACCGCCGTCAACGCGTGCGTGTGCGCAATCAAGACAAGGGCTTTGCGGGCGAGTTCGAGGCGTTTGTCGAGGCGGTGCGCAGTGGGGGGCCGATGCCGATCTCCCTGGCGAGTTTGGTGCGGACGACCGAGGCGACGTTTGCGGTGCATCAGTCGCTGCAAAGTGGGCACGTGGTCCGGCTCCCGCTCATTTGTAACGACGACACGAGCCGGGAATCGATGTCGCCCGAGGTGGCCGAATCGTCTCCATGAGTGATGCCCCCTTGCCCGGCAAACAATATTGTATCATCAACGAATCGTACCGCGTGCGGGCCTAGCAAACCGGCCCCGGAGGACAAACCAGGCATCCCACGGAAGTGAACGCACCCGCCGCAGGCCCGTGGACCACCAGAAGTTGAGGTTGATCGACGGTTCGAGGGCGGTGACGTGGTGCCACCAAAATCGCGGAATGAACAGCGCCTGCCCGGGGCCGATGGTCACCAGTCGGGTGCGGTGGGGTTGAACGGGGCGAAGTTCGGCATCCGCGAGAGGGAGTACGCGTGTAGGCGCTGGCGCTCCCCCGGGGGGTACAGGGCGATGCGCTTGCGGCCATAGATTTGTACAAGCAAGTTTTCGTTGGCGTCCTGGTGAAGCGGCGAGACGGTGTGGGCCGGCCCGACCCACAGCTTTTGTCGTTGCCAGCGGGCGGGCAAATGCTCGGGTGACCTTCGGGCCGAGCTGTTGGACTGCGGTGGCGATGTAGTCGCAGTGAGTGGCTCCGGGAACCCATGACGCGACGACATCCCGCAGTCGCTTGGTCGACATTCCCAAACCGGCCTCGGGCGTACCCCTCACGAATCCGTTGTGCGTGTGGACAACGGTGACCAAAGCATCGCCATACTGTGAGGACAGGGCCTCGTGCGTCCACCTGCGGGCCGGACATCGGTCACAGATTCCCTCGACGACAACAGGCTTACCGGGGACGACCCACGACTGATGAAACGCGCGGGCCGAAGGAGCTGCCACAGTTGGAGTGTCACCGATGAAGTTTGGAAAAATCTCGTTGCATTTTGAAGATGTGAGAATCAGACATTTGTATTTTGCTGATGCAGAAACGAGCGTCGGTGGGGCCGTCCACAGAATCGCTCGCATCGCTCGGCAATCGATGCGCTCAACCGACCACCGGATACCGGCGCTCTTCGTAGAGTGCATCGAGCATTTGTTGCATCGTCAACTCTACATGCCGGTACAAAACCGATAACCTGCGCTCACTCCCACCAGTCAGATCGCGGCGACCTGGATCGATCGGGTGGCCGACCTCGACCGTGACCTTTGACGGCAGTGGCAAATAGGGCAGGGCACAGGTCGGGCCGACCAAGATCCCCCACGGTGCGGCGAGTAAAATCGGGAGCGAGTGGATCCGCAGCAGACGGTCGAGTTTGAGGCGTTTGGCCAACCTTCGGCCTTGGCTGAGGACCAATAGGGTCTCGTGATTGCCGGCTCCGACCACCGGAATGATCGGGGCTCCGGTACGGATCGCCTGGCGTAAGAAACCTGTTCGACCAGCCAGGACGATTTTTCGCCGGTGGCGAAACGGTCGCATGTTTTCGATGTCCCCCCCGGGAAACACCAGCAGTTTGCGACCGTCGTCGAGCAGATCGCGGGCGGTTCCCCGGCGGGCCGGGACGATGCCGACCGAGCGCACGACTTCGGCGATCCGGGGGACGCGAAACAGAAGGTCGTGGGCGAGGATATAGACCGGGTCGCGGAAGCCAAACTTTTGGTAGTAGGGGATTAAAAACAGGCCGTCGACCGGGTTGAGACCGCCGTTGTGGTTGCCGACCAAAACTGCAGCACCCTCGGGGATCCGCTCCAAGCCGCGGACGTCCAATCGGTGGTAGCGGGCGAGGACATCAAAGCCCTGGATGGCTTTGGCAAGGGCGGTGGCACTGACGGGAAACTTTGAGGTGTCGCCGATCGAATCGTCGCGGGAAGGTGGGTCGGAAGCTTGTTCAGCGAGACTGGGATCGTGCTCGGCTCGGTCGAGGTCAACGTGGCCAGCAGCAAAGTGCTGTCGGTCGACGTCCGGGAAACCTTGGCCGAGGGTCGGAGCGACGGCAGCAGAAACTTGCCCCACACGGCTCGGAACGTGCTCGGTTCGGTCGCGGTCTGGACAACCTTGCTCGACCGGGGGGGCGTGCTCCAACGCGTCTTGTTCGGGCGTGCGCACGACTTGTAGCCCCCCGGGGTTCGGAAGGCTCGGTTCGACTGGGAGGTCGGCCGCGGGTCCGGTATCGGCAGAGGTCAGGCTGATGCCCGAAGCTTGGCACGCTCGCGCATGTTCGTCGATACCCGCAGGCTCGGGCCGTCGCGAAATGCTCCGCGAATGAAGCGAACCATCCGTCGGGTCAATGCCTCCGGCTGCTCCATAAACCCGCAGTGACCAAAGTTTGCCCACTCTTCGAGCTCGATGTGTGCGGGCAAATGCTCGTGGAAAAACTCAAATTGGCAACGCGGTAAAATCCATTCTTCGCGCCCCCAGATAAAAAGCCCGGGCATCTTCAGCGCCCGCAGGTCGTCGGAGGTGAGGAGGTCTTCAGGGCGAATGTCGTCGATCAGGCGGCGCATTTCAGGGTGGGCAAAGCGTCCGCGAATGCCCATGGCCAAGGCGTGACGCAGGACGCGGGGCGAGTGGGCAAACATCCGATCGACGAAGTTGAGGGCCTCGGTGTAGCGCTCGATCCGGAACGTATTGAGGAAGGTTTGTAACTCGCCCTCGGGCATCGGCGCGCCACCGGGGGAGATCAACACGAGGCCACGGACTTTTTGCGGACGCGAGATGGCGTAGCGAATCGCACCGAGGCCGCCCATCGAGTTGCCGATGACAATTGCAGGTTCATCGATCAATCGATCGAGGGTTTCGTGGAGACCGGCGAGCATAGCTTCACGCCCGAGACCCGCAGCAGGCACATCGCTGAGGCCATGGCCGGGCATGTCGGGGGCGATGACTCGGCGGGTGTGGGGGACAAACCGCCGCAGCAGTCCCGAGTAGGATATCGCGTTGGCGCTAAATCCATGTAGCATCACGATCGGTGGCAGCGGCCCCTGACCGACACCATCGAGCGCATGGATGCGTCCGACCGAAGTCATCAGCCACCGGCTTTTGAGACCTTGGGCATTGAGGACACGACGGGCGAGGCGTTCAGGTGCGGTGATCAAAGGGCATCTCCTCGAAGTAGAGCCAGAATTCAAGCAGCTCGTACATCAGGATGTCCATAAATCAGTGTTTCTGCCGAGTGGCACGGATCACAGCTCAAACTGCGAGACGCCGTGCACACCTTCAAATTGCTGCGCTCGCGCGACGAGCGTCGGCGTAAGTACGGGTTTTGGTTCGATCTCGCCGACTTTTCGGGGGCATCGACAGTGACTCCTGATATGTCCAAAAAGACACGTCGACGTGCCATGTGTAGATGCGTACACGCAGGCATATTTTTTCCGACTTGTCGAACCTTTGCCGATCATGATGGGTGGCGGGGCCAGCGGGTGACTTCGAACGAAGATCCCGACGTGAAAGATGGGGCGGCAAGCTGGCCAAGGGGGATCTCGCGGGTGCAGTTGACCCGGGAGACAAGCGATGTTCGAACACTACCTCACCCAGCACCGTGGCGATCCCAAACGCCGCATGCGTCTGTTTCTGTCCGGCAATGTCGCAGCAGTGGCAACCGTCGGGATGTTGGCGTTCACGTATGTCGCCGACCGCTTCGACATCGCCCGAGTCGATGCACCCGCGACGGACTACATCATGTTCCAACTGTCGAGCGAGGTGCCAATGGCAGCTCCACCGCCGCCCCCGCCCCCGCTGGGAAGCGACGAGCAGGAGCAGGAGCGAGAACCAGTGGAAGAGCCCGAAGATGTGGTGCCCGTGGAGACGATCCCGCAGGAGATTCCACAGGTAAAGAAACATTCAGCCATCGGAAGTCCTTTCGGACATGTGAAGGGAGTACCAGGAGGTGAAAAAGGAGGAATCCCAGGAAGTCCGTTGACCGGGCTCCAAACCACCGGCTTGAAGCTGCACACCGGGATCGCCCAACGCCGCCCTGATGTCACACCACCACCGCTGGAACCAATCGCCGCAGTACGAGCCCGCTGCATCTATTGCCCCGATCCGGATCAACGCAAACTCGCGTCGACCAGCAACGGAATGTTCAACCGCCGAAACGGCCGCAACCAAACCCAGTTCTGTGTGGATACAAAAGGTTCGGTGTCGTCGGTGAAGACCGTACAAAAATTTCCGGGAGATCCCGGGGTGGATGGGATCTGCCGCCAGACCGTGAAAAAGTGGCGGTTTAAGCCACAACGTATCGCTGGTCGGGCACGGGAGACCTGTTCAACCGTCACCTTCGATTTGCAATTCAAATGAACGCGCGGGTTCTGTTGACCGGGACAGGCCCTGAGCGGCTCGCAGTAGGCAACGACAGCGTCGCCGTTCAGGGCTCGGTTCTCGGCCAAGATTTTGTGTGTTCATACAAATAAATGGGTCATCACAGTATACGCCGCTACCTACATACACTCCTCGCCCGGCCGAACCGAGATTCCAGGCTGGAGCGATGTGAACCTATCGACAGCAGCTATTGTTCAGCATACTATCCGGCATCATGCCTGCATTGCCTCCGGGCCCCCGTTCCAAACTGCTCACGACTATCCGGGTCGCCCGTGCGCCCACCCAAGCCCTGGAGGCCTACCGCGCGCGCTATGGTGATCCGTTTTTCTTGCCCATGGGTAATGGGCCGATTGTCGTCACGGCTCAGCCTGCACTCATCAAAGAGTTATTTGCCAGTCGGGATACCTCGCTGTACGGCTCGTTTGGGTTCGAGTCGACGCGGGCGCTTATCGGTGAGCATACCGTGTTGTTGATGAGTGGCGAGGAGCACAAGCGCGAGCGCAAGCTTCTCACTCCACCGTTCCACGGCGAGCGTATGCGTGCGTACGGCCAGGTCATGATCGAAGCCACGCGGGAGGCGTTTGCTTCACTTGCGCCGGGCGAGGTTTTTAACGCCCTCAAACACACAACACAGATCTCGCTCGAGGCAATCGTTCGCGCTGTGTTTGGGTTTTCGACGCGATCTCAAATCACCGCTGCCCAGGATGCTGTGATTGCGACCCTGAAGGCGGCCAAGCCGTTTTTGTTGTTTAGTCCAAAGACCCAAGTCGCGCCTTTTGGCCTCGGACCTTGGGCCACGTTCCAAAAGCGTTCCCAGCAACTCGATGCACTGTTGTATGCGCAGATCAAACACACTCGTGCCTCGAATGAGGGGCGTGAGGACATCCTTGCCATGCTTGTGCGAGCCGAATACGACGACGGGAGTGCGATGTCGGATAGCGATATTCGAGACGAACTACGCACATTACTGATCGCCGGTCACGAGACCACTGCGGTCAGTCTCGCATGGGCTTTGTACGCGCTGCACCGTCACCCGGAGGTGCTCGCGCGAGCGCGGGCCGAGGCCGATGCACTCGGCGATGACCCGGGTCCCGAAAAGCTCGCCCGTCTGCCGTATATCGGCGCAGTGATCGATGAGACGCTGCGCCGCTATCCAATCGTCGATGTGGTTTTTCGCCGCCTCCTTCGCCCCACGACGTTCGCGGGGTATGACCTTCCCGCGGGCATGATTCTGTGTCCGGCGATTGTCCTCGTCCATCAAGATCCCGAGATTTACCCCGATCCGCAGCGCTTCGACCCAGAGCGGTTTCTCGGCAAGAAGCCGCGCCCCCACGAATACCTACCATTCGGCGGCGGAAACCGAAGATGCATCGGCGCTGCATTTAGCCTCTACGAGTCGCGTCTGGTACTCGCAACCGTGCTGCGCGAGCTCGAGTTTGAAATGCTCGACGAGGAATTGCCAGCAGTACGTAAAAATATTGTACTCGCACCCAAGGGGGGTGTACGCATGCGTCTGAAGTCGCGGCGGAGGTAACACTTTGACAACCATCATGTCTGGCTCGATCGGGGGACAAGCGCTGCTGCAGCAATGATCAACACGACGCCTACCCAGCCAGCGGCGGTCAGGTTGACACCGAAGAGCAGTCCGGAGAGAAGCGCACCATGGGCAATTCCCGTAAACTGGACGATGCCGATTTGTACCGACTCGCCAGTGGCGTAGGCCTGGGTCAAGAGCCACTGGCCAATGTACCCAGAGACACAAACTCCCATGAGCCACGCCCACCCCGTTGCGGGGATGTCCAACACGCCAAAAATACCTTGTCCATACAACACGAGGGCGGCACTTAACACCAACGCCGCAAGTGCAGAGTCTGTTACCAATACACCTGTCCGAACCCCGCACTTGCCCAGGATTCGCATCATGAAATAACTTCCGGCAGCCAGGATTCCCGAGATGACGCCCAACGCGACCCCAATCATGGAAATCGAGGCGGTATCAACACCCGGGTTGAGCATGAGCACAATGCCGACGAAGCCCGCGAAGCTGGTCAACATTGCGCGAATGGCATGGCGTGGGGTTGCGCTGCGCCAACTGAGTACCAGAGCCAAGATAGCGAGCCATATTGTCGACATGTAGTTGAGCGCGATGGCACTTGGAACACTGATTAATTTGAGGGCGATAAAATAGCAGGCGAGAGCCGTAGCATTACACAGCGCTTGGGCGATTCGGAGACCTACAATTTGTCTCCTGACCGACCCCTTCGTCACGGACTCCTGCGATCTTAATCCTGTGGTGTGTCGAGAGAAACCGCGGGCTGCTAGGATTGAAACAAGCACAATCGCCAGGCTGCGAAAGAAGACGATTTTTCCGGTGGAAACAGTCAAGGAGGCTTGTTTGACACCTGCCGCCATCAGTGCGAAGAAGAATGCAGCCAGGAACATGGCTGCATTTCCCCGGGGGGCACAAAATCGAAGCGGGAGACTCATGAGCGCACGTACTCACTTAATGCAAGTTTCCCTTGGACGATATGATCGACTTGTTTCACGATTACAGCGCAGGTGATATGGTGTGTGCCGTCCTTGCTAGGCAGGGAACCCGGCACGACGACCGACCCCGCAGGTACCCGTCCGTAGCTGATTGTACCGGTCGCGCGGTCATAGATTTTTGTGCTTTGGGTGAGACACGTCCCGGCTGCAATCACGGCATTCTTTTCAATGACTACACCCTCGACGATGACACAATTGCCGCCAATGAAACAGTTGTCTTCGATGATGACGGGGCTCTTCTGCATCGGCTCGAGCACACCCCCGATGCATGCACCGGCGGAGACGTGTACGTTTTTCCCGATTTGGGCACCGGAACCGATATTGGTAAACCCGTCGATGAGCGAATTGTCTGCTACGTAGGCGCCTGCGCCGACAAATCCGACCAAGACCACACCCTTACCTAAGTAGGATCCCCTGCGAGCCCGGCCGCCGGGGTACACCCGCAGTTTCGATGCTGCCCACTGTTCGTCGCTCCAGCCTTGGAACCGATCAAATTGTTGGTCGCAAAACCGCATGTCGCCAACCGCCATCGGTATGACTGGCGTTGTCTTGTGCGCGAGACAGAGGGCATGAAGCAGCCATTGTCGTGTCGTCCATTGTCCATCATCATCGCAAAATGCGGCCCGCAACAGGCCCTGTTCCATCGCGGACATGACCTCGTCGATCAACGTGACCTGCTCCGGCGAAAATTCGTCAACGCAGCCCTGATTCCACAGTGATTCAACCACATCGTAGTGTCGCTCGAATGCTGCCGGGACCAAAACTGGTGAGTGAGTGGCTTGAGCTGGTTTGGGAACGACCGAATCAGACTGAATGGTGTGATTGGCGACTCCCGCTCCGAGGTCGACCCAGCCGTTGCTCGGGCTCGAATACGCAGAGTATACCGGCTTGCCTGGGGTTCCAGTAGAGATTGATAGGGCTGTGTGATAGATATTCATAGGAGAACTACCTGACGTTTGTTGTTTGATTTCGTGCCGCCGGAAGACATACCCAGAGTGATCGCGCCCGATTCGGTGTCGATAATGCCGAGTGAAGCGAGGGCGTCGCCAGCACGCTGAGTCTCCCACTCCTCGGTGGCGAGTGGATGAGCGAGCGGGATTGCTATCAAATCTACATGACGATCGTAGGCCGAGCGACGTGCCTGCGGTATCACCCGACGAGCGTATTTCGCATACCTCATCGTGGGTATTCGGTGCGAATCGGACATCCGCTAGCGAATGCGCGCAGCTGCCCTCCGTTCGGTTTTAAAGCTTGGATTTGTGCTCAAGGGCGAACTTCATCAGCGCATGATTGCCCCGGAGACCCAACTTGGAGCAGATGTTTTTGCGGTGTGTTCGCACCGTATGCGGGCTGATGAACAGTTGTTCGCCAATTTCCTGGCTGGTCTTGTACTCGGCGAGAAGCCTGAGGATTTGCCGCTCGCTGGATGTCAGTGCATTCAGGCCCGGCTGCGGGGCCGGCGTGGCGGATTGCCGGCGGGCACTGTCGATCAGATATGAGGTCAACGCCGGGCTCGTAAAATGTTTGCCGTTGGCAACGGCATGAATCGCGCTGATGATGTCGGTGACAGCACTATCTTTGAGCACATAGCCTTTCGCACCAAGATCGAGCGCTTCATTGAAATACTCCGGTTCGCAGTGGATCGTGAGGAAGATGAGCTCGATAGCGATGCCTCGGCGGCGAATCTCGCGTGCGAGTGAAAATCCATCCATGCCGGGCATATCGATGTCGAGGATAAGGACCTCCGGGCGCAGGGCCTCGATGTGTTCGAGTGCCTCTGTCCCGCTGCCGGCTTCCGCCAGTACCTTCAAACCTGCGTCGCGCTCGATCGCTTGGCGAAGCCCTTGCCGTACGATGGGATGATCGTCGGTGATCACGAGTCGAATCTCCATGGTTGATCTACTGTCCTTTATCCACGTGCAAATGAAGTCTGATTCTGGTTCCGCGGCCTGAAGTCGAATCGATCTGCGGTGTGCTGCCGAGAATACGCGCACGCTCGACGATGCCGAGCAAGCCAAAACCACCTTGTCCCACTTCAGCCGGTTTTGCAGCAGTCGGATCAAATCCACGGCCATTGTCTTCGATGGTCAGATCAATCGTCTGCGCCCCCCGCTTGATGGTTACGCAGGCTTCGGTGGCACGCGAATGCTTGATGATGTTGTTGATACTCTCTTGAATGATACGGTAGAGATTGATCTCGAATTCTGGCAAGAGCAGCCCGTCAATCGCCGCGACATCGGCGATGAAGTGAATGCCGTTGGCGCCGTCGGCCTTGCTGACCATCGCCGAAATGGCCTTGGTCAGGCCGAAACGGTCGATATGAAAGGGTCGCAGGCCATGGGCAATCTCGCGTACTTCAAACAACGCTTGATCGGCCGAGTCGGCGATCTCTTCCAGCTGCTCGAACGCCAGTTCATCGTTGCGCATTTCTAGGCCACGCAAAGCACGGTTTTTGATGATCACCATACTTTGGCCAAGACTGTCGTGGAGTTCGGCGGCGATGCGCTGGCGCTCGGCCTCCTGCAAATCGATCAAGCGCTGCGAAAGGATTTCTTGCGCCGCCTTGGCGCGCTCGAGTTGGCGGACGCGCCACGAATAGATGAGCAAACCGAGGCCGACGAAACCCAGCACGCCGAGCATCGTAAACCACCAGGTCTGGTAAAATGGCGGTCGGACGATAATTTGCAGGCTCGC
Source organism: uncultured Nannocystaceae bacterium (assembly GCA_964621785.1). GTDB lineage: Bacteria > Myxococcota_A > Polyangia > Nannocystales > Nannocystaceae > JACKDW01. The sequence goes on from CAZUPD010000005.1 coordinate 136,257, forward strand.
GCCGTCAACGTTCCAGACGCCATCCGAGTTGGCGGCAATCACCTGAAACGTATAATTGCCCGCGGGAAGGTACGGATAATAGGCCGTGCGCCGGGTGTTGGCATCGATCCAGTCGTCGTCCTGACCAAACAGTCGATACTTAAAGCGTACTTGATGTGGCTTGATAAAGCTCAGGCCGGTGTAGGCGATTTCGAGATTGCCTTGTCCCGGGCCAATTTGCACGTCGTTGGTGAAATCCATCTGCGCGCGATCAAGGACGACGGATTCGATCAACACTGGTGGTGGGCTCGAGTTGAAGGGCACGGCCTCTGGGTCGATGACGACGACACCGTCTTGGGTGGGAAACCACAAACGACCATCGGGTGTCTTCAGGGCACCAGGTTGGCGACCACCGTTGCACTCGGTGGTCAGCATCCCATCGGATTTGCCATAGGCTGTACAGGTGATGGTACTGGTTTTGCCATCCGCAAAATCGTTGAGTTGTTGGCGGCTCACACGATAGATGCCACGATTACTGCTCATCCAGAAATTGCCGCGGTTGTCTTCGAGGATTGCAAACACGCCATTGCTGAACAGTCCCGTCTCGACGGAGTACCTGGTGAAGTGCCCATCTTTGCGGCGATAGAGTCCAGTATCGTAGGTGCCGATCCACAGAGTATCGTCTGAATCCTGATAGATCGCTCGGACGTGCGAGTTGGCCGGGCCCTCCTGGTCGGTGTGGACAACGATCGTTCCATCGCGAAACTCGGCCAAGCCGCGATAGGTCCCCAACCACAGCCTGCCCTGGCGGTCTTCGATAATTGTGCATACATCATTGCTCGGTAACCCGTCGGCAGTCGTAAAGGCGGTTGCCGCACCGTTCTGAAAACGAATCAGCCCGCGGCTAGAACCGAACCAGAGGACATGTTCGCGGTCCTCATAAATCGCACAATAGGCGTAGTCGACGACCGGCAGCGCGTGTGGAGGTGCGCTGAATTTGCCATCCTGCCACAGGCCGAGCGTCCCGCCGATCCACAGGCGTCCCTGATGGTCTTCCACCAAAGCCTGTACATTTGGCCCGGGCAAACCATCGGCGAGTGTGTAATTGGTAACGTGCCGCTGCTGGTCGTCGAATTGGCTCAAACCGCCAAAAGCACCGATCCATATCTTGCCACTGCGATCTTGATAGATCGGATAGATATTCTTGCTGACCAATCCATCGGTCGTTGAATAGGTTTTCAGGAATTGTTTGCTCAGATGATTGAGGCCGCGATCATCCGTGCCGATCCACAGCGTACCTTCGCGGTCTTCGTACACCGCTCTGATAATGTTGCTCGACAAGCCATCCTTGACGCCGAGCGGTGTGAAACGTCCGTCTTTGAACCGCAAGAGCCCCGGTCGCGCCGCCGCTTGCCCTTGGTCATTTTCGAGTGGCGTACCCTGCAGATAGGGCTGCGTGCCAAACCACACGTTGCCTTCGGTGTCTTGGCAATATGGACGAATGATTGCTTTTGTGGGCACCCCATCTTGCTCGGAGTAATGGGTGATGCCCGCGTGGCTGATACGACGAATACCTTGGCCGGCGGAACCAACCCAGAGATTACCTTCGCGGTCTTCAAACATCAGCGAGTCGATCGAGCCACGCTGTTCCTGTGGTGCGGGGAACGGATAGGTCGTCACCCGGCCCGCCACCCGGCGATGCAAACCGCGAACATCCCACGTCCAATGGGCGCCCGAAGGGCTGACATAGCTCAAGGACTCTCGAGCGTTAAACTTTTCCGGGTCAGGCTGTATTCGGCCGCCACGCCAAAAGGCGTATCCCTGTGTCGTCGTGATTTGGAGGCCATCGCCGTCCTGCTGAATGGAGGTGACCTCATTATTTGGCAGACCATCCCGGGTCGTGTACGACGTGAAGGTACCGTGCTGATAGCGTGTCAATCCGCCATCCACAGTACCGATAAAAAGTGCCCCATCGGTATCCTCAAACAGCGCTGTGAAGCGGCTGCTGGTCAGCCCGTCGGTATTGCTCTTGTCGAAGACCGTAAACCGCACACCATCGTAGCGCACCAAGCCGTCAAAAGTAGCCAACCACAAGTAGCCGTCGCGCGTTTGCGTGATTGCTGTGACCGAGTTCTGCGGGAGGCCGTTGTCCGTCGTCCAAGTATCAATGGTATACTGCGCATGTGCCGGTGTCGCAGTCGACAGAAATGCCCATAGAACCATGGTCGCAATGGACCACCAGGTGCTAGCTGTGTGGGATTGAGTTCGAACAAAACCGGCAAGCCGTTTCATGTCGATTGCCTACGAGCACGCTACGTCAAGCGACGTAAGTGCTAATTTTTCCACAACGCCCGGCCAGACGTCAAGCAGTGGCAATCGTCATGCTCGACCAAGACTCCTGCGCGCATCGTGAGCGGGGCTGGTCGATACGTTTGCGCGGGTGCGTGCGAAGGGGTCCTCGGTTACGGGAGAACGACTCGCCGGAGCTCTGCGTCATGTACATGGATGTTGTTGCATGTACATTTTTTTGCAGCCCGCTCTCGCGTCCTGTGCCTGTGGTCTTTTGGTCCTCGGCGAGACTCAGTCCAGCCAGATCGTCCAGCCCGAGACTTCGAGCTCGACAACCTCGGCATCGTCGAGGTCGTGGACCCGCAGCGACCCGGTTTGTTGACTGACCCACGCTGCGCAGTGCTCCTCGGGATCGACATGGACGGCCCCAAAACCCTCGGCATCGACCACCAGACTCAGGGGAGGGTCGATGCGGGCGAGGTGGATCGAGCTGCCCTCGAGTGCACCTTGTGGTGGGTCTTGCCACTGTGCCTCAATGCAGTAGGTCGTGTTCTCGCCGAACCCGTGGATCTGCGCGACCCGATCGAAGTTACCTTGGACCATGATGTCTTCGACTTCGGTCATCGCTTCGCCGAGGGCGGTCCAGGTTGTTGCGTCTGGATCCCAGGCGAAGATTTGGGCGGCACCTGGGTTGCGGTACTCGAACAGGACTCTGCCGTCTGCGTCGATGGCGTTGACTTGGAAGTAACAGTCGAACGGGACATAGGCGTTCGGCGGTGTGACCTCGATCGGTGTCAGGATGCCGCTCGAGACTTGGAGACGGTACAGTCGGCGTTCGGGATCGTCGGCCGTGCCAAAGTTGGCGTCGAGGAGGCGGAAGTCGTCGGTGAACCCATAGGCGGAGATCGGGCTGGTGGCCTCGGCGAACGGGTCGAGTGCAATCACTTCCTCGGATGCGGGTCCGGCGAGTACCAGTCGTGGGACGCTGGGTTCGTTGTCGATGTATTCGATGGTCTCGCCGTCGATCCGCCACCCGGTCGGGTTGGGGCTATTGGTGATTTGGACGAGTGTGTCGGTCTCGGGGCTGTAGAAGCCGGTTCCGACCTGCTCTTGGCCTGCGTAGATGTGGCCGGGGATCCAGCCTTCAGGACCGATCGGCCCCGCAGGGGCGAGGCCCGCGAGTTCCTGGACCTCCCCGTCGATGATGTACATACCGACAGGCCCGGGCTCGATGTTCCAGCCGACTGTTCCTGTCACCCGTCCGAGGTCGTCGACGTAAATCGCATTGAGCCGGTGGTCGAGGGTCCGCGACCAACTCGGTGTTGCCGAACCCCGCTCGAAGAGGCGAACCACCGCGCCGATTTCATGTTCCCCGGGGCCGAGTGACACCGCGTAGTTGCTGACGACCGCGATGTAGTTTCCGGCAGCATCGACAGCGAGCTGGGGGGA
>CAZUPD010000006.1:0-2981 GCA_964621785.1 uncultured Nannocystaceae bacterium
CGTATACACCACTCCCATCTTTGCAAGTGTGCTATACAAAAACGTATGGACTGGCGAAAGCTCGCTTTCGATTGGAATCGCGCCCGGGCGTTTCTTGTAACTGCCGAAGAGGGGTCGTTCTCGGCGGCTGCCCGCGCGACCGGGCAATCGCAACCAACGCTCGGGCGTCAAGTCGCCGCCCTCGAGGACGAGCTCGGTGTCGCCTTGTTTGAACGCGTGGGCCACCAGCTGGTCCTGACAGCAACGGGACTCGACCTACTCGAGCAGGTGCGGGCGATGAACCGGGCGGCCGTACAGTTCTCACTGATCGCCGCCGGGCAATCGCAGGCCATCGATGGGCTCGTCCGTGTGGGTGCCTCGCAGGCCGTATCGGCACACCTGCTACCGCCGATTATCGCCGAGATCCGTAGCTACCATCCCGGGATCGAGATCGAGATCGTCGCCTCCAACACGATGAGTGACCTGCGCATGCGCGAAGCCGATATTGCTGTCCGCCATGTTCGCCCCGATGGGGAGGAGCTCGTTGCCCGTCTCGTCAAGGAAGCCAGCGAGGCACATCTCTACGCGACCCCGGCCTACCTCCGCTCCATCGGCAACCCACAAACGCCCGAGGGCCTGGCAGCAAAGGCCAAAGTCCTCGCATTTGACGAGACACCACTGATGAAAAAAATCATGCGTGGTGTCGGCTACCCATTCCCCGATTCTGCCTTCCCAGTACGCACCAGCGATCATCTCGTGCAATGGGAACTCGCCAAACAGGGGCTCGGAGTGTGCGTCATGATGGAGGAAGTCGGCGATAGCGAGCCGCAGTTGCAACGAGCCTTGAACGGGGGACCTGCAGTGGTGACCCTACCTATTTGGCTTGTGACCCACCGCGAAGTCCGGACAAGTCGGCGGATCCGTCTCGTGTTTGACCGTATCGCCGCGTACTTTACCGGCGAGGACCACAGTGGCCCCTAACGGTGGTGCCTGTGGCGCTAGGGTCGAGATCGTTGACTGGCCGAACAAGAGATCTAACCCGGGTTGCCGAGAAAAATGGAGTCGATGGACTTGACTTTGACCTTGCGCACCCGTCCTAGCCGACCGGGTTTTCCGCGTTCTCCCTGGATTCCTCTGCTCGCCGGTTGGCCATCCACCCCTGGCCTTCGCTGGCTTTGGCACCATCCCCGACGATGGCCAGCGCGCCCTTTGATACCGGGGGAGCCAGGGGCACCTCCGCTCCCGCCAACACCCGGTTGACCGGGCTCAACGCGAAAGTCAAAGTAGGTCAGTAGATTCATGGCAGCCGGTGGACCAATGATTAAGACGTCTGCACCTGGGCCTGCGTCTCCGCCTTGACCACCGGGCCCACCAGGCCCTGCGTTGCCTCCATTGCCACCGTCACCGGGCTGCCGGTTGCATCTAATTGCATTACTGTCGCCACCTTTTCCCGAATACCCGTTGCCGCCGTTACCACCATTACCACCGATGCCGCCGTTTCCTCCGTCAGCCCCCTTGAATTCGATGTTCAGACCGATCGGGCGGTTCTCTCCCGGCTGGGTCTCGACTGAGTTGACGATCAGCACAAGTCGACTTGGCATCTTCGGGGTCTCACCCCGCTTTCCGACAGACCCCGCAGAGCCATGGCCACCGGGAGCGCCGTGGCGACCTCCGACATGACTTTTCGGTGATACGCCATTGGCCGCCTTTGGAGGCTGACCGGACGGTGCATTTGGACGCTTGGGTCGTGCGCGCCGAATCGTGTAGATAGGATCCTGACCCACCCTGGAGGCCAACTTCAGCTTGTCGACAACGATGATGTGATGCTCGACGTTGAGTTCTTCGAATACGAGCTCGGAACCCGGTTGCAGAACCAACTCTGAAACCTTGAGGACTTGACCATGAAAGCTCAGACTACCCCGGACCGCAAACACATCTCTCCCCTCGGCATTGAAGATCTGCTCGATGAGCTTGCCTTCCTTGTCGTTCAATAGGCTCTGCAGCGCTGTTTGGGTCAGCCTATCGTCCACCTTGATCACAGGCCCTGGCGCAGCCATGGCCAACGATCCTGTGAGTATCGATAGCGAGAACAATGCGCGGGTAAGCCCTAAACAAATGGTTTCTAACATGTACTTTTCTCCCCTCGGTCCACAACCATTGCACTCACAATTTTTGAATTCAGGTACGCGATCATCTCTGTCTCTTGGCAGCCACGAAAAGCAAGAGTGATGCCAATCTTCAATACTTGTTGAGTCATGTTCTTTTGGTCGGACAGAATCCGCGCGTGGGAAGGATCTCCCGCGTGTGGGATTTTTTTAGCGTCCACCGTTTTTTCGCAACGTCTTCTGGAAGTGATGTCACGAGCTCGGAGCGTTTTGGCCTGTGCGTGTTGCCCAGGGTGAAAAAGTCGCCGCGGGGTATCGCTTGTAATTACAATTATTGTATCCTTGGCTCACCTGGCGAGCTGCCATCGTCGGAGTCCAATCAGCCCGGGATTTTATGGTGTCCGCACGTGCGCGAAAAATGAATTTGGAGGTTGCGAGCCGGGGCATCTCACTCCCTGACCTCGCATCCGTGCGCGAGCCGTGGTCGCGAGCCGCGAGTGAGGTGACCGCGGCGCTGGATGTCGATCCGACGCACGGTCTATCCGACAACGAAGTCGTTAGGCGACTCGCCGCATTCGGACACAACCGGCTGCGCGAGGTCGAGTCACGGTCGGTTTGGTCGATCTTCGCCGCCCAGTTCAAGAATATCCTGGTGGCACTGCTCGGGGCAGCGTCTGTTGCCGCCGCCGTGTTCGGCGAGTGGGTCGAGGCCACCGCGATTCTCATCGTCCTCGCGATCAACGCGTTTCTCGGCTTCGTCACCGAGCTCAAGGCGGTGCGCTCGATGGAGGCGTTGCGCAAACTCGGGGTTGCACACATGAATGTGCGCCGGGACGGCCGAGCCGAGTCGGTGTCTGCCGCCTCGCTGGTACCCGGGGATATCGTCCTGCTCGAGGG
>CAZUPD010000006.1:2991-126508 GCA_964621785.1 uncultured Nannocystaceae bacterium
CGGTGACGCCGTGACCGCGGACCTACGGCTGATCGAAGCGTCGAAACTGCAGGCGAATGAGTCGACCCTCACCGGAGAGTCGGCACCGGTCGGCAAGTCGACCGGGCCCGTCGCCGCCGACGCGACGATCGGCGACCGCCGCTCGATGCTGTTCAAGGGCACGATCATCACCCGAGGCTCGGGTATCGCGGTGGTTGTCGCCACCGGAATGGCCACGGAGTTGGGCAAGATCTCGCGCTTGGTCGAGGAGGCAAAGGACGAGACAACGTCGCTCGAGAAGCGGCTCAACCGGCTCGGGCGCGGGCTTGTTTGGGTGACGTTTGTCATCGCGGTGCTCGTCGCCATCTCCGGGGTTGTCGCCGGGCAGGAGGTGTTTTTTGCGATCGAAACGGCGATCGCGCTGGCTGTCGCCGCGGTTCCCGAAGGTCTGCCGATCATCGCTACGATCGCACTCGCGCGCAGCATGTACCGCATGGTCCGTCACAACGCGCTGGTGAAACGGCTTTCGGCGGTCGACACATTGGGCTCGACCAGCGTCATTTGTACCGACAAGACCGGCACACTGACCGAGAACCGCATGCGTGTCGCCCGGGTCTCGACTGTCGACTCGCAACGCGCGCACACGCGTGCACTCGAGATCGGGGTCCTGTGCAACAACGCGGAGTTGCACGACGACGATGATGGCGTCGGCGATCCCATGGAAGTCGCGCTGCTGGCCGCTGGCGCCCGCGAAGGCCTTACGAGGTCGGTACTCCTTTCAGACTGGCCCGAGCGTCGCGAAGAAGCCTTCGACCCCGAGTTGAAGATGATGGCGACGATCCACGGTGTCGAGCCGCCGTATCGCGTCGCTGTCAAAGGCGCGCCCGAGGCGGTACTCGCCGTCGCCGATCTCCCAGACGACGAGCGTCGCCACTGGTTGGCACACAGCGAACACCTCGCGGCTGACGGTCTGCGCGTGCTGGCAGTGGCCGAGCGCGCGACCTCGGACCTCGCCGGTGACATCTACGTCGGACTCGAATTTGTCGGTCTGGTTGCCATGCTCGACCCGCCGCGAACCGAAGTCCGGGGGACGATCACCGCCTGTCGACGAGCGGGTGTACGCGTCGTGATGGTCACCGGCGACCACCCGGTGACGGCGGCAAAGATTGCCCGCGCGACAGGTCTTGTAGACGCCGCCGACTGCGAGGTCGTACTCGGAAGCAAACTCGAAAACACCTCGGGGTTGTCGCAGGCCGAGCGCGAGCACCTCTTGGCCGCGACACTTTTTGCTCGCGTGAGTCCCAAACAAAAACTCGACCTCATCGCCCTCCACCAAACCGCCGGCTCGGTCGTTGCGATGACCGGCGACGGGGTGAACGACGCTCCCGCGCTGCGCAAGGCCGACATCGGTGTGGCGATGGGTGGAAGGGGTACAGCCGCCGCGCGTGAGGCCGCCGCCATGGTCCTCAAGGACGACGACTTCTCGACGATCGTGGTGGCCATCGCCGAGGGACGGACAATTTTTGAGAACATCCGCAAGTTCGTCATTTACCTACTTTCCTGCAACATCAGTGAGGTATTGGTCGTCGCCCTCACGGCCCTCGCCGGCGCGCCGCTCCCGTTGCTCCCGCTGCAGATTTTGTTTCTCAACCTGGTGACGGACGTGTTTCCCGCGCTTGCGCTCGGTGTCGGAGAAGGACCGGCGGACATCATGCAACGGCCGCCACGTGCAGCCAACGAACCTGTGATCACGCGGCGACATTGGTACGCGATCATCGGGTATGGCGTGCTGATGACCGCCAGTGTGCTCACAGGGTTCGCCCTTGCACTGCGCGAACGGCCACAGGCGCAAGCTGTGACGGTCTCATTTTTAATCCTTGCGTTGTCTCAACTGTGGCACGTGTTCAATATGCGACACGAACGCAGCGGTCTGCTGGTCAACTCGATCAGCAAAAATCCCTGGATCTGGGGAGCCCTCGCACTTTGTCTTGTATTCCTGCTCGCGGCACTCTACGTGCCTCCGCTCGCGGAACTCCTGTCCCTTCAGCCACCTGATCGGGACATGTGGTTTTTGATCATCGGTATGAGTTTGGTGCCACTCGTGCTCGGACAAGTTGCAGCAATCTTCCTTCGTGTGCGGGCGAGTGCTTCCCTCAATTGAGCACGATTTGGGAGCGACGTCGCTGTGCGACCGTCGTTCGTTCCTTGCGCAAATAGCGAGGGCGACTGCACCGGTATGAAAACGTCGGTAGCCTGTCGGTTTACGACACCGAGTACGCCTCCTTGTGATAGCTTCGGCCGGAGGTCGGTGTATGAGCATTCTCCAGATTCTGGTCGCAGTCGCAGCCGGTATCATCCTGTTTCTGTTTGGTATCGAGCAGTTTAGCAAGGAAGTTCAGACGCTCTCGGGACGGCGTTTTCGCCGTTTTCTCGCTCGCGGTACGCAAAACCGATTTGCTGGATTTTTCCTCGGTGGTGGGATTACAGCCCTCATCCAGTCGAGTACCGCGACTTCGGTGATCGCGGTGGGCCTGGTCAACGCCGGTGTGCTCTCGTTTCGCAATGCACTCGGCGTCCTGTTTGGTGCCAACGTCGGGACCACGGTGACAGCACAACTAGTCGCCCTCAAACTCACCGACTTCGCACCCACGCTCCTGCTCGTGGGCTTTGTCGTCGGTTATTTGCCGTTTCGCTGGCGCGTCTTGAGCCGGGCGATCTTCTACTTCGGTTTGGTGTTCTTCAGCCTCAACATGGTGTCGGCCGCGGTCGCGCCTTTGCGTTCGGATCCCGAGCTCATCGCCCTGCTGGCCAGCGTCGATACTCCGTTTGCGGGTGTCCTCGCCGGTGCCCTGTTTACGGCAGTGGTCCAATCGAGCTCGGTGACGACCGGCATTGCGATCATTCTCTTGGAACAGGACATTCTCGCGTTCGAAGGCGCACTCCCCCTCATCCTCGGGGCCAACATTGGGACAACTGCCACGGCGCTCCTCGCCTCGGGTTCTCTCGATACCTCGGCCCGGAGGACCGCCATCAGCCACGCGTTGTACAACATCGGTGGTGTACTGTTGTTTTTTCCATTCTTGCGCCCGTTTGGCTGGTTGTTACAATCTTTCCACCAATCGCCCGCGTTCACGTTGGCGACTGCGCATTTGCTATTCAACGGAGTTGTCGCCGTGGTCTTCTTGGCGGCGTTGAAACCATTCGCTACGCTTGTTGAGCGACTGGTACGCGACGACGAAACCGACGGGCCGCTCCCTCCACCTCCGCACATTGGCGAACTCGAGCTCGACGAAGCACTAAGGGTTCCCTCGACGTGGATCAACGGCCTCATCCTACGTCTTCCTGGTAACTACACGGCGGTGACACTGACCCTGCAAACCCGCGACGCCAAGATCCGCAACCGGGCTCGACGACTGGCATCGATTATCCGTTTTGGCCTCGAGGAGGGGCAGGAACTCATTCACGAGCTCTCGCGGCGGAAGCTCTCGGCCGCGCAGTCGCGGGAAGTCCTGCGCTTAGTTGTGACCATGGATCACATTCGCCAACTCATGGACTCGATGGATGACCTCCTCGGAGTTGACGAAAGCCTCGATAAACGGGGCACACGGTTTAACATGGATGCGCTCCTCGATATCCAGAAGGTCTACCCGGTGACCGCAAAGTTGCTCGCCACCCTCGGTGAGTCGACCCAGGGCCCGAACGGTCGTGCGTCGCAACTCGAGGACATCGATGCCAAACTCGATGGGGCGCTCTCCGAGTGCTATTTGCGATTCATCGAACACGGGCAAAGCGATCAGGAGGGAACCGAGTTGGCGGACTTTCTCTCGATCCACCAACGCCTGCGGTCCAAGTCGTCGGCCTTCTCGAGCCATCTACTCGAGGGATTTGGCGAAGTCGAAGCAGGCGAGTCGGTGCCCGCAGTTGCGACGGAGTGATGGAACGATCAGCGTCTGGGTCGATATACTGTTCTACATTCCGTGTAAAACAGTATGATGTTTGATCGAAAGATGAACCGTCGCTGACAAGCGTTCGCAGTTACGGGCGACTTGTCATGTTTTCGTCCGGGAACGGCCACCCGGGTGGGGGGGGAGCTGGCTTCGCTGTGAGGCAGCCTCCCGTGCTGGGTTCGAGGACGACGAACTGGGTGTCGACGTGGCAAGCGCCTTTGGTCTTCGACACGCGCACGGTCGTGTTGACCTCGGTCTCACACATTTCAGTGAAAACATCGAAGTTGCCCTCGAGTTCCCAGCCGACATACCAGGCGATACAGCCATCTTTGTTCTCCGTCGGGTGGGCGCAGATTCCTTCGCCACGGTGTTCTTCCCCGTCGGGGCTATGGTGCTTCCACCACAGTCTCTCGACCGGTTGGCCGACGAGGAAGTCTTCGTAGTTTCGGGCTACGTAGACGAAGACCGAAGGGTGGGCGACTCTGTCGCAAGTGGGCTGTGTGCCGACCGGCAACTCGTCTTCGCGCGGTTCGCTGTCGCACATCGCTTCGTTGACCGCAAACGTCAGGTTCTGGGTGTCGACGTGGCAGCCGTCTTCGTCGAGGTTCACCCGCATCGTCGCCGTTTGCACGTGACCGCAGTAGGACGCCTCAACCTTGAGCACACCTTCTTGCTCAATCCCGGCGTTCCAACTGGTACAAGGTCGATCCGCGCACGCTACGCTCGTCATCTGTGGAGGCGTACTCAGGGTGTCTGGCCCCATTTCGGGATCGCCGCTCAACAGTCCGAAGCGGACGAAATCGACTTTGTCTGCTTCAACGGAAGCGCCATCCGGGCCCGCGAAACGGACGAGTACCGACGCCTGCTCCTCCCCACTGCACGTCCCGTCGCACGAGCTGCTGAAGAGCAGGGTCCCCGTTGCACCGATGACACTGACAAGACCTGTAATGATGAGCACGTTTCGCATGTTCGGTTCCTCTCTGCCACCGAGTCAGAGCAAATCACATGCCAACACGCTTGCGGTGAGAGACGCTCCCAAACTGGCAACCTGACGCGCTGTGGTAGGGCGTGCGCCCTGGAGAGAGTCGTTGCGGTGGGTGAAAATTATGAGCGGTGGGAAATCGTCGACAGGACCGCACATCGAACATCGATATCGAGTTATCTGTAGCTGCACTTGGTACGTCGAGCGACTTCTACGAGGTGACCCGGATCCATAGGTGCAACCATGTTCTCGGATCCAGCTCACGGAGCAGATCAAGGTAGCGCAGTATCGCTATCGACCAAATAGGAGGCCCATTCATGTTCCTCGGGGCTCAAATGGTCACAGGTGGGCAGCGAGCATGCTACTTCGTCTCTGTCGACGTATCGCGGGGTATTGAGGCACACTGCGCCGTCGGCAGTCCAGATCGCCTCTAACTCCGTGGAATCGAGGTCCGGAGGGGGGAATGTTTCGGCTGCATTTTGCCACTGGAGGGGCGTTCCGTCGGCGGTGTAACTCTCGCCCCCGCCGCAGTAGTCCCCGGTGAGCATCTTGAGTGTCGCCTCGCGTTGCTCGACGGTCGCGGGTGAACCCTCGTCGGCGAACTCAGCGTGGGGCCCATAACCCATCAACGCCATCTTCGCGGCAGCCGACCCGGCACACGCGAGTGTGATCCAGCCATCTTGACCGGGGAGAACTTGCTTCGAATCGAGGTCGTAACGCTCGCCCGCGAGGATGACGACGGAGGCTTGCAGGGGGTCGACCAGGGTTCCCTTGCATATACTTTGATTGTCAAACGGTGCCTGCAAATCGGTGTAGAGGAGCGAATACGCGGCGACAGGGGTGCCTGGATCGGCCCACGACTCGACCATTTCATACCCGGCGATCACCACCGGGACGACGACGCCTTGCTCGAGTCGAACAAGCAGCGTGGAGCCGAGCAAGTCGTGACCCCGCAATTCGTTGAAGCCGTTGTCGGCGACGAGCGCATCACCGTCGACGCCGAGTTTGTATGGAAACAGTAGACTTGTCACGATATGTGAGGCCGGAACAAACCCCATAAGGCGGACGCCATCCGAGTTTGGAAGGCCATCAAGATTGAGTTCTTGGAGCGATTTCCCGTTGATTTCTGATGTGTTGTATCCGCATCGCCAGCGCGAGCAGTCACTCGAAAGTCCCTGTCGTGGGGTGATTTCATCCGGCTCGACGCATGCTGGTGTGAGCAGGAACAAAAGCAGTCCGGTGAGGTATACCGAAATTGATGCTTGTTTCATCGTCGCGTCCTCGTTGCGATGGCAAACCGGTCCGCTGCGCGACGATCGCCTCGTCGGTGCGAGCACTTGGGTGTGCTGTCGGTCTTGGGTTCAATTACTAAGTGACCGAGACACGAAAATTTGGCATGCGATCTGTAAAATAAATTCCGATGAGGTGACTTGGAGCTGTTGTACCCAAACTACGAGCAATGGAGTGCGGAACAACAGAGACTGCCCCGAGTCCATCGAGTTGCACGCGACGGCGGATCAGCCCAGAGCAGTTTTACCGATTTGATTGGCGCGGCCCCGAGGGCCAGGCTGCTCGAACAGGCGATCCGTAGGAATTTCAGGTCTAGCGTCGACTAAGGGCGCTCACGAACAAAGTCAAGATACGTACCGCATCGGAATTTATTTTACAGATCGCATGCCAAATTTTCGTGTCTCGGTCACTTAGTAATTGAACCCAAGACCGACAACCGACTGAACCGGACGAGGGGGCACGGCTACTTACACGTAGGGCAACCATGGTGAACCGGAGTATATTTTCATTCGCGCGCGCATATACACAGATGCGGGCAACCACGATGTCCGCATCCGTGCGTCCCAAAACGGCCGTACAGCCGTCGCTCGGCACGCCCGGTCGACCAGACGTTTGGGCCATGTGGCTCGAAAACGGAGGGCGCCGAAGGCTTGCACAAGTTCCCCGAGAGAACACAGAGCCGAACACAGAACCTCGTGGTAGTGGTCGTCGAAGATAGGTTGCCGATCCATCGCTCCCCGGAGACGGTTCTTGTCGTCGTCCTGTCGAACTCGAATGTGCGGGCATCCTCCATGGGACAACGCCACGTCCGTGGGTTATCCCGTTGGGATGCATGTACATTCACTCAATCGGGTCGTGTACGAGTGACTCCACCCGATTGCGCGTTCGCGTACTACCGCAACCAGATCGCCCCGTAGTTGTGGTGGTCGTTGCTCGATCCGGTCCAGTACGGACGGTTTTGGTAGTTCCCGGTTTGTGAGCCCCACAGACTTCCACTCCAACACGACCCGTACCACCAAGCATAGTTGTAGAAAGTCGCGCAGTTTTGGGCGTGGACATCATCGTCGTTGTCCGACGTTGTCAGGCCCCATCCCGTATTTGCGTGGTAGGTTTTCAACCCCGGCTCACCGCTGCCGATGGTCACCGTTCCCGCCAACAGGTAAATTGCATAATCATCATTGACATCGAGTGTCACCGGGTAGATCGCCTGTTTCGTCAATTCACCAGGAGCCGTCCCGACCTCGATCCGCAGGTCTTCGCCCAGGTAGATCCAGTGCTTGAGACCTAAAAACAGGTCGAATTGGGAGAGGTCCTCGCCAAACATACCGGTCTTGTTGATCGCGTTGACGCCATCGTCGTAGGTGGGGTTGGGCCCCGGGGTGACCGAAGCGTTATTTTGCATGACCAGGGTCCAGCCTCCTCCGTCGGTTTCCATATCACAGTAGACATCGAATGGGTTGCTGCCACCTTCACCGTCGGGATCGACTTGGTACACGCCCGAGGGGAGATCGGGGACGAGGTCGTTGAGCTCACCACAACTTCGGGCCAGTGCACATACATCGTTGACACACAGCATCGAAGCGCAGTCGCTGTGACTGAGACACGCGAGCGCGAGGTCGCACGGGGTACAGGAGCCGCCACAGTCGACATCGGATTCGTCGCCGCTGACGATCGTGTCGTCGCAGGCCGGAGCAGCACACAGGATGGTGCACATGTCGCTGTCGTCGAGGTTGCCATCATCGCAGTCTTCGTTGTCGGTCCACACCGCACCGTCGCCACAGCTGGCTGCGACACAGGTATTGAGGCACGTATCGGTACGCTGCTCGCTCGGCTCAAGATTGCTTCAGTCTGATTATAGATGTCCATTGAGACATGTTTTTTGTTGTGACGGTCCCGGCAAGTTGGCACAGTTCGGGTCCATGCGCGGAACTGTGTCAGAACCATCGATTCGCGCACTCACAAACCGGATTGAGCCGATTTGCGCTCAGCGAAATGGGTCCCGTAGGGCCATTTTCTGCAGTTTGTAGACGATCGTTTCAAGATGGGCGTGGACGTCCCGGTACAGGTGTCGGCGGGCGCGTCGGCCTGGGTTGTTGGCGTCGACGTGGACGGCCGCGGCGAGGGCCTCGATCTCATGGGCGACACCTGTACGATTAAGCAGGTTCCGGTGACACGCAGGCTGGCGACGATACCAGGCGACTAGCTTCCACACGTGGAGCATGAAGTCGGCATCGCGGTAGAACGCCCGGGCGATGCTCGCCTCACGCAGAAGGGTCGCACATGGAGGGGGCAATCCCAAACCCTGCGCACGGACGTCTGTTTCGGCGGACTCGCCGTGTAGCCTCGGGGTGAGCCATACTGCACAACGTGGTGCGATCAGCAGTAGGCTACACAGCCATACCATTGGCAAGACGACGAAGAACAGGGACGAACCCGAGGATGTCACCCCTGCGCCGAGTAGCGAAAGCCACACCACGGCTGGTAGCATCGGTACAGTGACGAGGAGCAGAAGGACAGCGGCGATCCGGACGAAACGGACGAGGGACCGAGACATCAGACGATAGACGTGTGTCGACCCGCAAGGGTCTATACAAAATCGATGTCAACAATTGTTGCCATGGCAAGTGATACTTTCACTTCGGGTTCTCCGATGTCCTCGAGAGTATCGCTATCTCTTTGATTTGCCGCCAGTTTGTCTCTGGTGCGCAGTTTGCTGAGAATCGGTGCGTATCGGTACACACAACTTCGGTGGTGCCAACGTGTGTAGGAGGCGGACATGCCAACCACTTTCGCAGCTTTTTACGAGTCTGGCGGCAATTACATGCATTGTATTTCAGCCTGTGCCATCATCGGTGCGGCACTGACCTGCGAACGTCTGTGGGCACTTTTGGTTCGTCACAACATTCGACCCACGCGTCTTTTTCGCCGGATTCATCTCGCGATCGTTCGCGGGGAACTCGATCGCGCACTCGAGCTGTGTGATCGGAACGAGCGAGCAGCCCTCGCGCAAGTAATTCGGGCGGGTTTATGCCGAGCGACGCAACCCGACCGGGCCGCCGAGGCGATGGATGAGGCGACCCGGGCAGCTCGACCACTGATTGCGGGGAAGACCCACGTGCTCCGAGGAATCGCCAATATTGCGATGCTCATCGGTCTGCTCGGGACCGTGTTCGGTATGATCTGGGGGTTCCACTGCGGTTTGATCTTTTCGCCGGAGGAACGGGCCCGTGAGCTGGCACAGGGCATTGCGTTGGCGATCCACACGACCGGCTTTGCGCTACTCGTGGCGATCCCCATCAATGCTGTAGCGATCGTGCTACACGCCCAATCGAGCCAACTCGCGGACGACCTCGAGCTCTACGCGGCGAAGCTCCATCGGCTGCTCGTCACCTATGCACCTGCGATCACCTCGCCGCCTGCGATCACCTCGCTACCACCCGATTAAAGCTCGCTCGCATCTTCGTCTACGTGATTTCGCAGCAAAACCTCTTGACGCAGGTTCTATCATCGTATATCGACGATATACATTGACTGAAGAAGTCGAGGACAAACGTGAAGAAGACCAAAATCGCGGCTTGTTGTCCTCCGGCCGAGCCGAAACCTCCTGTACCGACCTCCGAAGTGGAGGCAAACGAAGTCCTCGCTCGGCTCGCCAAGGCAATTGGGCACCCAGCTCGTGTCGCCATCCTCCGCATGCTCGTGCGCCAGGAGGGGTGTATTGTTGGTGACATCGTTGAGGAGCACTCCCTCGCCCAGTCGACCATTTCGCAACACCTCAAACAGCTCAAGCGCGCGGGTCTCATTCGCGGTGAGGTCGACGGTCCGCGGGTCTGTTACTGCATCGAGCCCGGTGTCGTCGCGTTGTTCAAGGTCTTGGTCGAGGGCCTGTGATGCGCGTTGTCACCATTTCTTTTCGAGCGTCGTCGGTGAGCAACAAGGAGTTCCGTGGGTACATTTGAACGCTTTTTGTCTTTGTGGGTCGCACTGGCGATCGCCGCCGGTGTCGGTTTTGGTTTACTCGTCCCCGGGCTGTTTGAGGTCGTATCTCGCTTCGAGTGGGCTGGGGTCAACCTCGTTGTCGCCACTCTCATCTGGTTGATGATTTATCCGATGATGCTCAAGGTCGAACCGTCGTGTCTCAAGGCCGTCGGTAAAAAACCGAAGGGGCTCGCACTCACCCTGGTTGTCAACTGGCTGATCAAACCGTTCACCATGGCAGCCCTCGGTGTGCTTTTCTTTCAATACATCTTTGCAGAGTTTGTACCGCCGGAGGACGCGCAGCAGTACATCGCTGGGATGATCTTGCTGGGAGTGGCCCCATGCACCGCGATGGTCTTTGTTTGGAGTCATCTAACCGGCGGGGATGCGAACTATACTCTGGTTCAGGTGTCGGTGAATGACATCATCTTGGTGTTTGCGTTTGTCCCGATCGCAGGGCTGTTGCTGGGCGTTACTGACCTCTCGGTTCCGTGGGAGACTCTGCTGGCTTCGGTCGTGACCTTCGTCGTCGTTCCACTTGCGGCCGGAATGCTCACCCACAACAGACTCATGCGAACCGGTGGCGGGGAAGCGATCGAACGTCTGGCGAGCAAGCTCAAGCCGACCTCGATCGTCAGCCTGCTCCTCACCGTCGTTCTTCTATTTGGGTTCCAGGCCGCCATCATTGTCGAGGAGCCCGGCCGTGTCGTGCTCATTGCGATTCCGCTACTGATCCAGAGCTATGGGATTTTTGCCATCACCTACGGGATGGCGCGTGTGCTCAAACTTCCGTTCAGCGTCGCAGCACCTGCCGCGATGATCGGCACTTCCAACTTCTTCGAGCTGGCCGTGGCGGTGGCGATCAGCCTGTACGGTTTGGCCTCTGGGGCCGCGCTGGCGACTGTCGTCGGTGTCCTCATCGAGGTGCCGGTCATGCTCTCGCTGGTCGCGTTCGCCAATCGCACCAAGGGATGGTTTCCGGGCCCTGGGCCTGCTTCGACTTGAAGGACGATCCTTTGATCCATCGTTTATATAATATGTTTGAAGGAGAATGTTTTGAAGACGCGTCTAGATTATATGTGCATACAAAATCCTAGCGATGGTGCGTCGAAGTTGCCCGAGGTGGGCTCTCCGTGTTCAGAACCGTGGGACATGTCCGGTCGTGTCTGTACGGACCTGGGGGAGCGTCTGATTGTGGTGGTCGCCCGCCTACTCAGATCTGCCGCGCGCTCGATCGGCCGGGCCGGTGGGTCCCGTGGGCGAAACAGTGCCGATGTGCAAGCTTTGGGGCCCGAGCGCGCATCCTTGGCCGGAAAATAACCTGTATGAAGAGCTAGGTTTCTTGGCATGATGGCACGGATGCGCGTTGAGACCTTCCACCACGCCCTCGAATCCGGATGGAGCCGCGAGTTCCCTCATCATCTCGATTCGGACAAAACCCTTGTTCTGGTGTTCGGAGCGCCAGAGTACCGCGAGCACCCTGCGGCCCTGCGCGAGCTCCATGATGCGTTCCCCAACTCGCATCTTCTCGGATGCTCGACCGCCGGTGAAATTCTGGGCAACAAGATCTTTGACCACAGCCTTGTTGTTGCTGTTACACATTTTTCCTCGACCGAGCTTGCATCGACATCGGCCACGATCTCCGAGACGGGTGAGTCGCTCGTAGCCGGGGAGAAGATCGCCCGCGACCTTTGTCGTCCAAATCTACGTGGGATCCATGTGCTGTCCGAGGGCAGCAACGTCAATGGCACCGCGCTGGTTCAGGGGATTAACCGCGGGGTCGCGGCTGATGTGATCGTGACTGGAGGGCTTGCCGGAGATGGTCCGCGATTTGAGCGGACGTGGGTGGTCGACGCCGGTGCTCCGGTTGAAGGTCGGATCAAGGCGGTGGGTTTTTACGGCGAGAAGTTGCACATCGGTCACGGGTCCAAGGGCGGCTGGGATGTGTTTGGGCCGACGCGAGTCGTGACGCGCTCGGAGGGGAGTGTGCTGTACGAGCTCGACGGCAAACCTGCGCTGGCTTTGTACGAACAGTATCTCGGAGAACGAGCGGCCGAACTTCCGGCCTCCGGCTTGTTGTTTCCGCTGGCGCTCACGCGCGATCAGGATGCTCGCCGCGTCGTCCGGACAATCTTGGCCATCGACCGCGACACCCAATCGCTCACCTTCGCCGGCGATGTCCCGACCGGTGCCCAGGCACAGCTGATGAAGGCGAACTTTGATCGTCTTGTCGAGGGGGCTGAGGTTGCTGGGGAACTCGCTCGCGACCGTGGGGGCGAGGGGGGCCAGACTCTGGCGATTGCGATTAGTTGTGTCGGTCGCAGGCTTGTGCTCGGTGAACGAACCGAGGAAGAAGTTGAAGCCACGCTCGATATTCTCCCGGAGGGGACCCAACAAATCGGCTTTTACTCGTACGGAGAGCTCTCCCCGCTGACCGGGGGAGCATGTGATCTACACAACCAAACGATGACATTGACCACCCTTCGTGAAGACTGAGCAAAAGCGTCACCGCGTGCTGCAGCGACAGCTGCGTCGCCTCGGGATCAAAGACCCGAGCGCAGCTCCGTCGGCGGACCAATGGGCCGACTTCCTGACCCGGGTCTCGCGGACCTACGCAGGTCATGAAGAAGACCGGTACTTGCTCGAGCGCTCCCTCGAAATCTCCTCACACGAAATGCAGGAGCTTTATGAGCAACTGCGCAGAGCTTCGGACTCCCGCATCGCGGCCGAGCGTGACCGGCTCGAGTCGGTCTTGGCCGCGATTGGTGACGGTTTGTGTGTACTCGACCAACAGGGGCGAATCGTGTCGATGAATCCCGCGGCCTCTGTGTTGCTCGGACGGCCCGAGGAGGAACTGCTCGGATCGCTCGTATTGTCCTATTTTTCACTTACATCGACCGTCGCCGATCGTGAACAGTCCGCGCAGCATCCGGGTGGGCTTCCTGTCGACACCTTACTCGCTCCGCTCTATGACGAAGGAGGGGCCGACACCATCGAAGACATTCATGAGTTGCTGCGCCAAGAAGACCTCAAGGATCCACTCAAAGCAGTCCTCCACGCTCGTAGCCTGCGATTTGAACGCGCCCGTTTGATCCGCTCGCCAGCCGACACGGTTCCGGTGTCGTGCAAGCTCGACCCCCTCGTCCAACACGGAGAGGTCACGGGAGTTGTGTTTATGTTTCGCGACATGACGCTCGAGCGTTCGTTCGAGAACAAACTCCACAATCTGACGACGCGTCTGCGCACGGCTCGCGACGCAGCGCTCGACGCCTCGCACACCAAGAGTTCATTTCTCGCCACCATGAGCCACGAGTTACGGACGCCACTCAACGCGATTCTCGGATATAGCGACCTGATTGAAGAGGCAGCTGAGGATTACGACGCCGAGCTTCTGCGGCAGGATATCGGTCGGATCCAGGCTGCCGGAGAGCATCTGTTACAGCTGATCAATGACATCCTCGATATTTCCAAGATCGAAGCTGGTAAGATGGAGGTTTTGCGCGAGCCGTTTGCAGTCGCCGAGATCATTCGCAGCGTTACCGATACGGTTCGGCCACTGATGGAACGAAACGGCAACCACTTTGTGCTCGACTCGTCCCCCACTCTCGGCATCATCGAGACCGATCGAACCAAGTTGCGCCAAACCCTGCTCAACTTGCTCAGCAACGCAGCGAAATTTACCAAGTCCGGTACATGTATACTCAAGGTACGGAAGCTTCGTACCGACATGGCCTCGTGGATACGTTTTGATGTCCGCGACACGGGCATTGGCATCGCGCCGGACAAGTTGGATTCACTGTTTGAGGCCTTCACCCAAGCAGAAAGTTCCACGGCGAAAAATTTTGGCGGGACAGGGCTCGGCCTTGCCATTTCCCGTCATTTCTGCAACATGCTAGGCGGTGATATTTCAGTGGTCAGTGAGTATGGCAAGGGATCGACGTTTACGGTTGTGCTGCCGACTGTTTGAACGACAGCAAACACTGTAGTCAATGGAGTGATGGGAAGTACTTGCGGTTGACTGCCTGCCGTAGTACCTCTGGCGAAGGCATCCGGCCGTCAAGGAGTTGCGTGACACAGGTCAACCCACGCGAAGGTATGAGGGGGGTCCACAACCCCCCTGCAATCAAAAGTGCGGTCTCCGAGGGCTCACGGGAGCGCCGTCGCGGTCAGGCATTGGGTAAACAGCTCGGTGAGCGAGTACTCCGTGCCGTCGAGATTCTGCTGGAACATCGTGCGTCCCAGGTCAGCTCTGGTTGGCGCGACCATCAGGCGAGAGACTTTTATGTAGCAGCGTGTCACCTCGTCATGCGAATGGTGGTGATTGTTTTTGCCGAGGCCCGTAAACGGTTGCCCATTGACCATCCCATCTATCACCGCAGTTACGGACTCCGGAGTCTTTTCAAGGTGCTCGACCACCAACCCCCCGAGCATCGCAGTACACAGCATACGGGCTGGCCGCGACTCCTCGCACTGTTCCGGCTCTTGCATCAAGGGTCGCCACACCCCGCAATGCCCTTACAGGTCCATGGCGGAGACCTATTTGCGCCGGGGCACGGCGAGGGAACCCCGATTCAGCGGGCGCTCGCGGTGCTCGAGTCAGGTTGCAATCCCCCCGATGACGAAGTTGTTTATCGCATCCTCGTGCTTTTGACACACACCATCGAACGCGTTCGTGAGGGGCCTGTCTGGCGTCCTGTGGCCGTGCCAGTCGAGTTTGCCGACCTGAGGAGTGAGTACATTGGTCTCCTCTACGAAGGGCTTCTCGACTACGAGTTGCATCGTGTCGGGGATGTACCAATCGTCTTTCTCAACCGCGGTGACCAACCTGCGCTGCCTCTCGACCGTCTCGAAGCGATGGATGACAAGTCGCTAAAGGCCCTTGGCGAAAGAGTTGCGTTCAAAGTCCAGGTGAGTGCCGGAATTCCCAATGAGGGTGCTGTCTGTGATGATAAGCAAGCGCGTCCGGGGTGGGCAGAGGCGAGGGAGCGGGCATCGGTGTGGGCCCGTCGCGCCGTCGAAATCATTCATCCGGTCACCAAGCAGTCTGGGAATCCGAACGGGCAATCTCAGGAACAATTTGACGCCCTGGCAGCACAGCTCATCGCCGACATCAAGCTCCCTGGCGAGCTCTACTTGACCCGCTGGCGTGGGGCTCGGAAAGGGGCGGGCACGTTCTATTCGCATCCGCAGCTCACGATGCCCACGGTCCGTCGAACACTCGAACCACTGCTCTACGAGGAGGGCGTGTCTGGGCGAATCATCCGTCCTCCCGAGGCATTAATTGCACTCAAGGTCTGCGATCCAGCGATGGGATCGGGCAACTTCCTTCTGGCGACGTTGCGTGTCCTGACCGCTGCGGTTCTCAAGTCTTTGACTGTACACAATCGTATCGCAAGGGTCGATGGCCATACAAGGATTGACTGCGGTTTCCTTCCCGAGAAGGACCGTACCTTGCCAGCCGATGGGAAGGCGAGGATCGAGGGTGTTGTCCGAAGAGCAGTTGCGGACCACTGCCTCTATGGTGTCGACATCGACCCGTTGGCAGTGTTGGTCGCCCGGGCCTCACTGTGGGTTGAGGCATTTGAAGAACAACTGCCATTGACTTTTTTAGACCATAAGTTTCGGTGTGGAAATGCCCTCGTCGGTACCTGGTTCGACCAATTTCGAGAGTATCCTCTGTTGGCATTTGAGCGTAAAAGTCCCGATTGGAAGTTCCAGGGGGTGCATCACCAGGCAGATGTTTGGCACCAGGCACTCCGGGCAAAGCGCCTGGCCGCAGTTTCGCAACAGGTGTCGCTATTGTGCGAGACGGGGGATGGGATGCGAGCGGGCGACAACGAGATCAAGGAGGCTGTCGCGGTTGTACGTAGTCTGTACCGAGAGCAATGGGATGTTTCCGCTGGACGCCGCAGTGCGGGTGCCCGCATCTGGCAGGAACGGGTTCAGAAAAACCATGCGCTCATCCGCATTCGCCAGGCGTTCGATACCTGGTGCGCGTTGTGGTTTTGGCCACTCGAAAGGCTCGATGCAATTCCGATGCCCGCGACACTCCTCGCACCGGGCGAGGCCGCCTGTGCTGTGGTTCAAGATGTGTCTACAACAAATCGTTTCTTCCACTGGGAGCTCGAGTTTCCAGACATATTCACAGGACAAGATGCAGGCTTCGATGCTGTGCTCAGCAATCCTCCGTGGGAGGTCCAAAAGCCAAATAGTCGCGAGTTTTTTTGCCACTACGACCCTCTCTATCGAACCTACGGAAAGCCAGAGGCCCTGCGGATACAGAGGGCTTTGTTTGAGTCCCGCCCTGATGTCGAGTTCAAGTGGCTGGCCTACAACGGACTGTTCCATGATCGCGGGAATTTTGTAAAGCACGCGGCCGAACCCTTTGGCGACGCGAAGGTCGTTGGACACGAAGGCGGCGATATCTGCCTTGTGCGTGGCAAACGTGGCACTGCGCTTCACAGGCGCTGGCGCGGGCAACGAGCAGCCCGCGGATTGTCCCGAGAACACCCGTTTCGCCACCAGGGGTCTGCCGACCTTAATACATACAAGATGTTCGTCGAGCAGGCCCATGCGCTTACACGCAAAGGTGGCCGAATCGGACTTGTGGTACCCAGCGGCCTTTATACCGACAAGGGATCTCGCAACCTGCGAAAACTCCTACTGCAGCACTGCTCCTGGGATTGGCTGTACGGATTTGAGAATCGAGACAAGTTATTTGACATTCATCGAAGTTTCAAATTTTGTGTAATTGTAGCGAGCAAAGGCGGACCGACCCGACATCTGACCGCGGCATTTATGCGCCATCGCTTGGCGGACTGGGAAGAGGCGAAGGCAACCGTGGTGTATCCGGCTGAGATGATCGAGTCCTTCTCGCCCACGAGCCAAAGTGTGCTCGAGATTTGCTCGCACAAGGAGCTCGAGGTACTCACAAAAATCTACGCAAACGGGAGTCGACTCGGTGATACAAGCTCCTTCGGATGGGGAGTCGAGTATAGGCGAGAATTCGACATGACGAACGACTCCAAGGACTTCATCCCCCGTGAGCAAGCAAAGCAACAGGGGTTCAAACCAGGTCGTGATGGACAGTGGGTGAATGATGCTGGTGAAGTGCTGCTACCACTCGTGCAGGGGATCATGCTCGGGAGCTTAGAATTTAATCGAGTTGCCTATGTCTCGGGTCGGGGGTTGCAGGCGACGTGGGAAACGCTCGACCCCGGTACACAGCACGTGCGACCACAATTTTTCGTGCGTGCCGAACATGCTTCGACGAAGTTGCACGACCGGACTCCCCGAGTAGGATTTCGTCCAATTGCACGAACGACCGATCGACGTACGATGATACCAGCTGCGATCCCAGGCTGGCCGACGGGAAACAGTGTCGGGATTCTCCGGTCGACTGTCGCTGGTGCTGCCATCTCCCTCGCGGCGCTTTTGGGTAGTTTCGTGTTCGACTGGCAACTCCGAATCCGGCAGAGCGGCCCCAATGTTAACTGGTTTATACTGGCGGAGACCGTTGTCCCTCCGCCGACGTGCAATGCAATTGTCGGGAGTATCACAGCCCCTCTATTCGCCCAGCCTTGGCTACGTGCGGCAACTCGCCACTTTCGTCCCCGAAGGGTCGCTACGACTCCCCACGAACGACTCCGTCTGCGTTGTATGCTCGACGCAGTGGTCGCCGTCCTCAACGGTCTCAACCGCGACGATTTCACCTGGATTTTGAAAGATTGCGATCATCCCATCACGAGCCTGTCTAAAAAGTCATTTTGTCGTCAACTTAGCGCGAAGGGCTTCTGGCGCGTAGACAACACCAAGGAGCCAGAGTTGCGCCATTCCGTGCTCTCACTCGTCGCATTCGACGAGCTCGAGATCGCCATCGAAGCAGCCGGTGACCGCGATACTGGTATCCGGGCGTTTTGCGGCGGCCATGACGGCGATGGCTGGATGCTCCCAGAGACAGTTTGTATCGCCGACCTACATCTGACACGCACCGTTGAAGTCGGGCAATACAGTGAACGGAGCCGTACTCCTCAGCCTGTCCGTGGTCGAATGGGGCCGCGATCTTGCCAATCGCGTATCGCCCACGACTAGGCGTAGATATTTTCGGCACGAACCTCGAGCTCATCAGCTCGGGAAATACGGACTGCGGAGACCCAAAGCCTGTTTAAGTTCCTATGCTTTCAGCGGTAGCCCGGCTGCTGTGGTGATTCGCATCGCTCGACCCATTGGTTGAGTGCGAGTCGTATTGCCGCGCGCTCGGGTTCGACGTTGTGGCTCGAAGCGGCGCGGTCGAGAGCGGCGCGAAGCGGCACAATCTGTGCGCCGGCGTGCTCGAGCCAGGCGAGAGTACGTTGGGGGGAGGCCTCGATGCGGTGCAGCCAATCCCACAAAAGTCGCTCGATTTCGTGGCCCGTAGCCAACCGATCGTCAACGGTTGCGACCAACGCCCGTGCGTCGTCGACGAGTGTACGTATGTCGCTCGGAATATGTCGCAGGTCGGCACGAGCGTGTGCGGGTCCCAAACGTCGGTGTGCGAGTCGAACGCGCGCATCGGCGAGGCGCGTAGCGGCGAATGGGGCGACTAAAAACACGATAGGAATCAAGATGAACACAAGGGCGATCGCTGCGGAAATGATGGTTTCGGCCAGCCAACTCCCGCTCAGGAGGGCGAGCAGTCCCACGATTGCACCGGCGACACCGAATGTAATTGCCGCGCGCTTGGCTAGGAATTTTCGTCGATCCCGCAGGGCGAGCGCCACGGTGGCGTCATGGGCAGAGGATTCAGCTTTGTTGTCATCGTGGATACCCTATCCATACCACAAAACGACCAACCGGCAGTCCCAAGGTGTCGTTTCAGAAAACCGTTGGGTACCTGTTTTAGGTCGAGCTCTCGTCACCGGGGGCGCGGATGCGGTTCCAATCGATACGTAAACGTTCTCGGCGTGCGTGCTCCTGCATCGAGTACATCCACGGGTGACTGCGTGCGTCGGCCGGGCATCCCAGCTATGCGCGGTCCAACTCGCCGCACAGGTTCACGCAAGTGGACGACTCCGGGCAAGTTGGTAGGAGTCAAAGCGTGCTGTAGCATCGTTCCTTGGTGAATAGGCGAGTGGAGGTGATTGTAGCCTTGCTCATGGTCCCTACGATCCCGAAACGATCGTAGGGACTTGATGTAAGTACATGGTTTTCGGCCGTGGGCGAAGGTCGCGCCGGTCGCCGGGTCGGAGCATTAGGCTGGACTCGTCAGCTTCAGGCCGACGATCGACACGATCAGTAGGAGCACGAGTCCGGTGCGGGTCCACGAGAATGGTTCCCCGAGCATCACGAGCCCGCAGGCGAATGTTCCGACCACTCCGATACCGACCCATACCGCGTAGGCCGTTCCTATCGGAATCTCTTTGACGGCGATCCCGAGGACGACCACACTCGCAAGCATCGATAGTCCCGTGAGGGTTGTGACCCACGGACGGGAAAACCCGTCGGACAGCTTGAGCCCGACGGCCCACCCCACCTCGAACAAGCCCGCAATTGTTAGCAAGAACCACGCGCGTGTCATCGAACCTCCTGTCGTTGACTGTACATCGGGAGATACAGATTACCTCGTATATGGCTTGTTTGCACTGAAATTTTCGCTCGATCCAGTTTCAAAGTATTCGGTCTGGATTCCACCAATTCGACGGATATGTGGACTATTTCTCGATCTGGTGAGAGCAAGCATCTGACATACTCTGCACAGCCTTGGACACGGGCCTGTCGATCTCCTGCTCGTGTGTCCGCGACTCCGACGTGTCATAGCGACCACGTGTTGGCTCCGTCCAACGCTCGCGTAATTGAACCACGCATCTCAACCCAACGGGGCTATAAAGGCTGCGATCGCATGAAATTTTTAGAACCGTGACGGAAGGCCATTGAGTGCCGAATAGCCTTTGGGACATTTTCTTTTGTTTGGTTAAAATCGCGTCGTTGTTGTATCTCACGGATTCTATAAGAAATTTTTTGACATGTCCGAAAGTGCACGTGACCGTGGTGCGTTGAAGCTGTGGTGCGGTATCCACGAAATTTTGCGAATATTTCGGGGTGGCCCGTGACATCCCTCCTTTTCCGCTATCCGAGTATCAGAACCTGTCCGATCGTGTTCGCCATTGGGTTGCGGTTCAAGAAGGTGCATTTACAACAAGAGAGGCGAGGGCGGGTTCCGGGTTTGCCGGCGCGACGAACGTGCTTGTGGAGATGCTCCGAAAGGGAGAAGTGGTGCGTGTCGAAAGGGCCGTGTACAAGGCGGTTGTGGTGAGTCCGGTTTGGGACACTCCGGACATGTGGATGAAACGAGAGCGGGAAGAACAAGCGTGGCTTGAGGGGGTCGAGCAGGGGTCCCTACGTTTCCCGTTGTCCGATGAGAGTTGCGAGAGGCTCATGCGGCATCTGTGTAGTCAATGGGATCAGGCTTTGCGGGAAGATGCGTGGGCACGCGAACCTACATTTCTAGAAGTTCCTGTCGGCGCGACCCCATCGTGGATAGACTGGGAAATGTGCGATTTTTGGCCTCGCAGTGAGGTCGACAAGCGGCGTAGCGACCTCAGAAACTACGGGCCCTTTCGAGCCCGCCAGAACCGGAATGAGGGGACGATCCATACTGCAGATGTATTGTGGGCTGCGAAGGGTCGTAGCGAGACGATAGCCGCGGTCTGGCTCGGCGCGTTTAGTCACGAGTACTCCACGGGTTCGCATGCCAGGCCTCCCGAACAATGGGATGGTCGGACTCGCCATCTCCTTCGGTGTATCGAGCGCGCTTGTAAGCACATTTTTCAAACCGAGAAGCTCTGCTGGTGGCACCACGCCTCGACCAGAGCTATGCCCCGCTCTGCTATCGAAAGGATCAGTGATTGGATTCGTCCGCAAACGTTTCGCGAGGTTGTGAACCTAGCTTCGATCGATGCAATGTACTGCCTGTCGACACTGGTACCGGTACACATGTCGTATGAAGCAGACGAGCCATCTCGTCGTGAACCGAACGCGCCCCTTCGGTGAGCCGAGTGCAGGAGGTCGAGCATTCGGTTGCTATCAATAAATCCGTCCTACGGAGCATTTTTGGAAGGGTATCGAGCTCGGGCGACGGACCACTTGAAGTCGACGCAGGCTCTCGTTAGAGTAGGGGTACTGTCCTCGGTTCATGCGTGGGATCATTACGGATCGGTCAATTCGCGCACTTAAGAATGGCCAGATACGTATGAGCAGCCGGCTGACCGGCTTTGGTGTTCGAAAAACACATGGTGGAAAGGTCAGGTTTTTTGTTCGCCGTGTGGTTGGCCCGAAAGACATCCGCAAGACAATCGGGAAGTACCCCGCGCTCTCTCCCCAACAGGCGCGAAAGCTCGCCGAGCGCGAGCTGACGGCCTTGGAGGAGCAGCCGACACGCTGCGAGGACGGCCGCACACAGGCTGGCGAAACCGAGCGGACACACACCGACAGCCGTATCGAGCAACTTCTACGGGCAAATGCACTCCTGTTGGAACAGGTTCGTGAACTCGTTGATGCCCAAAAACATGTCACCGCCAGTCCGATGTTACATGCGTTTGTGCAAGCACGGTTCGTTCCCCAGTGGACGCTGCTATCAAAGTGTGCGCAGCGCAATTATTTTGGGATCTATGAGCGAAAAATACGTGGTGTATTTGGGGAGAAGGCTGTCCACACCATTACGCCGGCAACCATCGAGCCGTGGTTTTTGGCAATGGCTGCGACTCCCCGCACCGCGAACACGGCCAAAGCTATGTTATTGCGGTTTCTCCGGTTGGCACACAGAGACGGACACATTCGCGAAGTCCCTCGGCTGCAGGTACGGGACTTCAAAACGGGTACGCGAGAGGGATTGAGCACGCGGCAGCTGGCGAAGTTGATGACGCATCTCCAGCGACTGCTCAGGACTCAACCATCGATGCACCTTCGGGCCATTATTACAATTCTGAACACGGGCGAGCGGCGGGAGTCGTGTGTGGCGTTGCGTGTGGACGAGGTGGATTTTGAGCGGCAGTTGATCACCCGGGTGCGCAAGGGCGGCAGGGTCGAACCTCTTCCGATTACCGACTTCGCCACGCAGTGGTTGGAGATGATCAAGCCGAAGGTCGGAGGATATTTCTTCCCGAGCAAGTACAGCGCAACTGGGCATATCAACGGGCGGACGTTACTCGATTGGTTGAAGCGTGAGTGCAAAAAAATTGGAGTCCTGACAAACGATGGGAAACCGCCCTGTATCCACAGCCTGCGGCATACATGGGCGTCGACACTCGCCCGCAATGGGGTGACGATTGCACATATTCAAAAACTGCTCGGCCACAGCTCGATGAAGACGACTTTTCGCTATATCACGGGAGATCGTGATGCCGCGCGGAAGGCTGCGAGCACCGTGACCGAGACCCGGGTCGATCTTGCCGGTGCTGTGGAGCAGGTCGGCCATTCGCGAAATAAGATGTATGAGCATCAAAATTGTACCCGTGTAATCGATCCACAGATGCGACTCACGGGTGAAGATGCGGAGCGCTTGATTCTTCCTGTGGTTCGGCGACACGGTGGCGCCAATATGCGAACGTTGCAGGAGGCGACGGGGATACCCGATCGGAAGCTACGCTCGCATGTGTGCCTGCTGGTGCGCTCGGGAAAACTCGTGCGGCACGGTCACGCGACGTCGAGCTACTACACAATCGGTAAAATCCGCGGGGTTCCAGAGCCGACGTGATGACCCCGTTCACCACGTTGGTACGTCTCGGGGAACCGACGATGGCGAGATGACGTTCGGAACCTTTCGAGAGTTTACACGCTCGGCGGAGTCACGAGAGCTTTACAAGCGAAGTAACGGGCAGCGTCACAGGAAATATCGTTCCACTCGCCGGTCGTCCCTCGTAACTCACCACAGTCCTCGGCCATCCCGCTGTCATTGGGCTCTCCCTCGCTCCAGTTGGTGAAGCTGACCGGGGCACCATCGGTCCAGATAAACTCGCTCTCCGAAGCGATGTCGTTGATCCCGAGAAACAGGTTGACGCCTTTGTAGGCGTAGCTGTGGAGGAGCGTGTTTTCCTCAGATGATTGCACACTCACCAACTGCGCGCCGTAGGCCAGACAGCGTGTGTTTGCTTCTTCCCAGGTAACTGGTGTTTCGCAGACCCAGTAGGTATGGCTGCCATCTTCAAATGTCCAGCAAGCCCCGCACTGCGCGTTGATCGAGGATGCCTCGTCGACCAGCTCATCACAGTCATCGTCCCGGTCGTTACAATCCTCTAGGGCCCCTGGGTTGATATGAACATTGGTGTCGTCGCAATCGCCGGCCTGTTCGACGTAGCCTTCGGGCGCCTCACAGGCGGTCATGGACGACTCTGCAACGCCGTAGCCGTCACGGTCATGGTCAAGGAACCATGCTTTTGGATCGTCACAGGTCATGCCTTCGCTCGATTCAGAGTTTGCATCTCCGCTCGATACCGTGGACGCTTGGCTCGTGGTTGCCGAGGTTTCGGTTGTCGATGATTCCAGCGCGTCAACCTCGGAGGTGTCGGCCGAGTCACCACAACCCCCGAGGCTCGTCAGGCCCACTGTCATTGCCGGAAGCCACGCGCGTCGGCGTCGCAACATACCCAGGGCGAGGAGCAGCAACAGGGCTCCTGTACGGCCTTCGCTGTCCGTCATAGAGGTGCATGTGCACCCTTCTCCCTCGACTTGGAAACTCGTATCTCCGAAGTCAGGTGGTAGTGCGGACGGGGGGTCATCGCTGCTTCCTCCGGTTGTTTCTACTACCTCTGTATCGGAATCTTCCGTAGTGGACGTCGAGGTTGTGGTCATTTCGCCCGAATCTGTACCGTCGTCGGGGGCGGCGGGCTGTGCTTGTGGGTCATCGACGAGGTACACCGCAGCACTAGGTCCTTGTACAAGCACAGGCTTGGGCCGCAGGGCTGTCCCTTCGGGTACTTCGAGCAATTGTCCGAGTGGCCACTCGACCGCACTTGACAGGTCAAGTCCCCAGGCAGTGGCCACGGATGTGTTGGGGACATGCCGGCGAACTCCGGTATCAAGGAGCCACACACCTGGAAGCTCGGCGGCCTTCACAAGTTCGGGGGAAGGCTCGAGTGCAACCCATTCATCCCATGTTGCAAGCATTGTGTCATCGACCATGTATCGTTGCCAGAACAGGTCAAATCCCCATTGGCTGACAACAGTTTGGGTCGACACATGGCGGCGAACACCCCCGGGGAGCGCGGGCAAGGAACACGAGAATTCTTCGTTGATACCGATCTGTGGATTGCCGTCGCCATCGAGATCGATCCCGTACACATGGATCGGATGGATGCCTCCGTCGCGTAAACTCGCGGGGATCTCGACTTCAAATGCATGTGCACAGGATCCGAGGGGCTGGCACAGGTCCTCGCGATAGATGTCGGCGAGGACAGAAACGCCTACGGCGTTGGGATCTCCTGCCGGGCCGCCGAAATATACGTGGACTTGGATCGGTGTGTCGGGGTGATCGGGATCCTGCGCCCATCCGCGGATCAACCCGCAGTCCGCTTGGTCGACCGAACCGTTGGGCGGTGCTGTGATATCGCAGATCCCACCTCCAGGACCGCCGCCCCACCACTCCCAGTGCCAGTTTTCGCTGGGCACGGTTTTGGTAAATCCGAATGACCCTCCGTGGCTGGAAAGCCAGCTGTAGACTCCCGGGGCACTGGTGTTGAGGTCAAGGGCGTGGCCACTTTGGTGATTGCTGTATCCGGGAGGTGCGGCGAGGTTACAGTTGTTGCAATTGCAATTGATATAGCAATTGTAGAGGTATTGTTGCTCGGCGTAGGTGCGAAATCCACTCACGATATGGATATCGACACCGTCGTTTGCGGCGACCTCGCGCATCACCCAGTAGGCATTTGCGGTGTCCTTTTCGACCGGCTTGCCGTCGATGTGAACGACGGTGATCGGAAATGGATTGCCCTTGGTGTACCCCGTGTCCTGGGATTCGCCGCAATCGACCGGCGGTGTGTGGGCATCTGGCTCGGTCGGCGCAAGGAAGTCACAGATGTCGGTGGCTGGGACACCTTGGGAAAGACTTGCATGTGCAAGACCCGGCCAAATAAGCGTCGCGTTGAGGACAATCGAGACCGGCAAGAAACATCGGGCGCGCATGATCATTGTATCGGCCGATGTCGCGCCGTGGTCAAGCCCTCATGGAGAAGTCTGCAATCTGGGAATCTTAACAGGTCTTAAAAACCCACACCGAAATGGCCGCAAAGCCCTATACTGACCAACCATGGCTGGGCTCCGAGAGATCCGAGCAGATTTCGACCGCAGCACCATCGTGATGTACCAAGCGTACAACGACGCGATCGCAGACCCTGCTTTGGCAAATCAACGCTTCGTCTCACCTTTTTCGTTCACCCGGATGACCTGGATTAAGCCCTCGCTTCTGTGGCTGATGCACCGAAGTAACTGGGGGACAAAAAAAGGCCAAGAGCGGATCCTACGGGTCCGAATCCAGCGTGAACGTTGGGATGAGTCGCTGGCCGCAGCCGTGCTTACCTCGCCAGATGGGCCAGTGTTTGCGGACCCAGTGACGTGGCAACAGGCCTTCAAGCGGGCACCTGTACATGTCCAGTGGGATACCGAACGATCTCTCCGTGGCGCTGCCCTCGACTATTTGAGTATACAAGTTGGATTGAATCGAACTGTGATCGAAGCGTTTGCCGGCGAGTGGATCGTCGCGATCGAGGATATGACTGCGGCAGTCGCAAAGATGCGACAGCTGCTCAAACGCGGAAAAACGGCGCAGGCGAGACGGTTGTTGCCGCGAGAACACGTCTACCCCGTCCACAAGCAAACGGCACGACGCCTGTGGATGGGGTAGGGGGTCGTGGCTCAGTTACAGGTCGGTGCGACCTGGCTGTCTGAGCCGGTGTAGATGTAGGCATCGGAGACATAGCCGGTGCCGATGAAGTCCCACAAATTGGTGGTTCCGTAGGTGCCCGTGACCGTCGAGCCTTTTTTCTGACAGGTGATCGAGACCTGTTGCCCGTTGCTGACGGAGCCGACGATCGATGCTCCTGTCGAGGGGCTGGAGCGGACGTTGAGCGACGGGCCGGAGGTGTTCACTGTTCCCGAAGAACCGTTGTTGGACGAGCATTTGTTGTAGCTCGTGTAGTTTTTGGTCCCGTAGAACAGGGCTGTTTTGCCGGCAAATGTCGGCTTGACCGCGGTACCGTTGAGGATGAGTTCGTAGTGGAGATGGGCGCCCGACGATCCGCCACTGTTGCCGACTTTCCCGATCTTTTGGCCTTTGTTGACACTTTGCCCGACAACGACGCTTTGCGAGCTGAGGTGGGCGTAACGGGTGCGGTACCCGCTGTTGCCGTGTTTGATTTCGATCCATCGCCCGTAGCTGGTATTGCCGGTATTCTCGACCCGGGTGACGGTGCCGTTGGCGGCGGCCACAACCTTGTCACCGAAATCGTTGGCTCGGTTGAAGTCGACGGCCCGCAGGGGGCTGTGGTTGGTCCGCGTTTGCCCAGCCCACACCTGACCGCAGGGGAACGGGAGCTGAAAGTAGGGAGCCGCAACATACCCGTTGGCCGTTAGCTCTTCGAATCCTCCCAGCTCACCGCCGGGGCCTGCCGCGAGTTCGAGGTCGTCGGGATCTTGGTCGAACAGGTCGTCGTCGTCGTCGGGCTCAATCGCCTCATCGCCCGGAGGGGGACCTTCGTCCCAAAGCTCCTCATCGCCGAGCAGCAAAGCCGGGTCCTGCAGTTCTTCGGCGGAGAGTTCGTCGCAGCCAGCGAGTGCCGTGCTCGCTAGAACGAGGGCACAGACAGTATAGAGCACGCGAATTTCTGGTACATGCAAGTTCATCAGTTGCCTTCTGGTCAAAATCCTACACGTTGTGTGTGCAGGGTTACGGGAGCTATCACACGGGATAAAGCGCGTCAACGCTTGTTTATGTAACTACAAATGTAAGGAGTCTGCAAATGATGTGGCTCGCGACACCGAAAAGCGAGTCGTGGATGAGAATATTTGCTCATACATGTTCGTCTTGCGAGACGATGCGTTGGTACCTCGATCTGGTGTGTCGTTCTAGTAGCTGACTCTTTGTTCTGGTATAAAAACGTATGCGCAGGTTCGCCAGCACCGTGGCTCTTCCCTTGGCGATGCTGCTCGCCTGTCGGTCGACACCGGTCGATACAAACACGCCCCGAGACGAAGCGACCGTTGTGCCGACCTCGAGAACTGCGAAACGGGTGCGCACACCCGCCGATGCGCCACCGCGTTTTACGGATCCAAAGCGACAAGAAAAACTGGCGAGTGCATTCCCGGCGATCGAAGAATACCTCGCAGGCTCGGTCGCACGGGATCATCTCGTCGGACTCGCCGCGGGAATCGTGATCGATGGTGAACTCGCCTGGTTTCGCAGTTGGGGCCACCGCGACCCTGCACGCGGGCTGCCGATCGAGCCCAACACATTATTTGGAATCGGTTCGATCAGCAAGACGATCACGACGATGTCCTTGCTCAAGTTGCGTGAACAGGGGCGGGTTGCGTTCGATCGTCCGGCGGTGAGTTATTTGCCTGAGCTTGCACAGGTCGTCTATCCGACTGCCGACAGTGCGGAGATTACGATTCGCCACCTCCTCACCCATACCTCGGGCCTGCCGCGGATGGGCAACTTTCCCGAGTACCCACAAACCCCGCCGACGCGTGCGGAGTTTTTGCAGACCCTCGATGGTCTCGGACTCGAGCGGGCGCCCGGTGAGCGCCGGGTGTACTCCAATTTCGGATTTCAATTACTCGGTACCCTGATCGACAACGTCGCCGAGACCGATCACCGCAGTTTTTCCCGCGATGCGATTCTGCGTCCGATGGGGATGAAGGATGCCGTGTGGATGCCCGAGCACGCGCTTCCGGGGCAAATCGCAGTTGGTCACGAACATGGTCCAGACGGCAAGCCTCGGCCGCGTCCACACTGGAGACCAGGCGCAGGTGATGCTGCGGGTGGGCTGTATGCCAGCATGGAAGATTTGGCTGCGTATGCATCTTTTCACCTCCAGGCCTGGCCGCCACGTAACGAGCGCGAACGCGAGCCGCTGCGTCGCGCAACCGTTCGCGAGGCGCACAAACTCCAGACCTTGGCCAACCTGCACGTCGAGCCAGATCCATCGGGTGGTGCCGAGGTCTGGGCCGCTGGGACGGGCCTTGCATTTGCCGTGTACGCGACCTGCCGACACGAGTATATCGTCGGCCATAATGGAAAAACCCTCAACTACCGAGCATCGTTGCATATGCTTCCATGGCAGGGGGTGGCGGTCATTCTGCTGTCCAACCATTCGTCGATCTCGAGCCAGGTCCTGCCGGCAGATGGCTTGGCGGTACTGGATAAACTCGCAGATACGGGAGGCTTGGAGCCGAGGCGCCATGTCGCCTCGGATGCGTTGTTGACCGCGGCCACGGGGGTTGGAGTGTTGCTGGGGAAGTGGGAGCCCGCGGTCCACAAGCAGTTGTTCAGTGACGATTACCGCGATGCTCATCCGGCCGTGAAGACGGAGCAGAACTTTCGCGAGTGGCATACGTTGGTCGGTACTTGTCGCTCCCCCCGAGGTTATGACATTGCCGAGCCACGTGCCGGTGTGGTGGAATTGTCCTGTGAACGCGGGAACCTGCGGGTCGACCTTCGGGTGGCTCCTTGGGACAGCCCAGGAATCACCTCCCTTCGATTTGTCGGTGTGACCGGACTCGAACCAGCTCCAGAGTACAATACCGCGGCGGAGCAGGCCCTGGGATTGATGACGAAATGGGATGACGAGATCCACGGTCGTCTGTTTAGCGAGCAACTCGGCGCCCAGCGGATCCACAGTTTTCTCAGCGCAGTGCATAGATCATTGGGCGACTGCCGGCTGGGTGGGCCGCAACTGTCAACGCCCAGCGGTGTTGTCTACGGTCTCGAGTGCGAACACGGGGATGCGACAATGCGCGTAAGCTTGGGAAAGAAGGCACAGGGCAAGATCAGTGGATTTGAGATCCGGGGCGAGGGCCGGAGGTGCGGATGACCGACACCCAACTTTCTCGTCTTGGTCGAGCGCGTAGGCGTACCCGGTCGTGAACACCACCGAGTTGGTCGTACCAGGGCGGCCCACGTGACTTGTTACCCAAACGCCAAGCACCGCGGGATCGACATTGATTTCCACCGGTTGCAGCGGGATTCCACGGGTGCTTGGCAGGGTTTTTGGCAGGGTTTTTGGCAGAGTTTGGCGGGCCGCGGAGGATTCCCGCCCAAACCTGTTGGTACATACGTTCTCGGGTCAGTATTCGGGTATTGAGGCACGCATCGGTATTGTCGAGGTTGCCGTCGTCACAGACTTCCTCTGCTTGTAAAATACCGTCCCCGCAGCTTGCGAGCGCGCAATCGTTGGTGCACTCGTCGTCGTCGACATCGTTGCCGTCGTCGCAGGATTCGCCAGGGCCGACGAACCCGTCTCCGCAGCTCGCTTCGACACATGTATCGAGGCATGCGTCGGTGTTCTCGGCGTTGCCGTCATCGCAAGCTTCTACATCCGCGAACACAAACCCGTCTCCGCAGATAGCCATGGTACAGTTTGTTGTACATGCAGCGTTATTTGCGTTGGCGTCTCCGTCGTCGCATTCCTCGTCTGGGTCGAGTACCCCATCGCCGCAAAACGGCTCAGGCCCGGTGGTTGTCGTCGGTCCTTCGGTTGTGGGGCCTTCCGACGTCGTCGGTAGCGGGTCGGTCGACACCGCGACGGTGTCTTCGGAAGTCGTCTCGGTCTCCATCGTTTCCGAGGGAGAGGTCGTGCTCGTGGATGTTGTCGGGGACGTTGTGGTAGTCGCATCGGTCGTCGTTTCCTCACCTCCCGAACAGGCGGCGAAGAGCACGACCGGAGCCGCGGCACAATACAGGAGATGGTTGCGTAAAGTTCTCATGTTCACTCGCAGGGCTTGGCTGTCGAATGATTAAAACATGTCTTTTGAGACATGTTTTGTGCTTCCTGTCCGACCCTTGCCTACAAATACGGTAGAAATGTGCGACGGCTGCCTCGGGAACAGTGTGCGGCGCGACTGCGACTGACAGGCCGACAATCTGGCAAACACAGCCCCTGACAATCTGACACGCGGTCGGCTCAAACGCAGGTATCGAACGCCGCCTGTGAACGTCGATTGAGAGCGGAGATGGAGCCTCTCGCGGTTATTGGGACAAAATACTGGCTTCCGGTACAGCTGGCATAGGCGTTGCACAAGCGTGGGGACATGTCCAAGTCGAGTCGATCTATCGAAGTTGCTCTGTGTCTCGCGGTCACGGCGGGTGCGACCGCATCCCTGCTTCACTTTGGTGACACACCTTCCTGTCCTCAAACACCGTTGACGCCGATCATTCGCGTCGAATCCCAGACACCGGCGGCGATGTCTTCCGCGGTCGATATCAAAGCTGAACGTCGGGCCATGCGTGCCGAGTTGCGAGCGATGCGTGCAGACATGCTCGCGGCCCGCGGGCTCCCTCGTCGATCGGCTCCCCCCCACCGTTTCGAGCATGCCGTGTCGCGCCAACCCTGTGCCAAGGCTAACCCGGCGGTTCAAAAAGCGCAGCTAGCAACACGCGCAGTGGACCCTGCCATCCGTCCGAAGCACCTCGAGGGCCGGCACTCGGCGCCAACTCCCGAAGCGATGACCCAGAGTGTTGAGTATACAACGATTCAGCGGCGCACACTCGACGATCTGATCCGCGATCGAGAGGCACCGTTTCGTCAATTTCGCGCGGCACCCAGCATGCGCAATGGCGAAGTGATCGGGCTGAAGGTGAACGGGATGCGCGAAGGCACGTTGCTGCAGACGCTCGGGTTTCGCAACGGCGACACGCTGACGGCGATCAACGATCACTCGTTTGCCTCCATGGACTCCGCAATGTCGGCCTATCGCGAACTTTCGAACCGGGGGTCACAACTCGTGCGTGTGTCGTTGATCCGCCGGGGCGAGCCGATGGTCAAGTTCATCGAAGTGCGCTGAGCTTTGTTTCACTTCGGTTGCACATGCATGGATGCCAACGGGTACCTCTGGGCGCCCGTTTCGAAGGCCTTGGTGCAGTGAATCCTTGCACGCGCGCTCGGATTGCGAGATCGTTGGGCGATGGGGATGTGTGTCGACAGGTTTCACCTCTATCGCCGACCGCTGGCGACACCGCGTTGGCTTCTCGTCCGGGTGACCCGTCCCGCGGCACCCGGCGCGGCCCAGCCTGCGGTCGACTTCGCCAACGATCTCGCCGATGCGATTGCAAATAAAATTGCAGGTACAATTGATCTCGACGCCGAGCACGTCGGTTCGTTCGTGCCGCTGCTCGCTGACGAAGAGCCGGTCGATCAATGTCTCCTGTCGCTTCACGGTCGCCCGCTTGTGCTGTGGTGGACCCGACATGCCGACAAACCCGAGCGGATCGCCTGTGGTCCGACCGACAGTGAAGGTGACTTTTGGAACTGGCTCGACGAGTTTGTCGACGATCGAACCCTCGCCTCCTATCGCAGGCCTGCCCAACGGATCGAGGCGACGTTGGCGACGCAGGCCGACTTCGATTGGAGCGGGCGCGAGTTGTTGCTCGTCGATGATGTCGACTGGCTGACCGCAGAAGAGTTTGACTGGTTGCACCGCAGGGATGGCCTCGCCGAATTGCTCGAGGCGCCGCTCGTGAGTCAGCCGGCGAGCCTCGAGCGGTGGAGGACGTGGAAACTCGACCTGCTCCATCGGGCGCTCGCGGATGATGATGCGCGAGACGACCGGCGGTCGGCGGCATTTCGCTGTATCGAGCTGACGCGCTACGACCCGGATGGGGCACTCGAACGTGTGCTCAAGATCGCCGCCACGACGGTTGCGTCCGACGATGTCCGCGGGATCGCCTATGCGCTTGCAAGTGCGCTCGTGCGGCTGGAGTCGCGGCCGGCTTATCGACGCGTGATCGAGGTGTGGTCGCAGTCGTCGAACCGACTCGAGCGGTCGGTCGTCGACGAACTAGCGAAGCTTCGGGACTAGTCTGACCGCGGGCTATCTAGGATCGCCAGACGTTCCAAAAAATGTTGCAAATACATAAACCGTGGACGGTGCTCCGGGCTAATTGCTGCCCGTCAGTCCCGTCTTGAGCCAGACACCGACGGATTGCACGGTCAGCACGCCGCCGGCCCTGGTCAGGTCTGGGCGTCCGGCTTCGTCGGGTTCGAGGCTGGCCAGCTCGACGGTGAGGCGGGTGAGAAGCAACTCGATGAGTGTATCTGCATGGTTTTCGAGATCGAGCGCTGAGAGGGTCGCTCGCATGTGCTCGGCCACACGCGGGTGGAGGTCATTTTGTGGTGCGACAAGCAGGTTGTCACGCGCCCAGCTCAAGTCGTTTTGTGTGAGCGGGGTGAGGGCGACCGCTCGGGTGTGTCCAGGGAGCTCGCGGCAAATCGCGGCCGTCCGTACGAGGTCGCCGAGGGTGAGACGCCCGGGTTCGTCGACCCTTGTGACCCATACTGGATCGATGCCGTAGCCCTCGCGGTCGAAGGCAAGGCGTGACAACGCAGAAGCTTGCTCGATGAGTTGGGTCGCGCGGGCGACATCGCGGAGCGTTGCCACCGGACGGGTTTTTTGCGGAGCTGACTCTTGGGGCAACTCGGGATACCAACCGGAAAGTGCCGCAACGGCGAAGTTCCACGGCCGGTCGAGCAGGGAGCCTACGCGGGACAATGAGATCCGACCTTCGCGGTGCAGGGCGAGTGCGGCTCGTCGGAGTTTGTCGAGCGCGCGGTAGCCGAGGCGAAACAGGGCCCGCAGCCCGAGTCGTGTGAGTGCACGGGTGAGGTCGTCGGCCGCCTGTTCGAGGTCGCGGCCGCCTGCCAGCATCTCGAGGCCGAGCGAGACAGTCGCCTGGGCCTGGTGGATCGCCCGCTGTTGGTGTGTCGGATCGCCGGGCTCGAACCGCTGGGCGGCCATGACTTCGTTGACCAACAGCGTGAACTCGCGGGTACGGATCCCGTGCTGTTCGGCATCGAGATTGTCGAGTAGTTGACGCAGGAGATTCTTGTGCCCCCAGCCCGCAAGC
The DNA here is from genome assembly GCA_964621785.1 of uncultured Nannocystaceae bacterium. Lineage (GTDB taxonomy): Bacteria > Myxococcota_A > Polyangia > Nannocystales > Nannocystaceae > JACKDW01. The sequence goes on from CAZUPD010000006.1 coordinate 36,254, forward strand.
TCGAGTACCGTGGTTTCGACCCCATCAAACCTGACCGATTCGACAGGTGGAGAAACATCGGCGGGAAGCGGGGTAAACAGGCGCATCGCCTCTTCCCAGTCGACAAATCCGAGGTCTGCCAACCGTCCGCTGCGCCAGCGCAACAGATCTTCTTCGAGCTGCGAGGCCATCGCACCGCGCAGGGAGTTGACCAGGCGGCGGCCCGCGTCGAGGCTGTCGTGATAGATCGCCTCGATGATGGTGATGGCTTGGTGCCCGAGCTTGTGGTTGGGTACAGCAATCAGATACAGGCCGTCGGGTGTTTCAAAAGTTGTGAGGTCTTCGACCGCAGTCCGAGCTCGCTCGCGGCGTTCGTCGTCGTCGGGATCGAGGGGAAACACCGACGTGCCATGGAGCACGGCAAACGTCCACATCTCGGGATCCATCGCGTACATCAGGCGCACGAGGTCACCACGGGATTTTCTCGCCTCGCTGTAACACTCGACGATCTGTGTGATCCATTCACGTACGCGCGGAACCTGGATCCGGTCGCGGGCCCACACGTCAAGGTCGAAGACTGCGGTCAGTTGGGCCGGAAGTGCTTCGCCCAATACCAACTCGAGTCGTCCCTCGTCCCTCAGTTGTCGCGCCAGCATCACAAATGCCTGCTGGGGGATCCGGGGGACGAGCAGGCGACGATCGTCGCGCAACTCGAGCGAGACAGGTTCGTCGAAGATCAGTTGCAACTCGTCGAGACCGAGGAGGGCAGGGGCGTCATCTGTGCGCGGATCCACAGCGGCGGAACGTACCACTTTGCCCGCTCGACGCCATCGGTCCCCAGCTGTTCACCCGGTCCTGTGGTGTGAGGGCCCGTAGATGTCTCGAAACGTCGGCATTTCTGTCACCTGCCGATTCTTGCTGTTCTCGCGTCGTTTGGCGAAACATGGTCAACTCACCGAGATGGCGGCCAGGCGAAATCCCGTGATCGCGTGGGCCTTGGGGCGGGTTGCGGCGATGCTCGGGGACTCGCTTCCCGGGCCGCACACCAACCTGCTGGTCGCCTGTTCGGGGGGTGCCGACTCGGTCGCGATGTTGGGGCTGTTGCGGCTGATGGCCAACAAGCGCAAGTGGTCCTTGTTTATCGGACATATCCATCACGGTCTGCGCCAGGCGTCCGACGGCGAAGCCGAGCGAGTGGTCGCACTCGGGCAGCAACTCGGGGTACCGGTACGTGTCACAAGGCTAGAGCTCGAAGCAGGCCCTGGACTTCCCGCTCGGGCTCGCGATGCCCGGCGGGCTGCGTTGGCTGGGCTCGCCGACGAGTTCGGTGCACCATTTGTCGCTTTGGGTCACACCGCGACCGATCAGACCGAAACCGTTCTGATGCACCTCACCCGCGGCGCCGGCCTTGACGGATTGGCTGCGATGCCTGTTTGCGATGGACGATGGTTGCGTCCGGTGCTCGGGATCTCACGTGCCAAGACCCGTGAGTTGTGTGAGTTGTTCGCCTTTCCATTTGTCGACGATCCGACCAACCGCGACCACGACCACCTTCGCGTGCGGATCCGAGAGGTCGTCTTGCCGCTGCTGCGGGGGCAAAACCCGCGGTTGGACGACGCGGTTGGTTCACTGGCTCGCGTCGCCCGGGACGCCGATGTAGCGATTGCCGAGTGGGTCAGCCGCGAGGTTCAAGAGCGCCACCAAGGTCCCAACTCCTGGCGGATCGATCGGCTCGGCTCGCTGCCCCGCGCCATCCGGACCGGGTTTATTCGCGAAGTTTGTCGGCTCGCCGGAGCCGGGCCCGAAGCTTGTGGGCACCGCAAGGTCGCCGAGATCGAGCGGGCCATCGTCGTGGTCGAGCGCACCCGCGGGACTTCGTCGGCGGCACGCAAGCCGCGTGTTTGGCAACTGAGCGGCGGGTATCAGCTCTGTGTAGATGTCTCGGGCCTGCATCTGACAGATCTGTGAAGTGAGACTCACCCGCTGGGAACCATTGACCCATCCAAACGCCGCGGCTATGCTGCCCTGAACCCCTGTACCCGGGAGTTCTTGCGGAGCTCGTGAAACAGCAGACAAAGACCCTACTGGTATGGCTGTGCTTGATCTTGGCGGTCTTGGCACTCGCCAATATGTTCAACAGCGGCCAAGACGTCGTGAACATCACCTACTCGAAGTTCATCGAGAACGTCGAGAACGACTGGGATGAGCTCAAGGGCAACACAACCGTCGCCATCAAAGTCCATCCGAGTCACGTCGACATCAGCTACCCACTCGATGGCAAGACCTACGAGGCCAAGGGTCCGGCGACCGACGATCTCTACACCCTGCTGAGCGCCAAAAAGATCGACTACAAAGTCGAGCCCGAAGAAGACAGCGCACTGCTGCAGTTCGCGCTCATGTGGTTGCCGATGATCTTCATCGTCATCCTCATGGTCATGTTCATGCGCCAGATGCAGGCCGGCGGCGGTCGGGCGATGAGCTTTGGCAAGAGCAAGGCGAGGTTGCTCAACGAGCACCAGGCCAAGATCACGTTTAAAGATGTCGCCGGGGTCGACGAAGCCCGCGAGGACGTCGAAGAGATCATCGACTTCCTCCGCGACACTCGCAAGTACCTCCGCGTCGGCGGTCGGATCCCCAAGGGCGTGTTGCTGATGGGCCCGCCCGGCACTGGCAAAACCCTGCTTGCGCGAGCCATCGCCGGCGAAGCCGGGGTCGCCTTCTTCAGCATCAGCGGGTCCGACTTCGTCGAAATGTTTGTCGGCGTCGGTGCCAGCCGCGTCCGCGACCTGTTTGAGCAGGGCAAGAAAAACGCCCCGTGCATCATCTTCATCGATGAAATCGACGCTGTCGGTCGTCACCGCGGCGCCGGCTTGGGCGGGGGTCATGACGAGCGCGAGCAGACGCTCAACCAGTTGCTGGTCGAAATGGACGGGTTTGAGGGCAACGACGGTGTCATTCTTGTAGCTGCAACCAACCGCCCCGACGTCCTCGACCCGGCGTTGTTGCGCCCCGGTCGCTTCGACCGTCGGATCGTCGTCGGGCTCCCTGACGTCCGCGGTCGCGAAGCCATTTTGAAGGTCCATACGCGCAAGGTTCCCCTCGAAGAAGACACCGACTTGGGGATCGTCGCCCGCGGGACCCCAGGGTTTTCCGGAGCAGACCTCGAAAATCTGGTCAATGAGTCAGCTCTGTATGCCGCCCGCATGGGTCGCGAGTTTGTCTGTGGCGAAGATTTCGACTACGCCAAAGATAAGGTGCTGATGGGCTCCGAACGTCGCAGCGCCATCATCTCCAACAAAGAGAAGTGGACCACCGCATGGCACGAGGCCGGGCACACCTTGGTGGCGATGATGCTGCCCAAGGGTGACGTCGATCCGGTCCACAAGGTCACCATCATTCCCCGTGGCCGTGCCTTGGGCGTCACCCAGCAACTTCCCGAAGAAGATCGCTACGGCATGGACAAGAATCATGCAGAAGCAACAATTGCGATCCTGATGGGTGGGCGGATCGCCGAGGAGCTCGCATTTGACGGGCAAAAGACCACCGGGGCCAGCAACGACATCGAGCGCGCCACCAACCTCGCCCGCAAGATGATCTGCGAGTGGGGCATGAGCGACGAGCTCGGACCGATCGCCTACATCAAGGCCGAGTCGCAACCGTTTTTAGGCCGCGACATTCAACAGGCACCGCAATACTCCGAGTCCACTGCACAGGTCATCGACAAGGCCGTGCACGACTTGGTGATGCGCCAGTACAACCGGGCCAAGAACATGCTGGTGTCCAACCGACCGATCCTCGATGCCCTCGCTCAAGCGCTGTTTGAGCGCGAAGTGCTCAATGGCGAGGAGGTCGAAGCTGTGATCGCTGGGCGCGAGCTGCCGCCGGTCCGCAAGCGCAAGCCGTTTCCGTCGTCGACTGCCTCGAGGTCTGAGAAGACAAATGCGACGGTTTCCGGCACGCTTGCCACCGATCCTCCGCTGGCCTAAAAAGCGGCGACAGCAAGCCGCAGCATCAGCCTGGTGAGAAGCTCGTGCGAGCATCCAGACGCTCGCGGCTTGAGCGGGCAACTCATTTCATTTGGTTGCCATGATAGCAAGATGCTGCCATGTGGAGGGGACGTCAGGGCAGCCAAAATCGAGCCAGTAACTATCCTTCCCCCAAACGCGATATCCCTCTCCAAGGAGTATCGTCTGTGGCGGGACGAGCGACCATGTGGAGGATTCATATCCCCATACCACACGGTTGCGAAACCGTTCACCACTACACAACGAGGGCTCGGAGTTACATTCATTGTCCTCGAAGTGCAGGGAAAACGGTTCGTACAGCCCTGCGCTACTGGGCTCCAAATCGAGGAAAAGTTCAGTTGCCTTCCCCGATGCGTACAGCAAGTCTCCCTCGGGCGTTTCTAAACGGATCCACTCTTCGGTCCACCACGGCCGATAGTACCAGTATTGTAGATTGATTTGTTCGGGAAAGGTGAGTGCGGGCAGTTCCGAGGACACCTGGATCTCGAGGAACTCGTCGGTTGTTTCATCGCCATCGGTACAACGTAGCGAGAGTTGGAGTATCTGGTCGAAGAGGTGCTCTTGACTGAGCACGCTACACGCCCACTGATACACAAGCGGGCCCGGGGAGTCGGGTTTTGCGGAAAACAAGAAATCGATCTCTGTCGCCTGGTCGATGCACTCCGCTGGTTCGACGTCCATATCGGTGTCTGCGTCTGTGTCTGTGTCTGTGTCTGTGTCTGTATCTGTATCCGTACTCGAGTCGGTATCGAGGGTTCCCGCGGAGTCAGTGTCTTTCGTCGTTTCATCATCTTCCGTTGTCCTGGTCTCTGATCCGAGCGTCGAATCGGATTCCGACAACGTCGCCTCCGTCAGAGTGTCCATCCCTCCCGGGGAAGGGCCACAGCCAATGACGAGAATACTCGACAATACGAGGGTCGTTTGAAATGTGTGATCCATAATCATTCGTCCAAATCTCATATGGAAATTCTAGCACGCGAGGGGAGGGGCACGAAGGCCAAAAAGTTTGCCCCTACGGCAAAAACACTTGCCCTTTTTTTTCCATGAGAGTCGTGCTTCTTGGAGAAGCCGGTTCACGATTCACAGGGCCGAGATGGGAGAAAACGATGACTCGATTCCACACATTCGCACTCGCTTGTTCTGCTTCAATCATACTCTGTGGTTGCTACGATTTGGAATCAAAAAAGACGATTCCCGTCGACAATTCGGTAGATGGAATTCCTGCCCATGGACTGGGAGTGCGACTTTTTCTGGTGTCTATGACTTGGTCGCCGGACTCGCCGGGCGGGAGATCTGGCGAGTTGACTACCATCAATGTTCAGAATAACGGGAGAGTACGGTACGCCGATCTACAACATGTTCGGTGGTGACTATCGCCTGACGAGCATGGCTCAAACCCATCGCTCCGTATGGGGTGATGTGCTGGTACACGGCAATCGCACCGGCGAAGTCGACGAGTTCCGGTTTGTGCTCAACAGCGACCCCTAGTTTTCCGACCTCGAGTGGGTTGCGCCGATCTATACGAACTTCATTGCCGGTGGACAATTGTATGGACTTTGCGAGATTGGCGAAGTCATCGCTCGCCCGGTGGATACGACACTTGGAGGTCTCAGCAACCCCGATAAGCAGGTCTACATTTCCTTTCGAGCCCAACGCAGTGGCTCGACCGAGGTGGTCGGCGGGGTATTGGATCATCAGTACACGAGGGGCCGGTGCAGACTTCTCGCGGGAAGCACTGTTTACGTTCGGCGACGAGGTCGTGCACCGCGTCTATCTCCGCTAACCCGAGTGCCCGCGGATAGCGATTGTAGATACATATAACGATGGACCCTACTCCGCGTTTCCCCGGTTGGCTTGTCCATATGTCCGTTGGTTTGCGCACCTTTGTAACCTTCGTTGCGAGAACATGGAGGAGATGTTCGGAGGAATAGATGTTGTAGGCTTGTGTAACTACATGTAAACGCGGCACACACTCGCTCGAGTGGAGAGGGCGTTTTGTCGCCCTCCGCTCCCGGGTCTAATGGACGCACAGGCGGCCGTCCCCGCATCGGGAAGTCCGTGCAGTCCACCACCCTGACGTGGTAGGTAAACCATACTCTGGTTGCGTTTATGTTTGCCCCCGTCGATCTACTACTCTCCAATCTAGTTACCCTCGGTGTCCTACTGGTCATTTTGCTGATCGTTTGGACCTTGTCATCTCGCTCGCTGCAATGGATGATCGAATTTGTTGCGCGGCGGATGGACCCCAAAGGCGAGGGCGGTTTACTCGAGCGGTGGTCGCAGCAAATGTCGCGTCTGTTGGCGGCAATCATGATGGTTGTCGGGCTCGCGCTGGTAACCGGGGCAACACTGCTCACATTCTATGAGATCGATGCCATCGCATTTACGCGCGAGTGGGCGGAGAAATCGATTTCTGGCTCCGACCCTATCTCAGTAGCGTGGACAGTCGGGGAGGTCCTTGGGGTGCTCATTGCGGCTCCGATCCTTCGCGCTCTGCTGCGCGGTTTTTTGAACGCGACCCACGAGCTGTTAGGGGGTGCGAGTGCCTTTAAGGATCACGAAGAAGCGCTGACTCTGTTGTACACCCGACTTCACGGGACGGTGCGTGTTGGGGTGCTCTTTTGCGTACTCGTGGCGCTGACCTACATCGCAACGGATTCGGAGCAGGTGCAATACATTGTTGCCCTTCTTACATACATTGTGGTTGGCGTCTCGCTCGCGCGCAGTATCGTCGCGGGTCTCCACATTGTCGTCGATCTCTGTTTTGACATCTCCGGGGCATTGAGTTCAAAAAAGAATCCGCTGCGCTATCTCGGGCGACTCAAGGGGCTCGCTTCTTTGACGCGGAGGGTGACTGACTACTTTGTCTATGTCGGTACTGCAACGCTCATTTCGCACCAAATCGCTCCGGATACTTTGCTTGCACAGTGGGGCCAAGCAGCGATTCGGGTGCTCGCAATCCTCTACGTTGCCCGGGTGATCGTTGAGCTTGTCGAGGTCATGCTGCGGGAGGCTCTGGCCGGAAAAGAGCATTCGAACGATAAGGTCAAACAACAGCGGGAAACCCTTGTACCCGTCGCCACCAGCTTAGCCCGGTATGCGATCTATCTATGTAGTATCACCATGGCCTTGGGTGAGCTTGGGGTTGATACCACACCCCTGTTTGCCGCAGCCGGCCTCATGGGCATTGCTGTCGGTTTGGGCGCCCAGTCGATCGTCAGCGACCTCGTGTCGGGCTTTTTCGTCCTTTTTGAAGGTATCTACTATGTCGGGCATCGGGTGAAGATCGGTGACGATGTCGGCGTGGTCGAGGAGATCGGGGTCCGTGTCACCCGGATCCGCGATGAACACGGTGTGGTCCATGCGATCCCCAATGGCGAGATTCGGTGTGTTTCGAGCTATTCACAGGGTTATGTCAACGCGATTGTCGATTTTACGGTTTCATATCAAGATGATCTTCGTCATGTCATAAACGTTGTCTCATCACGGTTTCCTGAATTGCTCGAAGAGCACGACGATCTCCATGGCCCGATAGATCTTGATGTTGAAGAATTGCGTGAGTTTTCCATTGTCTTGCGTGTAACTGCCCGTGTCGCCCCAGGTGTTGATAAACAGATATGCGACGTCCTGACCTATGAGATAGCCTCGATCCTCGCCGCTGAGGGGATTCGGACGTCATCTGCACTGTGGGCAGTTCGAAGTGATCCACAATCGCACGTTCATGAAGAATCGGAGTGACCCACCAGGCATCCGACGTTGGGGCCGCTGTCACACATACGCAATTCACTTGACCGTTTTCATAGCAACAATATAGATTGCGGTCGCCTTCCAAGGCCAGATACATCGGCTTCACAATAGACCGAGTGTGGACTATCGCCACAGCCTGACGATGCAGGCTGTGTTGATTCGCCGATTTTACAGAATTCGGTCAACGACAGCACAAACACCACAGAGGCAAGATGTCCGAAGGTAAACCGGTCAACGAAACAGAACAGCAGATGAGCCTGACCACGCAGGCGGCACGTCAGTTAGCGACAACGACCAAGTCGCCGCCGCAGATGCAGGGAATCTCGTCTCGCTGGCTGCTCAAACTCCTCCCATGGGTTCACGTCAATGGTGTGTTTCGACTCAACCGTCGACTCAGCTACGCCGTCGGTGACGGTCGGGTGACGTTTTACAATACGGGCGCAAAAATCCACGTCGTTCCCCAGGAACTGTGCGAGTTACCGCTGTTCCGTGGATTTGAGGATGTCGAGATCCTCAATGTCCTCGCGAGCCGTTTTGTTCAGCGCGATTTCAAGCCGGGGGACGTGTTGACCGAAAAGGGCAAAGAGGCCGACGAAATGGTTGTGATTGCCCATGGTAAGATCAATAAGATCGGGACTGGTAAATACGGGGATGAGGCCATTCTCGAGACATTGGCCGATGGCGACCACTACTCGTACCAGGCGATCTTGGAGTCGCAGGACTACTGGACATTCACGGCCAAAGCTGTGACCGCGGGTACGATCCTTTCGCTGTCACAAACAACGTTCGAAGAGCTCGTGGAACAGCATCCGGCGCTGAAAAAGCATGTCGAGGAGTTCAAGGCTCTTTCGTCGAAAAAGCAGGACACCAGCGGTCAGGCGGCAATCAACCTGTCCGCCGGACACAGCGGAGAGCCGGTGCTTCCAGGGACGTTTGTCGACTACGAGACCTCGCCGCGCGAGTTCGAGTTGAGCGTCGCCCAGACAGTGCTACAGGTGCATACCCGTGTCGCCGACCTTTTCAACGAGCCGATGAATCAGACCCAAGAGCAGTTGCGGTTGACCGTCGAGGCTCTCAAAGAGACCCAGGAAAACGAGTTGGTGAACAACCGCGAGTTCGGCCTGCTACACAACGCCGATCTCAAGAGCCGGATCCACACCCGCAGTGGCCCGCCGACCCCGGACGACATGGACGAGCTGCTTTCGGTGGTGTGGAAAGAACCGTCGTTTTTCCTCGCGCATCCGCGGGCGATCGCTGCTTTCGGCCAAGAGTGCAACAAGGCGGGCATCTACCCGACGCCGGTCGAAGTCGGTGGTCAACACCTGCCATCGTGGCGCGGTGTGCCGATCTACCCGTGCAACAAGATACCGATTTCCGATACGCGCACGACCTCGATCATGCTCATGCGCGTAGGCGAGAAAAACCAAGGTGTCATCGGTCTGCACCACCGCGGGATTCCAGATGAGATCGAACCGAGCTTGTCGGTCCGGTTTATGGGCATCAACGAGAAGGCCATCATCTCGTATTTGGTGAGCCTCTACTACTCGTGTGCCGTCCAGATCCCCGATGCCCTCGGCATCCTCGAAAGTGTCGAGATCGGCCGCGGCAACTAACGATTCGGGGACATCATGGGAAATCCAGAGAAGCCCGGTTCTATGGGCGACGTCACGACGGCGTTGAGTACCCGCGCGGCGCGGGTCATCGCCTCCATCACCAAGTCACCGCCGAGGATGCAGGGCATCAGCCCCCGCTATCTGTTGCGAGCACTCGAATGGGTCAACGTCCAGGGCGGTGTCTTTCGCGTCAACCGTCGTATGACCTACACGGTCGGCGACGGGTGCATCGAGTTCACCAACATCGGTGCCAAGGCCCAGGTCATTCCCGCCGAGCTGTGCGAGCTCCCGCTCCTGCGCGGCTTTGAAAATGAGGATGTGCTCAAGCAGCTCGCCGACAAGTTCGAGCAGACGGAGTACCGGCCAGGTCAGATCATCGCCTTGCGCGGGAAGCCGGCCGAGCATGTGTACCTGATGGTCCACGGCAAGGCCGATGTGCTCAGCGTCAATCAATACGGAGCCCAAATTCGGATCGACGTGCTTGCCGACGGCGGATACTTCGGCGATCGGGCGGTCGTCGAGGACAACGATTTCTGGGAGTTCACCGTCAAGGCGATTACCCCGTGCATTGTCCTGGCGCTGCCACAGGCTGTCTTCGAGGACATGATCAGCAAGGTGCCGGTCCTCCACGCGCATGTCGAGCGCTTCAAGGAGACGTTGAAGCGACCGATGGACCACAAGGGCCAGGCGGCGATCAATTTGTCCGCCGGCCACCGGGGCGAGCCTGTCCTTCCGGGAACATTCGTCGACTACGAGCCCAAACCCCGCGAGTACGAGCTGAGCATCGCCCAGACGGTATTACATGTACATACACGGGTGGACGACCTCTACAGCACGCCCATGGACCAGGTCGAAGAACAGCTGCGGCTAACGGTCGAGGCCCTGCGGGAGACCCAGGAGCACGAGATCCTCAACAACCGCGACTTCGGCTTGCTGCACAACGCCGACTACAAACAGCGGATCAACTCGCACACCGGTCCGCCGACACCAGACGACCTCGACAACCTCCTGTGTCGACGTAAGAAGACCAAGTTGTTCCTCGCCCATCCACGCACGATTGCCGCGTTTCGCCGGCAGTGCACCAAACGTCGCCTCGATCCACCGTCGGTGTTGTTCGAGGGGGCGACAGTCCCCGGATGGCGCGGGGTCCCGATGCTCCCGTGCGACAAGATTCCGATCTCCAAGGAAAACACTAGCTGCATCTTGGCCATGCGGGTCGGCGAGAAAAACCAGGGTGTCGTCGGTCTGCATCGCACAGGCATTCCGGACGAACGCGAGCCCGGGCTGTCGGTCCGCCAAATGGACATCAACGAACGGGCCGTGAGCTCGTACCTCGTCACTACTTACTACTCCGCAGCGGTCCTCATCCCGGATGCGCTCGGAATTCTCGAGAACGTCGAACTCGGCCGCTGACGGCCTCGCATACAAGAAAGAGAGCAATCCACCATGAATAAGCCAGTCTTACGTAGCGAATACCAAAAGTCGGTTGCTAACTACTGGAACACCAATCAAAACGATCCGGTCAATCTTCGTCTCGGCCAGATCGACGACTACTACCACCACCACTACGGGATCGGGGACGTCGACTGGTCCGTGCTCGAGGCTCCGGAGGCTGAGCGCGACGAACGGATCATCCACGAGATGCATCGGCTCGAGCACGCCCAGGCCGTGTATTTGCTCGACCAGATGGGCGAGCAAACACCCGAGGCGCATTTGCTCGATGCCGGCTCCGGTCGCGGCGGTACCAGCGTGATGGCCCACGAGCGGTTTGGCTGCCGCGTCGAGGGCGTCTCGATTTCGGAGTACCAGGTCAACTTCGCCAACGGACAGGCCGCCAAGCGCGGGATCCAAGACCACGTCAAATACCACTTCTGCAACATGCTCGACACGGGCTTTGCCGAGGCCGACTTCGACGTGATCTGGACCAACGAGACCACGATGTACGTCGACCTCAACAAACTCTTCTCCGAGTTTGCGCGGTTGTTGAAGGACGGAGGGCGCTATGTCTGCATCACGGGCTGCTCCAACGACATCATCGGCGGGCGTTCGCGTGCGGTCAGCCAGATCGACGCCAAGTACATCTGCAACATCCACCCCCGTAGCCATTACTTCAAGGCACTCTCGGCACACGACCTCGTACCGATTAAGGTCGAAAATCTGACGCCCGCGACCATCCCGTACTGGGAGCTGCGCGCCAAGTCGTCGGTGGCGACGGGCGTTGAGGATCCGTTCCTCACCGCCTACAAAGAAGGTAGCTTTCACTACCTGCTGATCGTCGCCGAGCGGATGGTCCGCTAACCTGAATAACTCCGCAATGAGGACAAAAAAGCATGACTGAGCAACAAAAACGTCCTCAGTGGGCATCGCTCGGAGGACCGACAGGACTCGGTACCTCCGCCGCCCGCCTCGCGGAGGTTTTTGCCCGTGCAAAGGGCATTACATCTGGAGCGGTGCAAGGATGTGACGCTCCATCAGCGACCGACGCACCGGATGCCGGTGCCCGTGATTCCGAGGTCCCCAGTGATCCCGCTGACGCCAGTGGTACACCTGCGGTTTTGGCCGAAGTCGGTGACGCGGTTGCCCGAGCGAGTGCGTCGCAAGCTGCGAGTCCGTCGACTGACCCTGCCTATGCGATGCGTCCGTGGGGAGATGGGAACGCCTCGCCGCTTTATTGCCCGATCACCGAACGCATCAATGATCCACTCGCCGACATCGTCGACGATCGCCTGGCGGTGTGGGCCGGGGAGTGTGGGTTCGACGAGGACGAGATCGTCAAGATCCGCAAGACCCGTTTTGGTCGCCTCGTCATGCTCGCGCACCCGGATTGCGACGATCCAGATCGCCTTCTGATCGGCGCCAAATTAAACGCGGCCTGGTGGGCGGCCGACGATTACTACGCCGACGACAGTGCCCTCGGAGCAATCCCGGAACAGCTACCGCCGCGGCTCGTGCTGGCGATGGCCGCGATGGATCCGTTGCCTCCGGCAGGCGAGTTTACTCCGCCGTTGCAGCGGGCGATCGAAGCCGAGCGTGTGCTCATCGCCCTACGGTCCGGGATTCACTACATGGGTCGCTACGCGAGTCCCGAACAGGTTCAACGCACCTGCTATGCGACCTTCTCGATGTTTGTGTCCTGGTGCGCCTATGCGGCCTGGCGGCACACCGGGGAGTACCCGCCGGCGTGGAAGTACCTCTCCGCGCGTCAGCACGACAGCTTCTACACCTCCATGACCTTGATCGACGCGATCGGTGGCTACCGCCTCCCGGCCGACCTGTTTTACGACCCACGCGTGCGATCTGCGGCGTTTCAGGCGGGAACCGCCGTCGTGTTGGTCAACGACCTGTACTCGGTCAAGAAAGATCTCGAAGACGAGAAGCCGCCGTGCAACATGGTCCTTCAAGTCGCAGCTGATCGCGGATGCTCGATCGAAGAAGCCACCGAAGTCACCGTCGAGGTGCACAACAACCTCGTCCGCGACTTCGAGAAGGGGCACCGCGAGCTCGCCGGTGTGCCCAACCTCGAGCTCCAGCGATTTCTTCGGGGTGTTCGTGGGTGGATGGGTGGTGCCTTCGAGTGGCACGACAGCAACCCGCGCTACCGCGGTGGCTAGCCTCACCTGTCGATCATGGATGTGGGGCAATCTACGGGTGAGACGACGCGCGAGAAACTACGGACTGCTTGACCGGGTTTTGGCGCATCGCCAGTGCGCCAGTGCGCGCGTTCATTGGACGTACTTCGAGCTTCCTCGCGCGCGTGGGTACAGAGCCATCGCGCTATGGTTCTCGCGGTGGCTGGGACCCATAAAATTCGGCGTCTGATCATCGAGGTACACGCCGCCGATCTCAACGATGCCCGGCGTCGTCAAGCCGAGATACGGCGGCTGGCCCAGCGCGAGTTGCCTGCGATCATCGAAGCCGTCTGTGAGGCACAGGGAAACCCCGAGCGGACCTATCGGATCGAGCGACTCGACCTCGATCTCGGCTCCATCCCTGGTGACGTGTTTGAAGAAGGGTTTACCGATCGTCTGCGCACGACCTTGGCCACTGCACTCGCCAACCAGCTACGCGACCAGATCGAGCGTGACGACAGCCCGTCATCGCCGGTCCGCGCAGCCCTCGAAGAGATCTCCGTTTTTTGTCGTACCGGCACCTTGCCGTGGTGGTCCAACCACCCCGATCGAGCCTCACTCGACCGTCAGCTCGAGTACCTGGTCGATACTGCACCAGTCGAACTTCACAAACTTGTATCTGCACTTTTATTCCAAGGGTCCCTCACGCGACTTGCCCTCAACTTTGAACCGGCGACACTCGGCAAGCTCGCCGCCTCGCTCGGGTGGCCGCCGGCGTTGGGTCGCCCCGACGCGTTTGTCGAGACTGCAGCGTTGTGTCTCCGTGAACGGTTTGGATCGCCACACGGGGTCTACGACTGGCAGCGGGTGACATGGCGGGTGGTCAACGCCGACCTCGTGTCCCGTTCGCGCCGGGGTCAGCCGGTCGCATCGTCGTCGCTGTTGACGGCAGTTGCCCAGGGGCTTCTCGCACACACCCACGCACGCGAGCAGGAACTGTTTGAGGTTTTGTCGGCGGCGAGCCAGGGCGGCCAGGCAGCAGACGCGACACAACACAATCTCCAACGCAGCGAGCGGGCTGTCGCAGAAAGCTCGAAGTGGCAAGCACCCGCGGGGGAGGTGCAAATCGCGGCCGGTGAGAATCAAGTGCATCTACATGCTGCTCGAAGGCAAGTCCTCGCCGCGCCGCTGGAGGATTCAAGCCACACTCGAGAATCGCCAGAAACGCCGGAGTACCATGTACAGGCAAATAAAAAAAACGCTAGTACAATTGATTTGTCCACGACGGATAGCGAATCTCAGACGACATCAGAGGGCGCGAAGAGGCACGTTGCACGCAACGTCAGCATCGAGACGAGCCGCCCTGTGGAGGCACACAAGATAGATGCGGTGCACGTCGCGGAAGGTCGCGAGATAGACGAGGTGAACATCACCGCGGAACTGCGGGGGAACGACACGGGCGAGGAGTGGGACGACGCGGACGAGAATCACGAAGCGGCTCCCGCGGTTGGGGTGACCGACGTTGGCGAGATTCACGGTGACCAAGCGAGTTACAACACGGTCGAGGGCCGCACAGCTCGCAGGGCAGTCGAGGGGACGCGGCACGACGCGCGAGAGGTCGGTGACGAAGCGATTCACAACCCAGTCGACAACGAAGCCGCAGCTCGCAACGCAGCCGAGGTCGAGAGCGAAGTGGCCACCCAAGCCGTTCACGAAGTGATCGAGGTGACGGACGACGATGCGGCGGAGGAGCTCGACGAAGTCGTTCACAGGCCGAAGGACGCACAGCCCCAGGCACGTCCTGCAAGTGACACGCTGAAGGAGACCCCAACACAAGCCCACAGACCGGCCAGGGACAAGGAGGGAGCCTCGCAACACAACCGAGTCGATGTGTTGGAAAACGGAATCACGGATGGTCGTGGCGCAGGGAGGAACGCTGGCGAGACGGTCGAGCAAACCGCGAGTGATACACGAGCTCGTGCCGCCGAGCCCGGCGAGACGGTCGAGGTGAACGCAACTGAATCACTCGCTCGCGCGGCCGAAGTCGGTGAGCCGGATGAGAACGCCAATGAGACCCGAGTTCGCAGTTCAGTTGGCATGAGTGAACCGCAAGCCCGTACCGGGGTTGGGGAGAAGGCAAAAACTGCGGAGGATCGTGATACCGAGCAAGTTGCGGTACCCGAAGCTCGGCCCGACGAACGCGAACACAAGCGAAGCGAGAAGGATACGAACGAAGCACACGGAGCCGAGCGGGACCGCGGTCTGGCATCGGACCGCCAGACACCAGGACACGACGGTTTTGAAAAACGAGTGGTAGCGGACGGTCGTGTCATTGCGCATACAAATGGTCGTGACGCACCGAGGGTCGATGCTTCTGAGACAGAAGCAGTAGGGGACGGTCGTGTCATTGCGCATGCAAATGGTCGTGACGCACCGAGGGTCGATGCTTCTGAGACAGCGGCAGTAGGGGATGGTCGTTTCACTGCGCATACAAAGGGTCGTGGCGCTCCTGGGGGCGATACTTCTGAGACAGCGGTGGTAGGGGACGATCGTGTCATTGCGCATACAAAGGGTCGTGGGGCTCCTGGAGGCGATGCTTCTGAAACAGCGATGGTCGCAGACGGTCGTGTCATTGCGCATACAAAGGGTCGTGGGGCTCCTGGGGGCGATGCTTCTGAAACAGCGGTGGTCGCAGACGGTCGTGTGACGGCACAAACAAAGGGTCGTGATAGAGGCGATGCTTCTGAAGCACTCGTTGGAGGTGACGAAAACATCGGAGCGGACCGAAATCTCAGGACAGACCGTAGTGGGAACGAACTTGCTGCACCCCAACGAGTATCAGATCTCGAGCGCCGGACTGAACACCCCACCGAACCTCGTCACCCTTCGGATACGCAACAAAACCTTCTCATCAGTGAAGATACATTGGTTCGCAGCGCAGGCCGGCAAACCATCTCGCCTCCAGATCCGGAGCCCGGCGTGTCGGGTGCGTCCGCGGACGACGATGCGCCCAAGGACCTCCAAGATTTGTTGCAGAAGCATGGACTTTCGCTCGATGCGATCGCACACACTCGGGTGCCCGCGGTTCACAGACGTCCCCAGGTCGAGGTTGTGTCGTCTCAGATGCACGACCCGATTCTGTCTGGGTCCGAGGAGGAGCTCGCAGCCCGCGAGGAACACCACAGGGCTTCTCGGCGCGAGACGCTCGGCGAATCGATATGGATGTGCTTACAACAATCTGTCGCGCAGCTCGATCTCCGCAGCCGCGAGGTGTGGCGTCGTACCCTCGACCCGATTCAGAGTCAGGTCCGTGTCGACCCGCACAAGGCCACGGTTGTGCTGCGGCAAACCGTCGAGCGAGCCCTCATGTCGGGGCTGTTGCCCCCGCGTCAGCTCGAAAAAATGTGTATGCAATTACAGTCGCAACCGGCACCTGCACCAGGACTTGTTCGTGCCCTGCGCGAGGCCGCTGTTGCAACCCGGCGCCCGCCCGAACCTCCGCCCGCAGCAAAACGCCGCGCCGCCCCCGATGATGAATTAGTGGTTCGAGATGCCGGCCTCGTGGTCCTGTGGCCATTTTTCAATCATTTCTTCCGCTACCTCGGACTCGTCGAAGAGCGCTTGTTTATCAGTGAAGAGGCGCGCCACCGGGCCGTCGGGATGTTGCACACGGTCGTGACTGGCAACCGGCTCCCGCCCGAGCACCTCACCTGCTTGGCCAAGGTGCTGTGTGGCTGCGAAGTCGAAACCGTCCTGATGTTTGGGCCAGCTGCCAGTGATTCGGAGCTCGAGGAGTGCGAACGCTTACTGACAGCGGTCATCGGGCGAGCAGGTGTGTTTGGCGATATCGACATCGCCGGGTTTCGCCATGCCTTCCTACACCGCCGCGGGGTCTTGAGCGTCCGAGATGCGGCATTTCTATTGCGGGTGGAGTACCAGACGCACGACGTGTTGCTCGATCGGTTACCGTGGGGCTTCGAGATGCTCAAACTGCCGTGGATGCAAGCACCCCTCGCCGTGGAGTGGATCTGAATTGTTGTATGAACAAACGAAGTGAGACACGATCTGGTAGATTTGGAGGAATGCAACGTCCGCCCCTCGTATGGATTGCAGTGAGTTGTTGGCTCGCCTGCGACACGCCCAAACCGACACCTGTGGTCCCCTCTATGCCCGGGACCGTGTCGACTACCGAATGCGCGCCGACTTCGGAAAATTGTAGATGCAAATTCTGCCCAGGTGGTCAACCCCCCGTACAGGAGCCCGATCCTGACCACGACGATATCCCCACCGGCGCCGATGCCTGTCCGGACGTGCCTGAGGATCGGGATGGGTTTGAGGACGAGGACGGATGTCCCGACTTCGACAATGATGGCGACGGTGTGCCCGATGCTGTGCAAGCGGCTGGGGGAGGCTGGGACAACCACGACCGCCGCGTTCTCGGGAAACTCGTTCTCGACTGCCGCGACCGGCCCGAAGATGCCGATGGGGTCGAGGACGAAGACGGCTGTCCCGAAGTACTGGCGATCGAACGCTGTCAACTGCAACTACCCGGCAAAGTCGAGTTTCAGATCGGCCATGAGAAAATCTTGCCGAAGAGCTATCCCGTTTTAGATGCGGTTGTGGCGGAGATGCAGGCGGCGCCCGAGCTCAACATCCGGGTCGAAAACCACGCGGATGGAACGTTCCGTAATGTCTATGGCCGGCGACCGACTCGCGACCGGGCCAAGGCCGTGCACCAGTACCTCGTCGACAAGGGCATCGCCGCCGAGCGGATCGAGGCCAAGGGTTTTGGTTCCGACAAGCCAATAGCGAACAACGCGACCAAAGAGGGAAGGGCCCTCAATCGCCGGACGGAGTTTTGGGTGGTCGGTTGCGAATAGCACTGCAAAGGGCGCGACCATTGGGGGGCGGGCACGCAGGTCTTTGCAAGACGCGGCCAGAATTTTCTGAGAAGTTCGCTACAATGGGATGGATGGGACGTAGACACCGGTTTTGGCGAGGTTTTGTTGTCGCAGCGTTGATCGTTTGCGGGTGTTCGTCGGGGACCTCTGAGAAGGTCGATGATGCGGAGTTTGTCAACCATTGCGCGTCTACTTGGAACGTTGCGGGTGCAGCTCCGCGGACGGTCGCCGAGGCCGAGGCGGCCAAGGCCGAGGGCAAGTCGTGGACCAACGAACAGGTTCGCGAGGTTTATCTGTGTAGAATCACAGAAATTGCGCCTGCCGACAAAGACTTGCAAGCCGCGGGGAAGTCGCTCGAGGAGCGTGCTCATGCGGCCTACGAGCACCGGCACCAAGCGCGGGTCACGACCCGGGCCATGATGTCGAGCGAGTTCGAGGTGAAGGCGCTACAGGCCCGCGACCAGAGCAAGTACGGCAACCCCGACGGTCCGACGTTTGAGCAACTGTACGAAAAGGGGCGCGCAAAAGGTCAGGATGATCCAACTGTCTATACAAATATGATCGAGTCAGCACAGCGCAGCGATGCGACGACCAACAAGCAGGTCAAAAAATGAGTGGGTACCTCGACCGTCGTGTCAGCTGGACCAAGACATCGGACGTCGACTATCCACTCGAGGCGATCGTGGACGGGTCGAAATGGAGGTTACGCCTCGGCGACTTTCCAGCCGAGGCCCTGTTTACACTCGAGGTCGAGGGGCATGCGATCCTCGAGTTCAACGACTGGCCCAGGGCCTGGCGGGAGCCCAAGTAGGCAGGTTTGCCCACGAGCTCGTCGACAACCCCGGGAGGCGGATGATGTATGCTCCCCGACATGTCGACCAGTGATTTCTCCCGCCGCACCATCGCCACCGATCATGCTCCCGCAGCCATCGGTCCGTACTCGCAGGCTGTGCTCACCACCGGGGGACGCACGCTGTATTTGTCCGGGCAGATCGCCCTCGATCCAAAGACGGGGCAGCTGATCGAAGGTGGTGTCGCGCAGCAAGCAAAGCAGGTTCTCGACAACCTCGCAGCGGTGCTCGCAGCGGCCGACATGGACTTCTCGAACCTGGTCAAGTGCGGCATCTTCCTCGCGGACATGGGGGACTTTGCAGTCGTCAACGAACTGTATGCCGAGCGGTTTCGCGGCGACCCTCCGGCTCGGGCGACAGTCCAAGTCGCGGGCTTGCCCAAGGGCGTCGCAGTCGAGATCGATGGGATCGCGGTAGCTCCCTGACCGGTGTCGACGTCGGAGCCGGACTGTCACGCTTGACGCGGCTGCCGGCCCGGCGGGACACTCCATTCGCCCACACCCATGCCCGACCACCCACGATCGCTAGCTCCTGCCCCTGCGATCGCTATCGGGTGTCTCACCGGTCTCATCACCGGGTTTCTCTGGCTCCAAACCTGTCCCACGGACTCGACCTCTGCCATCGTCGAACCGCCGCTCCCGGACCTCGGACAAACAGAAGACGACGAAGATATCGTCTCGTGGCAACTTCACGGACGCGTGTTGCTCGAGCCCGAGACTCCAGGGGACGAGCTCGTGGCACCGGCGACCGGGTCGTGCACCGCCTCGGCTTTTCGCGACGGACATCGCCTCGCCGGCCCGGCCCAATGCGATGCTGAGGGCAACTACACGCTCGAGCTCGACACGCCGGACCACAGCACGCTCGCCGTCGAAGTTCTGGTCCCCGGGCGCTTGCGCGGGTTTTTACAGCACACGGGGAGTGACAACATTCCGACCATGGCCCTCGGGCCAGCCTCGAGTGTACGTGGAGAAGTTGTTGATACACGGGGTCGCCCGCTGCCCGGCGTGTTACTCGAGGCCATGCCATCACCGAGCCTCGGTGAGTCGGAGCCGTGGCGGGTGTGGTCCGCTGATGACGGGAAGTTTGTACTCGATACGATTCCCCCTGGACACATCAACCTCCGCGCCAGGCACCCAGGATATGCACCGACAGCTTCCGAGGCGTTTGCACCGGAATCCAATGTGTTGGTGGTACTCGACGGCCTGCTCGACCTCCGCGGGCAGATCGTCGGCCCCCCGGAAATCGTCGCGCACGCCCGTGTTCGCCTCGAAGGTTCGGCCGTATGGCCCCCGATCGAAGAGGAGGCTGAGGAGACCGGTGTATTTACATTCTCAGGCATTCTCGATGGCATTTACTCCCTCGATGCGGTTGTGACCGCGGCACAGCCCGGCGCTCCCGAGTACGCCTCGGTGCCACTCGAAAATGTCCCCCCAGACATGTTTGTGAGCCTCGCACTGATCGAGGCGGCACGCGTGCCGGTGGCGGTAGTCGACGCCGAGGGACAGCCTGTTGCAGATGCAAGGGTTTTGCTGCGCTATGGAACGTTGGGAATGCTGCCGCGGATGGCGACTACCGACGCCGCCGGGACCGCTTTGCCCGGACCGGTCGTACCCGGCCCGTACATGGTTCATGTCGATGCCGACGGCTACCTTCCGGCGGAACCGGTCGCGGTCGATGTTCGCACCGATGTCGCGCTGCCCCGCCAGACCATCGCCCTGATGCGCCCTGCCAGTCTCTCCGGTCAGGTTGTTGACGGCACAGGACTCGGCGTCGCCGGGGCCGAGGTCATGGTCGAAAGCGAAGCACTGTATACCCCCGGGCTCTCGTCCGTGCGGGCAAGTGCCTTTTCGGCACTCGTCGCCGGGGGGAGCCTCGGTGTGACCCGCGGGACCGTGCCACCGATCCCGTTGTCGGGTACATCCTCGCTCGATGCCCTGGGGCTGCCGAGTCAGGTGTCCGATCAAACTGTACATACATCATCCGATGGCAGGTTCTCCCTGCGTAACCTGCCCCCCGGCGCCTATCGTCTGCACGCCCGGCACCCAGATTTTGCCGCTTCGGATTCGCGCTTGTTTGAGCTCGACTCGGGCGAGAGCCGTACGGGGGTGGTGTTGCGCCTCGAGGATGGTACCCACCTCGACGGGCGGGTGCTCAATACCAACCTGCAACCGATCGCGGGCGCCCGGGTTGAGTTCGACGACGGTACCTCGGTGTTGACCGACAGTCGCGGAATGTTTGACGGCGGGTATCGGCGCGGGCGTCAGCGCCTGGTCATTCGCGCGGATGGGATGGTGCCCCAGGAGCTCACGGTCGTACTCGGGTCGCGGCCAAAAACAGTCGACACCCAACTCGTGGTCGCCGATAGCTGGCTTAAAGGACGGGTTGTCGACGGCAACTTGCAGCCGATCGTCGGCGTGCGGGTGCGGCTCGATCCGGTGGGGGGCCTCGCACCGACCGAGTTTCGGTGGACCGACGGCCGCGGCGTATTCGAATTTGACGCACTCGCGCCTGGTCGCGTCGAGCTTGCACTCCACCACCCCGATTACGCACCCGTCACGCGAAGGACCCCGACCAAACAGGATCTCGAGCTGACCCTGTTCCCCGGTTGGGATCTCGAGATATTTGTGCGTACACCGGTCCGCGGCGATCCGATTGCGGATGCGGTTGTCAAGGTCGGGACCGACGAACATGCGGTCGATGAGGAAGGACGGCTTCAGCTGTCTCATTTGACAGGTGACTCGATCAAGGCAGTTGTGCGGGCTCCCGGGCGGCTCACCGAATATGTCGAGATCTCGCGCGAAGGTGCGGGTGAGTTCACCGTCGAGCTCGAGGAAGCGTCGGGGATGCAGGGGGTGATCACCGACGAGCGCGGAGAACCGGTCGCGGGTGCCACGATCATTGTCCGCGACCTCGACGGCGTCGAAGTCGCACGCACAACCTCACGTGCAGGCGGATTTTGGCAGGCGATGGGATTGGCGGAGGGGGATTACGAGGTAGAGGCTATTCCGCCGCCGACGCTGCAAGCTCTGCTGGCGCCCGTCGCACAGGACAGCGATGTCTTGCGTGGTCATGTAACACGGGAAGTTGACCTGCGTTTTGATCGGCTATGATGCGCAACATGAAGACGCGCCCAGTTTTTTTGGCGATCCTCGCAGTTTTTGCCCTCGGTACGGCGGCCTGTGACGGCGACAAGCCCGCCCAACCGCCGGCCGACAAAGCCCCTGCGACTGACAAGCAGGTCGCCAACGCAGACCCAACACCGGCCGAAAAACCACCCGAAGCTGGCAAAGTCAAGGTCGAGGATGGCGGGGATCCTGCAGATGATCGCTACACCGTCAACATCGAACCTCCGAGTGAGGCCGGGGTTGGCAAAGATGCAAAAGTCAAGATCACCGTGGTGCCCAAGGCCCCGTGGCACATGAACCTGGACTATCCGACCGCCCTCGATATCAAGCCGCCCTCGGGGGTCAAGCTCGCCAAATCGCCGCTGCAAAAGAGTGATGCGGAAAAACTCGATGAGAACTCGGCCGAGTTCGGTCTTTCGTTCACGGCCGATGCCGCCGGCGAAAAGGAGTTCACAGGACAGTTTCGCTTTGCGGTGTGTCAGGACGATGCGTGTGCGCCGGTCCAGCACGATGTCGCGTTCAAGGTTGCGGTTCGGTAACCAACGCAGTGAAAACGCTGCGGTTCAAGTGCATTTACAACCGCTGTGGACACGACGAGCGTAGCTGACCTGCAGGACAGCACGCTCGTTTTCTCATCCGCAGGTCGCAGATCCACTTGCGCACTGGAGCGCCTCGCGGAAATGAAAGTTGCGCACACAATTGCCCTCAGATGCGTCATTTCGCTGTCTTGCCGCTCGACCGACGGGCCCTGACAATAGAGTCGACGCCCCGTGATGGAACAAGCAAGCCCGCAACCCCCTTCATCCTGGTTAGATGCACTCGCAGATGCAGTCGACGAGGAGTTCCGGGCAACCCGCAGGGTCCTGAGCTACGACCAGTGGTTTGCAATGCTGCTCGAGGATCCGCGGCGACACCTGCGGGGAGCTGCCGAGTACATCCGCGATGCTTTCGATGCCTATGGGCGACGGGAGGTCCACATCCCGAGCGGGAAGATTACCCGCTACCGACTGTTCGATTGCGAGTTTGATGACGGTCATCGGCTCGTCGGCCAAGAGGTTGCCCAAAACGCATTCTACGAGGCGCTCAACAGCTTCGTCCAAGTCGGTCGGATCAATAAATTGTTGCTGTTACACGGGCCGAATGGGTCGGCCAAGACGACGTTTTTAGAGGCCGTCTCCCGGGCGCTCGAGGCCTACTCCCACACCGAAGATGGCGTCTTGTACCGGTTTGCCTGGGTGTTCCCGACTCGGGCGACACGCAGCGGTGGAATCGGATTTGATACCCAGCGCGCTCGATTGCCCGAAGGGGGGTCCTTCGCACATCTCCAAGGCGATGAGCTCGACGCCCGGGTGGCCGACGAATGCAAGGACCCGCCACTTTATCTGATTCCCACGCGCCAACGCCAAGAGCTGTTTTCCGAGTTGAGCTTGCGCCACCCCGACCTGCATATTTGTTCAACTTCCCGCAACGGCCAGCTCTCCGATCGAAACCGCCGGATTTTTGATGCCCTGCTCAACGGGTACCGCGGTGACCTCAAAAAAGTGTATCAGCATGTTCAGGTTGAGCGATTGTTTCTCAGCCGCAACTATCGCCAGGGGCTGGTCACGGTGGAACCGAAGCAAACCGTAGACGCGCGTTCGTTCCCGGTGACCGGCGATCGGGCGTTTCACAGTATGCCGCCGTCGGTGGGCGGGCAGGTGCTTTACGGCTGCCAAGGCGACCTAGTCGATGCCAACCGCGGGCTCCTCAACTTCAGTGACCTGCTCAAGCGTCCGTACGAGCACTACAAGTACCTTCTGACCGCCACCGAATCGGGCCAGATCGCCCTCGACCATGTGGTGCTCAACCTCGATGTCGTGCTTTCCGGATCGGCCAACGACCTCGACCTGTTGCACTTTCGCGAGCTTCATGCCGGTGAATATCAGAGTCTGCGCGCACGGCTCGAACTGATTCCGGTGTTCTATCTGCTCGACTACCGCGTCGAACGCAAGATTTATCAGGAACAGGTCGGAGATGTCCTGAGAGACATTCGACTTGCGCCGCACGTCCACCGGATCCTCGCGCTGTGGGGGGTGATGACGCGATTGCGTCCGCCCGATCCTAAAAAGTACAGCGAAAAACTCAAGCAGGTACTCACCGACATCACCCCCTTGCACAAAGCCGACCTCTACGCCTACGGCAATGTCCCCGAAGGTCTGACCAGTAAAGAGGCGCGCGAGTTGTTGGCGCTGGTACCTGAGCTGGGGAGAGAACGCTTTTCGCCAGCAATTGTACGTACACAGACTTCAAAACAGCCCCATGTGCTCGGCGACTACGAAGGAAGCTTTGGTGCGAGTGTCCGCGACCTCAAGCGCGTGCTACTGGCCGCAGCTTCCGACACCGGGATCGGCTGTATTACCGTGCCGCGGTTGTTTCGAGAGTTGCGCAAGTACCTCAGCGATGCGGTCAACCATCCGTGGATGCACCTCACCCGCTCAGGCAAAGGTTTTCACCACCTAGAGGGGGAGGGGAGCATCACCGACGCTGCGTGGAATCGCTGGCTCGACCTCTCCGACCGCGAGGTACGGCGCGCAATGGGATTGGTCGACGAGGCGCGCTACCTCGAGTTGTTTCGCAAGTACGTCATTCACGTCTCGCATCACGTCAAGCGCGAGCGTCTGTTCGACGAGGTCACCGGGTCGCTCACCGACCCCGATGAAAAGTTTATGACCGACCTCGAAAAGACGATGGACCCCAAGGCCGGGTTGACCTTTCGCCAGGACGTGCTCTCGCGGATCGGTGCATGGGCCCTCAACAATCCCGAGGGCGAACCGGACTACGCCCAGATCTTTTCCGACTATTTTTCGCGTCTGCGCGAGGATTACTACCGCCAGCAAAAAGATACCGTGCGCCGCGGGATCAACCGAATCCTAGAGCTTCTGACCGATAAAAGGCGAGGGGAGGAATCCGCCAAACTGTCGGCCCACGAAGAACAACTGGCACGTCATGCAATGGAAGTTTTGCTCGGTCAACACGACGACGGGGGGGGGTCGGCCGAACGGCATACACCCGAGAGCCTGCGCGAAACCCTGGTAGAGCTGTCGCGTTCGCGCTATTGATCGGGGTGGTCAATCAATCATGTACACGCAATAAAATACGTGTTGACATGGTTTTTGGGTCAGCCCAAATGTGACGCGCCCGTGGAGTTCTCGCGTGTCACCTGAGAATCCACGGGCTGCTGGCGTCGAATCGGTTATTTACAGTCGTGCCCGCACTTGGACTTCTCGTCCTTGGCGGTATCGCCTTCGACGGTGTCGTCCTCAGAAGTGTTGTCGTCCAGCACATAGTCATGCGGCGACAATATGCTGCGGTCGATCTTGGATGCGGGTTTTTTTTCGCGGCAAACAAATCCCCCGCTTTTTTGCGACCAGCAGTACCCGGTCGTACCGAGGTGGTCGCACGTTTCGCCATGGTATGTGCAGTTCTTCGCGTGTGCCGTGCTCGCGGATCCAAGGGCTCCGATGACAACCGTCGCGCCAAAGAGCAACGCCGAAAACAGCGACTTGCGGCGGGTACAAGTGGGGGTGGTGTTTTTGATAACGTTTTCCATATCGTCTCTACCTTCTATCCGCTCGATGAGCGGTCTGTCTGGGTGTCATGGAGTCTTAGGCAGCGGATACTCAGGATCCCACGCTGTTTTTTTAAAACAGCACGATTTTCATAAACGACCCCCGCAGGGCGCAACCAACCAGAGGTTTGAAACGAGCCGGGTGTCTCGGCCCGGCCTACGCATTCGTTCGCGGGAGACCTAAGAGATAGGCCTTCTTACCCATCTTTCCGGCGAGCGTACCACATTCCCATGTATATTCATTGTTTTTAATGGGTGCGACCAATTCTTCCATGTCGGCGACGGTGTATGTCCGAGCATTGGACACGGCACCATCCCACGCGATGAACAGGGGCAACAGTGGAATCAAATAGGTGAACACCAGTTGCTGCCAACGCAGCGGCCGAACCATCGGGGTCAGCAGGAGGACTACGAGGATGTTGACCGGGACAGCCAACCACCACAGAAGGATCGGCGGGGAGTTGTCACTGATTTCATAGGCGCAAAACGGCTGGTGCGAGCGCTGGGCATCCGCGAGGATCTTGCGCGCGAGCTCGGGGCGCATGTGGTGCAGGCTGCAGATCATTGTGCGTACACCGACTAGATCTTTCCCGACTTGGGTCGCATCGACTGGATGCGTGCGGTAGTGAAGTCCGGGTACTGGCTGTTCGGACAGTTCGCGCGCGACATCTTCGTTGGGGTAGAGATCCGTGAGGGTGACCTCGAGGCCAGAAAACCCATGTTCGGTGCGCAGGAGCTGCAAGGCTGCCGGTAATGGCCCGCCGCTTCCTGAGCATAGGTCGACGATCTTTGGCTCGCTGGCGTGGGGCAGGGCTCGTGCGAGGAGTTCGGCGAGGTTGGGAGCGGTGTCCATCAGCCGGTGCACGGCGACGATGTACCGCGTCATGCATTTGCGCAACCAGTTGGGAAACCACGCAAAATCCTCAAACTCGAACAGGTGGATACGCTTCATACTGGGGTGAGCATAGCCCGTCGTGCGGTAGTCGACTACTCTTCAGAACCGCCAAAACGTCCGTAGAAGCCGAGTCCCGCCACGAGCATGCCGAGCACGCCATCGACTCCAGAACTGTCAAACCCGAACCTCGGGCCGGTAATCAGGTGGATTGTGAGTGCCATGTTATCCGTGACATAGAACGCAGGTGAGGCAGCGAGTGTGCCAAACATCTCCGCATAGTTCCCGTATATCGCAAACGACGGGCGGGCGACTGCCGACAGGCCAACGTTCCCCCAGCGGTCACTAAATGCAAACTCGAGGTCGACCGCACCGTATGGGTTGAACACGAGCCTATCGTCGAAGTCGGTATTGGCGAGGAAGCCCGGTCCTCCACCGAAACCGAGTGAAAACCGGTCGAGGGGGCGGTAGCGCAGACCGAACCGCGAAATGCCGGCAGCTCCTCCGCCCCGACCCCCGAGGCCGAGCTCGATGGGAATCGACAGTCGTGGGCTGACAAATGGGTCGAGGTGGAACGCCCCTCCACCCGCGACAGTGACTCCTTCGCCGAGAAGCATTGCCGGTCCGGCCCCGGCCCCGACACCGACAGCACCGCGGGATGCGGGGGCTGTCGAGATAAAGCCCGGCGCTACGGGTGCTCCGAGACAGGCCGGCAGCAAGGCGAGTAGCGCGACGGCGAAGAATCGTTTGTCCATACAAGTACAATGCCGAATTCGCCAAGTAGCGTCAATCGCCATTTCAATCGATACCTCAGAATCGACGCGTTCGCTGCGAATTGATGGTGTCGGGCGAGGAGCGGCCGCGGTCAGCGAACATATGGGTTTTGGTGTAGACTCCGAGCCTGAACCAACATGCCGATTCGCGTCACTTCTGAAATCGCCCCGCTCCGGCGTGTCCTCATCCACCGCCCCGATGCCGGAACCGGGACCATCACCCCGCAACAGGCCGAAGAGCTCCTGTTCGACGATATTGTCCACCTCCCGCGGCTCCAGCAAGAACACGACATCTTTACGACCCTGCTTCGCAAGCTGATCGGACCGGATGGGGTGCTCGAGATCGCGGACCTACTCGCCGAAGCGATCGTCGCGGCCCCGGAGGCCACACGCGATGCCCTGCGTCGAATCGTGCGCTGGGAGGAGTTGCCGCGCATCTACGTCGACAAACTCAGTCGCTATTTGAACACGCAAGAGGCATTGCTCGGCGCTCGTAAACTCGCACAGGTGTTGGTCACTGGCTACGATCCGGTCGAGGAGCGGGTGCTGTTCGCCCCCATCCCCAACTTTATTTTCACCCGCGATCTGGCGGTCGTCATTGGCGACCATCTGGTGGTGACCAAGGCCTGCTTGCAGGCGCGTAGCCGGGAAAATTTTATTATACAACTATTGGTCGCCGGGCACCCGCTGTTTGCCGAACTGTGGCAACAGGGGCGGGTGATCGACCTCAACGATCGCGATACCTTTGCGCCCAGTCGCAGCGGCGAGAAGGTCAGTATCGAGGGGGGCGACGTCATGCTCCTCAACTCCGACTACCTCCTAGTCGGCGACAGCGAGCGGAGCACGACCTACAGTATTCGTCTACTTGCAGATGCACTTTTTTCCCGTGGTGCCGTGTCCAATGTCGTCCGGGTCAGCGTCCCCAATCAACGCGCGTTTATGCATCTCGACACGATTCTGACCCAGATCGATCGGCATCGATTTGTCTGCTTCGAACCGATCATCGTCGGGCGATGGCGGCGAGCTGCAGTCGAGGTTTGGCGCAGTGACGGGTCGTCGGTCGAATACGGCAATCTCCATGAGTGTATCGTCACCGAAATTGATCCAAAGGCCGAGTTCCTCCCCGTTGGTGACGGGCGCAGCCCGTTTCAGGAACGCGAGCAGTGGACCGATGGAAGCAACCTGGTGAGCTTGCGCCCCGGGGTGGCGCTGACCTACGACCGCAATCCCGTCACTGCCCAAGCGCTCGAGCGGGCTGGCTACCAGGTCGTGACTGCAACCCAGGTGATCAACCAGATCGACCACGAGGGGCTCGACCCGGATACGATCGAACACACGATTATCACGCTCCCGAGCTCCGAACTCAGCCGCGGAAGAGGTGGGACACACTGTATGACTTGTCCGCTCGAGCGGCGTTCGTAGAAGATGTTTTGTAGGACATGTTTTGCCACCGAGTGTCCGTGTAGAGGCGTTCTCGCGGACGTGGCTGTTCAAGCGGGACGTTTCGACTCGACCCGCTCGCGCCCGAGTACCCGGAGCAGACGTTGGGGTTCGTCGGTCATGATGCCGTCGACGCCAAGATGCAACAGGCGCAGCATCTCCGGGGCATCATCGATTGTCCAAACATGTACATGCAAACCGACTTCTCGGGCACAGCGCAAAAACTTCGGCTCGACCACGGTCAAAGGGCCCTGGCGCGGAGGTACCTGTAGCGCGTCGTAACCGATCGATAGACGGGTGTGGAGTCCGACTTTGGCCGCACTCCAAAAGCGAAAGATTTCACCCGCACCGGCCGAGGTTGCCAGCGCGCCCCCGGAGACCCGGCGAAACGCAGCGACTGTCGGAGCATGCCCCGATGCCACCAGCAAGCGATCGGCGTCGGCACGTCCCCGGATAAACTCCCACAGTGCATGTACAAGTCCAGGCCCGTGGGGTTTGATCTCGAGATTAAATCGGATCGAAGGGCCGAGTTCGAGGGCTTCGGCGAGGGTCGGGATGGTGATACCCTGGCCGCGGTAGGGATAGGTCGCCCCATCCCGGGTAAACCAGTGGGCGGCATCGAGGCGCTTGAGCTCTGCGAGCGTATGGTCGCGCACCGGGCCATGGCCGTCGGTGACCCGGTCGAGTAATTCGTCGTGGAAGACCACAATTTCGCCGTCGCGGGTGAGGTGGATGTCGGTTTCGATGTGCTCAAAACCCAGTGCGATCGCTTGTGAGAACGCCTCTAGCGTGTTTTCTGGCCATTGCTTGGAACCGCCGCGGTGGGCAAATGCAAGCGGTCGTGCGCCGGTGAAGTAGGGGCGAGAATAGGCGGGCATGCGCCGGCGAGAGTATCAGGCGCGGTTTGATTTGGCTGGCGATCGCGAAAATGTAGCGACCCTGTAGCGAACGCGTGGGAGAAGTCCTC
The DNA here is from genome assembly GCA_964621785.1 of uncultured Nannocystaceae bacterium. Lineage (GTDB taxonomy): Bacteria > Myxococcota_A > Polyangia > Nannocystales > Nannocystaceae > JACKDW01. Next base: position 65,743 of record CAZUPD010000006.1, read on the forward strand.
AAACACCATTCGCGGGCACATCAGTGGCGGACCGTGAGCTCGATCCCTTCGACTGTAGCTTCAGACATGGTTCAAGCAACATGTGATAGCTTGCCGCTGTGGAGGATAGGGCATGGTGGTAGATCGAGATTTGGCCGACCGGTTCGCACTCAAGTACGAGCCCGAGACCTTTCGTCGGGTCATCGCTGGCAAAAACGTCATCATCCACTGCCATCACTACAACTCGCGGATGCAGCGAACCGTCGAAGGATCTGACCGCATCGACGGGCATCAACTCATCCGTTCAGCAGCGGAGACGGTGTTTGCCGAACAGGTCGCCGCGGTGTTTCGCGATGGCGATGACGATGCGACTCGCCAAGCGGCGGCACAGGGGTTGTACCGCCATCTCGGGTTTGGGACGCTTGACCTGACCCACATCGACTCGGGAGTGGTCAGGTCGTCGTCGTCCCACTATGTCGAGGGGTGGCACGCCGGATTTGGGGCCCGTGAGAAGCCGGTGTGTACCTTCACCGAGGGGTATATTCAAGGTGCTGTGTTCGCCCTTACCGGAAAACTTGTGCATGCACGCGAACATGCATGTATGGCCAAGGGTGATCCGGAGTGCGTGTTTCAACTCGACTTCGGTCGAGACTCACCGATCGCGCCCAATGAAAAACGCGAGCTTTCGTTTACCCAGGCTCAGGGACGGGAATTTTTACATTCACCAAATATCGATGAGCAGAAGATCATCGATGCACTCGTTGAGATGCCGATCTACGGCAATGACGACGGCTTGATTCCCGCGTTTAGTGTCTACCTCGCCAATACTCCGGCCGACTACTACAACCTCCTCAGCATCCGTTATGTCGAGGCGATGGACGAGGTTCGTCGGGGACGAGCGGCCCGGCGTATGCTCGTCAGTGACGGGGAGACCTGCGCGATGAATACGTTTCGCGGGATCATGAACTCCGCGGAATGGGAGGCCCTTGTCGCCCCGATGGTGCAGGAACAGCGGGACAAAATGTATGCCCTGGTTGCCATCAGCAACGGCTTGGGCTGGGGCAACTGGCATATCGTGGAAGATCGCGGGAGTACGGGGATGACCTTTGATTCGCTCAACGGCTACGAAGCCCTCGGTTACCGTGAGTATCGCGGGACATCAGACATGCCGCAGTGCATGATGCTGACCGGCGTGGGTGCGGGGCTGCTGGAACTGGTCTACGGTCAAGGGACGGTCGAGGAGCGCCTCGGCACCTACACTGGATCGGAGGGAAGTTGTATATGCCAAGAAAATCCCACGTGCCAGTTTCGTGTCGAGCAGACGAGATGACTGCAGCACCCTCGCGCGAGCGGCATTTCGCCTGTATCCATCCCGAGACCTACAAGTACTTTTTTCACCGCGACGATGTCGCGGAGATTTGGCAGCGACTGGAGCAGACCTACGGCCCCTCCGAGGTGACGCCAGGCTTTGGTGTACGTGAAATTCAGAGCAGGTGTTTTATCTTCCGAGCCGTGGCCGGTGGGAATCCGATTACGGTGATTCGCACGCGCCAGTGCACGGCCGACGATGTAGCTCAATTCCATCGGATCGTCGGATACGATGCCTGAAAAAGGCCTCAGGTGTTGCGTGTACTTCTGCGCATGACCGAAGCGACAGCATCTTGCAGATTGCTGCGAACCTCGATTTCATCGAGTGAGATTTGTTCTTCGACGATCAGAACAGCGAGGTTTGGCGAGAGTCCGGTCAGGATCGTGCGCGCCCCGATCAGGCGTAGGGTTCGGGCCGCGGCCACCAGTCCCTGGGCCCCGCTGCTGTCGAGCGCCGGTACGCCTGTCAGGTCGAAAATGACAACCTTGGAACCACGGCTGGCGACACCGGCCATCACCCCGTCGACGATTTCCCGGATCCGGTCGCGTCCGAGGGCTCCGATAAATGGGACGACCAAGACGTCGTGGGCGATCGGGAGTAGGGGAGCCGAGAGTTCGCGGATCGCTTTTTGTTGGCTGGCGATGATCTCGTTTTGATGGGCGAGACGCTCGCGCTGACGCTCCCGGCGCTCGTGTTCCGTTTGACGCCGGTCGGTGCAATCCCGCAGGAGGATGGCGTACGCGTCGGTGGTTCCTGTTGGCGACCGCAGCGATGTCACACTCGGTTCGTACCAACGACCGTTGATCTCGACCTCACTCGTTGTTGATACATGCTCTTGATCAAGCTGCTCACGCAGGACTGTTCCCGCGGGCCCCTCGAATGCTGGCAACGAAAACAGATTCCGCGGCCGGAGGGCTTCTTCTCCGACGAGGACACCATGCTCCGACCGGTGGGCGACGATCTCAAAGAATCGCTCGTTGAAGTCGACGATCTTGTGATGAGCATCGACGATCACGACCGCATCGGACGAGTGCCGCGTTGCCGCGGACCAGCGCAGCTGCTCAGTGTAGAGTTCATGGACAACATTTTTCGCATCGTCGAGGAGTTCGACCAAAATCTGCCATTGCTGTTGGTGGCGCACGAGCTTGGCCCGGACAAAATGCTCCGCCGATCCGATGGCGAGTACCAAGAGCCGGTCGATGACGCGGGTACTTGTTTGACTGAGCTCGCGGTCGAGGGCGACGGCCGAGCGGCGGTCGACCGGTGAGATCAGATCGATGAAATCTCGGTCGAGGACATCGCTGCTGCCGCACTGAAATGCCGAGAGCATCGTCTGGTTGACATAGGTAATTGCAAGTGCATCGTCTGCAACCATCACCCCGATCGGGAGATCGGCCAGGGATGGGTCAGGTGTGGATTGTCGAGCCGACGGGAGCATGTTTGGCAGCGAGTAGGCAGTTTAGCAGCTCGTGGGGGTTCTCGACGACATGTGAGAAGCACGGGCGCACTCGCACGCACATAACATGTTTTTTGGGACATGTGGTGTGCGCGACCGACTCGACGAGTGCAACGGTCCCCACGGGGGGACCCGTGAGGACCAATCGCGCGCGTGTGTGCGGTGCGTCTCAGCGATCGCTGCCGCTGTAGGTCGCACTTGCGAGGCCGGTGAGGCCATGGCGTTTGAGCAGGATCGGAATACGCAGGAAACTCGTGTCGATATCGAGTTTGATGTGGGCCTCGGCCTGCCAGCGGAGTAGTCCCTTGCTGCGCCCATCGACAAACTTCTCAAACCCATCGCGTCCGGACAGCTCGATGTAGTGCACAGTTTCTGTTTCGGACAGGTTCCAAAAGCAATGTTCGACCCCTCGGGGTTTGAGGACGTAATCTCCGGGGCCGGCCGAAAACCGCAGGCCGCCCTCGCCACCGACCTCGAACTCGAGCTCACCCGAGATAATAAATACGGCTTGGTCTTCGTGCTCGTGGGTGTGTGGGGCGAGTAGCTCGCGGGGCCCGATGGTCCCCTGCATGATCGAAAAGTCGCCACCCAACATTTTGCTGCGGGCGATGATCAACATATCGGTAGCGGTTTTCTCACCTTCGCCGAGTTGTGGACGGATAAGTAGATCTTTGGTCTCGTATTGACTCATGACATATCTCCTGGGGATTTGGCAGCGCTAGGCTGCAGCCTTGGTCGACGCTTCGAGCTTGCCCCCGAGGCCCGTGTGTCGCCAGGACACTCGGCGTCGAAGATCCGACAGTTTGCGACACGCGCGAAAATAGTTGCGTCCATCTGGGAGAAACCCGCGTCTTGGGGAGTACAAAGGAAACAAACCCATGTCTGAATCAGCCGTTGAATTTGCCACCCAGACCCGGATCCATATCGCTATCGCTGTCACCGATGTCACCCGCTCGCGTCCGTTTTACGAGACGCTCTTCGGGTGTGCGCCGACCAAAGTTCGCCCGGGATACATCAAATTTGAGGTCGCCGAGCCGCCGGTAAATTTTACGCTCAACCAGTCGCAGCGCGGACAGGGGCATGTCGGGCCGCAGCATTTCGGTATCCAAGTCAAACACTCCGACGCGGTGGCCGAGGCCCAGCAGCGGATGTCGCGGGCCGGACATCAAACGATCACGGAGAACCAGACCAACTGTTGCCACGCGATTCAAGACAAGGTTTGGGCCGTCGATCCAGATGGACATCGGTGGGAGGTTTTTGTCGTCACCCAAGCGGACGCGAAGCCGACCGAACCAGTGCCCAAAGAGATCGAAGAGATCCTCCAGGGCAAGGCCGACGAGCCATGCTGTGCACCGACCTGCTGCGCATCCTAGAACCGCGTTCATGCAATTTGCTGATACATCAATATGACACGTTTTGCGCAGATATCCGAACAGCCCCAAAGTGATCAACTCTACCGGCAATTTGCCACCGATCTGCGGCGTTTTGTTGCCGGGCGTGTCCAGGTGAGTGATGTCGATGATGTTGTGCAGGATATATTTTTGCGTATACACCGAAACCTGTCGGGGCTGCGCGAGTCTGATCGCATCGCCGGCTGGGTGTTTCGTATCGCCCGGTCGGCGATCGCCGAGCACTACCGCCGGTTGCCAGCCCCCGCGGTAACGGAGGTCCCCGAACTTGCTGATACACAGGTTTTGGACGAGATCGAGGCCGGAGACCCCCAGCGCTTGGGTGCGTGGTTGTCGGCGACGGTCGATCGCATGCCCGAGCCGTACCGCGAGGCATTGCAGTTGGTCGAACGCGAAGGAGTGAGCCAGCGAGCCGCTGCTGCGCAACTCGGCGTCTCCGTTTCTGGGATGAAATCGCGGGTTCAACGCGGGCGCGCCAAGTTGCGTCAAGCGCTCGAACGTTGCTGTGCGGTCGAACTCGATCGCCGCGGTCAGTTGGTCGACTACCGAGCGCGGGCGACCAACCCCTGCTGTGAGTAGGTTGTTCATACAAACATTCCGACTGTGGGCTTGCGAACACTCGTAGCCCGTGGTGTTCTCGCGCATCATCTCGGGCCGGAGATTTGCTGCGGGGTGACCCGCATGATTCTGCTAGGTTCGCTCACGCGATCATGCGGTGCCCTGATGCCCGAGTTTGCTATCATCCTCGGGTGCGGGATCTGGGAATCGCCTACATCCTGTGTTGCTGCCAGCTGTTCGGTGTCGCCGGGCTTCACCGGTTTTATCTCGGTCAGCGCCGCGAAGGATTTTGGTTCCTGTTCACCTGGGGATTTCTCGGCTTCGGGTTTTTGTACGACCTGGTCACATTGCCGGCCCAAGTTGACGCCTTCAACCGCAAGGCCCTCCCGCCGACTCAGATCACTCCGTTGCTCGGAGGGGGTCTCGATCCCCGGACGCTGCAATCACGGATGATCAAACTGGCGCAAAACCAGGGGGGGCGACTGACTCCGCTGCAGGTTGCGGGAGCGCTCGAAATCGGTGTAGATGACGCGGAACGCGAGCTAGATGCGCTTACAAAGGGCGGCCATGCAAATATCGAGGTCGACGACGAAGGGGTCATCTTCTATGACTTTCCGGCGCTTCGCCTGTCCCTTCCAGCTGGCGATTAGTGATTGACACGCGTTCGCTCAAAGTCGCACTCTCCGCCCGTTGTCGCTTGTTTCACCAGTCCGACGCGAAGATGGCGCCGAAATTTCTGAGCTCGTACGCTCGCCGCTCTTGTTTTTGAGCTTCCAGCGCTACGCGTTGTTGCTCGCGGTATGCGGCTTGAGCGTACTCGGATGTGTTGGAACGTTCGCACCCACCATCTGGTGGGCATGGCTGTTGGCGGCGCCGATTGCGATCAAGTTGCTGCTCGTCGCCCGTGAAATTGCCGGCCGCTATCCGCGGAAAGTGCGGGCGATGACGGTCGGCCTGCGTCGCATCCATCGCGGGACCTTCGACCCGGCCATGGTGCGCAACTACTGTACCGACCCGTGCTACCGAGTGGTTGCACATACACTTTTATCTCGAGCCGGTATCCCGGCGGACGAGCGAAGACGTCTCATCCGCATGTACACGGCCGAGATCAAACGCGAACAATCTAAAACTTACATTTTCAACATGTCCGAGGGAACCGCAACTGAAATCGATGCCGGGGGGAGTCGACCCTTTGTTCCCGACACTCAACACTCCCCGCCGGCCAAGTGAGAACGAATCATGAATCTTCCAGCACTCAACCTGACCCCTGCCCAGCAAAAACTCATGCAGATGGTGGACCTCCTTCCCGGAGAGGCACCGGCCTACACGATCCAGGGCGATGGTTTTTTCATCGGCTCCAACCCCTTGCAAAAAGCAGCCGCTGCGATGGCGGCCACGCTTGTGAAACTCACCGGCGGCCACATTCGCGTGTTCGTCGTCGTGACCAACCAGCGGATTCTGATGATCGAGTCGCGTCAAATGTGGTGCGGCTGTATGCAGATCAAGGGCGTCCAAGCGATCGCACTTGCAGCACTCGCCGAGGCCGGTTGGGCGCGTGAGACCCAGTGGTGCTGTATCCACTCGCGGGCCGTGCACTTGGAGTCCAAGACCCAGCGCTACTCGCTCGTGATCAAGCACCTCAAAGATCAGCACCTGCGCGAATTTGTGTCTCAGCTCAGCCAAGTCATGCTGGCCAACGTCGCCCAGCGGACCGCCACCTAAATCATCCACGAGCGGCACACGATGCACACAGGCACGTTATGTCTGTGTGCATACATTTTTCGAAGCACGTCGCGCCCGGCCCCCGAGCCGGTCAGCCGCGTACCCTTCCATTGCAGGGGGGAACCTGCCACACTCAAACGGATGAACAGGTATCACCTGTTGGCACTGAGCTGTTTTTTCCTCGCCTGTGGGGCCGAGTCGACGGTCACAAGCGAGGCGGGGACGACCTGTGTCGAAACGTGTACGGGCTCGACGACAGACCCGGGAACAAGTCTCGATCCCGATCTTCCCGAAGCGACAGGTGAGCCGCTCGAACCCCTGGTTCCACGATTCGACCTCGCAGCGACGGACTTCTACCGGATGCCCTGGCCGAATGACCTCCGGACGTTTGCCGACGGCACGGTCGATTTGCGCGACTTTCCCGAGGCTGAACTCGACTACATCGCCCAGGTTCGATCGGCGATTGAGCACGTGATCCAGGGTTTTTCGACCTCGCCAGTTGTGTATGTACATTTTGATCGGGATCCGTCGGTCGCGGGCTTGCCAACCCCGGTTCAGACCCTCGAAACGACAGCTCCCTTGCAATTGCTCGACGTCAGTGAGCAGGGATGCGGCGACCGAGTTCCTCTGCTGGTACAGGTGGATACGGTTGGCGATGCCTACACAGCCTCCCCTTTGCTCGAGGCCACCGTTGTCGAGGGGTTTTCGCTGCGTCCGGGGAGGACCTACGCCATGGTCGTGCTTCGGAGTTTTGGCGCCTCCGCGGGCTACGAAACCGTGCGGCCAGATGGCTTTGAGGGGGTGCTCGAGGGGACGCACGCCGACGCTGCGGTCAATCATGTATATGCACCACTTCGGGACTGCCTCGCACGCGCGGAGCTTGAAGCCGATGACATCGCCGTAGCAACCGTGTTTACAACCCAAGATCCGGTGGCCCAGATGCAGGCTTTTCGCGATCATATCCGCGATCCGGAGATCCTGCCCAACCCGCACATCACCGATTATCAAGTGCGCATGATCGAGGGCTACCACGCGGTCGAGGGACACTTTCTAGCTCCGATTTTTATGCGTGGTGAGTCTCCCTACGACACCGAGGGTGGCGGGTTCGAGTTCGACGACGAGGGCGAGCCGATCCTGCAACGGTGGGAGTCTGTACCGTTTGCATTTCTACTGCCCGACGGGCCCCCGCCGTATCCGGTCCTGGTGTGGCAGGACGGCACTGGGTGGTCCGAGTGGAGCCATGCCGAACGCCCGGTGGTGCAGGAGTACGTCGACGCTGGGTTTGCGGTATTTGGCTTCCTACCGCAGTTTCATGGCTCTCGGGCGACACCTGGTTCAAACGATCAAATTAGTACATACAACTACTTTAACGCGGAATCTGGGCGGACGGTGCTCCGGCAGCAGGCGATCGAGGTGATGTACAGCCTGCGCCTGCTCAATCATTCGATCGCAGACATCCCCGAGCTCGACGGCCTCGACACCTCGCGCCTTGTGTATGCCAGCCACTCCCAGGGTACCCTTCCGGGCGGCATCTTGGCCGCGGTCGAGACCTCGTTTCGCGCCTTCTTATTGAGTGCAAGTGCATCTTATTTGTCGATCACAATCTTGGAGCGCAGCGATGTCGATATCGAGTCGCTGCTGCGGTCGTTGCTCAACATTCAGCGCCCTCTCGACCGGTTTCATCCGACGATTCAGATGGCCCAACTCGCGGTGGATTCGGTCGAGCCCCACAACTACGCCCGCTACTGGAGCGGCTCGCCCCAGCGTCCGCAGGGGGCAAACGTGTACGTGATCAACGGCTTCAATGATGATACGACCCATCCGATTGGGATGTCCTTTCTGACAGTTGCCGGTGACGTGGCCCCGATTGCACCCGCTGGCTGGGATGTGGACCCCTACGGGGTGTGGTTTCGCGAACCGGAAGAGCTGCCGATCCGAGGCAATCGCACGGGGTTCGACGGCAATCCGCATACGCTGGCGACCTACCTCGATCCGATGACCGGCCATGGAACGATCCACGATGTTGCATTTGCCCGGGAGATGGGACTCAATTTTCTGCTCAACGCGCTCGACGACGACGTTCCGGAACTCGCCGTGCCGTGAGATATCCATGTAAGTGCAATCGTTATCCGTGCCCGCTGCTGCGCCCAAACCGGATTTTGGCGGACTCGGCCACTTCGAACAACGGTAGCTCGTGGTGCCCGATAAGTCTCAGCGGTTCAACCTGCTCGAGCGAGATATTTTTGGGGATGCCGTCGACTTGCAGCTCGGCGCGGGTCGCCGTCGACATGAGCAACTGCGACTTGCGTTCGTAGCAGCTGCGGGCGACTGCTGTAACGAGGGAGATGGCCTCGGCGAATAACACTCCGCTGACTGCAGTATCCGAACCGATGGCTGCGAGGGCGACTGCACCGGTATGCAGCCCGAGTCCGATCTGCAATGGCCCGGCACCGGCTTCAACACGCTCGTCGTTGACATCGGCTGTCTGGTGGAGCAGCGAAAGTGCGGCAGTCAGCGCACCGAGTGTCGTTTCAGTAAATACTGCGGTGAGGGTCTCTGCCGAGCGTTGGGCGACAAATCCGTGACATCGGGTGACCGTGGCTTCGACATCCCGGATATAGCCCGAAAGCCAGGCGAGCCGGCGGCGGTTGTCGACCCCGGCAGTCGGGACCGCAAATCCTTCCAGGTTGATCGCCAGCAGGGTACCCCGCAGTTCGACGTACTCACCCGCTTGGACGGGTTGGCCATAGGCACGCCCGAGGCGGTCGTAGAGCTCCCGGGGAGCAAACTTGCCGTTGCTCCATCCGCTGCGGGTGGCGACGATGGCAAACGTGATCGACGGCAGAAGTTCGTGCAAAAGTTCGACATGCCGCTCGACGAATACGTCTGGACTCAACTCATTTTCGAGGTAAATCGCCCCCACAATACTGCCGAGGTGGGTCAGCGGCATCGACAGCACACTCTTGACATTCACCCCGCGGATGTAGGGATCGTCGCGATAATCCCCCTCTTCGCAGGCGTTGGCCAGTAGCACCGTTTCCCGCGAGCGGATCACAAATTTGACGATTGCCGGGCACACCTGGTCGGAGCGGTCGACCACGATGTTGTGAAGTGTCCGCGCAGCCTTGGGATTGAGTCCACCCTCGGCCTCGACCGTCAGGCGGTCACCGGTACACAACACGACAGCCGCGTGATGGGCCCCTGTCAGCTCGGTGAGTGTCCGGACCGTCGCAGCTAAGACGCGCTCGAGGGAAGATTGGTAGAAGATGCCACGCATCGAACGGGTCACAAGCGCCGCCATATCGACCCGTGGGCTCCTTGGCTGTTCGACCGAGGCCTCGGGCAGCGAGCGCAGCGGGAGATGGTCGCCAAACTCTTGGCTGAGCAGGTCGACCTTTGCATGTGCACCCCAACGCGTATAGGCATCACAAGCTGCGGCCACGTACGATTCGACCGCCACATCATAGCCCGAGTCGAGGGCAAACCGCGCGGTGAGTTCGAGCCCGACCGCCTCACAGTTGATCGACTCAAACGTACGTGCCGCTTGGATCGCTTGATTATACAATGTAAATGGGTCCCCGCCACCGCCGGTGACCCGGGCGTACTCCGCCTGGGCCAACAGCAGCCGCGACTGAAAGTTGTGGGGACAGATCCTGGCCCAGGTTTGCAATTGTTTGAGTGATTGCAGCATCTGGCGGACGAGTGTTCGTTGCTCCCGCGGGCTGGCTTCCGGGTAATGGGCCGCATCGAGCAGGGTTGTGTAAAAATAGTAATCCGCAAGCATCGGTTGGGCGAGCGCCGACTCGACGCGTTCTTGGACCACCGGGCGGATATCCTGCGCAGCCTTGAAGTCGCGGAAGATGTACATCACCACCATTTTGTAGAGATGGTAGTAGAACATCGCCATTGGCGTATCGCGATCGGACAGCCCAGCTACAAAGGTTCGCTCGTCCCAGCCGACGCCTTCAAACGTTGTAGGAGCAAGTGTCTCGCCCTGAAGTGCCTTGCAGGTGCGTTGGACTGCGGTCAACATCCCGATACCATCAAACTCGCCAGCGCGCTGGGCTGTTGAGTACATCCCCTCGGATGAGCTCATAATGCGGTCGAGGTTGAGGCCTTCGACCAGCGAGATCAGCGTACCGGTGATCCCAGCATAACATGCATAGGCAAGGTCCCCGGCTTGGATCCCATTTTGGTAGGCGCGCTGTAACCTTCGTCGGGCAGCGGCAAACGGCTCAATCCAAGGGGCGATGAAAAACCCGACAACAAAATCGAGTTTGACGTCGAGCCACTGGTTGCGGAAACGGTCGTTGAGTGCGAGCGCGAGTTGGCCGAACGCATAGGCTTCGTGGTAGGCCCCCAACACACCGACCAACACAAGTCCGTAGCCGGCAAATCCAAATGCCGCCGCATCGGTCAGGCCCGAGCGCATCGAGATGCCGGCGATCCGCAGGAGGTAGATGGCACCGAGACGCGTATCGATGAAGTAGGCCGCGGGGACCACCGACATCATCAGATGTAGGATCAAGTGAATCCGCGGATTTTCGAGATCGGAGAGGTTGGTGAGTTTATCCGGGCTGCGAAATCGCTGGGCCAAGCGTACGCGGGCCAACTCGATTAACGCGGCACCTCGAGTCGCTTTGGTCGGCAGGCCGACACCGAGCAGTCGCAGGCCTTCGAGTGCCGTTGCCACCGCGAGTTCGTTTTGTTTGCGATAGCTCTCGAGCGAAGCCTTGAGCCGATAGACTTCGGCTTTTTGTAGCACCGTTGTCGCGCGGTTGACCAGCGGTGTAAACAGCTCGAGAGCCTTGTCGATGTCACCGGCGAGGTGCAGGGACTCCATCAGCTCGCGGCGCAGAGAATACGCGAGCTCGTAGCAGGCCTCCCATTCGTCCGTGGGCAACAAATCGATGCCCGTGCGCAGATGGGTAACAGGCGATGTATAGGCATTCGAACGTTTGGCGCGACGCCCAGCGAGCAGGTTGAGTTCGGCAAGCCGCACCCGTTCTCCGCGATCGGTTACCAAGCTGAGCGAGGCATTGAGATGTGTGGTGATGCGAAATACCTGATCTCCGAGCTCGTCGGGCCGAGTTTGATCGCGCAGCAACCGTCCGATCCGCAGATGGGTCAACCGGCGGCGCGACGGATCGATCCGGGTGTACGCCGCGTGTTGAATTTTATCGTGGACAAAGTAGTAGCGGATCTCAGGCATGCGTTCGCTGCCCGAGGCCGAAGGATCGAGCCTGTCGATGTATTTGTAGGCATCGCCGACCACCCGCAAAAGCCCGCGCTCGAGTGCTTCCCACAGATCGTTGGCGACCTCGACGGGATTTTTGCCCGAGACAATCGCCAGTAACTCGAGGGTAAAACTGCTGCCGATACATGCCCCGAGCTCGAGTGCATTGCGTGTCCGTTCAGATAGGTCACCGATGCGTGCGCTGAGGAGGTCGACGATATCATCACTCAGGCGTGCGCGTACAACTTCTTCGGGGTCCCACAACCATCCGTTGGTCGCCCGGTCAAAGACCACAAGTTGTTGGTCATACAAAGAGTGTAGGAGTGCGCGAACAAAAAACGGGTTGCCGTCAGTCTTGGCTTGGATCAGCCGGGCGAGCTTGAGCGTGTCGTGGCGCGTCGGCGAAAGCGTGTCCTTGACCAGGGCGTGGGTGTGTTCGAGGGCCAATGGCCGCACCGCGTGTTGGTGGACCAAAAACCCCGCCTCCTCGATGGTTTGCAGGACTTGATTGAGGAGGTGATCCGGGCCGACTTCGGTATCGCGATAGGCACCGACCAGCAGGAGGTTGCCGAGTTCTGGATCGAGGACGAGGCGCTCGACGAGTTTGAGCGAAGCGAGGTCCGACCATTGCAAGTCGTCCAAGAACAGGACCAGGGGACGGTCTTCGCGGGCGATGACCCGGATCAAACTGCGAAACAGCGAGCGAAAGCGGTTCGAGGATTCGGTCGGCGGGAGGTCGGGGACACCTGGTTGCGGGCCGATGATGAGCTCGAGTTCGGGGATGACGTCGATGAGCACGCGGCCGTTGCCACCGACGGCGGCGAGGAGTTCTTCCCGCCACACGCGAAGCGAGATATCCGATTCGCGCAACAGCTGGCGAAACAACTCCTGAAATGCCTGGAGCAGCGCCTTGTAGGGAATATCGCGGGTTCGCGGATCAGACTTTCCCGACACGAAGTAGCCGCGCCGCCCGACGACCGGTTTGTGAACCTCGCGGACGACGGCCGACTTCCCGATCCCAGATGGCCCTTTGAGCAGGAACATTTCGATTTTGCCGTGGGCCGCACGTTCGTAGGAGGCCAGCAGCAGCTCGACCAGTTGCTCGCGTCCGTAGAGCAACTGCGGGATTGAAAACTGCTCGGAGAAGTCTTGGGTAGCGAGGGGAAAGTCTTCGATCCACCCGTGTTTGGTCCATTCTCGCAGGCAGCGCGAAAGGTCAGCTCGCAGCCCGGCAGCGCTTTGGTAGCGCTCCTCCGGTGTCTTTGACATGAGCTTGACGACCAGTCGACCCAGGGTTTCGGGGATATTCGGCGCGAGCTCGTGGGGCGGGGTCGGGGCGACAGCAATATGTGCATGCAACAACTCCATCGGGTGTGAAACCTCGAACGGAAGTTGGCCGGTGAGTGCCTCGTAAAACGTCACACCGAGGGCATAGTAGTCGCTGCGGTAGTCGACCGTCCGGTTCATACGCCCGGTCTGCTCGGGCGCCATGTAGTGCAGCGTACCTTCGAGGTCGTCGGGGCTGGTGATCGCAGGGGTCTCTTCCGAAATCTGTGATGCTACATCGAAGTCGGCGAGGGCGGCACGCCGGCAGGTCTCGTCGAGGAGGATGTGGTCAGGACCGATGTCCTTGTGGATCAAGCCCTCGGAGTGGACCGTGGCGAGGGCGTCGTTGAGGCGAAGGGCGAGGCGTAAAAACTCACCGATTTCGAGGGTAACGCCGCCCATCAATCGCTGGCGCAGGGTGGTCGCACCGAAGTCCTCGAGCACGAGGACGGTACCGTGGCCGTGTTGCTCGAGTCCGAGGGAGCGGACCACACCGGTGGTATCGAACTTGCCTAAAAGTTCATGTTCACGGCGCATCCGGGCGAGCTCGCTGCGCGACGGAAGTTCGCTGCGCAACAGCTTGAGCAGGACGGGCTGTTCATCCGCCTCTCGCCGCCCGCGGTAGACCACCGTGTCCCGGCCATCCCGCAGTGGCTGGGCAATCTCGTAGCCGTGGGTCGACAGGTGTTTGAACCGCTCGATGTTGATGCCTTCGATGCGGATCCGTTGGCGACGAAGCGGCCCCGTATCGCGGATCAGTGCCTGGAGGATGGCATCCATCGACGGCCAGCGCCCGGCCGGTTCAGGGTGCAGTCCGCGGAGAATCACTTCGCGTAGCCACGTCGGCACCTTGGCACCCGGCGGTGGATCGCGGATATCTCCGGCACTCACTTGAAATGCGAGTGCAGCCGGACTCTGTCCAGAAAATGGACGTTCCCCGTAGAGCGCTTCGTACAGGGCGACACAAAAGCTAAACTGATCGCTACGGGCGTTGGCGCGAAACCCCTGATATTGCTCTGGGGACATGTACGCCGGGGTGCCGGTGACGGTGTCGGAAATCGTCATCGACTGTTCGATCTCGTGGCGGTCGAGCAGTTTTTGCGAGAGTTCGATACGGTCAAACTCGGTGAGTTGCTCCGGGCTTTTTGCCGTCCTGTCGGCGCGTTCGTGGAATCTCGCCAGTCCGAAGTCCAACACCCGGACACGTCCATCATCGTCGGCGACCAAGGCATTGTGGGGTTTGAAGTCGCAGTGGACCAATCCCTTTTTATGGGCAGCCGACAACCCGCGGCCGGCTTCGATGTAGCGCTCCAATACCTCGCGCCACGAACGAACCTTCTCGCGTTGCCATGTTCGCAACGTCGGCCCTTTGACGTATTCCATGGCCAAGAACACCTGCCCGAGGTGTTCGCCGACCTGGTAGACCTGCACGACATTGGGATGCGACAGGCGAGCCATCGCTTGGGCCTCGCGCAGCATCCTCGCCTGACCCCGCGAGCCTTCTTTGTCGACAGCGTGGTGGACGAGCTTGATGGCGATCGGTCGGCCGAGTTGCTCGTCGAGAGCTTCGAACACGACACCCATGCCACCCTCGCCAAGTTGCCGGATGATCTTGAATCGTCCGATCCGTTCCGGGGCGCGGTCCATCGACGATGGTATCGCCGTCGAGTCAATGCGCGGCATGTCTGATGCAGTGTACTAGTAGGTCCGCCGAAAATCCCCGTTGCCCGGCGTGCGTGAGCGACAACCGAGGAGGCGTGAACACGACCGTGTCGAGAACACGCTCGTAGCGAAGATGTCCAAAGGGACTGTTTTGAAGTAGCGCGACGACAGTCATCGATGATGCGAACGACCGATTTGTTGAACGGCCGATCTTTGCCATTGACTTCTCCCTCGCAGTCGCACCGCGACCGCGCCACACACGAGCTGAGCAGCAAAACATGTTGGCGGAGAAAACACGGGCGACTCGTCGGGAGAAAGCCTCCCGCTCGCGGTCTCCAGACCCCGCTTCGATGCGGGTGACATGTTTGTGTCGTAACCCTCGTCGGTCGCGTGAATCCTCAAAACGAATATGATTTCGCGAGGTTGTTCGGTCGTCGTAGGATGTTGTAGGCGTTGACGGAAAGAGCGTCCTAGGAGATCCTGATGTGGGGTACGGCGATGACCTTTCGACGGACGATACGTTCAACCTGGCCTTTTGTACTTGTTTTTGGCCTTCTCGGACCTGCCTGTGGTGGAGGCGATGGCGACGGAGAAACCGACTCCGCTTCAGACACCGAGGCCGATACCACCACGGATGGGATGGAGGTCGATGAACACGGCCTTGCCTACCTCGCCCCACCACAACGTCTGACGCGGATTTCGATGGCCGTTCGCGGCATTCGTCCGAGTCGCGACGAGCTCGCTGCGGTCGCCGACAATCCCAGCTCGCTCGAGACCATCGTCGACGGATACCTCAGCGATCCGCGGTTTGGCGTGATCATGCGAGACCTCCACAACGAGGCTCTGCTGTCGCGGGTGGATTATTTCATCCCGCCCGCAGGGTTTTTGCCCAAGGGCGTGCTCGCCGGCGCCGATGTCTACGAGCTCAACCGCTCGATCATGGACGCACCGCTGCGACTGATCGAGCATGTCATCCTCGAGGACAAGCCCTACACCGAGATCGTGACTGCCAACTACACCATGGTCAACACCCACACCGCGGGCGTCTGGGGACTTGCGCACTCAGGCGAGCCCAACCCGGAGATCTGGGAGCCATCGCAATGGATCGACGATCGTGGGAACGCGGGGATCCTGACCGACGGGTGGTTGTTTACGCGTCACGACAGCACCATCGCCAACGCCAACCGCGGACGTGCCAACGCCATGTCGCGGGCCCTGTTGTGCGAGGATTTTCTCGCCCGCGACATCGACATCGATCCGCAGGCCGTCAACCTCGCCGACCCCAATGAAGTTGCAGATGCAGTGAAAACCGACGCCGCCTGTGTCAGCTGCCACCAATCGCTCGACCCGCTGGCGAGTTTCTTCTCCGGGTATTTTCCGCAGGTGCTGCCGTCGGCGGTGACCTATCCCCACGACAACTACTCTGCCGGGTTGTTTAGCCTGATCTATGGCGTCGACATGCGCGACCCGGGGTACTTCGGGTTTGCCGGGGAATCGCTCGTTGATTTGGGGGCCCTGATCGCCTCCGACCCGCGGTTTAGCCTGTGCACCGCGCGGCGGTTTTACAGCTACTTCCACCAGATTCCACTCGAACAGGTGTCCCACGAGACAGCTTCGAAGCTGCAGCGGGACTTCATCGACTCGGGGTTTTCGGCCCGCGAACTCGTACGGTCGATTGTCCTCGACGATGCATTCCACGTCTCCCACGTCGACCTCGAAGCCCTCGGCGATCAAGAGCCGAGTGAGGACGCCTTGGCCGCGCGAGGCTTCAAAAAAATCCGACCCGTCCAACTCAAGTTGCTGCTACACAATACGGTCGGCTTTTCGTGGAAGGCCGATATCTCCCAGTTCCAGTTGGGAACCATCGACCTGCTAGACGACTCGTTTGTCGGATTTCAGGTGTTGGGTGGTGGGATCGACGGGTACTACGTCACCCGTCCAGCGCATACCTACAACGCCACCGCGAGCCTGTTGTTGCGGACAGCTGCCCGTGATGCCGCTGGCTATGCGGTCGAGCACGACTTTACTTCCGACCCCGGTGCACGCAAGTTGCTGACCATCGGCGATCCCAATGACACGAGCGAGGCGCGGGTGCGCGAGCAAATCGTCGACTTGTATGTGCGCCTGCTCGGGCAACAGGTCGCCGGCGACTCCCTCGATGTCGACCAGACCTACGAGCTCTTTACGGTCGCGCTCAGCCAAGCGGGAACACCTTCGCGGGCGTGGAAGATTGTCGTCGCCGCCCTGATGCAGGATATCGCCGTCGCCTACTACTGATGGTGCCTGATTTTTGATTGCTGAAACGCTACATGAACAGAGGAATCACCATGAAGACACTGACACGCAGGAGTCTCTTAGCCGGTTCGGCAGCCGCCCTCGCAGCGGGGGGCCTCGGTGTGTGGCGATCGGGCCAGGCGGCCAGCCTCGCCGGTACGCCCCGCAAGTTGATTCTGGTTGTCGCCCAGGGCGGATGGGATGTCACCTATGCGCTCGACCCCAAACCGGGAATCATCGGCATCGATGCGCCTGACGGTACGGTCGAGAACTTTTCCGGCATTCCGATTTTAACCGACCCGGCCCGTCCGGCGGTCGGAGAGTTTTTCTCCGCCAATGCCGGGTTGTGTTCCGTGATCAACGGTCTGCAAGTCCGGTCGGTGTCCCATAGCAATTGCGCGGCCCGGGTGCTCACCGGTACCGTCAGTGAGACGAGCCCGGACGTCGGGGCAATTGTTGCGCATACACATGGGCGTTCCCTTCCGGTGCCGTACCTCGTACTCGGGCGGATGGCATTTTCGGGACCCCACGCAGCACTCACGGCCCGCACAGGAACGACCAACCAACTCGATGCGCTGCTCAACCAGTCCTCGGTGTTGTGGTTTGCTTCGACGCCACAGCAGTCGTTCACCCCCTCGACCAACGAAGAGGCGCTCATCCGGGCCCATGTCAACGTCCGAGCCGAGCGCGAGCTAGCGACCCGGGGGCAGGCGGGTAGCAACCAAAAGCATCTCCAGGATTTCCTCGACTCCCTCAGCCGCGGCGATGCGCTGCGCAACAGTCCCGGGCTCGGAGCGTTTAACCTCACCCGCGACCTCGGGCCGCAGGTGGAGATCGCTATCGCAGCCCTGTCTCAGGGACTTTCGCAGGCCGTTCAAATCGAAGCCGGTGATTTCGATACCCATATCGACAACAGTGAGCAAAACAACCTCCACGACTCGTTCTTTGCCGGCCTCAACCTGCTGGTCGAACGCCTCGCTACCACCAATGGGACCGGGACCGGCAGCAAGCTGCTCGACGAGACAGTCGTCGTGGTCGTGTCGGAACTCGGGCGGACACCCAAGCTCAACGGCGACGGCGGGAAGGATCACTGGGGGACGACCTCGGCAATGGTCTTTGGTGCAGGTGTCAAGGGGGGACAAGTTGTAGGAGCAACCAACGACGGTCTCGAAGGCGAGCTCGTCGACCTCGCCAGCGGTCAGCTCAACAGTGACGGTCTTCCGCTCGACTATGGGGCGTTTGCCGCGGGAGTGCTGTCCCTGACCGGTGTGGATCCAAGCGAGTTGTTGCCGCGCGAGACTCCGCTCGGTGGACTGAGTGTATAAGCATGATGAATCGCGCCATGGTGGTACGCAGCCCTCATTTTAGAACGTTCGTAACGACATGCCTCCTATGGGGTGCGCTGGCCGGGTGTGCCGCCGAAGATGACGCGACAACCGCGTCGAGTGAGACCTCTGAAACGGGGGAGAGCGGGTCCGATTCGGGGTCTGAAACAACGACGGTCGACGAGGGTCCGTGGGACTCGCTCGACGAGCGTCCGTGTCCGCCGGAGAGCACGGTCGACGCCCAGAACTTCGGCATTCCGTTTTTGCTCACCCACTGCAATGGTTGCCACGGGGGTGCGGTAACCGGCGACGAGCGTCAGGGTGCCCCACCCGAGGTGACGTTCGACAACATGGATCAGGTGCGGATGCAACTCGACCGGATCTGGGAGCGTTCGGGTGATGACAACAATACGATGCCACCTGCGGGGGGGCCGACCGAGGAAGAGCGCGCGTTGCTTGGCGAGTGGCTGGCCTGTGGGGGACCCTATCTCGCCGGCGAGTAGCGCAAGTCGCTAAGGCGGGCGTTGCGTTGTTTCGCCAGCTAGGCGTCCGACTGGCTGTCGTTCGCCGCGTCGGAGTCGGGAGAGCTGACGGATTCGGTATCCGCGTCGGAGTCGGAAGATGCACCGGAATCGGTATCCGTGTCGGAGTCGGGCGAAGCATGGGCTTCGCTATCCGACGGACCGTTGGTATCCGCGGCGTCGGAAGAATCCTGGACTTCGGTATCCGCATCCGCCTCGGAATCGGAAGGATTGACCGCATCGGCTTCGGAATCAGACGGACTGTCGACGGCCTCGGAGTCGGGAGAGTCGGCAGTGTCGGGTTCCGTACCCGATTCAGAAGTCGCACCGGATTCAGTATTATCCGCATCGGAACCCGGAATGTCGCCGGCTGCTTCGGTTTCCGTATCCGATTCAGAATTCGCATCGGAACTCGGAGAGTCGTCGGACTCTGGAGTACTCTTTTTCTCTGCGGGCGCGGGACGTCGACTCTCGGGCCACGCCTGATCCGCCCCTTCACCGGTAAACGACAGACGCTCGCGCAGGGAGTCGAGTCGACGGATCGCGGCTTGCCACGCACCTTCATCAGTAAAACCATAGCGCTTATTATCGTGAAGGATCGTCCATTGATGTCCGCTCAGGGCCGAAAATATTTGTTCATACACGTTTTTGATGTGCTCGTCCTCAACGAAAAACCCCCCTTCTTCATCCTCGGTGTAGGTCAGCTCGACCAGTTTTCGCTCGAGCATGGTGTGGTTGACCACCCACTCGCCCTGCTCGATCGCTTTGCTGGCAACATCTGGGAAGTCTTGCCATAAAAAGTCGATCGACTTTCCCCAGTCGGACTCGGTGAGTGCGGGGCACCACGCCTCGGGGATGCCGCTTGGGTCGCGGCGGAGCAAATATTCGAGGAAGGCGCGACCAAATCGTGCTTGTACATTGAGTTGCCAGTGCTCGGTCCGTTCCTCGGGGTTCTCGCCGAGTTTGCGGGCTTGGATGTTGGTGACCACTCCGTTCCACACCTCGGCCTTCATATCTGTGTCGGTACAAATATTTTGCCCTTCGCGCAGGGCGACGCGCAGGAGCTCTTGGAACGCCTCGGGGTTGTCGCGCTTCATCTCCCGGCTCAATGTCACGTGAAACGGCTCGGAGAGGGGAATTTTGACCTCCCCCTCGGGAACCACCTGCGCTTGATATTTGCCGTCGACTTGCTTCCAACGCAACAGTTCCGCGACGATCCTACGGGCTTGGAGGTCGAGATAGACGCGGTACATCTCGCGGGAGGATGCGTTGTGCATGTGGGTCCCCAGTAGGAACCGAGTTTGTTGGCTGCCCTCGCGCATATCGAGTTCAATGGTTTCGGTCGCAGTCGTCGGATAACCTGTATCTGCATCGAACCCGTCCATCTCAACCCGGACCTTGAGCCGCGTGCCGGTGACATCGATCAGATTGTAGTCACCCTCCACAGTCTTGATGTACCTCGGGTTTGGCGAGAAGCGGATGTTGTCGACGTCCGGCAAGTGGTGAAAAAAGGCAGTCCCCATATTTGCGAGACCGTCGTCAAACTCGATTTCCGTGACGGTGAACGTATCTGGGCGACCTCCGAGCGGCCAGCGAAAGTGCTTCCCTTTGGCGAGCCCGCGAAACTGAAGACGATCGGGGCGCGAGTCATTGCGAAATCCTCCAAAACGCTGCACACCGCGCTGCAGCAACCCGCTCTCGTCTGCATGGCGGTAGACCGAACCGAGCTCCATCACACTCGCCAGCATTTCGAGCAGGTGGGTGTGGTCATAGTGTTCGATACCTCCCGTGTCCGAACGGTACTCATACAGACTGGGTTTGGCGGCGAGTGTCAGGCCAAAACTCTCCATAATGGCCTTAATGTCGCAGTGTCCGGCCCACGATACCCACTGGACCTTCCCGGGTTGGACGTAGCCGTTGCGGTCCCAATCAAAGCGAATACCTTTGCGGAGATGGGGGCTTTTCGGTGCGCGGCGAAATGTGAGTTGTTCGGTGTCGACTGGGCGGCGACGGATGTCGGTGGATTTGACTTCAACGTCGCTGTGGTCGGCGAGTTTGTAGCCGTCTTCATCGCGATAGATCCAGGCTCCCGCCTGCGCATGGGCACACTTTGGATCAATTCGCAACAGCTCGTAGCGGGGGACGAGGGTCTCGTTTGACCCCGGGTCCTCCGAAACGATTTGTCGCGAATTTCGATCGATCAAAAATCCGCCGAGGGAGGTCTCGATATCGGTTTCGGTGATCCCGTGATACGCATATTTATTGCGCATCAGAAAGTCGAGGTGTCGCAGGAGTTGGCGGCGTTGGTTTCGCACTGCGCGACGCTGGCCGGCGGTCAGAACTGCAAATGGTTTGGAACCGGGTGCCGGCAGGCTGGCGAGGGTCTGTTCGAGATAGTGGACAAACGGATCGTCGTGTCCGTAGCTGTGATATGTTCCGGTATCGCTATCGTCGTAGCGAACGTCCCCGGCGTAGGCCTCGTCTTCAAATACATGCAAGCTGTAACGGGCCCGGTCGCGTTCGTCGTCTTCCCACGTTTCGGAGACTTGGTCGAGGAGTGCCCGTGCCTCGGTAAAGAACTGCGCGATTCTCTGGGCCCGGATACTGTTGCGATAGTAATGTTTTGACCCCTCGGGGCCCGCGTCTGGCTCGAGGTCGTCGGCGTTGAGGTAACCCGCGTACTCGCGCAGGTGCTGCTCGACGAGTATGTGGAGTTGTTGTGCATTATGTGGTGATTCGACTTCGTCGAGGATGTGACGCGGGGCAGGGTCGTCGGCCGGTGGCAACTCGACACGGAGTCTGGGGTGGGCCCGCTCCTCACTCGTTGCGTGTTCAAATAGATGGAGTTTGATTCGCCCCCCGGGATGCAGCGGTTGATGACGGATTCGCTTGATCCGGGTGCCGAGCCAGTCGAGGGCTTCGGCTGAATTCATAAACACGTTGTAGGAAGCGTCGCGGTTGACCTTCATTCGTCGATCCCTTCGTTGACGGTGCGGCGGCACCATCTTAGGGGTCAATCGTGCGGTCGTCACTGGTTTGATCCGCGCGTACCGTGGCGGGCCGACAATGGTATCGCGCGTTCGGTCGAATGTTTGGTGCCGATGTGCGCGCGTGCGATGCTGCCGGCAATGACGTGGATCGACACGATTGATCTGACTGCGGCCCGGGGGAAGCTCGCGCAATTGTATGCAAAGATCCGTTCTCCCCGGGGACAGATTGATAACATTCTCAAGGCGCACTCGTTGCGCCCGCGCACGCTCGAAGCCCATCTCGCGTTGTACCGTGCCGTGCTCCACAGTCGGCCCCGCGAGCTGACCCCGCGTGAATGTGAACTGATCGGTGTCTGTGTTTCGCTATGGAACGGATGCACCTACTGTGTTCGCCACCATCTCGCGGGTCTGAAACGGATCCTGGGGAATGATGGCGAGCTAGCCGACAGGTTGGTGAAAGCGGCCACACAGCCGGGTGGGGGGCCCGAGCTTTCCGAGCGCGAGCGGGCGTTGTGTCGGTACGCGGAAAAACTGACACGGCAGCCGTCCACGATGGCGGCCTCGGACCTCGAACCGTTGCGGAGCATCGGCGTGACCGATGCGGGGATCCTCGAGCTCAACCAAGTTACGGCATATTTTGCATATGCAAACCGCACGGTGTTGGGGCTCGGAGTGGAGATCGCTGGAGAAGTGCTGGGCGAGCATCCAGATCAAGATAGTGACGAGCCATTTCGCCACGGATAATCGGCTAATCGTGGGGATCGCTGACGTTCCCGAGTGCCCAGCCTGTCATGTCCGAGTAGGTGTAGGGTCCGTTGAGCCCTTCGACAAACGCCTCGACACTACCCGTATGCGGGTCGAGGACGAAGGCGCCACCTGAATCACCGGCTGTCTGATCGACCATCCAAACGTAGCCATCGAAGTCGATGCTGGTGCCTGTCGGTTTGCCAATCCCGGGAAGGTCGGTGTGCCAGTTGATGACCGTGGCTTGGTCGGTATCGACCTGCAACACCCCCGAGGGGCTGAGACCCGCGATCCAGAGGTCACCGTTTTTGTGTTGGGTCATCCCCCGCAACAGACTCGTGAGTCCTGTTGCGACGCTTGTCCAAGTGTTGGTTTCGGGGTCGTAGCGCTGCAACGTGCCCTCAAATCCGCCGATCCATGCGCGGCCGAGGTTGTCGACGGTCATGCCGTAGGCACTCGGTTGCGGGAGTGGGTGCACCTCGAAGCTCATGTCTTCTCGATGTACATGCACCAGTGGACCCTCGTCGTAGACGATTCCCCAAAAGTCTCCGTGGGCATCGACGGCTCCCCCGTAGATGCCGTAGATGCCGGCGATCCCGGGGATCGAAACTTGATCGAGGATTTCACCTGTCTCAGACGACAGTCGGTATACCCACGTATCGTCGCCCTCGGGACCCGAAGTCCAAAGCTCGATACCCTCGTAGTGCGCGTCGCAGCCCTCTCCGACGATTTCACCTGCGGTCCATGCCGCCGGTCGCGAGCGCGGGGGCAAGAGGGTCGACCAGGCGATGCACTCGTCATCGCCCCATACGAGCACATCGTCGGGCCCCTGCGATGTGCGGACGACACCGTTGTTGTCGACGTCGGGGCAGCGCTCGGGGTCGGCAATGATTTTTGTGACGCTCCCCAAACGGTTGACGACCGCGACATCGCCTTCGAGGTTGACCGACGTGCGGGAAGGACTCTGCGTGAGACCACCGGCGGTTTTGTAACGCCCCCGCTCGACGCGGCTGCGGGTATCGATCCGTGAAACCGTCCCTTCAGCGGAGTTCGAGATCCATATATGTGTGTACAAGAGATCGGGACCCGGCCCCGGGCACGGTTCGGGCGACGAGAGGTCGGGGGGCGTACCGAGGTCGAGGCGAATGTCATCGGTCGTCGAACTCGTTGAGGTCCCGGTCGCGGTAGCTGTACCGACGGTCGGATCGATTGTCGTCTCATCGGGCATGTCGACCGAGACATCTGTCGAGGTCGAGGTTGAGGTGCCTGTGGTGAGGACGTACGAGGTATGGGCCTGCTCAGACGAGGAGCCACCGCACGCGGCCATGACGAGGCATACCGAGGGTAGACGGAGCAAATGGCGAAGCCGGCGACGCGTCATCGACGCAGTCACGGTGGCATAGATGTACTGGCAAGCGCAACTTCTCGGGACGAAGGATCTTGCAGGCGCACACCAAGCTCACGGCGATTCGCCTGCTGCAACATCTTGGGTTGGCGGACGAACACCATGCCCGCGATGAACTCACCCGCCATGTCCCCGTGTTTGTCCTGTCCACGTTGTTGCAGCTGCACCTGCCCGTTTCGCACTCACAAGTTGCCAGCGGCCTGGGCCCTCGGCTTGATCCTCGCGGGGGTGTTGGCCCCCAATACCGGCTGTATCGCCGATCCCGATGCAGATCTGCTCGGACCCCACATCGTCCACGCTTCGCCGTGTGTTGGGGACCGGGTCATCGAGGTTTGGCCGCAACTGTCGCTCACATTTTCGGAGCCGATCGATCCGACGACGGTGACCTCTGGGGCATTGGCCTTGGTCGCGTCCCAACCGGGGCCGGCTTGCGATGCCGAGGGGCGGTGTCAAGACGGTGTATGTGCACAGGGTCGGTGCTGGCTCGATCCGCTTGCATCCGATGCATCCGATGCATCCGATGACCTCGCCGAGGGGGTGTTTACGGGGGGTGTACCGCTGCGTGCGTGGTGGCCCGAAACGGGGCGAACACAGTTGAGCATCCAACCACACCTCCCGCTGCAGCCCAACGCTCGCTATCATTTGATTGCAAGTACATTTATCCGAGATGACAACGGTTCGGCCCTCGTCGTCGGGGAGTCCGGCGTTTGGAGTTGTGGGTTTCAAACTGCCGACCGCACATCCTCCGGGCCGCAGGCACAACTCGTCTGGCCCATGGATGGAAGTTCTGCCGTTCCGACTGATCTAGCGAGTGTGTGGGTTGTGTTTGAGCGTGCCGTCGAGTGGGATACACAGTCGACCCTCGAGCTTCAAGCAGATGATGGTTCAAAGGTCATCTTGCAAAACCCCCGATCGTGTGCGGATGGATTTGAGTTTGATGCGACATGCGTCGCGCTGACCCCCGAACAACCACTGCAGCCAGGTACCCACTACCGACCGGGGGCGGGCACGTTTCTCGATGAAATGGGGAGGGGGGCGATCGCTCCCGCAGCCGATGTGTCGGGCTTTCGTACGGGTGCGGGTCCACTCGTGGAGGGTTCGAGTCTCGCCGGTCTGAGTCTGTCCCAGCAGGGGCCTTGCTTGATGCTACAACGATCGACGCCCGAAGCGATCGCCGTGTCGATACAGAGTGATGTGGATGCATGGCCGGCGATCCATCATCTCGGTTCGGGTTTTGAGATGGCGATCCGGACAGGTCCTGAAGTCATGGCGGGTGGGCGGCAGCTCGTGTCGGTGTCGGCAATTGATCTCGCGGGCCGCGAGGTGGGGACGTTTCGAGAATTGATCTCGGTGCCGGTTTTGTTTCCCGAGTTGGTGATCACCGAAGTCTTGGCCAATCCCCGGGGTCCGGAACCTGGGGCGGAATACGTGGAGGTCTTGGATATCCGAACGTCGGGCGAGCCGCTGACCATCAGCGGCCTGTGGCTCGCCGATTTGTCGTGGCAGGATGTTCAGGCCGAGCTTGCACAGGGCGAGACGCCGGGCGATCCTGTTCCCGAGTTTGTCAGCGAGCCCGGTCAGTACACCCTGATCGTCGGCAGTGGATTTGTCGACCGGGGCAATGCCGATCCGCCTCCCATGCCCCAAACGGCCATCGTAACCCTCGCCTCTTCCCTCGGGGACGGTGGTCTCACCAATGCCGGTGAGCCGGTGACTCTGTATGTCGCAGCGCCCCATCCGGTGCTCATCAGTCGCTACGGGGATCATCTCCAGGCGTCGGGGTCGGGGTTCAACGGGCGTGCGTTCGTCCGTCGAGATCCGTTGGCCTGTGATGTCGCAAGTGCGTGGCAGATTTCGGCGGATGGTTCGACGCCGGGCTGGTCGGATCCTGGGTAGATCGTGCCTATACAATCAACCTACAGGAGGTGAGCTCGTGGGGCCGATCTGCAAAATTGTGCTTCTCAATACGTCCGCGATCGACGATGCTTGGCCCACCTTGGACCAGAGCGAACCTCGCCCGCGGCCGGCCTGGGCGGTCGAAGCCGAAGATGAAACGCCCGAACGCGTGCACGCGCGTGTGTCGAGTACCGTCTATCACGACCCACGCACACGCTACACGGTGCTGCGCGTGTTTCCCAAGGGGACTGCCGAGATCGCGACCTGGGTCGGGCGCACGACCGGGGTCGAAGATGGGGCCGATGTCACAGCCTCGGGCGAGTGGGCGATGCATCCGGTGCACGGCAAACAGTTCGCGTTTCGCAACTTGGTCGTGCAACAGCCGAGTACGGTCGAGGGGATCACCCGACGACTCGAGAAATATCCGGGGCTAGGCAAGGACAAGGCGGCAAAGATCGTCAACCGGTTTGGCACCGATACCCTCAAGTTGCTCGACAGTCAGCCCAGCCGTTTGCTCGAGGTTCCGGGGATCGGCAAAAAAACCCTTGAAACTGTGCTCTCGCACCACCAACAGCGCACCGGTCCGGTCGCCGAGGTCGAAAACCTGCTCATCGAGTTGGATATCCCGGCCTACTTGGCAGGGACCATCGTCCAGTGCTACCGCGACCGTGCGATCAACATGATCCGCGAACATCCCTACCGCTTGGCCAAGGATGTGCGCGGGGTCGGGTTTTTGACGGCCGACCGAATCGCCCGGGCGCTCGGGGTGAGTCTCGAAAGCGACGACCGGATCGATGCGGGGTTGTTGTACACCCTCGAACGCGCCGAAAATGATGGTCACTGTGCCCTGCCGCTCGACCGCTTGGTCCACAACACCAGCCGCCTGCTCGAACTGCCAGGTCCGCGGATTCGCGAAGGAGTCGAGCGGCTGATCGCCGCCGGCGATTTGGAATTCGAACAGCGCGATGAACAGGCGATGGGACTGGTATTCCCGCGTCGCCATGTATCGGCCGAACAGGCGGTTGCGCGGATGTTGGTCGATCTGGCGGTGACCCACCGGCACACGTGGAAGATGGTGAAATTGCCGAGTGAGCTCAGTCCGGGCCAGGTCGCGGCTGTGCACGCGGTAGCGAAGTCGGGATTCACGGTGTTGACGGGGGGGCCGGGGACCGGCAAGAGCACTGTGACACGCCAGGTCATCGAGCTCGCGGTGGAAAACGGTGAGGAGTTGTTGCTCGCAGCACCCACGGGCAGGGCGGCCAAGCGCCTGGCCGAAGCGACCGGTAAAAAGGCGACGACCATTCACCGTCTGCTCGAGATCCAGGGCAACGGGATGGGTTTTAGTTACAACGAAACCAACCCGCTGCCACAGGGGCTCTTGATCATCGACGAAGCGTCGATGCTCGACCTTTCGCTTGCGCATGCATTGTTTTCTGCACTCACACCCGAGCACCGGCTGTTGTTGGTCGGCGATATCGATCAGTTGCCTTCAGTCGGTCCGGGAAATGTCCTGCGGGACATCATCGAAATTGCCGACCAGCCGGGCAGTGTCATTCCGGTGGTTCGCCTCAACCAAATATTCCGCCAGGCCGAGGGTTCGTCGATCGTCCGCAACGCCCACCGGATCCTCGCAGGTGAGGTGTTGCAGTCCGATCCGGCCGGTGACACCCCGGGGCAGTTTTATGTGATCACGGCCCGTGATGCTCAACGCGCCCACGATTTGGTGATGCGGGTGGCAGCCGTCCGGGCGCCCGAGGCCTACAACCTCGATCCCCAGCAGGATGTGCAGATCCTGTGTCCGATGCACAAGGGGCGGGCAGGGACGTTTGCGTTCAATCGCGCCCTTCAGGCGCAATACACCGCCGGTCAGCCGGAAATCGAGTTACCGGCCATCGGGCGTCATGAGCCGCGATTGTTCCGTCTCGGAGACCGGGTGATGCAGACGCGAAACGACCACGAGCGGGGTGTGTTCAACGGGGATGTCGGTGTGGTGGTCGCCGTCGATCCAGACAACAACACGCTTGTGGTCGATGTCGAGGGCACACCAATCGCCTACGACCCAAAACAACTCGGAGCGCTGTCACTGGCCTATGCGGTCTCGATCCACAAAAGCCAAGGGAGCGAGTTTCCGGCGGTGGTCGTTCCAATTTTGGCAGAGCACCACGTGATGTTGCGCCGCAACCTCCTGTATACCGCGGTGACCCGGGCCAAAAAGCTGTGTGTGGTGGTTGGCGACCCGCGGGCGGTGGCTCAGGCGATTCGCCGAGCTGACGCGACACGAAGGTTTACCGGCCTCGGCGGTCGGCTGCAGCAGGTTTTGGCCTGTGCCCTGGGCGAGTCACAGTGGATCGACGTCGACTAGGTCGACTCGGTTCGCAAATCGCAAGTGCAACTGCGTTTTGCAAACCGCGACTGGCCAACTATCCCGTTGCGGTGACGCGCGAGAAAACCCGGTTGCCGTCATTCGCCACTTCAAGCGTGGTGATGCGTTTGGGCGATGTCGCCTCTTGAAGGTTGGTCGCGCTGCCACCGCTGAGGTTCGACAAAAGCGAATCGGTCAATTCCCCGGTTCCCGCCAGTGCGAGAAAACCCTGGCTGCGGGAGTCTGGTTTTTTGCACGTGCACGCAACCGAAGTAGGTTTATGTAGCCAGCCGCCGGTCCTTGAATAGGCATGAAACACGACAGTGTGTGCAGACCGATGTCGACCAGACTTGACGAATCGGACATGTGGCGACAATCATGTTGTCGATGTCTCGAGTGTGTACCGCCCACTGGATGTATTGCCTAGCGTTCATTTGTACAGGCGCAGTTGCCTGTGCAAAGTCCGGTCCCCAGTCCCAGCCGGACCGTAGCCCCGAAACGTCAACTTCGCAAAACGTGACCCAAGCCCCGAGTATCAATGCTGTCGCCTGCGAAGAACTTCCGGCCTTTACTCCTGCGACTTCGTTCTCCGGGCCGGTGGTGCCGGGCCAGGTGATCCCGATCGGAGCTGCGGTCGACCCGGTCACCGGCAATGCCTATGACGGTGTGCTGTGTGTCGAGGTCGACCACAGCATCACTGCGTCCGAACAGACCAAAAGCGAGCTCGCGGTGCGGTTTGCCCCCGGGCAAGAACAGCTCGCCGGGCAACTCGACATCCCCCCCAGCGCGGCGTTCAAAATTGGACTGTGGCGTGCGGATTCCACAGCCAAATTTCTACACGACCAGCGGTTTGCCCCCGGGGCTGTGTTTGCCGTGGTCCATCAGTCTGTGCGTACGCAAGTAACCGGTCCGCGGGTGACCGGGCTCAAGGACTTTGCCCGGCAAATGCTCCAGGCCGGTGATTACGCGCGTTTTATTCGCCGGTGCGGAAGTGGATTTGTCTCGGCCATCGAAAAGGGGGGCGACTTCTACATCGTGGTCGAGTTTGTCGAAACGAATAGCGAACAGCGGACAGATATCGAATACATCCTGACGGCACCGAGTGGCGGTGGCGTCGAGGATCAACTCGATCGCGTGCGCGAGTTGATGGGTAACCACCGGCACAAGATCCACGTGTTGCGTCAGGGGGGAGCCGGAAACCTCGAGGCGCTGTCGTTCGATAGCTTGGTCGACCTCGCCAAGCAACTGCCGCAAACCCTCGAACGTGCGCCACGGATCAGGCGGTTTCTCGCCAGTCCATACCAAGTGGTCGAGGCCTTCCCCTCGCAGATCATCGATCGCTACAACAGTGCTTATACAACATTGTCACAACTCGGGTCGCGCTATCTCGCAGCCGCCGGGCGCGAGCAGGTACTTGCAACCTACACCAGTGTGTTGGGGGTGTTGGCCCCGGATTACGGGCGGTTTCCGGCCGGATCCGAAGCGGCCTGTGCCGAGGCCAAGACGATGGTCGCCGACGCGCGCAGGGCTGCTCACGAGGAGGTTGTCGCCCTCGAAAAAGCAGCCCGCTCGTGTATCAACGACCGCAGTGCCGATACCTGCTTCAGCAGCGATGCCTGCCAGGTTCCACCACCTGTACCAACGGATATGCCCGAATTGCCTCCGTCCTGTCAGCGGTCCTGTGGGTTCGACGCGGGAACCATCATCGAGCCGCTCAAGTCCGAGCCGGTCACGACCAAGGTCAGCTGCAAGGGGCTGATCCCCGAGTCGGATTACGTCGCCGAGCTGACGGTGGGGGAAGTCGTCGTCACCCGCACGTGTACCGATGCCAAGGGTAAGCCGATGCCGATCGAGGTTAGTGGCGGGTTTGGGTCCAACGATGAGGCGTTCGCTGTGAAGGCCGGCAATACAGTGCTTCCGATCGCACCGATGCCCTACGAATTCACCGTTCCGGGCACGGGGAACGTCGAAATCCCCCTCACGCTGCGCAACGCAGTCGGCGACAAGGGGTGTGTGTACAAGGTCAACGGCAAGGTCTCGATCCGGCCCAAATAACATCGGGTTGAGCCCGATCGTTTGTATGCGCAAATACGCGTGTCCACCGAAAAGATCCGGAGGAATGACCGGTCGGACGCCGAGATGCGTGTTTGCGCATACATACGTCTGCTCGTCGCAAGTGGTACCCTCCGGGTAGATGTTGACCGGGTACGAAAAGGCCCTCCTCGCGCTGCTTCTGATTGTGTTGATGACCGGGATGGGTGCGACCCTCACCGTCGCCAACTTTCGCAACGTCCTCAAAAAACCCAAAGGGGTGTTGATCGGCTTGGCTTCGCAGTTCGGGTGGATGCCGTTGTGTGCGTTTTTCCTGGCGACCTGGCTCGAACTGCCCGAGGCGATGGCGATCAGCCTGCTGATCGTTGGCTGTACACCGGGTGGGACGACGTCCAACCTCTACACCTACTACGCCCGAGCCGACCTCTCGCTCAGTATCTCGATGACGGTACTCTCGACGTTTACGGCCTTCGCCCTGATGCCGCTGTTACTCGTGTTTTATGTCGGCAAACTCGGTGAGCCGACGATCGAGGTGCCCTATGGGCAAATGGTTGTCACGCTGGTCTTGGTGTTGTTACCCGTGTGTGTGGGGATGTGGATCCGCAGCCGCAAACCCGAGCTTGCGCGTCGCGTCGAGCGGATCGGCAGCCTGTCTGGCATTGGGGTACTCGTGCTCTTGATCGTCTCTGGGTTGGTACACAACGGACACCTGCTGACGGATAGTACGCCCGAGATGTTTGCCGCCACGGTCGGGCTTGGGGCCGTCGGGATGGGTCTGGGATACCTCGCCGCCCGTGTGTTGGGGTTGGGGCCAGCACAGCGGCGAGCCGTCGCCCTCGAAACCGGGATTCAAAACAGCCCGCTGGCCTTCGGGATCATCGTGTTGAGCTTTCCCGAAGTACTCCAGCCGCTGATGTTGTGGTTGCCGCTGCTGTACGCGTTGTTTGTCCTGTTGAGCGCGCTGGTTGTCACGCTTCTGATGCGGGCGACTGCGGAGCCCGAGAACGTCCTCGATACGCCGCCCAACGAGTCCCGAGAGGCCGGCCTCGGGGCTGTTCTGTAACCCCGAGAATCGCTACGCCACGGCGTTGTCGATCGCAGGTTGCGTTTTCCCGGGCCCGCGAGTAGCGTCTCGACCATGTCGACGGATATCCCCCTCCGGTGTTCCTGCGGAGCTCTGCGCGGTACGATCCGGGAGGTGGCGCCAGAACGTGGGAACCGAGTTGTGTGCTATTGCAATGATTGTCAGGCATTCGCACACTACTTGGGTCGCGCCGACGAGGTGCTCAACGCCCGCGGGGGGACCGATGTGTTTCAGTTATCCCAGGCACAGGTGGAGATTTCAGAGGGAAACAACCATCTCGCGTGTATGCGGCTCACGCCCAAGGGGCTGACGCGGTGGTACGCGGCCTGTTGCAACACCCCGATTGGCAACACGCTGGCCAAGTCCACGTTTCCGTTCATCGGGGTGATCCACAATTGCACCGACCACGAGACCCATGGCCAGCCGCGAGATGTCGCGCTCGGGCCTGTCCGCGGACACGTCAACGGCGAGGTCGGGTTTGAGGACGACAACGGGCGCAAGCTACGTTTTTTCGAACAGGTGCCGGTGTTGTGGGGAGCGGTTCGGCTGTTGCTCGGAGGATGGTTGCGCCGCGAGGGTCGACACAGTCCGTTTTTTCGCGAGGGTCGTCCGTGTGTCGAGCCGATTGTTTTGAGCTCAGAGGAGAACCGTGAGCTCTACGCACGCCTGCGATAAATAGCGAAGCTCCCTCGCATGAAATTTCGGGCGAAGCACCGATTCATATTTCGGTTCGGTCGGGTCGCAAATCGCGATGGCGGCGTCAGGGCGCCAGCAAGCATGCGCCGAAGGCTTGGTTGGAAGCAGGCACATCGAGAGCTTGGTACAGGCCGAGACAGGTCATGCCTTTTTCTGTGTCTGGACAAGGCTCATCGTCGAGCTCTTCGCTGTCGAGGGGGCAATAGTCTGTGCAGCAGCGCTCTGCCTCGCAGTCGTAGACAAACTCTGAGGGAACGCACAGGCGACCGGCCGCGCAGTCGTGGTGGGAGGTACAGACCGACTGGTACTGACCCGCCATGCCGGACTGGTCCCACCCGCACTCGTAGGTGCCTTCTTCGGTGGGGTAACAGGCCTGACCTTCGGCACAGTCCTGCTTGAGCGGGTCGCAGTCGCGGACACACACGGCGATCAACATGTCGTTGGCCAACAGGCAATGGGCGAGCGGATCTTCACAGGTGTATGGCCAACTATTGCCCGCACAAAATGCCTTGCACGTTCCCTCGAGCGTGTTCTCATCGACGTTGAAGCACATACTTGTACTGTCACAATTGTCGAGGCCACTGGCCGGCCATTCCTCGACCTGGCAAGCTTCTCCGGCGGGTTGGGCGGGGTCGGCGACGTCGATGCATTGGGTGCTGTCCCGCTTGAGGTCGCCTCCGGAGGCATAGGGCGTACACTTTTGGCCTTCGGGACAGTCTTGGGCGACGACCTCGCAGGGGCGGGCCGAATTGCCTTCGCTGTCACAATCATTGGCGCAGGTTTCGGTTTGTGGATCGGGTGTCGATGTGCTCGGTCCACCGGATGTCGTGGTGCTTGGGTCGCCCGTCGTGGAGGAGCCCTCGTCGGTACCTCCGTCAGCGGTCGAACTGCTGGCGACACCGGTCGAGGCTCCGTCATCCGACGATACGCCCTCGTCCGAGCTCGTATCCGACGAACATCCGGCAAACACGATGCTGCAAATGGCGAGCACGATCGCACAGCAGCTGGGTGCCCGAAGCGTCATCTTTTGGATCGTAGCCCGAAATCACGTGGTCGTCACGAATTGGTACTTGTGTGAAACATCGGGCCGACGAGTAAAAAAGGCCGGCCACAAGGCCGGCCTCGGTGAACCGAAAAAGCGTGCTCAGTCGCGACCTGAAAGTGCGATCACAAGCCGCAGGACGTACCAGAACAACAGGGCAACCGCCGAGAACAGGGACAGTGCCGCAGCCACGTGTTGGCTGGTGTGGTAGTGATGCAGAACATTGGATGTGTAGTAGAGGATGTAGCAAGCCGCCAGGGCGATCATTGCGACGGTGAAGATGACCCCGAGGCCAAAGCCGAACAGGATACTGGCGACGATCAGCCCCATGGCCGCGAGGCCGGCGATGACCAAGATGCCGCGCATCCACGAAAAATCGCGCTTGGTGAACAGCACGTAGCCTGTCAGTGCCGAGAAGATCGCCATCGTCGAGACGCCGGCTGTGAAGATGATGTTGTCACCTGTCGCCGCGGCGACGGCCTGCGCGATCAACAGGAGCGGGACGAAGATGATGACCTCGGCGACGACATACAGCCCGAGGCCGGCGTATTGCATCGCCGGAGAGGCACTCGAACGTGCCCAGCGGTCGGCGATAAAGCTGACGCCCATGAACAGCCCGAGCACCAACAGCCAGCTGTAGGAA
The DNA here is from genome assembly GCA_964621785.1 of uncultured Nannocystaceae bacterium. Classification (GTDB taxonomy): domain Bacteria; phylum Myxococcota_A; class Polyangia; order Nannocystales; family Nannocystaceae; genus JACKDW01. The sequence continues at coordinate 99,494 of CAZUPD010000006.1, forward strand.
CTGGTCGCCAGCATGTTGAAGGTGAATTGCTCGACCCCGGGGATGTTGAGGATCACAGCCTCGAGCAGCACAAACAGGCCGATGGCTCCGGCGAGATGGATGTATGTACGCTCGATGAACTTCGCCCGCTCTTCGACCGACGCTTCGGCAGCGGTGTACATCTGGCCGTGGTGGTACTCCTCGTGGGATTCCTCGTAGTGGTGGTGGGATTGAAATTGATTCACGGGTTGCTCCTCGATGCGCTTGTGGACGAGCCGGGTGGCGGGCCGAAGCGCGATGCCTTGTTCGTTTCGACGGTAGGTTAACCGGAGTGGGACCACTGGACAAGCTCATGTGCACGCTCACGCCGCGAGAATCCTGTCACGTCGCGTTTGGTGGCGGTTGCTCGCGTTTGTGGCGGGCGTGTGGCGTCCTGTTGCCTGCCGGTTTTACGAGAATGGGCCTTCGGGTGAGCTGACTTCGGGCGACTTGTTCGGTGAACCTCGAGCCGACTCGCGGAGCAGAACCGGCTTCCGAAAATCCACAAAAAACGCGGTAGGCTCCGCCCGGTGTCCGGGCCGGCAATTTGTGTCGAAGGGTTGACCAAACGGTTTCGGGTGCCGCGCCGTGGGGCCGGGTTACGGGCGGCTTTTGCGGCCTTGTTTCGCCGTGAGTACACCGAGGTCACCGCCGTCCACGAGCTCTCATTTGCGCTCGAGCCCGGGGAGCGCGTCGGGTTCTTGGGCCCCAACGGAGCGGGCAAAACCACCACGCTCAAGATCCTCGCCGGGCTGTTGTACCCGACCTCCGGTCGTGTGCGTGTTGCCGGTCACCGACCCCAGGCCCGCCACCCCGCATTTTTGCGTTCGGTCAGCTTGGTGATGGGCCACAAGCGTCAGCTCAGCTGGGACCTGCCGGCGGTCGACACGTTTGAGCTCAACCGCGTCGTGTACGAGATCGACAGCGCGACCTACCGCAAGCGCCTCGACGAGTTGGTCGAGCGTCTCGAAATCGGCGACATCATGCACCAGCCGGTCCGCACCTTGAGCCTGGGGGAGCGGATGAAGTGCGAGCTCGCGGCTGCGCTCCTCCACGGTCCCTCGACCCTGTTTCTCGACGAGCCCACCCTCGGTATGGACGTGGCCATGCAGCTGTCTATGCGCGAGTTTATTCGTACATACAACAAAAACCACGGTGCGACGGTCGTCCTGACCAGTCACTACATGCAAGACGTGGCCGCGTTGTGTCCCCGGATCATTGTCATCGACGGGGGCGAGTTGCGATTTGACGGCAGCATCGAAGCCCTCACGCGGCGGATCCGACCGTTGCGGCGCGTCAGCGTACGGGCCGACGAATACCCACAAGCGGAGATTCTGCGGAACTTGGGTCGCATCGTCGAGCTCGGTGCCCGTCTGACCCTCGACGTCGCGCCACAGCGGGTGCCCGAGGCGATTGCTCTGCTGGTCCAGCTGCCTGGAAGCCACGACCTTGAAGTGCGCGACGCTCCGTTAGAAGAAGTCATGCGCGAGTTATTTGCACAGTCACGCATGTCGGCCTCCGAGGGTCCTGGATGAGACCGCGTGTGTGGGCGGCGATCTTCCGTCTCGGGCTCGCCGAGGCCGTGGCCTATCGCGCCGCCCTATTTGTCTGGATTTTGACCTCGTGTTTTCCTCTCATCGCCCTCGCGCTGTGGTCGGGCCTCGCCGCCGAAGCACCAATAGGTGACTATACACAGGATGATTTCGTCGGCTACTTCGTCGGTGCATTTTTGATCCGCCAGCTGACCTCGTGTTGGGTCGTGTGGGACTTGGAGCGCCAGATCAAAACCGGGGACCTCAGCACGATGATGATGCGCCCGGTTCATCCACTCGTCCACCATCTCATCGCCAACCTCGCCGCCCTTCCGGTTCGGATCGTTCTCGCCCTACCGCTGGGTCTTGCGGTCCTGCTCGTGGTCGGGAGCGGTGGTCTCGGGATGGACCTGTATGCTGTGGCACTTCTTGTACCTGCACTGGTCGGTGGTTGGCTGATCAACTTCACGAGTCAGGTCATCATCGGTTGTCTCGCATTTTGGATCACGAGCTCGAGCGCGCTTTACGAGTTTTGGTTGGGGTTTTTTATCGTCCTCTCCGGCTATGTGGTCCCGGTCTCGCTGATGCCTGAGGCGGTGGCTGCGGTCCTCGACCTCCTGCCGTTCCACGCCTCGCTCGGGTTTATCGTCGAGCTCGCGCTCGGCAAGCTCGCCACCGCAGATGCGTTGTTTTTCTTGCTCGTCCAATGGTGTTGGGTGGCGGTATTCGGGTCGCTCGCGTACCTGTGCTGGCGCCGGGGGCTACGCGTTTACGGAGCGGTGGGCGCATGAGTCAAGATTCATTTGTACACTCATGTATTCACGCCGGACGGATCGCCGCGGCTCAGTTGCGGATGAGTTGCCTCGCCGCCCTGCAATACCGCACGGGATTTTGGAGTGAGGGTCTGCTCTCGGTCATTTGGAGTGCGGTCGGCGTGGTCCCGCTGTTTGTCGCCGTCGATCACCGGGGGGATGTCGCCGGATGGGGTGCTTGGGAACTGCTGGTGCTCAGCGGATGTTTTATGATGTGCACCGGTATTTTCGGATTCTTCTTAGAGCCTGCGTTGGTCGCCAGTATGAACCACATCCGCCGCGGGACCCTCGACTACGTATTGTTGCGGCCGGCCGATGCCCTCGTTTTGTGCTTGACCACCGAGTTTGCCCCGTGGCGGATCAGTGAGTTTGTGTTGGGCGTCGGGCTCGTCATCATCAGTTTGTGGAACCTGGGCTACGCGCCGAGTGCCGCCGACCTGGGGACCGCGGCGCTCGTCGGTTTTTGCGGCTTGCTCGCGCTGTACGCCATCGGAGTCCTGATGCTGTGCGTCAGTTTCCGGGCGATGCGGTTGCAAAACCTAGTCGTGCTGTTTGAGTCGCTCCTCGACTTCGGACGCTGGCCCATCCACGTGTTTCAGGGGGTCCTCAAGGCCGTGTTTCTGTATGCGGTGCCCCTGGCGATCATGACGACCTATCCCGCACAGGCGTTGCTCGGTACCCTCGACACCACGACACTCGCAACTGCGGTGATCACTGCATGTACACTGATGGTGCTCGCACGTGTGAGTTGGCGGGCCTCGTTGCGCAGCTACGCCTCGGCTTCGAGTTGAGTGTTAGTCTTCACTCGGCGGGGACCAAGCCCGAAAGTACACCCGTTCACGCGCATCCGGGGCGAGCGTGCGTCGCTCTTCGATATCCGTATGCTCCGTCACGACCCGCACTGTGTAGTCACCAGGAGGGAGGTCGGGGAACTTGTAGATACCGGCCTCATTGGTCTGGGTCTCGAGTACTTCTTCGATGCAGCTACAACTCAAAAGCACCGAAGCGGAGGCGATCGGCGTGTTTTCATCCTCACTGCGAACGGTGCCGGCGATTTGCCCTCCCGAGTCGCCGCTCGCCGATGGTGTTTGGGTCGGGGTGGTGGACGCGGTCTCTGGTCGACAGGCCAGCAAAGGGAGCAGCGCGAGCAAAAGTCTGGTACGACGCATGATACGAACCTCCACAGTCCGGACCGCACACGACATTCACCGCGGTTGCGGGCGCAACACGGTTGTCGCGTCAGCCGGACGCTTCGGAGGTTTCGTTGGCGAGCGGAGCCGCGGATCTTTCACTCGATGTGCGTGTCGTTACTCGAAGTCGCGACGCAACAGGAGCTGAACTTCGTTGGGCAGCTCGGGATAAGCGTCGGGGCGGACGCTATAAAGTCGGAACCCGGCGCGGCGGTAAAAGAAAAACGCACCGGGGTTGATGTCTTGGGTTTCGACGATGAGGTGTGTGGCTTTGCGAGTGCGCGACCACCCAATCGCCCGCTCGACCAGTGATCGGCCGACGCCTGCTCGCCGAACGTGCGACGCGACGCGGATGTCCCAGATGATCACACGGTCGTGGCGGCCTTCGAGCATATTGAGGCCGTCGGTTTGAAAGGCGAGCACGACACCACCGATTCGCCGGCCGTCTTGATAGGCCGCGATCAATCCCCAATTGTCGATGTTCCAGCTCGCTCGCCATTCGCTCGGCTGTTGGACGTCGCGGTAGTTCTTGATCCACGCAGGTTGGATCGGTTGGCGTGTCGGCTCGAGATCGAGATTCGAACAATCGAACACCAGCCGCGTATGCACCGGGACCGACATATCGAGTGCAGCGTGGACGTCCAAGTTCGCCAGCGGTTCGACTCGGAACTCCAAGGCCACTAGTTTGCCCGGGCATGGTTATGTTTGCAACTACAACTGATATCGGGCACCGCAACGTTCGAACGGCCGGCGGATCGGGTGAATTGGAGGTCGGTCGCTACCGAACATCGCCGTGCGACCGAAAAGTCGCCCCCGGGGCCATGGTTGTTACCATCGCTACGGATGAATCGGGCCCACGACGGTGCGAGATCGCCGGACGGAACTTCCCTTTCCGCATGACATCGGCGACAATCGAACAGTCAATTGGCAGCTTTGAAACACGCGTGCTCGATCCGTACACAGGCTGTTGCGCTGCTTGCCTTCCTCGGCATGTTTGGGCTCGCTGGTATCGTTCACGCTGCGACCTTCGAACCTGCGGAGGCATCGGATCCAACCTCGACCACCGGAACGTCGACTGCGGGACCTGAATCGGTCGCGGATCCCCCGACGACGGAAGAACCGACATCCGACTCCGAAGACTCGCCCGACGTGGTGTCTACGACAGCTGACGTCGTCGGAGAGGTGGACGAGACAGCCGAGACATCGCCCGACTCCGGTCCGGGATCCACGACCGTCGGCGTTCCCGGAGAGCTGGGTGAAACACCGGAAACACCGTCGGACTCCGGTCCGAAACCGAGTACAACGACGGTACCGGCGAGCCGCGACCCCGTTGGCGATGCGTTGGTCGCCCGCGCCGATGCGATCCAAGCCCTCCTCACCAACTCGCTCAGCCTCGAGGTCGATGCCCGTGCGCTGCTCGAGCTCGACCTCAACGCCCCGTACGCACACGCTTGGCTGACGGCGGTCGCCGCTTCAAGTGGCGACGCGACTCCCGATCAACTTTCGTTGACCGCCGCACAAGCACGCTTTTTGGCGGCTTGGCGTGCGTTTCATGCCCTCGATATCGGTCGGCGGCAGGCACTTGTCAAAGCCCACAACGATGCCCGGGCCGCGGCGGGGTATCGACCACAGGACCTCGCGTCGTTGCGGACGCAGTTGGTCGCCACCCAAACCGAGTTTAAGAAATTTCGCGACTTCATCGCCGGTGACTTGTCGGCCGAAGTCGACATCACCCCCTCGCTGCTGATCGACGTTGGCCACCCGATTGCCCTGAACGACCTCACCCTCGAACAGGCGATGGCCTATGCCGCCGTACCGGGGCGTTCGCTTATCAAAGAGTTGGAGGCTGCGCGCACGTCTTTGATGGTTCTTCGACTCCACTACGCCGGCCTCGATCGCGAGTCGAAACAGCGGCTGCACACGCGTTACCTCGAAACCCCGGCAGCCGATGTTGCGCCGTCGGTCGAAACGACGCCCGAGGATGCCGAACTGAGTGCGGATGAGGCTGAGCAGGCTCGCGATCAGGCGTTGCGCGCTGCGGCGGCCGCCAATACGGATGAACTGCGAAAACTCGAGGAGGCCCGGGCCACGCTCCTCGGGTTGCAGGCGACCGTCAGCCAGGTCGAAGCTGCCCTCGGTCGCAGTCGCAAGCAGCGGGTCACCGATCGCAAGGCCGTGTCGGCACTGACGGTAGCGAGCGAGGAAATCGAAAACATGTCGCCCCTCGATGGCGACCCGACGCCGGCAGCGGGGGCTCTCCTGCCGCGTGCTCGCTCCCTGTACGAAGAGGCATGTACAGCGTTTGCAGCGGACCTCGAGGCGATTCAATCGGCCGACTCTGAGCTCCCAGATATCGCCTCGACCCTCGCACAAATCGACCCTTTGTTGTTTGAGGATGAACGGCTCGCCGCCTTGCGGTTGGAACTTCGCCGACGGTTTGAGGCGGTACGGGCCCGCGAGATCGCAGACCGATGGGAGCGCTTGGGTGAGCGCCAGGCGGACATCACCGCGATCAACCGGGTCCGCCAGGAAATGTTGAGGCGCGCACCGTCTGCCCAGCGTGTCTCTTTGAACAGCTTTGGCCGGACCGGGCGCGAGGAGGCCCGGCTCGAGGTCAGGCACCTGCTCCTCGACCTTCGCTACTGGACGCTGGCCCTCCCACGGCGGGCGCGAAACATCGGCTCCGAAGTGCTCGGCTCACCGGTCGCCGTCGCCAAGGGGGCCCTCACCCTGATTTTTGCCGTGTTTTTGTTCATCGCTTGGAGACGGCGCGCACCGAGGTTTGTCGAGGGGATGGCGAGTTGGTCGAAGACCGAACCGATGAGTATGACCAAGCGCGTGTTTGGGCCCATGCTGCGCTACGCGCCCTACGTCCGCCTCTCCCTCGAGTGGATGGCCCTGGTCTACTTGCTGTTACAAATACTTGGTCGTCGCGCCCAAATCCCCGGGGTCGACATGCTGTGGCAGATCGCAGCCTGGATCCTTGGAGGTGTCGCCGTGATTCGCCTCCTGCACGCCATGGCCTCCGAGTCGCGCTACCGCCGACGTGGCGATCCTACCGCGGTGTTGCGTCTGCGTTCGCTGCGATTGGTCGGTCTGTGTGCAACCGGCGTTGGCCTGTTTTTGTCCGTCACCGCCACCACCGTCGGGCGCGGGACGATCTACGCGTGGATGGTGTCGACGTTTTGGATCCTCGCGATTCCGATCGCCCTGTTACTCACGGCGTGGTGGCAGCCGGTGATCCGCAGACGCCTGCGAGAGATGTCCCTCGATTCGGGACTGGTGCGCTGGGTCCTGCGGACGGAAGGTGGCTTACGAGGATTTATCGCGGCCGGCGTGGGTGGGGTCTACCTGTTTATCAGCGGCTCCAAGCGTTTCATTGTTCGTCGCGCCTCGCGGTTTGAGATCACCCGCCGGGTCCTCGCCTATCTCGTCCGCCGCGAAGTGGCCAAACAGGCGTTGCGCGACGACAACCAACTGACCGACATCGAGGCGAAGGCGGCCACGCTCCTCGACCCCTCCTATGCCAGCCCTCCCGAAGCCCTAGTCGAAGGTCCATTTCGTCAGGCCATCGAGGACTTGCAAGCACAACAATTCACCGATCGGGTCACGATTCGTGCGCTCGTCGGCGAAGCTGGAGCGGGCAAGACAACAGTTGTAAACCTCTTGTCGCAAAAGACACCCAACTCGCTTGTGGTGGCGTGTCCCTACGACGGGTTTGATGCACTTCTCGGTCGATTTGCCGAAGTACTTGAGCTCGAAGTGACGCCTGAAACGGCCGACGCTGCAGTCCAACATGCACTCCGGGCACATCGCCTGATTGTTGTCGACGACGCCCATCACTTGGTGCGCCCGACAATTGGTGGCCTCGCCCAACTCGATCGACTTTTGGCCTTCTCGCGGCAATCGCTTCCCGGGACGAGTTGGGTGTTGGTGATCGGCGATCCGATGTGGCAGTTTGTCTACCGGGCACGGGCCGAGGGGGCGGTTTTTGACACCATGGTCGAACTCCCCCGGTGGGATGAAGCGCAGATCGGGGCACTTCTTCGCGCCCGCTCCAAAGCCGCCGGATTGGTACCGACGTTTGATGGTCTCGAGGTCCCGCGCCAAGCGACCGACGACGATGATCTGACCGAACACGAACGCCGCGAGCAGGGGTACTACCGGATTCTTTGGGACTATGTCGATGGCAACCCGGCGGTTGCGCTGCACTGGTGGCGGCGCTCGCTGTTTGCCGACAGTGACGCCCGCGTGGTGGTTCGACTGTTTCACCCCCCGCGGTTTACAGCCCTCGATGCACTACCTTCGTCGGTTTACTTCACACTTCGTGCCCTGGTTCAACTCGATGGGGCCATGCGGTCCGACATCATGCAATCGACCCAACTCCCGGCCGCGGAAATCGAGGACGCCCTGCGCTTTGTTGCCGCGCGGGGATTCACCGAGGTTCGTGACGGTCGTTTGTACCTCACCCGCGACTGGTTCCGCGCGGTCACTCGAGTGTTGTGGCGGCGCCATCTCGTGATCCGGAGGCCACTATGAGGTTTGAGCTCGCTCCCCGTACTCGCCAAATCCTCTGTGCTGGCTGGTTGATCCTCGCATGTTTCTGGCCCCGGGTTGCATGGGCCGAGCCGGAAGTCAGCGGTGAAACCATTGACCAGTTCGCCAATCTCATCCGGTGGTCGGGTGTGATCACGTCGGTGTTTGTGATCGCGGGAGCGTGGCTCACCCTGCGGTTGTTGCAGGGTTTTGTCCAAAGCCTCAGTGAACAGTTTGCCAACTACCGGCTTCTACTCGCCAAAACTGCCACCTTTATCCAGTTCACAATCTACGTGGGGACTGGCTTTGCCGTCATCTTCTTAAGTTTTCGGATCGACAACAAGGTCCTTGCCCTGATTGGTGGGACAGCGGCGGTTTCCGTCGGTTTTGCTGTCAAGGATGTTGTGGCTTCGTTTATCGCCGGTATCATGATTATGATCGACCGGCCGTTTCAGGTTGGCGACCGCGTCAGTTTTGGTGGCGAATACGGGGACATCACCGCAATCGGTTTGCGTTCGGTACGGATGCAAACACTTGACGACAATACGGTGACGATTCCAAATAACAAGTTCATCAATGATATCACCTCCAACGGCAACTACGGGGCCTTGGATATGCAAGTTGCGATGGTCTTTTTCATCGGTATCGATCAGGATGTCGATGGGGCCTGTCGCATTATAAAAGAAGCGGCCCTCACCTCGCGCTACGTCTATCTCGGCAAGCCCGTCGCGATCGCGGTGAGACAGGTGCTCGAAGATGGCTACGCGGCGGTCAAGCTCACTTGCCGAGCCTACGTGCTCGATACCCAATACGAGGTCATTTTCCAGACCGACGTCAACCTCCGAGTCCTCCGGGCCATGCGCGAGGCAGGGATCCGCGGGCCAGCTGTGCTGCATCGCGACTGGCATGGGATTCAGTCCGACAGTAGGGAAATGGCAGCTCTCAAACAGCCTGCTCCCGAGTGAGAGAAATTTAACATGCCTGTCCTTTGAGACATGAAATCTATCATCATATCTGTCTGATTGAGCATGTCAAACGTTTTAAAATGAGCATGTCAAATGTTACCTCCTCTGTAACCACATGGGCGCGGTGGTTGCGCAGGTCCACATGGTCGAAATCTTGTTCGGTGGACTTGCCGGAGCTTCGCGTGAAGCGCCGGGTAGACCTTCGACGAGCCGGCTGCCTCAGACCTGATGCTAGGCGCCATATACGCCTCGTGATTTGACAATGTTCAAGACCGTGTATCCTGACGATATGGTGGCTATTCAAAAAACGAGTGTGGCTTTTTTGTGTTCGATTGCGCTTCTCCAGGCTTGCGGCGGGAGTGAGGACTCCACGGACACGAACGACACGACAACACAACCTACGACAACGTTACCGGAGACGACTGACCCGAGCACAGCTACAGAAGCTTCGGGGTCCGACTCCGAACCGACTGGCGGGTCGGAATCGGGAGAGACAACAGCAGGGCCGGATGTTTGTGGCGACGGAGTCATCAGCGCGACGGAAGAGTGCGACGATGGCAATATGGTTGACGATGATGATTGTACCAACAATTGTACGAACCCTGTATGTGGTGACGAGATTGTTCAAAGCAATGAAGAATGCGATAATGGTTCGAGCAATAGCAACGATGCGGACTGCACATCTTCCTGTTTGTTGAACATTTGCGGAGATGGAGCTGTTCACGCTTCAAACGAAGAGTGTGACAATGGGAGTGAGAACGGCATGGGGAAGGCGTGCAACGCCAGCTGCCTTCTCAATGTCTGTGGTGACGCGGACGTCGGCCCCGGCGAGACCTGCGATGATGGCAACTTGATGCCCGGTGACGGGTGCAGCGACAGTTGCGTGGACGAAGAATGCGGGAATGGCATCGCCGATCCCCAAGAGGAGTGCGACGACGGGCAAAACGGGGACCAAAACGATGGCTGTACAGATCTCTGTACAGGCCCAGCTTGCGGCGATGGTTGGTTGCAAGATGGCGAAGAGTGTGACCTCGGCAATGACAATAGCAATTCCTTTGAGTGTACATCGATGTGTACCAACGCGATCTGTGGCGATGGGTTTGTGTGGATGAATAACGAGGAGTGCGACGACGGCGCCGACAATGCGAACACCAACGCCTGTAAATCCGACTGTACTCTGAATGTTTGCGGAGACGGCTTCCAAGGCCCGAGCGAAGGCTGCGACGATGGCAATCAAGTCAACGAGGATGGCTGCACCAACGCGTGTAAGCTCGCGTCGTGTGGGGACGGCTTCCTCCAAGAAGGTGAAGAGTGCGACGAGGGCGAAAACAACAGCAACAACGGAAACTGCAAGCTCAACTGTACGCAACAGGAATGCGGTGACTCATTTGTCGGGCCTGGTGAGCAATGCGACGATGGCAACACCGTCAACACGGATGACTGCGTCATGTGCAGCAACGCGAGCTGTGGCGACGGATTTGTCCTGGAGGGAGTCGAAGAGTGCGACGACGGGAACAGCGTCAACGACGACACCTGTAACAACAATTGTGAGCTCACGTTCTCGCAGTGCTTAGAAAGCTCGTTCGGAGTCAACTCCGGAGATCCTTGGGTCATTTGTTCAATCGACAGCAACTCGGCCTGGGTTTCGGCAAACAATGGAGGAACGTACCAAGCCCTCGCCATTTGCAATTTCCTTGGATTCTCAACTCTGTCACAATGGGGAGGCACCTGCGGTAATGTCTGCGGTTATTGCCAAGGAGCGACGAGTTGTTCAAACCACGGTAATATGACTTTCGACGGAAATGGTGACTCCAACTTCCCGAATTTGGCAACCACTGTTCACTGGTTGTGTACGAACTAGAACGTGTTCGCTCGGCGGTGCTCCGAGGCACTCGCCGGGCATTTTCGTTGCACACTCACTGAAAGTCGCCGGGTAGGGAGGCGCGACGCGATCACTCGTACCCACACGAACTCATGGCTGCGAAGGGTCGCGGATGACCGGGGTTGGGGCGGGCGCGACGAGACCGGCGAAGGGTCGCGGATGACCGGGCACGGACGCGTTCACGAGCTTGTCCAAGGGAACCCTTGGGTGCGTTGCGGGGACGAGCACGCCCAATGATTCCTATGTATTTACAAGTTTTTGCCAGAGCCTTGGCACGCGGATTCGTTGCAGGGGACCCACCAAAGTTGTGTGTCACCGGGTAGCCGCGTTGCTGGAAACCAGTTGCAACGCGGTGGCGCAAGCCCTCGACGGGAGGGTTTGCGGCCTGCATCTGCCATCACCTTGGCCACTGCGACAAGCACGTGTGCGACTTCGAGGTGCGCGAGGTGCATCCCGAGGCAGGTGTGTGGTCCACCGCCGAATGGCGCGATTTGAGGTGGACCGGTCGGCGCATCCGGAGCGAGCCACCGCTCGGGTCGCAATACATGGGGATCGGGGAATATCGCAGGATCGCGGTTGAGCAGGTGGAGCGAAAAAAACAGTCCCCGGCCGGCTTCCACGGTTCGACCTCCGAGCTCGATCGGCTCGGTCGTGCGCCGGAGCATGACTGTGGCGGGAGTGTACATTCGCATGACCTCGCGCCCGAGCGCGACGGTAAACGGTACCTTGGCCAACTCGGTCGGGCGTTGCGGTGCGCGCTCGACCGCCGTGGCTTCTTCGACCAATCGCGACCACATCTCGGGATGTTCGGCCAACTCGAGCAGCGCCCAGCTGATGGTGGTGGCCGAGGTCTCGTAGCCGGCCAATACCAACAGTCTTAAACTCGGGACCAACTCGTCAATAGCGAGTTGCTGCCCATCCTCGTCCTCCCCGTGTGCCAGTGCCCCAACCACCGTGTCGCGAATGCCTTCGGCCCGGCAGTGGCGGATAACCTTGGCCAGTTCGTTGTCGAGCCAGGCCCGAGCCTTGCGACTGCGCCAGGAAAACGGCCAAGGCAGGCGACCGCCGCCGAACATCATGATACGGAACTTCTTTGCCCACAGGTTCAGTGCCTCGGGCTCAGCCCCAATCAGTCGGAAAATGACGGAGAGCCCTAGCCTGCGGGTGTCCTGCGCGACCGCACAGGTGTCGGCAGTTGCCCAGTGTTCGAGCATTCGCGCGGTCTGTTGTGCGATCATTGCCCCTGCCGCCGACACATCGAGCTCGCTGCGACGAAATGGTCCACCCATGGCCTTACGCATCCGCCGATGCTCGCTGCCATCCATGCCCATGAGGGTCCCGCGGAGTACGGGACCGGTCTTTTCATTCAGGATGTCCGAAGAGACTCGTTTGTTCTGCATCAGCTCGTAGGCGATATCACTGCGATTGACAACGAGCAGCTCCTCGCCGCCCATATCGATACGGAAGAAGTCTCCGTATCGCTCGTGAGCCTCGCGCATGAAGCTCGGCATGTCTCGCATCATCCGGTGCAGATGCCCGAGCAACGGCACGCGGCCCGGGACCATGGGAAATACATCGTGATCGCTCATCGCGTGTTCCTTCTGCTCGCGTGTTGTTTCACGCAGAAGATTTGTCGAGGTTGGGTTTCATGAAAAGCAGTTGCCGTGGGGCACCTAGCGACCCGATTCTAGGTGGTATTGTGGTTGACGCTACTGCCAATTTTGCTGTTTGGGTCGGACATTTTCGGCCAAACTTGGGGGGCGCGGTCCACGAGTGTTTTTGTTACTTCGGTGCCGGTGTCTGGCGCCAACCAAAATATGTCTCATTAGACATATAATCAAATCTAGATCACGCAAACCGCAGGATCCTGCGGCGTGTCCCGCCGCCGATGGCGAGGGTCACACGGTCCCGAGGTTCCAAGCTCGTTACGAGAAAAGCACAGCGAGCGCCCATGCGAGTCGGCGCCGAGCTTCGGGAACTCGGATCCTCCGGGCGGATTCATGGGTCCGCGAGTCGGTAGGCGCAGACTGTCGACAGTCGGTCGCGAGCCGTGACGGTTAGTCACAAAGTGGGCCGTATTCGAGGTTTGTGAGGTCTTGAGCAAGGTCAGGGTTATGTCTGTACACATTACTTCCGTCGATCTCGATCGTGATGCTCGATTTAAATCTCGATGAGTGTACATTTTTGTCGCGGGGATCATACGCGATTGATTGACCATAGACTCCAGCTGTAACATCGGCGACGACGGTCGTGTGACCCGTGTCAGGTTCGAGGCGATAGACCTTTTCCGAATTGACTACGGACACAAGAAGTGCATCGTGGACACAGTCGTAGGTCATGTCACAGCCAGTAATTTCGAGTTCGTTTAGAATGGGCTTCATCGAAACCACTTCGCCGGTGTCAATATTGAGCTCAACCAAGTTGTTTGTTTGGCTATCTACACCGTAGAGTTTGCCGTCGTGTGTTCGCGTTAGTCCACAGAGGTTTCCGACAAACGCAATGATGCGGTTCGTATCACCGCAGTAGTCGAGGGAGACGAGATAGCCCGATTCGACGACAAAAAATGTTCGCTGAACAGGGTCGAGTGCAGCCGCCTGAACAGTCGGAGTCGGGGTGTTCGAGATTTGCGTGAGCTCACCGGATTCGATATCGATTTTCTGTACTCCGGTTGTGGTGAGGGAAACCAGCTTCATCGTATCAGGGTTGAGGCTCGTGTTGCTATCGTGGCAGTCGGATCCAACCTCGACACCGAACCATGGCTTGGTGCTCCCCCAGCCATCACCGTCCTCATCGCGCATGCAGGCGGTCGGGTCTTCGTTTTCGGCGGCACCGACATATGTATTTGCACTGTTATCATCGCAGTCCGTCCCTGGCGTGCTATGTGGATTATCGGGGTTGATGTGCCCCCAGTCGTCGCCGTCGGCATCGGTCATACATGCGTCTCGGTCGTCGTTGGGCGCTGCACCTGTGAAGGTGTTCGGATCGTTATCATCGCAGTCTGTTCCCGGACTCACACCACTGGGGGGATTGGCATCTCCTTGCCCATCGTGGTCGTTGTCGCGGTAGCACGCGAACGGGTTCTCCTCAATCCCCGGCTTGGTTGTCGCACTTGCATCATCACAGTCAGAACCTGGAGCGACCCCATCGGGTGGTGCACTGTCCCCGAATCCGTCGCCGTCGTTGTCTTTTTGGCACAGGCTCTCGCCCGAGATTTCATGCTCACCGGCTCCGGGATAGGTATGTTGGTTGCTGTCATCGCAGTCGTCGGCGTTGGCGACCATCTTTGGTGGTGGCTGTTCGATTTCGGAGACTTCGGTGCAGACGTTTGGGTCGCCAAAGCCATCCTCGTCCTCATCGAGGCACCAGGTGGACGTTCGACCCGCGTAGGATACGTCCCAACATCCACTTTCCGAGATCGCGAGGGCGATCAACCCGAGTATTGTGTATACACGTTTCCGCATGTTCGAGGAGTATAGCGAAATAGCGCATCGATGATCGATCCGTCTCACAAAAAATAGCGAAGCTGCGAGGTTGATCTTTTATGTACATTGGGGACGTCCGCTGCTGAAGGGGTTAGCGACAGAACGTCATCTCGGTGTAACGGCAAAAGTTACCTTCGCTACGGTATCAAGCCGCAAAAACCAACCCGTATGGATTCATTTTGTGGATAAATTGGGAGGCACTCCTTGTTGTTTTCACATGGGTCGGGGTTGTCGTCGAGATCACACATGGGCGTACAACAGCCGTCCTCTGTGCAGTTTGGTACCATGCTGCCCATCGCACACATCAAGCCCTTTTGGCAGGCGTTGACGTACTCGCATGGGTCTCCCTCAAGGCCGTTGTCGTCGGCCACAGCGACCAATTCACAGGTAAACGTGTTGTTGTGGGGAAAGCAGCCCTCGTTGTTGGGACAATTCTGGAGGAGGGCATCACATGTGGGAAGGCATAGGTTAATGTACTCGTCGTATGCGATGAGGCAGGCAGTGTTGACGTCGCCACAACTCGGGTCGTCGCTCGATCCGTCACAAAAAGCGACACAGGTCCCCTCGCTGGTTTCGATGTCGACATCCCAGCAGATGTGATGCAGGGCGCAATCATCAATTCCACTGACCTGACTTTCTTCGACAGTACATGGGTCACCAGCTTGGCCGTCGCCCGTGACATCCACACACTTGAAATCGTTCCATGGACCTCCGTTGGAGTAGGGCATACACTTTTGCCCGTCTGGGCAGTTTTCTGCGTACGTGTTGCACGAGGGATTGGCATCAGCAGACGGCAAAAACGGGTCGGTATCTGTATCTGTATCGGTATCCGTTGTGCTCGTGGACGCTTCGGTCGTGTTCGTCGTCGCAGACGTCGAGTCTGGCGTATCGGTCGTCACGGATGTGGCCGGATTGGTCGTGGTGTCTGTGGTGTCTGTGGTCGTGGTGTCGTCGGTTGCGTCCGTCGTTGTCGTCGGTGTATCCGTGGTCGTGGGTAACTGTGACGCGGTGCCCGAGTCCGTCGAACTTGCGGTTTGGCTACCGGCGGTCTCGTCATTTGCGCCCGGGCCGGGGTAGCCGACGCTCCAGCATCCACATATGAAATACAGCAGGGTCCCTGCGAGAGTCTTGCGCGTTCGATTCGTAGTATGCATAGGGTGACTGTAAGTATCGATCATGGGACCGAGATTGTTGCATGCTTCGGCTGCAAATGAGACCCTGCATACGAGGGAGATCTTCTCCGTTGCGAATTGTACTCCCGGTAAACTTGTGTGTCACCGCGTTGCACGCGGCCTTCCGTTGTTGAGACAGCAAATGCATCGTGTGTGGTACAAAACGCCTTGCAGTTCCCGACCTTAGAAAGGTATGTTCCCGGCCCATGCTGCTCACTCTCTCACTCATCGCGCAGCTAGGTGTTCCAGATGCTTGTACCGAGCTAGCGAAAACCTATGAAGAGATCGAGTATTTAGGGTACGCGGGGCAAGACGTGTCGGAGCTTGCCCCCAAGCTGCTGTTGTTGGCCGATGCGTGTGGCAAGGATCCGAAAGGGCGTCGCAGTGCCCTCGAGAGTTATTTTCTCGTGTTTGAGCAGTTGAAGACTGCAAACGACAAGCTACCTCTTTCGCTGTGTTCGTCGCTTCGGCAGTCGCGGGAACTCGCGGCTGAGCTGACCGTTGCACATCCAAATAACGGCCGGCTACGCGAGATCCAAGGGCGCCTCAATGGGTTCGCAGCGAAGTCTGAGTGCGCTATCGAGGTACCGCAGGCACAGCCTGTTGCACCCGTCCAGGAACCCGGAGAATCCGACGACCTCGACTTGGTGGAGGGGCCGGATGCCGATAAGGGGGGGTCGCGTTCCACCCCAATGAAACAGGCTGCGATCGCGACGGGGGTGGTCAGCGGGGCAGCTCTCTTCATCGGTGGTTTGACGACGGGGCTCGCGGTCGCCGAGTCGCACAAGGTTGAAGCTCGCCTCAAAGAGGACCAGCCCCAGGGGTTAGCACCGTCAACGAACGTTTGCCGAATGGGAGCTGAAGAAGTCGGCACCAGTTATTGCGGGAAGCTCAATCGACTGAAAGTCACCTCGGTCGTGTCGTGGTCTGTTTTTTCGGCATCCGCACTTTCGGCTGTCGTACTTGGAGTTTTGCACCGGAGACGACACAATCAACGAAGCGCGAGGGTCATGCCGCAATTCGGGTTGTCAGAGACTCGAGTTACGTTGGGAGCGCTCGTACACTTTTAGCTTTCGCTCGGTGTCGCTATTTAGTTAATTTGCAGATGCCACCGAATGTAGGAGGTGGCAGGCTTTGGATCGATGAATTGAGGCACTCTGTGATCGATTTGCCTCCAGTCGTCGTGGCACTCTTAAAGGGGCCGATGATGGAAAGAGAACTCTCGCGGGCGACGACCTGGACTGGGAAGCTACAGGATGTGCAGTCGCGCAGGCACCGGTCAATCGATGTTGAGCGGTTCAACGCAACACAGGTTGTTTGCTTCGCTGCTACTTCCTTTCGGTGCGGCGTGACCGGCTTTTTTTTAGCCTTTTTCGTGTTGGGTTTGGGATCGGGCTCAGAGGTCGGTGGCGGTGGTGTGGAAGCTTTGTCGGAGAGTTCCTCGACGTTGCTCGTAGTGCCGCTATCGGAGCCTTCGTACGGTTTAAAAGGCTCAGAAGGTTGCGGATCGTCGACGATTGGGCTGCGGCCAGAGGTATCGGTGAGCGTTGAAGATGCCGAGGGGTCGGCGTCGGGTTGTGCCGGCGCGGCAGCGAGTGCGAGTGTTGGGACAGACGGCGGTTCGACCTCGCTAGGCTCCTGGGATTCGCGGGAGCCCATTTGCAGTGCCAACCAAATCCCGACCGGGATCATCAAACCCAGGCTGATGAAGAGGGGAACGATCCGGCGGTCTCGAGGGGGCGGAGTCGGCAGCGGTGTCTTTTTATCGAGTGTGATGTCACTTTTGAGCTGTTCATCGACATCCTCGAGGTGTTCCGACTGCATCGAACCAGGCCACGGATGCGTCTGCTCATCGGACAGGGTCAGTTCACTTACCTCCGCAGTGGGGGCGGTTGCCGAGATAGTCGGGACTGTGTCTGAGACACGCTCGAGCGCGTCGAGAAAGGCGAGCATCGTCGGGAACCGTGCGGCTTTGTCCTTGGCCAGTGCACAGGCAAAAATCGCATTGAGTTCTGTCGGGAGTTCCGGGCAAAGATCCGTGAGCGGTTTAGGTTCGTGTTGGACAATTGCATATGCAACTTGACCTGGATTGGAACCGCCGAACGGCAGCTTCCCAGTGAGCATTTCGTAGAACATCGCAGCGGCCGACCAGATGTCGGTCTGGCGATCGCAGTCGTCACCGCGGATCTGTTCGCAGGACATGTACGGGAGCGTGCCCATGACACTTCCGGTTTCGGTCAGATGCGAGGTCTGGTCGGTTTGCTTGGCGATGCCAAAGTCGAGGAGTTTGATCCGGTACTCGTCGGTTACGTCGAACACGCGGAAGCAGTTGTCGGGTTTGACATCACGGTGGATGAGACCTGCCTCGTGCGCCGCGTGTAGGGCATTACAAACTTGGCGTGCGATGTGTTTGACGACCGACCACGGCAGCAGTTTTTCGCGCCGAATTGTCGTTCGGAGTGGCTCACCCTCTAAGTATTCCATCGCGATAAAGGGGAGACCGTCCTCGGTTTCACCCGTGTCGACGACGCTGACGACGTTGGGATGGTCGAGCCGAGATAGACCGCGAGCCTCCCGGTGAAATCGCTTGATGAGGCTGTGGTCGCTCGCGTGGCAGGGCAGCAGAAGTTTGATTGCACGAGTCGTTTCGAGGTGGACATGTTCGGCGCGGTAGACTGCCCCCATGCCGCCCTCGCCGAGTAGCTCGAGTAGTCGATAGCGTCCGCGAAGTTCCTTCCCGATGAGGCTTTGAGCGCTGCGCTGATCGACTGTGAGCATGCGTTGGTTCCGCAGTTTAGCGTACGAGGTGTTTCATGTATGTGGAAATTTATGAGAATGATTCGTCGAAGTTCGTCGAAGAGACACTTCATCCGATGAGTTGAGCGTGAAACACGCAGAGAGCGGAGCTCAAAGGTCCAAGACCGGGGAGAGCAGGGCCGAAGCATTGAGCATCGCGTTCGCAGATTTCTTGTACAAGCAACCTGAGCGCGGGTCATCGAGTTGCGAGGAACTCCAGACATAGAACCGTTGGGAGGCGCTCTTGCCCGCATGCGCTCTCACCTGCAGTTCGAGGGACGATGCGTCGGATGCTCGTCAGCCCGAGTCCGCGAGTTGCTTGCGCAGAGCGTCGGCGAGACTCGGGAATACGCGAAACGCCTCTAGGCTGAGTTCGAGGTTCACTAGGTTTTTGGCGAGCTCCGGTGACATACCCACAAGCGAGGTACTGGCACCCAATAAGCGGGCAGTTTGCGCGATTGTGGTGAGGCCATGACAAATCGCGGGTTCAAATTCCAGGCCCGTGAGGTCCAAGATCAGAGTTTGAGCCCTGCGCACGACAATAGCCTGAATCGTGTCTTCACGTAATTGGTCGCAGCGCTCGCGGTTGAAACTGCCGATGAGAGGCACGACGATCACGCCCTGCGCGACTTCAATGGCGGGTGCCTTGAGACGTAAAAGCGCATCACGTTGCGCGGCGACACGCCGCATTTCGCGTACGAGCGAGAGCTCCTTTTCGTGCGGGTCGAACACACGACGCAACGTACCGATGATCACGTTGCGTCCATCGAGTTGTGCTGCCCGGGTCGAGGCGCGGACCGGGAGTTCGCTGACGCCATCGGGAAGCAGCAAGTTGTAATCGAAGTCGGGCGTGAGTGTCTCCCCGGCCATTCGCCGACGATAGCGATCTGCGAGCAGCGGGAGGCTCTTTGGAGACACCATCCTACGGAAGTGCACACCGATCAGCTGTTCCAGCGGCCAGCCGAAATCCGTCTCGAACACCTGATTGGCGTAGATGACCTTACCCTGCTCGGAGACAAACACGGCAAACGGTAATTCTTCGACGATGATTCGCAGTAGGTCGATTCCGATATCTGCTGATTCGTCGCTTGGCACCTACGCGAACTATAGGACGAAACGTCTGCGCCCAAAAGGTTCTGTTTGACAGTACATCATGAAAAAACGTGCGGCTTCAGGTCAGAAGCGAACAGCGGCGCTTGGGCGCACTCGGAGCTTGAACGGAGTCGGGAACGTGCACTCCCGTACGTCATTTGTCGCGCATCCAGACGCGAATCTCGTCCCTCAACGGGTCTCCAGGTACTGTCGGGGTCAGGAGATTTGAGGCTCGGACCGGCCTTCACGTGGGAGAGGTGGAGGCCGGCGGCTTGCAGATACTCTTGTAAATACAAGAGTGTGGCCGTGTTCTCACCGCAGGTCGAACGAGGTCACCACACTTCGCACGCATTCTCGGCGTGCATCGGGGTTCCTTCTCCGCATTGGTACGTCTCCCAAAACCCCGGGAAATGGGCGAGGGGAACATTGACGCGTTGTTCGGGCGGCGAGTGGGGGTCGGTGACAGCGCGCAGGCGGGTGACCTCCTCGCTTTGGAGCGTGCACCACCCCTGGGCAAAGCCGATGAAAAACAGTTGATCATCGGTATAACCCTCGACAAATGGCTTCTCGCTCGGGTGGTCTTTGGCCCAGGTTTGATAGGCACCGAATGCCTCTTTGATCCCACCGAAGTCGGCGATGTTCTCCCCCAAGGTTAGCTTGCCATTGAGTTTGACACCGGGGAGGACCTCGATCTCGCTATAGGTCTTGTCGACGCAGGCGGCCCGCTCGTCGAACTGCTTGGACACCTGCGGCTCCCACCACTCTCGCAACACGCCCTTGCCGTCGAACTTGCGGCCTTGGTCGTCAAACCCGTGGGTCACCTCGTGGCCCATCACCATCCCGATTCCACCGAAGTTCATCGCCATCGGGAAGTCTTGGCTGAAGTAGGGCGGTTGCAAAATTCCGGCCGGAAACACAATCTCGTTGGCGGATGGGTTGTAGTAGGCATTGACCATGGCGGCCGGCATGTACCACTCACCGCGGTCGACCTGTTGTCCGATCTTGTCGCCGTGGTGGCGGAAGTTGAACTCACCGGCGGCGAGGACATTGGCGAGCAGTGCATTGCCGACCTCGAGCTTGCTGTAGTCGCGCCACTCGTCGGGGTAGCCGATCTTGTTGGTGATGGCCTTCATCTTCTCGACGGCGCGGGCCCGGGTCTTGTCGTCCATCCATTCGAGGTTTGGCAGTCCGTCGGCCAGTGCTGCTTCGATACCGGCGATCATCTCGAGGGCGACTTTTTTGTTATCGCCAGCGAACTTCTCGGCGACAAACAGTGGGCCGGCGAGCTCGCGCAAACTGTAGTTGGTCAAATCGGTGCATCGCTCCCACCGCGGCGACAACTTCTCGGCGCCGGTGAGCGCCTGTTGCATTTTGAAGTTGGCGTCGACAAACGCCTTGGTCAAGTAGCCGGCGGCGGCATCGATCGTGTGCCAGCGCAGGTAGACCTTGAGCGTGTTGAGATCGGTCTTGGTGAGCAGTTTGCCCAGGCCTTTGAAGTAACTCGGGACACTGACATTGAGATGTTCGCCGATAGCCGATCCTTCGTAGCCCAAACCGGAGAAATACGCGTCCCAGGGCACGCTCTTATCGAGGGCCGCAAATCCCTCGTAACCGAGTTTGTTGTAGGTCGCATCCGGGTCCCGCAACTCGGCTCGAGGTTTGGAACGCTCGGCGAGTTCGGTCTCAAACGCGACGATCTGTTGCGCGGCCTTTTTGGCCTTGGCCGGGTCCTCGCCGGCGAGTTCGAGCATGGTCGCGATATGACCTTCGTATTTGGCCTTCAGCTCTTTGCTCTTGTCGTCGGTCTTGAGGTAGAAGTCGCGGTCGGGCAAACCGAGGCCACCTTGGCTGACATCGGCGAGATAGGTATCGGGATCCTTCGAGTCGGGCGTGACGTGGAAGCGTAGCAATCCCGAGCGCCCACTCAGCGCGGTTCCGTGGAGCTCGCCCAGAACTTTCATCCAACCGGCGAGGTCGGTCGCGGCATCGATTTTTGCCAACAGCGGCTTGAGCGGTTCGGTCCCCGCTTTTTCGACGGATTCTTCGTCAATACATGTATTGTAAAATGTACCGAGTTTCACCGCCTTGGGATCGGCGGTGTTTGTGCTGGCTTCGGCGAAGATCTTTTTGAGCACCGCCTTGTTACGGTCGGCGACCTCGCCAAATCCCCGGCCGTAGCGTGGCTTGTCTTCGGGGCGTTTGGTGTTTTTAAGCCAACCGCCGCAGGCAAACTGATAGAAGTTGTCACACGGGTTGACTTCGCGGTCCATGACCTCGAGGACTTCTTTGGCGACCTCCTCGGGTGATTTGCGGGCAGGCGTGTTTTCCTCGGGTTCGACCTCGGGTGTTTTTTTGGTTTCGGCCCTGTTCTCGGTGGGCTCCGGTGCCGTCGGTTGGCAACCGGCCAGGGGAAACACGAGCAGTCCGCATAACGTCATGCAGTAGCGAGAGCGAGTCGAGGAAGTCATCCCTGCGAAGATGCCACAGGCCGGACACGGACTCCTACCGGTAGTGCGGCGAGAATACCCACGTTTGGTTTGAGGATTCGGGTGAAACCAGGTCGTCGCATGACATATCGGCCCGCGGTCCGAAAGCGAACTTTGTGATGCGAACACCTGCGAGGTTGCCCCGAGGCATGACCTGCGAGTGAGCTACGCGTCGCCCAGATGCCACGAGCGGGCGACCAGGTCGTCGATGATGGCACGTGACCGGTGGCCCCAGATCGGATGTTCCACCCTGGCCAGGTCGTCGGCCAGACGAATCGCGGCGGCCGACGTGGTCAACCCTTCGCGCTCGGCCATCTGCAGAGCCCTTCGTGTAATCACAAAAACCGAGTTCTCCCACTCGCGACCAAAGTGACGCTCGATCGCCGGATCGTGCGAGAGGCGTCCGTACTGTTCGTTGGCGCAGTGAACAATGCCCATCCGGTTGCACAAAAAATCGGGGACGTAGACGATGCCGCGCTCGCGCAGGGCCGTGGCGTCGCGGTCCTCGTGGCGCAGCTGGTTGTTGGCCGCCCCGCACACGATTTTGCTGCGCAACATCGGAATTGTCGTTGGGTCGAGGATCCCGCCCAACGCGTTGGGGGCAAAAATATCGCAGGCTTCGGCGAAGATAGCGAGGTCGCTGGGGTCGACGCAACGGACCTCGACGGCCTGGCCAGCATATCTTGTGCATACATCTTCACACCGTTCGGCGGAAATGTCTGCGGCGACCACCCGGGCCCCGCGGGTCAGGAGCTCGCCGACCATCGCGGTTGCGACATTGCCGAGGCCCTGCATGGCGACCTTCTTCCCGTGCAAGATTCCGAGGTCGAGGTGGGCGAGGGCAGCTTCCATTGCACATACAACACCCTTGGCGGTGGCCGGGGACGGGTTGCCCGAGCCGCCGAGGGCAGGCGGGATGCAGGTCGTGAACCGGGTCGTTGCAAATACACTCGACATGTCGACCGCCCGTGTACCTGCATCTTCGGCCGTGACATAGCAGCCCCCGAGGGAGGTCACAAACTGTCCGTATTCGCGGTACACCGCCTCGCGAAACGCAGGGTCGCGGTGACGATCGCCGGGGGGCCTGGCGATGATTCCCTTGCCGCCACCCCACCACAGCCCGGCCAGTGCATTCTTTCGTGTCATCCCCAGGGAGAGCCGCAGACCATCCCGCAAAAACTCGCCCACAGACGGGTAGGGCCAAAACCGCAGACCACCCTGGGACTGACCGCGACGAGTGCCGTGGATAAACGCTCCGAACAATTCGCCGGTGTGCCGGCTGACCTCGAAAAACATTCCCTCGTGGGCGTCATAGTCGGGATTTGCCGCCACCAGCCACTCGGCGATCGGCTGCAACCCTGGATGGGAGACCGAAATCTCGCCGTCACTGCCGGTGACGACAAAGGCACGGCGCTGGCCCAAGGACTCGAGATAACGACCAAACTCTGCGAGATCGAGCTCGACCACAGGGGGTACTTGCATGGCCGGAAGATATCAGTCCGAACAACGGAGTCGGTCGCTGGTAAGGTGTGCGTCTGGCCTGCGAATTTAGCTGCACAGCATTTACGATTGCTGGCAGTGAACGTTCCGATGTCAGCCGTCTTCGGCCGTGCCGGTTTCCGGCCGCTCGAGGCCGACGCCCAGCAGGCTCAACCCCTTCACCCCGGTGTCGCGGTCGAGCACCTTCTCCTGGGTTGCGTAGCGAAACATCGGGTTGCGCGAACGGTTTTTGGTGTCGTCGAGGCGGGTCTGAAAGTCGCTGAGGCGCTGGACTTGGTAGGCCCACAACGAATCCGCGTGGATCCATTCCTTGTCGTAGATCGTCCGCAGTACCACCGACTTGTCGTCACCTTTGAGGTTGCGGATGTTGTTGCGGTAATTTTGCGTGTAGCGGAAGTATTCCTCGGCATTGCTGAGGTAGACCACGCGGACGGGCACATCGAGCTCGGCCGCGACCTTGCCGACCGTTTGCATCGAATTGGCCCCCGCGAGGTCACCGGGCATCGCCCGGATCCGGTCGTTTTGGAACAGCTTGCGGACGTGTGCATACATCTCGGGGTTGGACAGCCACGAGCTCTGTTCGCCGTCGCGGTTGCGGCGGATGACATGGCGAAGATGCCGATACACCGTTTCTCGGCTGGCCCGGTAGTAGCGGAGCAGGAGGGTGCGTTCCTTTTCGGGAAAGTCCTTAAAAGCGGCGGTGAGCAGCTCGAGCGAGTCGTCTTGGTTGCTCTCTTCAAACCTCTCGTGCAGTTGCTCGGGCGTTTGCGAGGCTTCGATCAGGACTTCGTAAATGCGGTGGAGGTAGACGACCCGAATGTCGATGTCGAGCAGGAACGCGAGCTCCGAGCGGGCCTTTGCCAAGACGGTGTAGTTCTGGTCCGAGCCAACACCGACATAAGCCCCGGCGATCCCGTCGATGTAGGGAAACCACACGTCGTGGCGACTCTCGTTGCTCTTGACGTAGTGGATCTCAGTGGGGATGGGCGCATCGGCCTCGCCAGACAGGAAGATCGTCTGTTGCTCCGCAGAGAGAACGGCATAGGGATCGACCGGTTCAGGCTCGGGTTCGGGCTCGGGGACCGGTACGGCCTCGGCCACCGGTTGCGGGGCAGGGGCCACCTCAGGCGCGGGTTGGACATCCGGGGGCGGCGTCGGACTGTCCGCCGGAGGTTGTTTGTCACAGCCAGGCTGGTGCAGTCCGGCGACGAGAAGGAGCAGGCAGGCAGACAGCATTCGGGTAGCGGTGCCGGTCATCACGGGCATCTATGCCACGGTTGCCCGGAGATTGCCTGTTTGTGGCGCGTTCGGGTGCTCACGGGAGCGCACACATTTTTCTGCATGGATGCCACCCCATCGCGGCCTGTGAGTTGAACCGAAGCTCCGCGGAGTTGATTTTACCATCGGGCTTTTGTACGCCGCCTCGATGTCGATTCGTACAGCATTCGCCGAGCTCCGGGCGGCGGCAGGCACCACCCAGCAACTGCGCCACAAGGCCCGCAGCGCCTGGCAAAGTGTGCGCACGCTCCTCGACCGCAACGAACGCATGCGCCGGTACGACCGTTTGCGATCCTTGGGACTCGCCGACCAGTTCCCGACCGACTGGCAGCTCATCCTCGCATCGTATGATATGTTGGTCGACTTTTTACTGCCGTCGAACCGCGAGTTCTACGAACAATATGGACGCAGTCACTGGTGGGCCCAAGTCCTACGATTTGTCGACGATCCGAGTTCCATGCTCGATCCGACGGGCTTCGGGATCAGCCAGCAGGTGATCGTCTCACACCTCGTTCAAGTCGTCCACACCTCGGCCGGTTACGACGTTGCACTGTTGGCAATGTTTGAAGATGGCCTCGCCCGCCTGCGGGTCGAACTCCAACAACTCATTGACGGTACCCATCCACGGCAACAGATCATTGAGACGCTCGTCGAACGGGTGGACTATCACCAAAAGCTGCTCGCTGCACTCGATCAATTCGAACGCGACCCGGTTCAACATTGGCAAGTGCGGACCTGCGAACCACCACGGGAATGTGAACCGTTGCTCGAATGGGGCCTCGAAACGTTTGGTACACCAGGGCGTCTGCTGGCCTATGGTTGTCGCCTGCCGGCCACACCGATCGACTCGTTGCGCCTGTGGTGGAGCGGCGAGAAACCGTAGCGGATCTGACTCTATCGAGCGATACCTTGTGTTGAGCACAAGCACACACGTGGCGTTCGGCGGCCCGTGAGTCGGTGGAGGGCAGGTCATCGCGACCAGAAAAAAAAGCACCGGCCTTGACGAACGCTTGGTCCGGTCGCAACCTTCTGCCCGTGCGAGGCACAGTGCCCGTACATGTTGAAACCCGTCGGGAGCGAACTTGCCCCGACGAAGGAGAACAATCGAAAATGATACCCAAAATTGCGCAATTCATGCGTCACGTTCGCAATCGCCATTGTGGTTGCAATCCGCATATGCACGGTCACGGACACGGCTGTGGGCCACGTCATCGCCACGGAATGCAGGGAATGTTCGGAGGTAGCGGCTTCGGTGTCCGTCGACCCCTCCGGTTTTTAGGCCACCGCCTCGGACTGAGCGACGAGCAAATCGCAGTACTCGCACAGGCCCTTGACGAGCTCAAGACAGAGCGCGCCCAAGCGGCAGTCGACGAGCGACGCGCATCGGCGAAGTTGGCCGGCCTGTTGACTTCGGAGACCTTCGACGAAGATGCGATGGGCGAGGTTGTCGAAGCCCGAGTCGCCACCGCAAGGCGCGTGGCAGAATCGATGGTCAACGCCCTGCGAGAGGTCCATGGGGTGCTCGCAGAGGGTCAGCGAGGCAAGCTGGCAACGCTGATCCGCGGCGGCGTACTACATTTTTAGAAAGTCGCGTCGATACATCCGGTCGCGTGACCATCGCGGCCGGGTTTTAGAATGAGTATTCTTGCGAATACAACGAACCGAGTAGAGTTTCAGCGGCGCTCGGCCCCACGCCTTCCGATGTCGCCGACGCGACCGTCGGGTAAGGGGGATCCGGCCTATGGTTTTGGACGGCTTTCCGAGTGAGTCTGACCCGGGTCGCACAGTCGGTTCGATGTGCGCCGCATGCGGATGGGCAATCTGTAGCGAGGGAGCGACATAACGCAGTCGTAGCCGCGATGTGGCACAACTCGAGGGTGTGTGTTTCAATCGCGTCAGAGATTGACCATGCAACTTCGAACCATTCATTCGCTTTCCACTCCCCTTGCAACCATGCTGTGCGTCGCCGCGATGGCGTGCGGATCCGAAGATGGAGACACGTCGGATACCGGAGCCACGACCTTGACGACAACGACGACGGAAGGACCATCGACGTCCGAGGGCCCACAGACAGGGTCCGACACCCAAGCAGAGACGGAGTCCGACACACAAGAGACTTCGGGTTCTGACTCGGAGACCAGCTCCGGCGACGGCGATGGAGATGGAGACGGAGATGGAGATGGAGACGGAGACGGAGACGGAGACGGGGACGGAGATGGTGATGGTGACGGAGATGGTGATGGTGACGGGGACGGAGATGGGGACGGTGATGGC
>CAZUPD010000007.1:0-56399 GCA_964621785.1 uncultured Nannocystaceae bacterium
CCGAACCGCTGTGCGGGTGGACGAGGTTGACGACATCGACTGTCTTTTCAGACATGGACTCGAGCCGGTACTTGGCCAGAGCGTAGTCTGAAAACCGCTGCAACGCGTCGCGCCAAGCCTTCTTGAGCGAGTTGGGGATCGGCTTGCCGTAGCGGTGAAGCTGGTAGGCGAGACCGACCGCCGGCTCGTCGGCGCGGGCGATGATCGAGGCGGCGTAGCGGCGAACCAGGCCGGTGCCACGAACTGCTTCGTGGTTGGCGGCCCGCACCAAGATGACTTGGGGCGTGGTCCGGATCAGCGACTCGTTGCGCAGGCGCGAAGCCTCTTGCAACGTGGCCTCTGGGTCATGTTCCAAAGCCCGATCGATCGCATCTTCGATCAGCTCGGACGGCGACTTGCCGCGCCAATCCTGGGGATCGATGGCGTCCAACGTCTCGCGTAGATGCGTCAAATCAGCATCGCTGAGGCTTGCCCGATGCACGTGCCGACGCGGCCGCGAGGGCTTGGCGTCGCGGTGGTAGTACATCGGCTCGCCGAAGAAACACGAGGCCGCTGCCATGCGCAGGCGAGCGATGGGGCTTTGGACTTCAAACGACGTCCCGCCCATCCAGTTGAGGTGGTGCTTGGTCTTGCGACGTGAACGAGCCTTGCGTTGAAAAACAGCCATGATGTTTCCTCCTGAAAAAACCGACCCGTCGAAACAGGTCGGTGAAAAAGAGCCCCAGACAGGGAGAACACTGAAAGCGGTGTTGTTTCGTTTTAGATGAAGTAACCGCTATCTCACTGCCCCATCTGGGGATACCGGGAGCAGGACTCGAACCTGCAACCTCCGTCTTAGAATGAAGTAACCCCAATGCTCACTGCCGCCGAAACGGAGAACCCTGCGCGGGGTGTTTTTTCGTTGCTCTACCAGTTGAGCTATCCCGGTGTGGATGCCCGGAGATAAAGCAGGTCGCGTACCAAGTGTTGGTCGTGCCTATTTTGATTCTTATGATCCTTGAAATATCAATAGTTTGCCAGGTTTCTTGCAGATCGAGGGTCGATGTCGCCCTCAGTTTATCTATTAAAATTTTATATATTTAGATAATAAAATATCTATTTGGAGAATGCGCTTTGGTGCGAATCTGTCCGGTCGCTCTGGGTCGTGGCGGTATCATCCGGTGGCGATGTCCCAGCCATCCCCTGCGTCCGTACCTCGAACTGTGACCCTCACGATCGACGGCCGCGAGGTGACGGTGGACGAGGGAACCACGGTCTGGGAGGCGGCGCGCAAACTCGGAATCGAGATTCCGGTGCTGTGCCACGACCCCCGTTACCGCCCGGTCGGGGTTTGCCGGATGTGTGTGGTCGACGTCGGCGGGCGTGTCCTCGCGGCCAGCTGTGTGCGGCCGGCTGAGCACGGGATGCAGGTGACCGCGACTTCGCCGGGCCTCGACAAGCACCGCAAAATGTTGACCGCGCTGCTGATGGCCGACCAGCCGGTGACCCCGAGTCAGCGACGACCCCAGGGTAGCGCATTGCATGTACTTGCAAACGACTACGGCGTAGCCGAGCAGCCGCCGGGCTGTGGCCCCCTCGGGTTGCCGCGGGGGGACGGCCGCGGGGTTGATCGCTCCTCGCCGGTGATCGGGGTCGACCACCAGGCATGCATCCTGTGTGACCGTTGCATCCGCGGCTGCGACGAACTGCAAAACAACGAGGTCATGACCCGCACGGGCAAGGGGTACGCGACCAAGATCGCCTTTGACCTCAACCAACCGATGGGCGCGAGCTCGTGTGTGTCGTGTGGTGAATGCATGGATGCGTGCCCGACCGATGCCCTGGTCAACCGCGAAATCGCGGCGCCCATCCAAAAGCCCGAAGCGCTAAAGCAGGTTCCGACGCTGTGTCCGTACTGCGGGGTTGGTTGTAGTGTCACGGCCCATGTCGACGAGACAAGCAACCAGATCGCCTGGATCGACGGCCGGGATTCGCGGGTCAGCGACCGCAGGTTGTGCGTGAAAGGGAGGTATGGGTTTGACTATGCAACCCACGCCCACCGCCTGACGGTGCCCCTCATCCGCCGCGACGACGCCTATCCCAAAGGACCGCTTTCGGGGGCCGTTCGTCAAGAACGCGGCCGTCGCCCGGGGGGCTTGGTCGATTACCGCGAGGTCCTACCGGCCTTTCGCGAGGCGAGCTGGGACGAGGCACTCGATGTCGTGGCAACAAAGCTCAAGGGGATCCGCGAGACCTACGGCGGCAAGGCACTCGCGGGCTTCGGGTCGGCCAAGTGCAGCAACGAAGAGGCCTACCTGTTTCAAAAGCTCATCCGCGTCGGCTTTAAAACCAACAATGTCGACCACTGTACCCGGCTGTGTCATGCATCGTCGGTTGCCGCCCTGATGCAGACGATCGGATCGGGGGCCGTGTCGACGACGTTTCGCGACATCGAAAACAGTGATGTCGCCCTGTTGACGGGCACCAATACGACCTCCAACCACCCGGTGGCGGCAACCTTTATGAAACAGGCTGCCAAGCGCGGATGCAAGTTGATCGTCGTCGATCCCCACCGCCCGCGGTTGGCCGACCACGCCTACCGCTACATCCGGATCAAGCCCGGTACCGATGTCGCGTTTTACAACGGGGTGATGCACGAAATCATTCGCCGCGGGCTGGTCGATGAGACATTTATCCGCGAGCGCACACTCAATTACGAGGCTCTGTGTCGCGTGGTCGAGAACTATCCGCCGCGGGTCGCTGCCCAGATCGCTGGCGTGACGCCCGAGGAAATTATTGATTGTGCAACGACATTTGGTGGGGCCAAGGCCGCCCTGGTGTTTTGGGGCATGGGCATCGCCCAGCATACACACGGTACGGACAACGCCCGTTGCCTGATCTCACTGGTGTTGATGACCGGCAACGTCGGGCGTCCAGGTACCGGCCTGCACCCCCTTCGCGGGCAAAATAACGTCCAAGGCGCGAGCGATGCGGGGCTCATTCCGATGGTCTACCCCGACTACCAAAACGTCGAGAGCGAGGCTGTGCGCAAGAAATTTGAGGCCGCGTGGGGAACGTCGCTCGATCCCAAAGAAGGCCTCACGGTGGTCGAGATCATGCGTGAGGCGCTGCACCACAACATCCGCGGGATGTATGTGATGGGCGAAAATCCGTTTATCAGTGACCCCAACAGCAACAAGGTCCGCAAGGCCCTCGCCGCGCTGGATTTCTTGGTCGTACAAGATATTTTCCTGACTGAGACGGCCGAGTTTGCGGATGTGATTTTGCCGGCCTCGTCGTTTTTTGAAAAAACGGGGACATACACCAATACCGATCGCCGGGTGCAGATCGGCCGGCCTGTGCTCGAGCTCCCAGGCGAGGCCCGCAACGATTGGGAAATCACCTGTGAGATCGGCAAGCGCATGGGTGCGCCGGGGTTTGAGTTTGATTCGGTCGAAGCCGTGTTTGCCGAGTTTACCCAGCTCACGCGCAACTACGCCGGGCTGACCTACGAGCATCTAGGCCTCGAAGGTAAGTTGTGGCCGTGTCCGGATCCTGAGGGGACCGACGGTACAGTGGTACTGTTTGGCGAAAGTTTCCCGAGTGGTCGCGGCAAATTTGTCCCGGCTGTGTTCGCCCCCGCGGCCGAGTTGCCGAGTCCGGAGTATCCAATGATCCTGACGACGGGACGGCTATTGGAGCACTGGCACACGGGGACGATGACGCGACGATCGAAGGTGTTGCATACCATCGAGGGCGAGCCCCATGTCGACATGCACCCAGAAGATATGAAAAAGCTAGGGATCGCGGCTGGCGATTGGGCCGATGTCACCAGCCGCCGCGGTTCGATTTCCCTCAAGGTGCGAGCCAGTACCTCGCCAGGACGCGGGGCTGTGTTTATTCCGTTTTGCTGGCGCGAGGCCGCGGCCAATGTCCTGACGATCGACGAGCTCGACCCCGCCGGCAAAATTCCAGAGTTCAAGTTCTGTGCCGTTCGGGTCGAAAAATCGCAGCCTGACGCAACCTCGGCAGCTGAGTAATCCATGATTGAGCTTGTCCTCGGGGTGGTCGCAGTGATCGGAGGGTACGGTGTGTTTCGCCTGTACCGGTCGCTTGCCGCGGCCCAGCGCTACCTCGAGGAGTCCGGCGAGGAGGTGCCTTTGCAGCTGACGCACCTTTCGGCGGACCTTGCAAACATGACCCGAGAGACACGTGCACTGCGACTGAGTCTCGAGGGGCCGCTGCGCCAGGCCGAAGACCTGTTGCGGGTCGACCTGATGCGAACCCAAGACGACGTCGAGTCAGCGGCCCAGGTATTTATGGATGCCTCGCGCGAGGTTGCCGAATGGCTCTACACGTTTGACCGCCTTCCCGAGCAAAAGCGCCGAGAACTCAGGGACGCCGGGATCGGGCCGGAAAAAATCCGGGCGGCGATGGAGGCCGAGAACTGGGCGTTTGAATTGGGCAACCTCAAGGTCAAGGGGCGGGAGACGATGGATGTGCGGATCAAACACATCATCGGGGAGCTGGCACGGGTCGAGATGGCCTTGCAAACCCACTCGCGGGGCTATCGCTGACCGCCGAGAAGAATGCCCACGGCTTGTCACCGCGACCGATAGGGACACGGTTGCCAGGTCGGATTCTTGCGTGTGCCGGCGTTTTAGAGCAGGTTTTGGGGAGATGATGTCGCGGACCGGTCCCATTGTCGCAACCCTTGTGTGGGCGATCGCCTGTGGTCCGCGAACCGACGAACCTCCGGTGCCCGCACCAGTTGTCGCATCCGAGCCAGCTCCCGAGCCGCCGCAAGAGGTTGCCGAAACGCCCGAGCAGGCTCCGGCCGAAAAAGTTGCTACACCAACAAGTCCGACCGAGAAAGTTGCTACACCAACAATCCCACCCGAGATCACGAAGATCCTCGCCGCCGATCCGAAGGACTCGACTTCAAAAGGTGCGCCCAACAACGGTGACCTCGTAGGGGGAATTGCTCTTCCGGCACAGGGCCCCGGCTATTTGGCCAATCCCAAAAAAGATAAGGACTCGCGCTTTGGCACCGTCGAACTGGTCCAGGCGATCGTGCGGGCGGCCCAAGTTGTCGACCGTGAATTGCCGGGTGGCGAGTTGTTGGTCGGTGACCTGAGTCGGCCCGCGGGCGGGGTGATCAAAGGTCACGGGTCGCACCAGGCCGGTCGGGATGTCGATGTTCTGTTTTACCTGCTCGACAGCCAGGGCAAGCCCATGCGCAGTGTGGCTGCACCCCTCGATCCGAAGGGGGAGGGGACCGATTACAAGGATCTCGCCGATCCGGCCGACGATGTACCCGTGCGGATCGACCTTGCGCGGACGTGGAAATTTGTCGAGGCGCTGGTGGCCCAGGAAAAGGTGTATGTTCAGCGATTGTTTCTCGCCGAACACCTGCGCACGATGTTGATTGAATATGCAAAAAAAACGGGTGCTCCTGCGGAGCTCGTCACGCGATTTGGTGACCTGACCTGTCAGCCGGGTTTCCCCCACGACGACCACCTGCATATCCGTCTGTTTTGCAGCCCTGAAGACCTCGCCGCCGGTTGTCGCGACATGAAGCCGATGTACCCCTGGCACCGCGACGTGCTCAAACAAGCAGGTTTAAAGCCGAAGTACGCCAGCGGGAAACGCCGGCAGGGGATCAAACTCACGACGACCAAGGAGGCGCGGGAAAAGGCTGGGCCGATGCATCAAGATGTGACCGACTTCCTCGATCGGCGCGAGGCGTGGGTCCGAAAACCTCACCCTGGGCGACCGTACTGTCGCTGACCAACGCGACCTGGCCAGATGGGAAGGTTTGATCTCCACCGGCAAAACTTGCCGTCACACCTGGTCGCCGCATCGTTGCGCGGGGGAGCCCGGGAGCGGAGCTCAGGCGCTCATGAGCCTGTCGGTTCAAACGCGCGAATTGTGATCGAAATCCGACGACCCGTGTTGCGCGCAAAGTGGGGAACTTCGTGTGTCCATGTCTGATTGGTCGTGTAGGGGATGATGAACACTGTAGCGTCGTGGGCCTCGAAGTCGAACCGCTCGCTTCCCCGCCAGCGACGCATGCGAAAGGTTCGCGTGCTGCCAAACGAAATCGTCACGATAGGTGCCCCGTTGACCATGTTGCGGGTACTGTCGCGATGGCGTCCGATATAGTGCTTGAAGGCCGCGTCGTACCAGTTGAGCAGGATACCATTGTGCCGCTGATGAACATGGGCTTTCGACCAGCAGAGAAGTGGTTTCAACAGCTCCGGTACCGGCAGGGCTCGGTTGGTCCGGCCGGTGTAGTGATAGTCCGCTCCGTAGGCCTGCTGCCAGCGCGGCGTTTTGACCTGGCGCCCGTGGATCGAAATCTCGTGGTAATCGTCGGGGTGCAGTCGCCAGAGATGTTCGAACCGGTCCGTGCCGATCCGCAGGTCGTCGGGCAGCGAGCCGGCGTAGAAAGTCGCGTCACCCAGACGATATTGTTGCATATGAATGTGTTGAAACGGGTTCGACATCGTGCAGGGGTCGGAGTACCGTCGCGTTCAGGTACTCGCAAGGACCGTAGCAGGAGACGTGTCACCCCGGGTGCGCTGCGTCGACGCGGTGCGGTTACACCGGCCTCGATGTCGCGCGCGGACCGACGATCGCGGACAAGTCAGGTACGCCGGGTCCGTCGTCGAAGTGGCCGCAAACCCGCCGTAACTGAAACAAATTTATGGGCGTCGGCGTTTAGAGTGGGTACCTGGGACCATTGCCATATCGGCCTCGGACCCACAGTTCAGCCCACATTGAGAGAATTCACTGTGCAGGTCGAATCTTTTTTCCGATCCTCCGCATTTGGGGCATGGGGGGAACAGGCCCCACAGAGCATGTCGATACATGTAGATTTTGACTCGGATTTCCTATCGGACAACGTAGCAGATATCGATAAAAACATGTCTATTTGGACATGTATATGAACATGTCCCACATACAAAAATGGAGCAACCGTCGCGCTTGTGTGCCGATGTCCTATAGGTCATGTACGAACAACGACAGCCGCGGGGCCGGTGACTCCTTGTTGGGGGGCATTGGAGACATGTCGCAACGACGGCCACTGTCCTGATAAATTATTGCAAGGCTTTTTGTGATGGACCGTGAAATCAGTACCCGAATTATCCGCACCGTGCTGCGGTACGCCGAGAACATCGGTGGGCGGGAAGCTGTCGAAACCCTGCTCGCCGGCGAGGACGTCTCCGAAAACGACCTGCTCGACGAGGTCGGTTGGGTCTCCCACGCATTCGAAGCGCGCCTGATGGCGCGTTTGGCCGACGTCGTCGGGCGTGACAATGCGGCGTTTGAGGCCGGGCAGTTCGGTGTCGAGACCGGCGGCTTCGGGACCCTCGAAGCGGTGGTGCGAGCATTTTTTGGGCCGTCCAAAGTCTACCAGCGACTACCGTGGCTGGCGAACCGGCTCGCACTCGTCGGCGAGATGGAGTGTCTCAAGATCCGCGGAACGACGGCGAATCTGTCGTTTCACTACCACGAGGGGTTTCGGGGCAACCGGGCGCTGTGCCGCAATCGACAGGGAATGCTGGCGGGTCTGCCGGGGCTTTGGGGGTTGCCGCCGGCCAAGGTCCAAGAAAAGTCATGCATGTGCAACGGTGATCCGAAGTGCGAGTATGAGGTGACCTGGCAGCGCCTGCCGTTTATCCGGTACCGCAGGTTGTTGTTGTTGGGTAGTGCCCTGATCGCCCTCATGTTCGTCGGTGTCAGCCTGACCACCGAATGGTTCGGACCGCCGAGTTGGATCGTGGTGGCGGCCACAGGTTTTGTCGTGATCTGCTGGTTGCTCGGCTTGTGCCTCGACCTGGCGATGCGGGCAGGTGAGCAAAACCTCGTCATCCAGCGGCAAAATCAGGCACTTTCGGCCCAGCTGGAGCAGATGCAGGAGATCAACACCCGTCTGGAAGAACTCGTGGCTGCCCGCACGGCCGAACAGGAACTCGAGTTTACACGCCTGCGGGGACTCAATCGCCTCAGTCGCCAACTCGGCGAGATCCTCGATTCGAAGGAGCTCTTGCTGGCCCTGATCGAAGGTTCGCTCGAGTTGCTCGACGGGTGCGGCGTGTGTGTGGTGCTGACCGAGTCGGTTGCCACGGAGATCGAGCTTCAGGACTATCCAAACAAGACGTTGGGCGAGAAGCTCGGGATTTCCAAACACCGCGAAGATGGTGTGTGGGTGTACAAAAAAGGCAATGTCCCGGTCGATGTGAACTCCGAGTTGGCCGCGTTTTGGCCCCACAAAGGCCGGTCCCATGTCGACCCTGCAACCCGTGGACACGGCGATGTGCTGCGTCTGCGGCTCGAGTCGGTGAGTACCGCGTTTGGTATGCTCGCAGTTTGGCGGGCGGATGACGGACCGGGATTTGGTGAGCGCGATGCCAACCTCGGGGCGACGATGGCGGAGATTCTGTCGGGGGCACTGGCCACGGTCCACCGCTATATCGAGAAGGAACGCCTGAGCAATACCGACAGTGTCACGGGATTGTATGTGCACCGATATTTCCGGGAGCTATTGACGACCGAGGTCGAACGCGCCAGTCGCTACGGCTCGCCGCTCACGCTGTTGTTTGTCGACCTCGACGACTTCAAACAGGTCAACGACACCCTCGGTCACCTCGCCGGCGATGCGGTGCTGCGGGTGGTCGCCCATGCCCTGAAGACCGAGTCGCGTTCGACCGATGTGGTCGCGCGCTACGGCGGTGATGAGTTTGCGGTGTTGCTGCAGGGGGTGACGGGACAGCAGGCGACACATTTTGCCCGCCGGATCCAACAACGCCTGCGCACCGCTCCCGCGAGGATCGGGGGACGATCGATTCCGATCACAGTGAGTCTCGGGATCGGCGAGTACGCCACGGGAGACAATCCAAATGCGTTGATCGACCGGGCGGACCGGGCGCTGTACCGGGCCAAAGAGGCGGGCAAGAATCGTTTTGATTGCCAGGTCGCTTGACAGCGCGGGTGATCGATCGGTGTGTATTCAAGCATATCGCCCGGTGAAACCGACGATCGCAATTGCTCGCCCGTGTTTTTGCAACAAATGCGGCGTCGTCGGCCGGGTTTGGTAGACCCGAAGCGAGTTATGGACGCCGCCACCTCTCTCGTTCGCCTCCCCGATCCGCCATTTGTCCGCTGCCAGGTGCGTCGAGCCGGCCCCGGGGCAGGGGAATATCCCCGTGTGGTGGAGCGACTCGAGAGTATGCGACCCACGGCCATGTCTCCGAAGTCCGACGAGAACACGGTGTTGTCGGAAAGCTCCGATTCCCCCGACGTGCGCACTTCGGGACAGACGCGACGTCTACGGGTGATGATCGCCGGAGGCGGAACCGGGGGGCACCTGTTTCCGGGTATCGCCCTGGCCGAGGAAATTCGCAGTCGCGGCGGTGAGGTCCGGTTTGTCGGGACCAAGCGGGGCATCGAGGCCCGAGTGTTGCCGGAAGAAGGTTGGGACCTCGATTGTATCGAGGCCGCGGGCATCAAAGGCCGTGGTGCGCTCGGTCTGCTGCGCGGGTTGTTGAAGTTGCCCGGAGCCTGGTGGCAGTCGATCGGGATCATTCGCAAGTTTCGCCCCGACCTCGTGTTGGGTGTCGGCGGGTATGCCAGCGGACCACTCGTCGCAACGGCTGCAATGATGCGGATTCCGACGGCGATCATGGAACAGAACAGCGTCCCCGGAATCACCAACCGAATTCTCGGCAGGGTGGTGTCGCGGGTGTTTTGCTCGTTCGATGATCCCGGCTATTTCCCGCGCCGAAGGGTCGTGCTGACGGGTAATCCGATCCGCAAACAGTTGCTGGCCGCGTTGACGTCGGACGCGTCCTCCACCTCCACTGCCCACCCGCCGCGTCTGTTTGTGTTCGGCGGTTCGCAGGGTGCTCGCACGCTCAACCGGACGTTTTTGGCAGCAATTCCGATGCTGTTACAACAATTGCCGACACTCGAGATCTGGCATCAGACCGGGAAAGCTGATTTTGACGAGGTCCAAGCCGCCTATGCCGAACACGGCCTCGCACAGCCGCGTGTGCGGGTGGCCGCGTTCATCCGCGAGATGGCGGAGCCCTATCGCTGGGCCGACTTGGTGCTTTGCCGGGCAGGGGCGACCACCGTGGCCGAGTTGTCGGCGGTGGGCAAACCCGCGGTGCTGGTGCCGTTTCCCCACGCAACCGACAATCACCAAGAGCTCAATGCCAAGGCACTTTGCGATGCCGGGGCGGCGGTGATGCAGCGGGAGTCCGAGTGGACGGTCGACGGACTTTCGGGATTGCTCGCATCACTGTTGTCGAGTCCTCCGCGACTCGAGAAGATGCGCAAGGCGATGCGCAGTGCAGCGAGGCCCGAGGCCGCAACGGCGATCTACGACGAGCTTGTCCAACTCGTCCGGTAAAAGCCCGACGCCTCTTGCGGACGTGGCTGCGGACGTGGCTGCGAACCGGCAGGTTGTGGCGTCCGAAGCCGCGGTAGACCTCTGTACATGGGAATTGAGTGCGCAAACTCTTTGCGCAAACTCTAATGGCTTGTCGTCTGGCGATCGCCGTGGAGCGGTACGGTGAGCCCGAGGCGCTATGACCCAACAAGAGAGCCCTGTCGACACGGCCCCGTTCGCTCCCACAGACACGTTTGTCCATCGCCATATCGGCCCGCGCGCGCACGAAGTGCAGGCGATGCTCGATGCGGTCGGGTGTACATCGATGGCCCAACTCATCGAACAAACTGTACCTGCATCGATCGTCAGCGATCGTGCACTCGACTTTGGCAGCGATGTCATCGGGACCCGCGAGCCCGGCGAGTCGGAGGTGTTGGGCGAGTTGCGGTCGATGATGGGCAACAACGTCATCATGCGATCGCTGATCGGAATGGGGTACGGCGCGTGCCAGACACCGGCGGTGATCCTCCGCGGGATTCTCGAAAATCCCGGGTGGTACACGCCCTACACTCCCTACCAGGCGGAGATTGCCCAGGGTCGTTTGGAGGCCCTGCTCAACTTCCAAACCGTGGTCTCTGACCTCACCGGGTTGCCGCTCGCGGGTGCCTCGCTGCTCGACGAGGCGACGGCTGCAGCCGAGGCCGTGCACATGTGTGTCGCCCGGGCGCGGGGCAAGAAACGTGTCGTTTGGGTCAGCCAGGATTGTCATCCGCAAACCATTGCTGTGGTGCAGACCCGGGCCAAGGCCCAGGATATTGAGATCCGGGTCGCCGCGACCGAGGCCTTTGCCGTCGACGAGCAAACCGCGGCCATCGTGGTCCAATACCCGACCTCGCAGGGGCACATCTTGGAGTACGCCGACGTTGCCAAGGCTGCCCACGATGTCGGTGCCCAGGTGATCGCCGCCTGTGACCTGTTGGCGCTGACACTGCTGCGCCCGCCCGGGGAATGGGGCGCGGACATTGCCGTCGGTTCGGCCCAACGGTTTGGCGTGCCCCTCGGGTACGGCGGTCCACATGCCGCGTTTATCAGTGCAGATACATCGTATAAGCGGATCCTCCCCGGTCGGATCATCGGCGTGTCCAAGGACTCCCGCGGTCAACTGGCCTACCGCATGGCGATGCAGACCCGGGAGCAACACATCCGCCGCGAACGTGCGACCAGCAATATCTGCACGGCTCAGGTGCTATTGGCCATCGTCGCCAGCATGTACGCGGTCTACCACGGCCCCGAGGGGCTCACGGCGATCGCCCGACGAGTGCTGCGGCTGACCCAAGTCCTTGCCCACGGCATCGATTTGCTCGGGCATCAGCGGGTCGATGCTCCTGTGTTTGACACGGTGACCTTCAAACCCGTGGGACTGCCCGTCGACCTGCTGCACGAGCAGGCCTTGGCGGCCGGATTTAACTTCCGCAGGTTCGCCGATGGCCGCGTGGGGATTTCGCTCGACGAGCGAACGACCCTCGAAGAGGTCGAACGTGTCCTCGCCGTGTTGTCGCCGCCCGGCAAGCCCGGGGTGTCGCGGGAAAAACTCGTCGGCAAGGCCACCGGCGAGGTCGCCAAACCCTTCAAGCGCACTACCAAATTTTTACAGCACGAGGTGTTTGCGAGCTACCGGGCCGAGCATGAACTGTTGCGGTATATGCATCGACTGCGCACCCGCGACCTCTCGCTCACAACCTCCATGACCCCGCTGGGCTCGTGCACGATGAAGCTCAACGCCACCTCGGAGATGCTGCCGATCTCGTGGCCCGAAGTCGGTGATATCCACCCGTTTGTCCCCGCCGATCAGGCCCAGGGTTACGCCGCGTTGATCTCGTCGCTCGAGCGCATGTTGTGCGAGGTCACCGGTTTTGCCGCGATTTCGTTTCAACCCAATGCCGGATCCCAGGGTGAGCTCGCCGGGTTGCTGACGATCCGCGCCTACCAACAGGCCCAGGGCCAGGGGCATCGCAACATCTGTCTGATTCCGACCTCGGCCCACGGCACCAACCCGGCCTCGGCTGTGCTCGCGGGCATGAAAGTCGTTGCAGTTACATGTGATGACCACGGCAACATCGACCTGCAAGACCTGCGGGCCAAGGTCGACAAACACGGGGCCAACCTGTCGGCGGTGATGATCACCTACCCGTCGACCCACGGGGTGTTTGAGGTCAACATCCGCGGGCTGTGCGACATCATCCACGGGGCCGGCGGGCAGGTATATCTCGACGGAGCGAACCTCAACGCCCAGCTCGGAATCTGTCGCCCGGCGGAGTACGGAGCCGATGTCAGCCACCTCAACCTCCACAAGACGTTTTGCATCCCCCACGGAGGCGGTGGTCCGGGGATGGGACCGATCGGGGTGGCGGAGCATCTCGTGCCCTATTTGCCCGGCCATCCGGTGGTGGCGAGCAGCGGGGAGCAGGGGATCGGAGCCATTGCAGCAGCACCATTTGGCAGTGCAAGTATTTTGACGATCTCGTGGATGTACATCGCCATGATGGGGGCTGCCGGGCTGCGAAGGGCGACCGAGGTTGCGATTTTGTCGGCCAACTACATGGCGACCCGGCTCCAAGCCCACTACCCGGTGCTCTACCGCGGCGCCAACGGGCGGGTCGCCCACGAGTTCATCATCGATCTGCGCCCGATCAAGCGCAGCAGTGGGATCGAGGTCGACGATGTGGCCAAGCGGCTGATGGACTATGGCTTTCATTCACCGACAATGTCATTCCCGGTCGCAGGCACGTTGATGATCGAACCGACCGAGAGCGAGTCAAAGGTCGAGCTCGACCGTCTGTGCGATGCCCTGATCTCGATCCGAGACGAGATCAGGGAGATCGAAGAGGGCAGGGCCGATCGCGACAACAATGTCCTCAAGTATGCGCCACACACCGCAGACGTGGTGATTTCCGACACCTGGGACCGACCCTATCCCCGCGAGCAGGCTGCCTTCCCGGCGGCGTGGTTGCGCGAGCACAAATACTGGCCCCACGTCGGCCGGATCGACAACGCCTTTGGCGATCGCAATCTCGCGTGTACGTGCCCGACGGTCGAGGAACTGGCCGAGGAGTAACAATATGTACGACCCGGTGGCGTGGGTTGCGAGCAACGCCCACGCCAGCCGGATCGACAATGCGACCTGAGCTTGAATCAACAATTTGCCTGTACAACGAGTATCGGACGCGGGGATACCGGAGCCCTCGACGCACGAGCGGATGCCTACTGCGTGAGAATCGTGAACTCGATCCGGCGGTTTTGGGCGCGGCCGGTCGCAGTTTTGTTGGTGCCGACCGGCTCGTCGAACCCGGCACCGCGGGTCTCGATCCGGCTCGTGTCGACGCCGTGGCCGACGAGGTAATCCCTGACCGACCCCGCGCGGGCGCCCGAAAGCTTCTTGTTGTACTCGGCGCTCCCGACATTGTCGGTGTGGCCACTGATTTCGATGCGGATCGACGGGAACTCCGTGAGCACGGCAACAGCTCGGTCGAGCACGGGCCTCGACTTGTCCTTGATGGTGGCCTTGTTGAAATCGAAGTAGATGCCCCGGATGACACCTGTGAATTGGATGACCTCCGCCGGGACTTCGTCGGGACAGCCGTCGCCGTCTTCAAACCCGTTCACGGTCTCCGGCTCGGTGACACAATCGTCGTCGGGGTCGAGGATTCCATCGCGGTCGGTGTCGGGGATCGGACAGCCGTCGGGCTCGACACCCGGAACGTCGGGACATGCGTCGTGACTGTCGAGAAATCCGTCGCCATCGCGGTCTTTTTCGGGGCAGCCGTCGGGAGCGACGCCCGGGACATCGGGGCAGGCATCTAGGTTGTCGAAAAAACCGTCTCCGTCGCGGTCGTACTCGGGGCAGCCATCTTCATCCTCGTAGCCGTTGAAGTTCTCCGGTTCGAAGGGACAGGCGTCCTCGTGGTCGAACAGGCCGTCGCCGTCCGAGTCCTTGGGGGGTGGGGCTTTTTTGCCGCCGAACCGCCAGCCGACACCGAGGAGTACTTCGGGATAGTGGGTCGCGCCTGCATCGACTTTGAGCTTGGCGGCCACGACATCGCGGGCGTCGAGGCGCAGCAGCCAGACATCGTTGAGGAACACCTTCACACCGCCGCCGAAGTGAACCGACTGGTCGACATCGAGGCCGAGGGCGCCGTTGGTCCCGATCATGCCGCCGCCTAGCAACACAAACGGGGTGACACGCCAAAACGGCAATTGGCCGATTACGTGGGCACGGAAGTTAAACAGGATGGCCGAGTCGCCCGCACGGCCGTCGTCTTGGAGGACGCGTGTCGGCATGACACCACCCTCGATCTCACCGCCGACAAACGCAAACGGGTAAAACGCGAACCGCAATCCGACCTCGGGAGCAACGGTGCGGTAGGGCTTCCAAAACGTGTTGCCCGAATCGAGTTGTTGATAGGCGTCGAATAACTCGTGCGCGCGCGAGGGGAACATCACCCCGCCAAAGGCTCCAAGCTCGAAGGACATCGCTCGCGGACGGTATCTGCGGATCCATGTATCGGAGGTGGGCGCCAACGTGGTATCGGGTGCGGGCGCCGCCGGTTTTTTTGTATGTACACGATTGTTCCCACCAGTCGACCCGACACTTCGATCGGCGGCCGCAGGAGCTTCAAAGACCGTGTGGGGCGTGGGACTTCCTGCGTGTGACTGAGCGTATGCCGGTAGCGACACAAGTCCCGCGACGAGGGACGCCCCCAGAGCGCCGGTCGTCGTCGTCAGCCTGTTTCCCGGGACGACTGGCAGGGAGGGAGGGTTTTTGCGCGGCTGCGTATCAATTCGTAGGACCTTGGACATCTTGCAACTGAAGTAGCGACCTCCTGTCCGTCGATCGGTTGGCTCGAAAAAAAGACCGCGTTGCGATCATGCACTTGCGTCATATCGCGCCGGTATCGACCACCCCACGTCCGGACGTGTCGAATCACGCCGAGTTTTGTTGTGGATACACAATCATGGGGCCGGCCGATTTGAGTGCCGACCCTCTGCGCCCTATCGGCCTGAAGCTTGCTTCGCGCCCCTTCGCGGATGGCGTTGCACGTGGCGTCCGTCGATCCACACCTCGACGATGCGGTGGACATTGTCCAGGTTTTGCACGGGGTCCCCCTCGACGAGTACGAGGTCGGCTTCCCATCCGACCTTGACCGCACCAAACTTCGCCTCGGGATCTAAGAATCGGCTGTTTTTCCAGGTCGCCGCGATCAGGATTTCAGCCGCGGACTGACCGGCCTGTGCGAGCTGGTCGAGTTCGCGGTGGAGGCCCGCACCTGCGGCGATGCCCGCGTTCGGGGAGTCCGAACCGACGAGGATATCGACCCCGGCATCAGCGAGTTTGTGGACGTTCTGGATACGGTCGGAGTGGTGCTCGGTGACCTCTTGCGCCCATGCTTGCATCCGCGGAGGGAAGGTCGCGGTACCTTCGGTTACTCGGGACATGTCCTTGAGTGTAGATGTCCTCAGGATCTCCTGTTCGATTGGACCGATGAGCGATTGTTTGCGGTAGAGCAGTTCGACCGACTGCCATACGGCGAGCGTCGGGATGACCGCGATACCGGCCGAGACCATTGCGGCCACCGACTCCTCTTCAATTGCATCTGCATACGGAACATGGGCCAGGGCATCGACTGGGAGGGCGACGGCGCGTTTCATATCGCTCGCCCGGCCGACGTGGGCGAGGACGGGGCGTCGCCACGTGGTCGCTTGCGTACGCAACAGAGCCAGGGGTCCATCCTCGATCACCGGCATCCCCCGGGGAATCTCGTCGAGCATGATCTTGAGGACATCCGACTCGCCGTGTCGTCGCAGCGCCTTGGTCATCTCGGCGTCGTTGTTGATCTGGTGGGCGAGCGGCCCTGTGATCAGATCCATCAACACCCCGGGATAGGTCTCGCGCATCGCTGAGATCGGGTGGCCGCCGGGGGCTGTAAACGGCAGTCCACTACCGTAGACCGCTGGGCTTGCCCAACGTTTGCGAACGGCGCGCTTGACCTGCTTGAGTCGGCGGGCACTCATACTCAAATCGAGGACCGTGGTGACACCGCAATAGAGGAACTGGCGTAGATTCTCGCGCATCCGGGGCACGCGCACGCGTCCGGGAATCGCGGGATAAGCTTGTATGTGCACATGGAGGTCGATCAGCCCCGGCAGCAGCGTGCGACCTGTACCATCGACCACCGTGCCACCCGTTTGTGGATGGGGCGCGGCAGGGGCGATCGCAGTGATCACGCCGTCGGCAAGGGTGACGTCGAGGGGCCCCACTACGCGCCCATCAGGCTGAAACACCCCTACGTTGGTGATGGTTGTCGGTACGGGCCGGTCCGCAACATCGGCTACGGGGGCAGCGAACACCGCGAGTGCGAGGAGCGTGTGAGCGACCATCGGCGCGAGGGTAGGACCAAATCGCTTGTGTCTGCAAATGTCTTTGTAGTCAGGTGAGGTTCTGTGGTCCCGTGCGCCGCGCGGGTCAGAATTCCCCAGGAGATCGAAGCAGGGCTCGTGTGCAGAAGACGCAGTTTGTGAGACAAAAAAAAATTTGTTTTTGGTTAATCGATCGACCCGAAAATTGAACTACCTAAACAGCAAGACGATGCAGGAGCGACTTGATGATGCTCCGCCGAGTCGAGCGCGATTCTCTGTACGTTTCCAAAAGTCGGGGTGTGCCACGACATCACCCATGTGTGTGGCCCCCGCAATTGAAAGAGCACTGTCATGTCGACCTTCAATTCGTTTCTCCTCGCCGTCCCTTTCGCCATGTTCCTCGGAGCAGCAACCAACAGTCCTCCTGCAGGAACGCAACCTGGGGTTGATTCGAGCGATAGTCCCGCGGTGACCTACTGCAAGCAGAAGTGCCGCAACGTGTACCTACAGTGCATTATGGACTGCGGTCTCTCCGAGGAAGGATCGGCCGTGTGCCGCTCGTCCTACGACACGTGTGTACCTTCCTGCGAGCCGACTCCGTCCCCCTTGAAGTAGGCTCCGCGGCGCATTTTCTGCGTCAACCCCATCCCGCGGACGAGCGTCCTCCGCGGGATATCTTTTTGCCCGGCGGTTGGTGGCAGAGTGCTCCGGAGGTGGTTGATTGTACAATCATGCTACAATCCGGATTGTACCAGCAGAAAATGCGCCAGTGGTTACCGCGAAAAGCCTACAAATACGGCTGTGATGTTGTCTTCACCACCACGTTCGTTGGCGAAGGCAATTGCAGA
Source organism: uncultured Nannocystaceae bacterium (assembly GCA_964621785.1). Classification (GTDB taxonomy): domain Bacteria; phylum Myxococcota_A; class Polyangia; order Nannocystales; family Nannocystaceae; genus JACKDW01. The sequence continues at coordinate 17,641 of CAZUPD010000007.1, forward strand.
ACTCGCTGCCTGTTGCAGCGGGAGCGCGAATAACTCGAGGAGCTCACGCGGGTGCTCAAAATAGCGGTGGAGGCCGTCTGTGCACAAAAGGAAGCGGTCACCCGGAAGGATGGTCAACGGTGTGATATCGACTTTGACATACGACTTCCGGCCGACCGAACGCGTGATGACGTTGCGCAGGCCACTGGTCCGAGCTTCCTCGGGGGACATGATGCCAGCCCGTAGCTGACCCTGCGCAAGTGTGTGGTCTTCGGTGAGTTGGGAGATGTCTCCGTTGCGGTAGAGGTACACGCGACCATCTCCGACCTGTCCGACAACGGCGTGGGTTCCCGCGTGGAGGAGTACAGATGCCGTCGTACTCATCCCGCGGTGACTCGGTTCAAACTCGCCGATGCTGTGGACCACATAACTCGCGCTGGCGATCGCGTTGCGGACCAACATCGCCAACTCGTGGGTCTCGCGATCGCTCCAATCCCTGCGGCTGCGAAGGTGGGCGAGCGCATCGCGGTGTCCTTCGGCGATGTAATCCGCGATCGCGTTGGCAGCCGTATCGCTGGCGACCTCGCCCCGGGCCCGTTGACCGACCCCATCGCAGACCAAGTAGAGACCGTCGTCGGGCAGTGCGAGCCACGAGTCCTCGTTGTGAACCCGACGCAAACCGCGATCGGTTTGCCCAGCGTGCTCGGTCAGCATCGGTGGACGATATCACACCGCGTGTTCCGCAAGCGAAATGTCTGCAAGTGCATGTATGAAAGGCATGGGCAACTTGGCGGTGACAACCTGTTCCCCGGGGACGGCGGTCGACAGATCAATTCCGATTGCGTGTAGACACAAGCGTGGGCCGTCACTGCCGTAGAGCGGATCCCCGACGATCGGAAAGCCGAGCCACGCGAGGTGGACCCGGGCTTGGTGCCGGTGACCTGTCTCGAGGGTGAGGCCCATCAACATCCGCGACCCCGAGCGGGCCAGTGGTTGCAGGGTTGTCTGTGCATCGATTCCGTCATCGCGCACACCGACTTCCGAACGCGTTGCACCGTGACCGAGCGGAGCGACCACTTGCGAAGCCTGCGGGCGGATGAGCAGCGGTTGGACACCGGGAACGGTGACAGCGGTCAGGCAGTCGGCAAAGACCGGGTCGGCCGCGAGGTTGGCATCACTCGTTCGCATCCACCAATGAGCACCATCGGGGGGCTCCGGCGGCCAGGTGTCGGTGGTGGGTTGGCAAACCGCGACGTAGTACTTGCACACGGTACGCTGGCGAAAAGATTCGCGCGCCTGTTCCCACGCCCGGCGCGAACGTGCAAAGACAACCACACCCGAGGTGTCGCGGTCGAGTCGGTGGGTCGCCCCATACTCGCGCGGGTCGTCGGCCGTGTTGCGACATTCTGGAAATTGCTCGACGACCATGTCCGCAAGTGCAACCGGTTGGTCGGGGCGAAGGCGATGGGTGTGGACCCCGGCGGGTTTGTATGCATATACAAATCGAGGCGAGGTGGCGAGCACATCGAGTGCAAACGCGGGCGTCGGAGCCAGCCACGCGAGCTCGAGAATGTCCCCGTCCATCAGTCGCGTCGAGGGTGCCGCGACATTGCCGTTGACGAGCAGATGGCCGCGCAATCCCATCTTCCGGGCGCTGCGACGCGAAACACCTGGCATGCGCTGTCCAGCGATGACATCCGCCCGCCGCCCGACATCCTCCGACTGGGTCACCGTGTAACAGATCCGCCGCAGGGATTCCTCGCTCTCGTGCATTCCCTACGGGTACACCCAAATGTGCGGTTGTACCAGCGCGAGCGGAGGGCGGGCTGTAAATGCATGTCGCGGAGTTTTGCAGAGCACCTCACTTGCAGACCCAGGGAGGCTCGGGTGTCGGCCGATAGGCTGAGAATTGTATGGGCACGGACTCGCTGAGCAATCGCCGTTCGTCCGTTCGCTTGCGGCGTCGAGGGTCTGGTACGCGTCGCTTGGGCGAGCACGAGACTTTGTGGATGGCAAAACGACGGAAAAGTTGTGCAGGCAACTATCGTGTTGCCGGTCACGGACATTCGGCGGTTTCAGCCTTCGGCTCGGTACCGGCAGCGACAGCAGGGATTCGTTTTGATCGCGGCCCGAGCAGCGCTCACCAGTCGTCGGCACGGGCGATCGGCGGGGCGAGGAGCATGGCCTCGATGGTGTCCCCGACGGCGGAAGCCTTGGCGTGGGGCTGTTGGATGAGCAACGCGTTGTGGCCTGCGAGTGAGCGCAACGCTCCCGACACTTGGGTCCCGAGTGGCGTCGCACGACCGTTGCGGACGCTCGCGCGCATGTAGTGGGCCCGGTTGCCGGCAGCGGGGATCGGGGTGTCGAGGGTGACGTGGCAGTGTGGTCGCTGCGGAGCGCAGGATCCGTGCATATGCAAAATGAGAGGGCGGGCAAACAGCTCGAACGCGACGTAGGTGCTCGCGGGATTGCCTGGAAGGGCGAGGACATGGACGTCGCCGATACGGCCGTAGGTCGTCGGCCGCCCGGGTCGCAAGCGAACTTTGCGGACCTCTAACGCCATGCCGAGGTCGCGGAGGCACGTGAGGACGAGGTCGTGGTCGCCGACGCTGATCCCCCCAGAGGTGAGGATGAGATCGCAGCAACAGGCTCGGCGCAGGTTCTCTCGCAGCTCAGCGAGGTCGTCGGCAGCGACGCCAAAGTCGACCGGGATACCACCAGCCTCGCGCACTTGGTGGGCCAACATCGCGGCGTTGGTGCTGATGACCTGCCCCGGTTTGGGCGTGTGGCCAGGGGCGATGAGTTCGTCGCCGCTGCAGACAATGGCGACCCGCGGCTGGCGAAACACCGGCACGCGAACATGTCCGCCGGCGGTGAGCAACGCGAGTTCCCCGGGGCCGAGCAGGCTGTGGACCGAGAGCAATGTATCGCCAGCTCGGATGTCGCTGCCGGCAGGGCGGATAAACGTTCCCGCCGAGAGCGGGCCTGTTGCTGTGCGATCGACTGTGACCTGTGTACCGGCGCGCGTGCAGTCTTCTTGGGCCACGACCGCATCGGCACTGGCCGGGACCGCTGCTCCCGTCGAGATCCGACAGGCCTGGCCCGCGCCTAGGGGGGGGCCGTGAAATGGATGACCCGCCGCACTTTCGCCGGCGACGTGGAACACGACGAACTCCGATTTCGATGTCTGTACATCGATCGCGCGCAGGGCATAGCCGTCCATGATGCTGACGTCGGTCCCCGGGAGATTGTGGCGGGCAACCATTTCGCGTGCGAGGTGACGGCCAATCGCGCGGTCGATCGCAATTTCCTCGGTCGCCAGCGGGGTCGCTGCGGCGAGGATGTGATCCCGAGCCTGTTCGACCGAACAGTTGCGAAGTGGAACACGGTTGTGGGGTGCGGATGGCATGTACGCGGCCTTGCGAGAGGGATCCGAAATCCGTTACGGAGATTTGCCCCGCTTGCCGGGGAGACGGCTGCTGTTTGCCGTCGAAGGGGTGCGCCGCGACTTCGAGTTGTTGCCCGCGGATTTACTGGCCGGTTTGCGGTGTTGGTTTGTGTTCTTGGCGGACGAAGTCGGTTCGGGGGCGGTCGTCGTCGGAGTTGGGGCAGGTGCCGCGATGGTGCCCTTGGTCTTGCCCTTGGGCACGTAGACGATGATCAGCTCGTTGCGCTCGGGTTTGTGGTTGCGCTTGAACTGATTGATACGCGCGAGGTCGCCGACAGTGAGTTTGAACTTCTTGGCGATCTTCTCGAGGGTCTCACCCCGGCGTGCTCGGTAGGCCCTTCGCTGGAGATCTCGACGGCGCAGACTGGCTTCGATGTGTTCGCGGGACCCACGGATGACATAGTCGACTTCTGAGCGTTCGTAGATGGCAACCCGGGCAGTGTCGGCCGAAAACCCGCTGTCGACCGGGAACTGGAGCACCTGACCATCTTGGAGCCTGGCCTGCGGATCGAGGTCGTTGGTCGCGACGATCGTCTCCCACGGGATGTTGAAGGCTTCGCTGAGACTGCGGGGGGTGGTGGCTCGGGTGGCGACCAAAAATACCAACCGCTGCCCGGGTTGTAGCTCGACCTTGGGGACCGCGGCGAGTGGGCGTTCGATGGGTTCGGCACTGCCTGCCTTTGTCGACTTGGGGATCAGCAGTGTGACCCCGGCGACCAACTCGGCACTGTCGCTCAGGCCGTTGAGTCGGCGGATCTCTCGGGAGGTGGTGCGATAGGTCCGGGCGAGGCGAGCGAGGGAATCTCCGGTGTGGACGATGTGGCTGCGGTAGGCGGCCGACTGGGTGCGCCAGTGTTTGCTGAGCTGTTGAAAGGCTCCGAGTTTGTCCTCGGGCACGCGCACCGGGTAGTAGCCGCCGGGTGGGGTGCGGCCGCGGATCAGCTGGGCATTGAGTTCGTGCAAAAGATCCTGGTCGGCACCGATCCCCTTGGCGACTGCGTCGAGGTCGATCCCCCCAGGTATTTGTACACTCACCCATTTGACCGGGACAAAGCGCTTGAGCGATGCGTCGTCGACTCCGAACACGGCCCGGTTGCGACCGACGATCGCGGCCGCCATGATTTTGGGAATGTAGTTGGTGGTCCCGTACGGCAGACCGCTTTCGATCTCACACAGGGCCCAAAAATTGTTGGTGTTGTAGCGGGCGACACTTTTCATCGCCAGCGCGTAGCCGGCGTTGAAGGCTGCCAGTGCCATCTCCCACGAGCCAAAGCGGACCCGGAGATCCTTGAGGTAGGCAGCCGCGGCGTAGGTCGCCCGTTCGATGTCTTTGCGTTCGTCGATCCAGTAGTTCTGGTGGAGGCCGTAGACTTGGCCCGTACCACTCATGAATTGCCACATGCCGGTGGCACCGACGCGCGAACGCACGGTCGGGTTGAAGCCGCTTTCGGCCATCGCCACAAACATGAGATCTTCGGGGACCCCGACTTCTCGCAGGATCGGCGCGAGGATGTGTTCGTAGCGGCCCATCCTTGCGATCCACCCGCGGATCAGGTTTTGCCCCCGGGGATTGTCCCGGAAGTATCGCAGGTACTCGACTAACCGCGCGTTCCAGCGGATCGGTAGATCCGGCAGTGTGAGCGCAGCCATCCACGGCTCCGGCGGCTGGTTGACGATGGTTTGGGGGACACTGGAAAACCGGCTCTGTTCGAATTGTTCGAGGTCGAGATAGGCTTGGGCCTGCGGCAGATGGGCGCGGGCGAGGTAGGTAACGTGTACTGAAGCCCCGTCAGGGCGCTGTCCCCGGACGTTTCTCCGGCCGTTCTCGGACATCGATACGGGCCCGACACGCGTGAGGATTTCATTTGCCGCGTCATTTGGTTGTGCCACGGCCGCTGTCGACGAGGTCGACACGGCGAGTGCGACAACCACGCACCGAGCTGCGCGGGCACCGCTGGAGAGCCCTCTCATATTGGCAAGCTAGCAAAGCAGCGCGCGAGAGACTACCTTTCGACCATGCTCCTCGGGTTAGGACTATCAGGTGTCGAAATCGCGGTCATCGTGCTGGTTGTCATCCTGGTGTTCGGCCCATCCAAGTTGCCGAAACTAGGTGAGGGGATCGGCAAAATGCTCCGCGGCTTCCGCAAGGAGATGAAGGCGATCGAGGAGGACAAGGCCGCCGAAAAAGAAGCGGCCGAGATCGATGTGACGCCGGCCTCGTCAGACAAGTCGAGCTAGCGGAATCTGTCGACGGCACGCGGGGCAATCGGACGTTCGCAACGCCGCGTCACGAACATGCGGTTGTTCGACTGAGCGAGTCGAGGACAACGCTCGCCAGGCGGATTGTCGAGGAGTCCCGGGCGGCCGACACTGGTTGTTCCTACACCGAAAATTTCAACGTACTCGACGGAGCACGAGCGTTGGATGCATGCGTATACAACATTTGGTGTTCCAACAAAAAAGCCACCTCCAACGAGGTGGCTTTTTTACATCGACTCGCGTGTCTACTTGAGCAAGTCGAGTGGGTTGAACGAACCCTTTGTCACGTAGGTGGCTGCCACCAAGGCGATGATGACAAACAGCAAGAACAGGAGGAGTTTGTTGCCGCCCTCGGGCTCGGTCGGTTGGGGCGGTTTTTTTGTCTCGGCGATCGGCTTGGACGCGGAGTCGGCGGGCTCGGGCTCGGGCGGCGTTGCGGCCTCTTCGGTCGGCGGTTTGCTGACCACGTTGTCCGTGGGTGGTGTGTGCGGAGCACTGCGCTCGGGCTTGGTCGCAGCAGGTGCCTCGGGCTCGGGCTCGGGTGCTTTGACGGGCTCGGGCTCGGCGACTTTGACAGGCTCGGGCTCGGGCTCGACCGGGCGGAAGTCGGAGATCTTGGCAACTGCGGGCTCGGGCTCTTTGACGGGCTCGGGCTCTGGCTCGACGACCTTGACGGGCTCGGGCTCTTTGACGGGCTCGGGCTCAGGAGCGCGGACCACTGGCTCGGCGACCTTGACGGGCTCGGGCTCGGGCGTCTTGACGACAGGTGTCGGCGCAGGCTCGGGCTCGGGAGCCAATACCGGTGCCGCAGCCGTCGGTTGCTTGGCAGGATTGATTGCACCTGCACCGATCGCCGCGTGGTAGTCGTTTGCGGTGAGAAATCCGCTAGCGGTTCCGTGGCCGGGCTCGACCAGCGACGAGTCGTTGGCCGCTTCAAAGTCGAAGATCATCCGCTCTTGGCAGTGCGGACAGGCGACCTGTGTGAGAGGACTGATTTGGTCGTTCGGGATGTCGAACGGACCGGAACATTTGGGACAGGCGATGATCATCAGAAATCGAGCCCCAGCGAGAGGGTGTATTGCTGTTGCAATCCGGAGTTGTCTTCGACTGTTACGCCTTCAAGATCACCGGAGGAACCACCGGGGGGCACGATCATAGCTTCAAACGTCACGCGAAGAACACTGAAGATAAGGCGCGCACCGAGGTATGGCCGGTGCCGGATAATCGCGCCTGAGTCGCGGAAAACGAACTCACTCGATACGCCGGTTGGGTCGAGAAACTCGTCGGTGCCCGGAGTGAAATCGAGAACACCGGTGCGAGCAATGATAAAGAGCGCTTCGTAACCGGCGTAGGGAGTGATGTTGACCGTCTTGCCGATGCCGAACACGTGGGACAGCGAAATCCCGCCGGAGGCGGTCGTCATGTTCATGTTGGGCGCACCGACCAACCGCGAAAACTGACCTCGCAACGCGATCGAGGGGATCGGCGTGTGGTGGAAACCTTCGTGTAGAGACACCTTTGCGTACCCACCGAAAGCCCACATGCGAGAGGAGATCAGGTGGGTTGCACCGGCACCGATTTCGATGCCTGGCCAAAGACCTTTGCGACCCATCACCTGAACGGTTGGGGCGACGTTGCGGGGACCTCCTTCGTTGGCGGTACCCGGCGCCCAAACTTCTTGGCCACTAATGGTGTTGGCGCTGAAGTCAGCTGCGACAGCAAACCCCGACAGACCGAGGGAATCTGCTGTATCAACAGGTTTCGGCGCCATGACGACACCTAGCTCCGAGGCCAAACTGCGGAACGCGGTGTTGTCTCCCTGGGCGACGCCAGTGTTCACGTCGCCGAGACGCGTCAGGTTCAGATCGTACTCGCCCGCACGGACTTCCGATGTGGAGAGGCCGACAGCTAATAGGGCAAAGGAGAAGAGGAACCTTCTAGGCATGCAGTGCTCCGGAGATCAGCGGTCGGCGGAGCGTAGCTTGCGCCAGCGCAAACTGTCAAGGTTCGCGCGTATCGGGTGTGTTGCCTCAGACTCGTGTCTAGGCAGTTTTCGAGCCCATTTTTTATGGTTCGAAGATGTGCGCGCAACGGAAGCTCCCCACAACCCGCCAAGGGGTGCGGTCGGTGAAACGGATGCCACCGACCGGTCTTGTGTACACGACCACAAGGGGCTCGCGCTATGGAAAAACGGCTTCGAAAGCCTGGTGAGAAGTCCGGGCGAGCACGCGATGACCTCGCCTACGCGTGCGACTCTCGATTGCGCCTTCTTCGCTCGTCCCGAAACCGAGTCAATGAATACGCACTGTTGGCGGCTGGTACACGCAGTTTCTGTACCGTGGTGACGCGTTGCGCACGCACCTGGCCAACGCTTCGACGCAGTGCAAAACGAAGGTCGCGTCACATCGGATGCGGTCGGCGACAACCCGGCGAAAGTCGTCGCGAAAATCGATCGCTGAGGAGATCCGTTGCGATCCGATGTCCCCGCGCGAGTCCGTCCGCACAAACGCCCGGGGTTGCTCGGAACACTGTGGGGCGGTAGCGTGCCGCGCGGTCCCCACGGGCCGCTTTGCTGCACATGTCTCGACCGAGCGCCCCTGGGAGTTCCGCGATCGGAACCGGTAAACACACTGCGCTGTTGTTTTTGTGGCTACTCGCCTGGGCGAGTTTTCCGGCTGCGATCCTGCTCGAGGATTTGAACCTCGGCGTGGGGATCCGCGGAATCCCGGTAGCGATCCCACTGCAATGGGTGGGACCGGTTGCTCTCGGGTTGCTCGTCCTGCGCTGGTTGATCAACGGCGTCCGCGGGTACGAGCGCAAGGTCGGGTTGCGAATCATCCGACGCGAGCGTGTGCCGAAGTACACCAAGGTCGCGTTCTGGGTCTGTGTCGTGCTCACGATCCTCGGCCTCGGACTGCTCAACTTCGGGGTCCAGAGCATCGTGTTGGTCGCCGTGGTGGCCGCGAGTACGTTCGTCGGTCTGTTGTTGTTGCTGATGCAGCATTCTTCGATCTTCGGCACGACCAGCATCGTCGGTGTCGTTTTGGGGGTGGCGGCCTTGATCGTCGTGCAGTCAGTCGCCACCGGATTTCAGCACGAGTTCGAACGTCGGGTGCTCGGGGTGTACGCCCACATCAATGTCACCCGTACCCTTGGGATCGCCGAGTACCGTCGCTTTGAATCCTATTTACGGACGATCGAGGGGGTGACGGGGGCCAGTCCGTTTGCCTACTACACCATGATGCTCGCGCCGTTTGATCCCGAAGGTGGACAGGCCAAGGGTCTGCGCAGCGTCTTGGTCAAGGGCATCGACCCGTTGACCGCCGATCAGGTGATCGATCTCAAGGACCATCTCGTCCGCGGCAGTGGGGCCGCGGTGCCACTTGAAGCGTTGCGCTCGGAGTTTGAGCTCATGCCGGTGGCCGACCGCGATCCAGATCGACTTCCCGAAGTCATCAACGACACCCCGGACCCGCGGGGCCCCGACGCCTACAAACAAGCACTCGAGCGCTACCGTTCGTTGCCGGAGCATCTGCGCCAAGCCGAGCGGATGAGTGAGTTCCACATCGATGACGACGACGGGGACGACTGGCCGGACTGGGACGAAGATGGCCAGAACGCCGACGCGACCGGGTTTGATGCCAGCAATCTGCCGACCGTGTTTATCGGGTCGACCTTGGCCGACAATCTCAACCTCAAAAAAGACTCGCTGGTGATGGTCGTCGACCCGGGCTCGACTTTCGATCACAGCGAGGAGCCGCAGTTTCAGTATTACCGGGTCGCTGGCGTGTTTCAGGCCGGGTTTCAGGAGTACGACAGCCGCCTGATTTACACCCACATCAAGGAACTGCAGCGGTTTAAATTTCGTGGGCGCGACATCGTCTCGGGCGTTGACTTGCGTCTTCAAGATCCGTCGATGGCTTCGGTTGTTGGCGCACGGATCCGGGGAGAGTTGGTCGGCCGCGAGTACCAGGTCCTGGAGTGGCAAAAACTCAATGAGAACCTGTTTCAGTCGATCCAATTCCAAAAAAACCTCATCACCATCATCCTGAGTTTGGTGATCACCGTCGCCACCTTCAACGTGTTGTCGGCGCTGTGGACCATGGTGGTGCGGCGCAATGCCGAGGTTGCGATCTTGATGTCGATGGGGGCCACCGGGGCCCAGGTCGCGCGGATCTTCCAGGTCACTGGGATGGCCATTGGCCTCGCCGGGTCGCTCGCGGGGGTCGGCTTTGGCCTGATGTTGTGTTGGCTGGTCGAGCTCTACGGCTACACCCTCGACCCCGAGGTCTACTTTATCGAAGAGTTGCCGGTCGAGATCAGCATCACCCAGATCGGTTGGATCCTCGGCATGACCCTCACGATCTGCTTTGTCGCCACCATTCCGCCATCGCTGCGGGCTGCCAAGCTGCGTCCTGTCGAGGGCCTGCGCTACGAGTAAAGGGTGGGGCGGTTCGCACTCATTTGGCTGACCGCCCGCCGGATGTTGTTGCGCGAGCAACCATCAAAAAGCCGCGGGGTCAAAACCGTGACCGCGGTGTGTATCGGCCTCACGATCTGCGCCTGTGTCATTGTGTGGTTTGACCTCGGTCTGGGTGTCTCCGCGGATCGCATGGTTGCGGTCCCGTTGGTCGGCGGAGGCGCGGCACTCGTTGCACTTGCACTGATCTGCGTCCGCATTCTAACCCCGGTGGTCGCCGTCGCGGTCTTTGGCATGGCCCTCGGATGTGCCGCGCTCATGACCGTATTCGCGGTGACCTCGGGGTTTGAGTACGAGCTCACCCGCCGGTTGTCCTCGCTCAACGGCCATGTGTTGATCACCAAGTACGGCCTGGGGTTTACCGAATACGAGGACCTGATCCGCGACATCGAAGCTCGTCCCGGGGTCGTGGCGGCGGTTCCATTTGCCTATGCAATGGCTTCTGTGGTGCCCGTCGACGACGAGCCCGACGACGACTCCGACGGCGCGCGCCGTGACAACTCGTCCGAAACGGCGAACGGGGACGACCCTCCCACACCCCGGCGGCCTGCGGTGGTCGTCGGCAAGGGCATCGATCCGGAGCGGGCCCGGCCGGTCGCCGGGATCAAAAGCGTTTTTGCCTCGGGGTCTCTCGACGCATTGCGCCCCGCCGATCCGCAACAACCTCCGGGGATCGCCCTCGGTGTGACACTGGCCAAGCGTCTCGGAGTGAAGCCCGGCGACCGCGTCCGCCTGGTGATTCCAGCTGACCTCGACGGCACAGCCGAAAGTGGACAAAACCCCCCCAGGTTTGCCGTGTTTGAAGTTTTAGACCTGATTGACACCGGCATGGGTGACCTCGACCGATCGCTCTCGATGGTTCATCTCCGGTCGGGTCAGGCCCTGTTTTTTGGCGGACGCAAGCGGGTGACCGGGATCGAAGTTTCGCTCACCGATCCCGCCGATGCCCAGGCCTTCGCCGACGAGATTTTAAAGGGGATGGACCGGCGGCTGTTTCACGCCATCACCTGGGAGCAACAAAGTGCGAGCACCCTCGCTGGGTTGCGCCAGATCCGGTTGGCCGTCAGCGTCGTCCTCGGTCTCCTCGAACTTGTAGCTGCAACTGCACTGGTAGCGAGCCTACTGTTGTTGGTCCGTCGCAAGCGTGTCGAAATCGCGGGATTGATGGCACTCGGTGCCGACGGTCGGCTCGTGTTTTGGATCTTTGAAGCGGTAGGACTGGTCGCCGGGGTCGCCGGCGCACTGGTTGGGATCGGCCTTGGAGGTCTCTACTGTGGCTTGGTCGCCGGGTTTCGCTTTCCCCTGCAGGACGATGTTTACCCGATCGAACACTTGCCTGTACAACTCGGTTGGTTCGACGCCCTCGGGCCCGCGCTTGCGGCAGTCGTGTTGTGTGGGCTGGTGGCGGGTCCTGTCGCCCTGGTCGCTGCCAAAATTCCGGTGCTAGAAGGGCTGCGCGGGCGCTAGCCTCCGAGGCGAGGTGGTTCTTTTTTGCGAGGGTCGTGACCGGACATGCCCCTGCACGCAACCACGCACAGCGGCGAGAGCTGATTTGTTGAGTCTACAAGAAGCTCGCCGCGCTACTCGCCCTCGCCTTCGGGCGCCTGCTTGAGCGACAGCATCTTCTTGCGGGCAACATTTTTTGAGTAGTCCGAGCAGCAGTCCATGCGGATGTAGGCCGACCACTCGTCGAGTGCGTGCTTGACATCTCCCTTGGCCTCGTAGACCAGGGCCGCGCCGGCGCGGGCTTTTGTGTCGCTCGGGTGAATCGTCTGGGCCTTCATATAGGTGCGCAGGGCCTCGTCTTGGCGATCGAGTGCGAGGAGCACTTCGCCTAGCTCGGTGTAGACAAACTCTGCCTGCTCATCTTCTTCGGCCACACTCATGAGGACTTTTTCGGCCTCGGCCCATTTTTTGAGTTCTTTGAGCGCCTTGGCCTGGCCGATCCCGTAGTCGCCGTTGCCTTCGTCGAGCTCGTAGGCCTTGCCATAGGCCGTGGCGGCGCGGTCGAATTTTTTGTGGTTCAACGCAACTTCGCCCAGGGTCGCGTGGAACTCGGCGTTGTCGGCTGCCCCGGCGACCGCTTTTTCGAGGAACTCGAGCGCCCGGTCGTAGTTCTTGTCTTCGTAGGCGATGCGTCCCATTCCCCACAACGCCTCGGCGTGATTGGGTTCGCCCTTGAGGATCGTCTTGTAAATCTCGAGTGCCTCCTCGAACTTGCCGTCTTTGACAAACGACCGCGCGGCGCCGAGACGTTTTTTCATGGCCTCGGCCTCAGCTGCAGGATCGACCTGTTTTTCCTGTTCACAGGCCGGTAGGAGCAACAGGCCTGACAGTGCAATCACCCAGCTTTTTCGCGCCACGGACACCTCCGACCTGCAGGTATCACGACCTGGGGGCGTCGGTCTACGGATCGTTGGCCGGCCCGGGATTTTCTCGCCGGTCGCAGGTTTTCGTCGGCGCGAGAAAAAATCCTCGCTACCTGGAAAACCACGACCGATCGATGGCTGTGTGGAAACCACAGATTGCGGCTGATGCTCGCCTGCGTTTGGCCCTGGTACTCTGCGGAAACTGTGAGCGATGAGCGTGTGAAGGGGACGACGGGGTCAAAGCAGGCCCAAGTGCCCCAGCGGATCGGTCGCGGCGACCTCGAAGTCGCTCCCCGGGAGCATCTCGACAGCGCGCGCAATCCCGGGATCTCCCGGGTGCTTCGCCGCGAGATCAAGGCCGCGCTTGCGCGTTGGGTCGTCCAGCGCCAGCCCGCCGCTGAGCGGTGCACCCGACCCGAAGATGAAGCCAGCCACCCGTGGACCGGTGACGAGCATTTTAGCGAGGAATACATCTTTGCCGTCGTCCAGCCACAGTTTGCCCTGTTTGTCCGCCTCGAGTGGTTGCCCGGACGCGACCACCATCGCGTGTGGATCCATGTAATTACACCTGATCGTGTGTGGGTACTGCCCGGTGATGGCGGCGCGGTCGAACGCGTGGGCGCAGGTGATCACTGGCGGGCCGCCGGACTCGAGCTCGACTGTCAGCAGCCCCACCAGAGTTGGACCCTGCGCTACCACGGTGGTCTCCAACCTTGGGGACCCCGCGGCGAGGTCATTGACGAGCCGTGTATGCGCTGTGGATTTGAGCTCGAGTTTTGCGCCGGTGCGCCGCCGTTTATTCCCGGGACCGACGATCACCCGAAGCTGGTCGCCCGTCATCTCGCCGAGGCCGACTGGGACTTGGACCTGTTGCGAACCGTCCGCAGGCGACGGATTCGCGGCTACACCCAGGCGGGGACGGTCGTCGGCACGGTCAGCATGGGGTTTGCGTTTGTCCCGCTCTACGCCTCCTGTCTGCGTGTACATACATGGGGCCCGCGGGATTGGGGGGCCAGCGACACCGCGTTTCAGGTGTTTGGTTCGCTTCGCAGCGCGGACCAGGGGGGGATCGGTGAGGAACATTCACGCAGATTTTGGTCCCATCAGGCCAAGTTTCCGTGGGTCACGCTCGAAGGCGGTTGGGTCCAGACCTCCGAGGGACTCACCGCGATCGAAGATATCGGGATCACGCGCGAGCAGACGCCGGGTCGCCCGGTTCGTCGGGCGGGGCTTACACTTGTACATGCAATGGGTGAGTGGGAACTCGAGGCCGAGGCCGTCGCCCACCACAGTTTCGATATCGATCGACGCGGGCGCATGACCGTCACACTGGCGCGGTTTTCCGGCGAACGCGAAGGCTGGGGACTGTGGGTGACGCTGCAACGGACTGTCCCGGGACAGCGCAAGCTCACCGGATAAAAACAACCCGCGAAGTTGGCAAAAAACCCAGGCAGGCGCGGTGGCTGAGGATCACCACCTACGCCCGGCCCGGGTACCACTCGCAACCACGGGAGAGGGTAGCGTTTCCTGCCCGTGCCTGCCACCGTGCAACTCGCTACGCAACATCGATTGGCCGGTGCGGTGGACCCTGCCGGTTGATGCCGGGCAACGGGTCTTTTCCGACAGATCAGGTTGAGACAGTTGAAGAATCGGGTTGCGTGCAAATGCACGCATCTCGCCGGCCGCTGAGCTCGGAACTTGGATCGGAGGAGATCTCCCCGGACGGGGCAACCAGACCTCACTCCGGCGGATCGGGGATACAGATACCGCCGCCCTCGATCTGGGCGTTTGTGCGGAACGTGTTGTTGACCGTCCAGCTCGGGACCTCGAATTGGGGAATCGTCCCATCCTCGAGCACATTGGTCACGTGGTAGGCATGTTGATTCCAGATTCGCCGCGCCTGAATCCAGCGGTCTTCGACATCGCGAAATGCCTGCACGCCCGGGTCGCCGCCACCCAAGTGTCCGTTGGACACCACCAGGATCTCGGCCGAACCGTCGTTGTCGATATCCGCGACCGTCGGGTATTCGCTCAGCGTACCGCTTTTGCGCGAGACTTGCAGAAGCGGTGTACCTGTCCCATCGAACACATATAACTGGGTCTCGTCGGCGTACATCGCCTCGGCCACCCCATCGCCGAGGAAGTCGAAGGCGGTCCCGGCTGCGATCCCGCTGAGGTCTGACATATCGGCGGACCACACGATCGACGCATCGGGTTCGTAGACCGTGTAGTGGTTGGCCGAGCTGACGGCAAACTCGGGTGCACCGTCGCCGTCGAAGTCGTGGATCGTGGCGGGGCGGTGCCAATTGGTACCGCTGTTGGAGTCGCCGGTCGGGCGCAGATCTTGAAATACGACCGTCCCGTTGTGTTCGATGAGGGACACACCGTTGCGATTGGTCAGCAACACCTCGGGCAGTCCATCGTCGTCGAGGTCGGCGACCTGGGGATAGCCCGGCGCGAGGTTGGTCATGTAATAGGGCGTGCCGTCGTGATGAAATGCAGCGTGTCCGAGCACGATCTCGAGGTCGTCGTCGCCGTCGAGGTCGGCCGCTGTGGTCGCGCCCCACTGCCCGGCGAGTTGCGAGAATGTCACCAGGATATTGCCCTCGTGGTCGACCAAGTGATTGGCGGCAATGATTTCGACATCGCCGTCGTTGTCGACATCGGCCAGCGACGCGGCGCTCGAGTACTGCAGGGATTGGCTAAAGAAGTCACCCATTTGCCAGGTCGCCGGTTTTTCCCACTTGGTCGTCCCGTCGTGTTCAAACGCGATGAAGTTGCCCTGGGGCGTAACCGTGACAATCTCGGCGATCCCGTCGTTGTCGATATCGCCGAGTGCGGGGGTAAAGCTCGAGTCGACTGCGGTGTCGATGCGGAAGTGCAGCTCACCGGTCGCCCCATCGAGAACAAACACATGGCCGGCGGTGTTGGGCGGACCCGGATTGGTCCCGAACACCACCACCACATCTGGCACATCGCACAGGTCGATTTCGCCGTTGTCATCGTCGTCGGTCAGGTTGATCACCAGCGGCGTGACATAGCTATAGGGCTCCACAGAGTCGGTAAATTCCCACTCGACGATCGGCTCAAAACTGTCGGGCGGAGCCTCCTGCTCGCAATCCCCCGGGGCGTTCATATCGTCATTGTTGACCTTACACATATCCAGCATCCCGGTGGTGCTGCCGGTGTCGTCGGTCGTTGAAGGATCCGTTGTTGAGGGATCCGTCGTCGAAGGGTCGGTGGTCGAGGGATCCGTCGTCGAAGGGTCGGTGGTCGAGGATCTGTCGTCGGTCCTTCGGTGGTCTCGCCTTCGCTGTTGGACTCGCTACCTGTCGGATCGGTCGCATCGCCGGAGTCCGTATCGGAAATCGCCTCAGTCGTCGTTGTCGGAGTGGTGGTGAGCGTCGTCACCTGGGTGGCACTGGCTGCCGAATCGCTGTCCGTCGTTTCCGAACCACTGCCACAACCAGTTGTGTAGGACGGCTGTGAGCGAGAAACCAAACGCATTCCGACGCATCGGACGATCTTCGGGGAGCTGTCGACGTGCTGTCAACCGCAGTTGCGAAAGGGGTCCACGGTGGTGCTTCGTTGGCTTGCGACGCGAGATTTCCGTGATGCGTGGTGCGGGCCAGCTCCATGGTCTCTGCTATATGATGCGCCGCGATGGCGACCGAGTTGTTGCAACCCTTTGAGCTTATCGGCGGAGCCAAACACGTGCGTAGGCTCGTCGACCGGTTTTACGATCGGATGCAGGCACCGCAGTACGCCAAGATCCGGAATATGCACCCCGTCGACTTGGGTGAGTCACGCGAGAAATTGTACCTGTTTTTGTCTGGATGGCTGGGCGGCCCACCGTTGTATATCGAACGATATGGGCATCCGCGGCTACGCGCGCGGCACCTGAAATTTCCGATCGACTCCGAGGCCCGCGACCAGTGGCTCGAGTGTATGGATCACGCGTTGACGGTCACTGAGGTCGATCCAGCCCTCGCCCAGTTGCTGCGGCAACAGTTTGCCAAGGTCGCCGATTTTATGCGCAACGTTGCGGATTAATTTGCAGATACATGTAAAAGCGGTTGTGTTCACTCGTTTGGCTTGCCCGACGTCGCCAGCAAAGCGGCGCCCCGTAGACCGACATCGGGGTCGTCGACGAGCCACACCGGGAGCTCGGCCAAAACGGTTTGCATCGGGGGCTTGTGGGTCATGGCGGCCGTGAATACAGGACTCGCCAAATAGCTCTGGAGGTGGCGGGCGACTCCGCCGGTGACAAAGATCCCGCCGCGGGGCAGGCAGGTCAGCGCGAGGTTGCCGACAAAACTTCCGGCGAGCTCCCCCAGCAATTGGCAGGCCTGTGCGCAGGTGGGGGATTTTGTTGCGTGTGCATGTATTTGCGCGGCCGACGGGGCTTCGAGCGTCGCGGCGACATCGTCCCCGTGTGGGTCTCTCGCTGCAAAGGCAAACAGACGGCGAAGACCGGGGCCGGATACGACATCTTCCCAGGTCACCCTCCCGCGGGAACCGAGGCTGCGGTACAGCGCCAGTTGTTGAGGCGTTTCGGGGGCAAAGCCCTGGTGCCCAGCTTCGGACGCGAGCACCTTCCAGCCGGTGGTTTGGGGGACGACGAGCGCCGCACCGAGCCCCGTACCGATACCGACCGTCAGCGACGAGGCTCCACAGACCGCTACTCCGGGAATGAGTTGGCGATAGGTCGCACGCGGGCCGGCATGGGCACCGACCGCCGCACAGGCGAGGTCGTTGTAGAGCGCGGCCGGAACGTCGCCAAAGACCTCGCGCAGGCTCACGGGGTGCAGTTCCCAGCCGAGGTTTGTGAGTGTACATCGATTGTCGCGTACGGGACCGGCGACCCCGAGGGCCACAGCCGAGATCTCGAGGTCGCTGTGTTCGCGCCTCAGGAGATCGAGTCCGCGGCGCAGGGCGAGGCGGGGATCGTGGTAGTCGGCACTGTCGAGTTCTGTGCGCGCCTGCAGACGCGTGTCACAATATACCGCCAGGCGGACCCTCGTTCCTCCGATGTCGCCGGCGAGCACTGCCATGGAGCCGAGGTAGCACGGTAGGGCAGGGGCGTCGAGCATTCCAGTAGGAGGCGATGCGTCGGCGTTCGCACAGGCCAAGCGTTGCAGCTCGGCGGTGGCCGCCATCTTTGTTGTAGCAACAATGAATTGCGTCGCCGTGTGCCGACGCAGCCTTGAGGTGTCCGTAAGACCATCCACTCGATCGGTCGGCTGCGAGCGTCAGCGAGCGGCCCCAGGCCTCGTGGTTGTGCTATCGCGTCGGCGAGGTTCGGCTTTACTTCAGCGGCGCAGATCGGGTATCGGGAACTATGCGCCGCTGGAATGGTTGGGGGGACGACACGATCGCCTCGAGTTTGCGTCCGGAATTGTTGCAGTTTCTACACGCCGTCGTCGGACCCGGGGTGGCGCGCCCCGATATTTCGCAAGCCGATGCCGTCGCTGCCGTGCCGGCGTCGCGTGCCGTCGCCCATGAGCTTCTCGACCTCGATCCGAACGCCCGGCTGGTGGTCGCCCGCGGTCAGTCATTTCCCGACTGGGTCGAGTGGCGGTTTGGGTTGCAAGGCCCCTGTCCCGATGCGGTGGCGCGTCCGCGGTCCGAAGCCGAAGTCCGGGCACTGGTCGACCTCGCTGGCGAGCGCGGGTTGCAGTTGATCCCGTACGGCGGAGGCACCAGTGTCGTCGGGCATCTCACTCCGCAATCATCGGACGTTCCGGTCGTGACCGTCGACATGCGCAGGCTTTCGCAACTCGAAGTGTTCAACCCCGAAGATCGCTTGGCGACCTTTGGTGCCGGTGTGGTCGGGCCCGCGATCGAAGCCCAGTTGCGGCCACACGGGATGATGCTGGGGCATTTTCCACAGTCCTACGAATACTCGACCCTCGGGGGCTGGGTGGTGACGCGTTCGAGTGGGCAGCAATCACTGCGCTACGGCCGGATCGAGCAGTTGTTTGCCGGCGGACGGGTGGTGACGCCGGCCGGTACCCTCGTCGTGCCGGCAATCCCCGCAAGCGGTGCCGGTACCGACCTCCGCGAACTCGTCCTCGGCAGCGAAGGTCGCATCGGGTTGCTGACCCAGGCAACCGTCAACATCACGGCGCTCCCCGAGCGCGAGGTCTTTGATGCCGGATTTTTGCCGACCTGGGAGCAGGGCCTGGGTTGTATCCGCGAGCTTGCCCAAGCCGGCGTCCCGCTGTCGATGATGCGTTTGAGCAACGCGGTCGAGACCCGGACCAATCTGTTGATGGCCGGACATCACAACGCGATTCGGGCGCTCGAGCGCTACCTCAGTCTGCGGCGAATCGGCCCCGATCGCTGCATGTTGGTGTTGGGGTACACGGGCACACGACGCGAGGTTCGCCGACAGCGGAGACGGGCACGATCGGCCGTCCGCGGCTACGGAGGCGTGATGATCGGGCGGCCGATCGGTTCCGCTTGGGCCCGCAATCGGTTCCGCGGCCCGTACCTGCGAAACGCGCTGTGGGAGCACGGCTACGGCGTCGACACCGTCGAGACGGCCGTTCGCTGGAGTCGGGTGAGTGAAATGGTCGACGGGTTCGAGTCCGGTGTGCGCTCCGCACTCGCATCACAGGAGGAGAAAACCCATGTATTCACACATCTGTCGCACATGTATCCGCAGGGGTCGAGCGTGTATTGCACCTATGTGTTTCGCTTGGCGGCCACCGCCCGGCAAACCATCGACCGCTGGCGGCAGATCAAGCATGCGGTGAGCCAGGCGATCGTCCGCTGCGGGGGGACCATCAGCCACCAACACGGTGTCGGTCTCGATCACCGGCCCTACCTGGTCGAAGAGAAAGGTCCAGAGGGCATCGCCGCCATCACCTCGGTGTTGCGCCACTTCGATCCACAGGGAATCATGAACCCTGGGAAGTTGATCGCGTGACGCAAGCAGAGTCAGACGAGCCGAAAGCCGATAAAAAAACCCAACCCATTTCGCCGCTGGGGTGGCGCGCCAAAACCCGGGACTTTGTCCTCGCCCAGCTCGGTGAGCAGCCGTGGGACATCGCGGTGATCGGGGGTGGGATCACGGGGGCAGGGATCGCCCGCGAAGCCACCCGTGCCGGTCTGCGAGTATTGTTGGTCGAGCGCAGCGACTTCGCCTACGGAACCTCCTCGAGGTCGTCGAAGTTTGTCCACGGTGGGTTGCGCTACCTCCAAGACGGCAAGTTGGGATTGGTTCGCGACAGCGTGCGCGAGCGCGAAGGTCTGTTGGTCCACGGCGCCGGCTTGGTCGCGCCCCAGGAGTTTTTAGTCGCCGACTACGAGTACCAACGCCTGAGTCGACGGGTGATGAAACTGGCCCTGCGTGCCTACGATTGGTTGGCCGGCGAGCGTTCGTCGGGCTACTTGCAGCCTCCGGAACTCTTGGCGCGGATCCCCTCGCTCAACCGTATTGGTCTGCGCGGTGGGTTTCTCTACAAAGATGCCCAGACCGATGATGCACGGCTGGTGTTGCGGGTGCTGCGAGAGGCAGCCCTCGGAGGTGCTTGTATCCTCAACTATGCTTCCGTCACCGGATTGCAACGCGGCGACGACGGCAAGGTCACCGGCGTGTGTGTGCGGGACGTGCCGACCGGGGCCGAATACACGGCTTCGGCGAGGTTGGTGATCAACGCCACGGGTGCGTGGGTCGACGAGCTCCGGGGAACCCTTGGCAGGGAGCCGAGGATCCGGCCATTGCGGGGCAGCCACCTCGTCTTCGATGCCGAACGTCTGCCGATCCACCAACCGCTGGCCCTGTTTCACCCCGAAGATCGACGTCCGGTCGCGATTTATCCGTGGGAGGGTGCGACCGTTGTCGGCACGACCGATCTCGACCACGATGGCGCACTCGACCGCGAGCCCTCGATTTCGGGGGAAGAGACCTCGTACCTGCTCAAGTTGCTCGACCTCGTGTTTCCCCGGCTGCGTCTGAGCGTGTCCGACATCATCAGCACCTACTCAGGCGTGCGTCCGATCGTCGGCAGTGGGCGCAAGGATCCGTCCAAGGAATCCCGGGACCATGCGGTGTGGCACGAAGATGGGTTGCTGACGGTCACGGGTGGCAAGTTGACGACCTTTCGCCTGATCGCCCACGACGCGTTGGAGCGGGCGCGCGAGGTCGTCGGCGATTTGCCACCGCTGCCCAAGGATCAAAGTGTGCTCGTCGAGATCAAGCCCGATGCCCTCGACGCCCAACTCCAAAAGGCCGGCTGCGAGCTCGATCCTGCGGCCCGCCAGCGGTTGCTCGGACGCTACGGAGCCGATGCTGCTGATCTGGTGGCGGCAACCCATGTACCTACAAAAGAATTGACACCGGTGGCCAACACGCGAACCCTGTGGGCCGAGTTGCGCTGGGCAGCCCACAGCGAGGCAGTCGTTCACCTCGACGACCTCCTGCTGCGAAGGACCCGAATCGGGCTCTTGCTGCGGGGCGGGGGATTGGGCGTGTTGCCCAAGGTCCGCAAGCTGGTTCAAGAAGAGCTCGGATGGTCCGACGGCCGCTGGGACGCAGAGGTCAACCGCTACCGCGAGGTGTGGAACCAGAGTTACCGCGTACCCGAGCCGGCGGAGATTCCCGACTGGCAATCGGCGGGCACCGGGAGCTGAAGCGCTGTCCGGAGCCCGGAACCGAGGCCACACGGTACGCGCCGTGGGTATCGCTCACAGCAAACCACGTGTTGTATGACGAGCCGGCCGACCGGCTCGGGATCCGGACCTCAAACTCGCGCGAGGAACACCATGAGTTGGAGCGATCGCGGAGTTGCGGACGTTGCATACACACTCGAATCGATCGGCACACGAGATCCTCGGTTCGGCAAAAATTGATGGTTTCGAACGTTTCGAACACCTTGATCGGTGAGGCGGCCGGCCGGCTTGCACGTGCGACGCATTGCCAGCACCGCGGTTTGTTCACCTTGAACAGATGATCGGTGAACAGGCCTTCCCAGCTCGGTTGGAATGTGTTATCTGGCGGCCGCGTTCGCAGCATGTGTCCTTCAGGACCTGCTCAAACGCTCCATTTCTTGGCTCGTTTGCTTTCTTGTCCTACATCCACGCACTTTTTCATACAATGTACACAATGTGGTATCGAGGGACTGACCACCCCTTGAAGTAGAGGCAACAACATGGCCGCGTATATCGGAAACATCTGTGCAGTTCTCGTCAGTGTCGGGCTCTTGGTCGGCACGCTTCGCTTCACCCGCCGCCTGACTGGTTGAGTTACCCAGTTGTGAGATATCCGAGTCTGGGATATCCGCATCCTTCCGAGACAAATCGGTTTGCGTGAATCCCATCCACTCGCGGAGCTGACGCTCCAAAACATCAATGAGATCCGTCTCCTGCTGCGTGGACAGTCGATCATCGACTGGCATCGGTTGGCGTTTACGAGTCGGGAGGAAGTTCTGCGACTGTTGTCGTTGAACTGCATCGACTACGACAACCCGGACGACCGTAAGCGGCTCGAGTTGTTGCGCAGTCAAGCAGTCTCCTACATCGGCGAAGCACTGCACATGCGTCTCGACCCCCAGGTGGCCAGCAAAGTTCCGTGGGTCGAACTGCCGTTGCTCGCCTCCACCGGGACCGGAACGCGTCAGCGCCACGCCTGCATGCTGCTCAAGGTGATGCACATCATCTATCACCTCGATGCACGCGAGTTGCGGACGACCTTGGCGATCGCCGAGCACGACCTGTATTCGCGGGTCGAGGAGAGTGTGGCGTCGATGTTTGATGCGCTGCGAGCAGCCGGGGTACCGGTGGCTGAGTTCTCGTGGAGTCGCAAGGTCCGCACGTCCCTCATCACCAAGTTGTTGCTCAAGCGCGAGACCAGCGCGGCCCGGGTGTTCGACCGCCTGCGGTTTCGCGTCATCGTCAAAAACCCCGACGACCTGATCCCGACCCTGCAGATCATGTTGCAGCGCTGTATCCCGTTTAACTACGTGGTGCCCAACCAGACGGTGAACACGCTCATCGACATCGACCACCTGCGGGCACTTCCCGGGGGTCGTGTCGACTTTGAGGCCAGTCACGGATCCGAGGAGCCGGCGGCCAACGAGTTTTCTGGTCGCGAGTTCCGCGTGCTCAACTTCATCGCCGACCTCCCGGTGCGGCTGAGTAAGATCGCAAGCGAGTCCGAGGTTCCCGAAGGGCTGCACAGCCAAGTGGTGTTTGTCCTGGCCGAGTTCCAGATCCTCGATGCCGAGACCGCGGCGAAAAACGAGAGCGGCGACAACTCCCACGTGAACTACAAAAACCGCCAGCACCAGCACGTGCGCATGCGGTTGCTCCGCGAGCCCAAGCACTGAGTTTTCGGCCGCCGCAAAACCTCGACGCAGCTCAACGCACGTCGAGCAGGCAACCGTGAAGTCGGGGAGTTGGTCGAGTGCCGGCGGCGTCTCGGCTTGCGGCGAAGTCGCGTGAAGTCGAGGGTTTGGTCGAGTGCGGGCCGGCGTTTCGGCTTACGGAGAAGTCGGCGGAGCCGTCACGTCGAGGTTTGGTCGAGTGCCGGCGGCGTCTCGGCTTACGGCGAAGTCGGCGGAGCCGTGAAGTCGAGGGTTTTGCGGCGCCTCTGGGCAGCGGCGGTCGTACTGGCCCGGCCGGCGGAACCGTGAAGTCGAGGGTTTTGCGGCGTCTCCGAGCAGCAGCGATCGGGAACCGTGAAGTCGAGGTCTCCGAGAAGCGGCTGTCGAGTTACGGCCCCACCGGTGGAACCGTGAAGTCGAGGGTTTTGAGCAGTTCGGGGGCGGGCTCTTCGGCCTCGGTCGAGCACACGGTCAGCAACAGAAAGTGCAACGCACTCGGGAACGCATCTAAAAACAGGTTGGCGTTGCCCGGTTCGTTCTCAAAGGTCGCGACGACCCGTCCGCGGTAGCTGCGAATCTCGGCCAAAGCCTCGTCCTTGAAGTCGCGGTCGGTCATTGCAAACGAGGGCTTGAGGTGCAGGGTTGTGCGTCCGCGCCAGTATGGAAACCCGGCTTTGCGCAGGGCACGAACGGTACCCAGTTCCATCCCACCTGCGTGACGGCCAGTGAGGTAGTAGACCATCGCCCCGCGGTCGTACACGGACGTGACATAGTCGACCGCACCGGGCATTGGATCGTCGCACAACACATAGTCGTCGGTGAAAAAGCGTTCGGACCAAAAGCGTTTGAGGTCGCTGAGGAGCGCCTCGTTTTCGAGGCCCTGGGAACGCAGGCTTTCGTGGATGTTCCACCCCATGTGCTCGCGTCGAACCGAGGCCAACAGTGGTTCTAACTCGGGATATTTGTCGACGCGTTCGCGTGCGAACTCGCGGAAGATCTGCAGATTTCGCGGTTCTGTCGAAAACAAAGTGGAGTCGAGGTCGAACACGACGAGCGGCAAGACTCCGCTTTCGAGGGTTTGGTCGATACGGGTGTGGACTTCACGCAGTTGGGGGATGCCCATGCGGCCGACAATGACATAGCGACCGGCAGGTTGCACATCCAGCCGACAAGTCCCCGAGAATTCGATCGCGGCTTGCAAGTGCACGTGAACCAATGGTTACGTAGGTTTACAACCTCACTGAGGAAATCTCGGCGAGACCGCTCGCCGCCAGCCTGAACGCACTTGCATATGCGATGTGTGTCAACCCAGTGTCGTTCCTTTTATGATCGCGGTGTCGTTTACACGTGCGGCAAAGGTCTCTGGCCGCGTCAAAACCTGACGAGGAAGAGCTACCTCGAAACCAGGAGTTCAAAGTGCGACCTCGTCAGGTCGATCGCAGGCGAATCCGAAGCCAAGAGAACCCGAGAACCCGTGTTCGGTCTGTCGCGGACAGAGACCTTTGCCGTGCGAGGAACGACACCGCGATCATTGGAAACAGGGGTTGATTCTCACATCTTGAGCGGTATCGTGCGCACGACGCGTGGCCGTCGTTCGGCCGCGACAGCTCAGGAGACTTGCGCATGCATCCTTCAGGTTGGCCGGGACCACTTCTCGCCGCCCAGTCCGGGCTCTCGACCTATCTCCCGATCCTGATCCTGCTCGCAGTCGTGGTCGCGGTGATCGCCCGACTCCCGCGGATCGAACTCGGTCACACCGACGCCTACCGCCATCGCCGGCTGATGAACTGGCTACCACTCGGGCTGACCTACGCGTTCCTCTACATGGGCCGCTACAACCTCACGGTCAGCAAAAACGAGTTTGCCGACCTCGGGTTGATGACCAACTCCGACTTCGGCGTGATCTTTGGCATCGGCACCGTCGTCTACGGGATGTCGTTTTTGCTCAACGGGCCGCTGACCGATCGCTACGGAGGTAAGCGGGCGATCGTTGTCGGTTCGGCTGGGGCCGCGGTGATGAACCTGGTGATGGCGTTGGTGACCGCCGAAGTCCTCGCCGGAGGGCCGGGCCCGTTGACCAACTTTGTCACCGCCCTCAGCCAGCCGTTTTTCAGCGTTTTTCGCGGGATTCGTGGGTTGTTTGGCCTGCCGGTCGGCGACACCGAAGCTTCGGTATTGTTGCCCGCACTCTCGCTGCTCTACGCGGGAAACATGTACTTTCAAAGTTTTGGTGCGGTGGCGATCGTCAAGGTCAACTCGTCGTGGTTTCACGTGCGCGAACGAGGTGTCTTTGGGGCCATCTTTGGAACCCTGATCTCACTCGGCATCTTCCTCGCCTACGACGTCGGCGGATTCATTGTCGCCACCTTTGACACCCACTACGTGTTTTTGGCCCCCGCCATCTTGCTGACCGTCTTTTGTCTGTTGTGCATCGTCTTCGTCCGCGACACGCCCGGCGAGACTGGTCACCCCGACTTTGACACTGGCGACGCCTCTTCGGGTGACGCGGGTCCCCAGCTCGGGGCCGTCAAAGTGTTCAGCATGATGTTGCGCAACCCCGTCATCATGACGATCGCCGTCATCGAGTTCTGCTCCGGGTTTCTGCGTCAGGCGATCATGCAGTGGTACAAGATCTTCTCCAAGCAGGTCGGGATCGCCGGGGACTTCGTGCCCAGCAACTGGGGGATGTTGCTGTGTTGCGCGGGGATTTTGGGCGGGATGTTTGCCGGGGTGATCAGCGACCGCGTGTTTCAATCCCGCCGCGGCCCGGTGGTCGTGGTGCTCTACGCGGCGATGCTCGTGGGTTCGATCGCCATGGTGTTTCTGCTCGACTCACCGCTTTTAGGGTGGTTGGTCGTTGTATTATCACTGTGTGTGATCGGGGTGCATGGCATGCTCTCTGGGACTGCGAGCATGGACTTCGGCGGGCGCAAGAACGCCGGGATCGCGGTCGGGATCATCGACGGATTTGTCTACCTCGGCACCGGTGTGATGGCGTTTTTGTACGGTTGGCGGTTGCCCGACGGGGCCCGAGCAACCGATCCCGAGGCTTGGATCGAGTGGCCGTTGTGGATGATACCGATCGCCCTCGGAGGCCTCGTGCTCGGCAGTCGGCTGTGGCACGCCAAACCGCGTCCGCGCAGTCACTGACCCAGCAAAAATGGGGGGGCATGCCCCCTATCCATGCTGTGGTCCCTCTGGTTCTTCGATACGACGGGTGTGCTCGGTAAAAACTTGCAGCACCACAGTCCCGCAGGCGCGAGAAAAACCATCGCTGTCAAACCAGCGTTTGTTCGCGGGAATTGCCTCAAGAGACAGGTCATAGGATGGGGTCGACAACCGGTACAGACAAAGGTTCCGCAAAAAGGTTTTCTGGCCCCGCAAACCCGATGGCGAACATGTCCGTTCACGCCGGCAGACCGATGCGATACCGTAACCCAGTGAAACCGTCGAATGTTTGTTGGAAGCCTGTCCCGGTGGCCCTGTTGATGGTCGGCCTGTGTCTGCCTGCATGTGGAGGTCAGCGAGGCGCCCCCCAGGTCAAGCGCGAAGACCGTGCAGCGCCCGTAGTCGGGGCGGAAGACGCCGAAGCCGGTGGTGTTGGCCAGCGGCACATGGGCGAGGAGGGCAAGATGGGCAAGCCCACGTCCAAACAAAAGTCAGGCCTCTACGCCATGAAAGGTCCGAAGGATGCCATGCCTCAGATGGTGCGGGAAGAAATGGCCGACGAGGAAATCGCACCTCCGAATGCCCGTGCCCGTCGTATGGCGCCGCCGAATGAGCAAAAGCCCATGCCGACGATCGCCGATCCGTCGTCCGACGATGCTTCGGGAGAGGGCTACGAAAAGATTCACGAAAACCAGTTTGAAGCGGTGGCCGACGAGCCTTTGTCGACCTTCTCGATCGATGTCGATACCGCCTCCTACAGCAACATGCGCCGGTTTTTGACCGACGGCGTGTTGCCCCCGGTCGATGCCGTTCGCATCGAAGAGTTCATCAATTATTTTACCTACAACTATCCTGCGCCCACCGGTGAGCACCCGTTTTCGGTCTCGACCGAAGTCTCGTCGGCACCGTGGAATCCGACCCACCGCCTGGTTCAGATCGGGATCCGCGGCAAGCCGATTTCCGCCGAACAGGCGCCCCCGCGCAATCTCGTGTTCCTGTTCGATGTATCTGGCTCGATGAACAGCCCCGACAAGTTGCCGCTGCTCAAGCGCGGGATGTCGCTGCTGGTCCGCGAGCTGCGTCCCGAGGATCGGGTCTCGATCGTTGTCTATGCAGGTGCTTCGGGCCTGGTGTTGCCGCCCACACCCGGCAGTCAGCGGGCGACGATCCTCGATGCCCTCGCCAAGTTGGAGGCCGGCGGCTCGACCAACGGCGGCCAGGGGATCGAGTTGGCCTATGCCGTCGCCCAGCAAAACTTTAACCCCAAGGCGATCAACCGCGTGATCTTGGCGACTGACGGCGACTTCAATGTCGGCACCCGCGACCGTTCTGCGCTCGAGACCTTGATCGAAGAAAAGCGCAAGACCGGCACCTTCCTCACCGTGTTGGGATTTGGCAGTGGCAATCTCAAGGACTCCACGATGGAGATGTTGGCCGACAAGGGCAACGGCAACTACGCCTACATCGACTCTGTGCGCGAGGCCGAAAAGGTATTGGTCCGCGAGTCTGGGTCGACGCTGCTCACCATCGCCAAGGACGTCAAGATCCAGGTCGAGTTCAACCCGCGACAGGTCAGCTCATACCGCCTGATCGGCTACGAAAACCGGGCTCTCGCCGCACGCGACTTCAACGACGATACCAAGGACGCCGGTGAGATCGGTGCAGGTACAACCGTCACAGCGTTGTACGAAGTCGTCCCAGCCGGGGCCGGTGGAGCCGGGGCCAAGGTCGACCCGCTCAAATACCAAAACCAGCCCCAGACCACCGAGGCCGCTGAGACGGGTGAACTCCTGAATGTGAAGGTCCGCTACAAGCAACCCGACGCGAGTGTCAGCACGTTGATTACGCAACCGGTCCGCGACGCCGGGAGTACCTTCGACGGCGCATCCGAAAACCTGCGCCTGGCCGCCGGCGTGGCCGTATTTGGGATGTTGATGCGGGGCTCGGAACACGCCGGAGACGCGACCTATGACAGCGCCCGCAAGTACGTCAGCGGCGCGCTTGGACAGGACCCCCACGGCGACCGCAAGGAGCTACTCGAGTTGATCGACAAAGCCAAGGCTCTCCCGCGGCGGGCGAGTACCCGTGGGCGGTAGCCCGCCGAGCGCCGTTTAGATTTGCAAGTACATGAATCGTTGGACCACCCGTTCCTCGATGGCTTGCAATCCACAAAACGTGTCAGCGTACGGGCGCTGGCACGTTCTTTTTGATCCCCGAAGAGCTGGGTGCAGGCTCGGTGAAACTGCGATGGCAACGACTGATGCGGCTTTTTGGCCACAACCGAAGCTGTGCACCCGGCCGAAGATGCGGTAGCGTAGCCCGGTGAGTGAGGACGGCCGGATCGACGAACGCAATGCCGCGCTCATCCTCAAGCGGGCGGCCCAACTCCAAGAGATGCGCAGCGAACAGGCCGGCAGCGGCCAGACGTTTAGCTTGCAAGAGTTGGAGGAGGCGGTCGAAGAGTTGGGCATCGACCGCGCCCTGGTGCGGACGGCCGCCGACGAGCTTTCGATCGCCGAGCTCCGCAACCAGTCGCCCTGGGTTCTCGGGGGCAAGACCGACCTCCTGTACGAGGCGACCGTTGAAGGCAAGGTCGACGGAGCCCGTCTCGAAGCGATGCTCGAGGTCGTGCGGCGGATGCTAGGCAACCCGGGAGAGGTGCGAACCAGCGGATCGGCCCAGATTTGGTCGACCGGGAAAGGTTCGACACGGCGCATTTTCTTGACGCTCACGCCCAAGGGCAACAAGACGCTGGTCCGGCTCGAAGAGGCCATGCCGATGGATGCCCGCGGAACCGTCGGGGGAGTGACTGCCGGCGGGCTGATGGTCGGGATCCTAACGCTAGCGAGCCTCAAGGCCGTCATCGGCACGGCAGCCAAGGCGTTGTTAGGCCCGATGTTGCTCCTCGGTGTGTTCCTTGGGTGGCTTGTCGGGCGCAAGGTCTGGGCGTACGTGAGTGCGCAGCGCGATACCCAGGTCCGCCGGATGTTTCAAGAAGTACTGCGCGCGGCAGCCCAGGAACCTGCGGCGCTGCCGAGCGGCGATGATGGCGAGTCTTGACACGGGCCATGCACGGACGCCAACGAACTCATTGATTGTATGAGCATCGAGTGGGCAACGATGTTGGCGGCGAACTGGGCGACTGCCCGTGGCACGGAACTGCTTGTCCTCCGCGGACCAAATGCGGTATGCCAGTGGAATGGAGACGAACACCGCGGATCTTCATCGCCACCTCGACGGATCATTGCGTATGCAAACGGTCCGTGAACTCGCCCGTGCGCGTGAGCTTTCGCTGCCGGAACAACTCGGCTTTTTCCCCGGTATGGGTCTGCAGGAGGCATTGGCCCAGTTTGCCTTTACCCTGCGATTGCTCGACACAGCCGAGGCTGTCCGTCGGGTCGCCCATGAGATCTGTGAAGATGCACAGGCCGAAGGTGTCACCACACTCGAACTCCGATTTGCTCCCCAGCTCCACGGGCGTGGTGTCGACGGGATTCCGGAATTTGTCGACGCGGCCCTCGCCGGTGTGGCCGGTCGTGCGGGGGTGATCGTCTGCGGGCTCTACGGCGAGTCACCAGACGTGTTGGAGGCGTTGGTTGATTGTGCTGCCTCGCGTCCGGGGGTGGTGGGCATCGACCTCGCCGGTGGACCTGTCCCTTCCGACAACCACGGGATGGCGGACTACCGCGCGGCCTTTTTAAGGGCTGGGCGCCTCGGTCTCGGCCGAACCGTGCACGCGGGTGAGGGGCGTCCGCCAGCGGAGATTCGAGCTGCTGTCGAAACCCTCGAAGCCGATCGTATCGGTCACGGGATCACGATCTTGAATGATCCGGCAGTTGTCGAGTTGGTCCGCAGCCGCGGGATCACGATCGAAGCTTGTATCACCTCCAACATGCATGTCGGCGCGATCGAACGGTGCGACGAGCATCCGTTACCCCGCTGGCTCGACCTCGGACTTTCTGTATGTATCTGCACGGATAATACGTTATTTTCGGGGCGAAATATGCCGGCCGAGCTCGAGGTCGCGGCAGCGATTCCGGGGATGGACCGTGAAAAGCTCGAGCGTGCCATCGCCTGTGGTCACCGGGCGGCGTTTGTACGTTCGAGTTAGTCGTGGCGCTACTTGGGTTTGTCGCCCGACCCGGGTGAGACCTTCGCCTCGATGGCTTGTCGGGTCTCGGGCAGTGACTTGCGAAAACAACTGTAGCAGTCGCTTCTACGCTTTTTGCCGCACCCGCGGCGGGTCTTGTCGAGGCGTTGGATCAGCGGGAGAGACCGCGGATCGGCGAGCTTTCTCAGGGTTTCGTAGTGCCTGCGTTTTTCGTAGCAGAACTTTGAAAGCGTCAGTTCGGCACCCGCCTTGGCAAACTCGGGGACCGCCTCGGGGGGGTCGTACTTGCGCAACGACGACGCGGCCTTGGCACGGCGGCTGCGAGAGTCATTGGTCAGCATCGTATCGATCAACTTCTGCACGGCCGGGTCGATGGCGACGGCTTCGGTTGCGGTCTCGGTGCCGGTGACCGGAACAGCAACACCCGCCGAAGTGTCCGGCGTTTCGGTTGTGGCAGCATCCGTCGTCGCGTCGTCCCCGTCGCCCGTTCCCACATCGGTCGTCGTCGAGGCCTCCGAAGTGGCCGCCGTCGTCTCGAGTTGTTCGGTTTGCGCGGTGGGTTTGCGGAGAAAAATAAATGCGCCTACAATAATTGCAACGACAAGTACTCCGAGGCCGATCAGCAGTGGTTTGCGGTTGGATCTGGTGACCCACGACTCATGGGCGGCGGTCGGCGGACTCAAAATCGCAACCCGCCCGGTCTGGGGCTCGAGTTGGGCTGTGATGAGTGAGTCCTCGTCGGCATTCGGATCGAGTCCGACGGCGATCCGGCGCAGTGCATCTCGAACTTGTGCGGCGTCGCGCAGGCGATTTTTGGGTTCGCGCGCGAGTAGCTCGCGCAGGAGCTCTTCGAGGGTGCCGGGAACCATGCCGCCGATTTGCTCGCTCAGCGACGGCGGGTCTTCTTGGAACTGCTTGGCGAACACCTCACCCAAGGTCGGCGCGGACCACAGTTGACGTCCCGCGATCGATTCCCACAACATGACCCCGAGGGCATATAGGTCGGCTCGTCCGTCAACTCTCTCGCCGGTCGCCTGCTCCGGTGCCATGTACCCGGGGGTGCCGACGACCGTGCCGACGCGCGTGAGGACTTGCGGGTCGACATTTCCCTCGGTCATGTCGGACTCCGGGACGATCCGGGCAATGCCAAAATCGAGGACCTTGGCGATGTAACTCCCATCCTCCTTGGTCTCGAGCAGGATGTTGTCGGGTTTGAGATCGCGGTGGACGATGCCGAGGTTGTGTGCCGCCGCCAGTCCGTCGGCGATCTGCCCGGCGACCGTACAGGCTTGCTGCCACGGCATGCGTTTTTGGATCCCGAGCAATTCTCGCAGGCTGCGTCCGCGGACCAACTGGATCACGAGGAACATGCCACCCTCGGGTAGGGGCCCAAAATCGATCGCACTGGCGACGTGCGGATGTTCGATCTTTGCCGTCGCCATCGCCTCACGCTGGAATCGGGCTAGGATCTGGGCGTCGTCGACAAACTCCGGAAGGATGATTTTGACGGCCACATCTTTTTGTAGACGCAACTGTTCGGCCGCGAACACAGCTCCCATACCGCCCTCGCCGAGCAGCTCGACGATTTTGTAGCGGCCGTCGATGATCCGTCCGATCCATACGGATGGGTCGAACACTGGGTAGTTCGGTTCCGTCGTGATCTCAGACGGGCCCATCAGCCGGGTGGACGCGACAGTTTGCGTCTTCTGGTCCCGATTGGACCCACCACGGTGATTCATGCCTGGCCCCGGCGCCATGGAGCGACAGAATAACACCGGCCCGCGTGCCGACGGGATGCGTCAATTCCCCAGATCGCGGGAGATTCGCCACGCCGGAAACATTGTATTTCGAGTGATCTCCTGGATCGCGCGAGCGTCTGAGCGGATGTGCCCTGAAACCACCGAAAATCTTTGAGAAGATTGAGCCGTCGCGGTGTCATGGTGCGACGTTGGGCGACGTTCGCCAGGTGGAGATCGAGATGACGCAAACGTTCAAAGGTTGGAAGTGGATCGTTCTGTGCACCCCGCTGCTGTTGGCGACCTGTAAAAAAGATCAGCCAGTCGAACCACCGCCACACAATTTCCCCGGTGACCAACCGTTGCTTGTCAGCCAGGGTCCGGAAGTCCCTCCGGAGGCTCCACCCCATGTATTTACACCGAGGCCGCGGTCTCCGAGGCAACACGCCGACCCGCCGCCGCCCAACCTCGCCGGATTGCCGCGTATGGTCCAGCGGCTCGGGCAGTGCTACGGCTCGAGTGCTGCGATTGCGGGTGGATCCCGCTGGGGTTCGACACCGCAGCCGCAGCCTGCTTCGCCGGCTCCCAAAAAGAAAACGAAGAAGAAAAAGAAAGTCGCCTCCAAAGGTTCGCACTACGTTCCCTACCAGCCCAACAAGCCGGCCGATGCGAAACCTGTCGAACCGGCGCGCACGCGTCCAAAGCCTGACCCGAGTCCGCCTCCCAGTGGCGGTGTTCCAGGCGGAGTCGTCGGAGGAAGCCTCGGGGGTGATGTTGCCGACGATGCCGCTGGGATGGCACCTCCTCCCGAAGCGTTTTCGTCCGAGCCCGAGCCCATGGCAGATGTCGCGACCAATCGCCGCACGAAGGATTCCAACAGCCGAGCCGATCGCAAGCGCGAGCGTCAGGAGCGACGGGCGGAGCGCAAGGCCAAGCGCGAAGCCAAGTCCAAGACATCCGATGTTGCCCAGAGTGCCCCCGCAGCCGAATCCGAGGAGGCCTTCGACCGAGACTTCGAGCAGGACACGATGATCGCAGTCGAGCCCGAGCCCGATCCCGACGATCAGTACCACGATTGGGGCGCCGCGATTTACCTGTCCAACGACGACACCATGAGCTTGTCGTCAGCCCAGCGGGTGATCTTTGCCATCGAACATTTTTTGCCCCTCCCGCTCGAGCACATTCGTCCCCACGAGTTGCTCAACTATTTTTCGTTTGAAGGTCGCTCGGTCGCGCCGGCGGACGATTTCTCGATCCACGCAGAGATTGCCCCTCACCCGCAACAGCAGGGCATTTACTCGTTGGCGCTCAACGTCCGCGGGCGACCCATGGATCTGCGATCGCGACGCAACGCCAACCTGACCTTGGTCGTCGATCGCTCGGGGTCGATGAGTGACGAAGGGCGGATGGATTTTCTCAAACGCGGGCTGCACCGCATGGTTTCGGAGCTCAAGGCCGGCGATATCGTCAACCTGGTGGTCTTCGATCACCGTGTATGTACACCGTTGGAAAATTTTGTTGTCGGGCGAGATAGCATGGACACGCTGCGGCGGGCCATCGGTGGGCTGCGACCCCAGGGCTCGACCAACCTCCATTCCGGGTTGACGACCGGCTACGGGTTGGCCGATCGGTCCTACCAACCGACCTACACCAACCGCGTTGTCCTGGTGACCGATGCACTTGCAAATACCGGCGTCACCGATCCGCAGATGATGTCGATCGTGTCGCGGTTTTACGACCAGCGGCGGATCCGGCTTTCGGGGGTTGGGGTCGGTCGCCAGTTCAACGACGCCCTGCTCGACCGGTTGACCGAGCAGGGCCGCGGCGCCTATGTGTTTTTAGGCTCCGAAGCCGAGGTCGATGCGGTGTTTGGTCCGCGGTTTATCTCCCTGATCGAGACGACCGCCAACGATGTCCACTTCCGCCTCCACCTGCCGCCCTCGCTGCGCATGAACGTGTTCTACGGCGAGGAGAGCTCGGTGATCAAAGAAGATGTCCAGGCGATCCACTACTTCGCCAACACCTCGCAGCTGTTCCTCTCGGATCTGATGGCCAGGCGCGGACGATTGCGGCCCCAGGATTGGGTGATGCTGACGATCGAGTACGAGGATCCGGAGACCGGGCAAAAGCTCGTCCACGAAGAGGCGTTTAACCTCGGGGATGTCAGCCGCGAAGGCACCAACGTACGCAAGGCGCAGCTGCTGACCACCTGGGTCGACAGCATGGCGGAATTGGCGAGTCGGCCCAATCCAGGAGGCTTTCGCAACCACCTCGGCGGGTGGGTCGACGACGGTGGATGGACCCGCTGCGAAGAGGTTCGCATGCAATTACAACAACAGGGCCAAGGTCTCAGCGACCCCGAGGTCCCCCGCGTACTCAAGCTCTGGGAACAGTACTGTGCGAGGTATGAACGTCCGCGCAACCCGGTACGCAGAACGCCCCAACCGACCCGTGACGCGTGGCCGGGTGCGAGCGGCACGACACGCTAGACAACAAGTCCGAGCTAGGTCGATTGCGTATGCACCTTGAATGACCCTGTCGTTCAACGCGCCTGGGACCTGCTCGTGCCCGAACCATGCGTCCCAAGCGTTAAAAACTCGACCCAGGCTGTTGCAAGAACGCGAGCTCATCCGGTGTCGAGACCCGGCCGAGGGCTTGATTGCGGTGGGGAAATCGACCAAAGCGGTCGATGATGTCCTTGTGCAGGTAGCAAAAACGCAGGTTGTTGGAGCTTTTAAGGGTCGCCATCAGCTCGATGCACCGCTGTTGATCGGCCGACGATTCGCTGTGCATCAGTGGCATATACATGAAATGTCGATGGTCGTCGGGCAGGGACCTGTCCTGCCCGCGGTCGAGCGCACGCATGAGCACCCAGCGGGCGAGTCCGTCGGTGGCGAACGCCTTGGATGTATTTCGGAACATGTTGCGAGAGAACTGGTCCAAGACGATGATCGTCGCCAGCGACCCTTCCGCGGCCTCGAGCCACGGACGGTGCTGACCCTCGCAGATCTGGGTGTGCACTTCGAGATAGCTATCGCGCAACTCCTGGTCGAACGCGGGGGGACCTCCCCAGTGGAGCTTGCTGACCCGGGGGGAGAACCAAAACGCGATGATCGATGCGGGAGAGACGGCGGACATGGGCGGGATGGGACCACACTCGCCCCGACTTCTCACCAACATTTCGAGGCGAGGGCTGCAAAGGTGCGTAACCATTAGATGGACGTGGGAACACGTGAACGACGAGGGCTGCAAAGGTGCGTCGAGGAGTGAGTGCGGAGCACGTTCAATGGTTCAAGTGCATTTGCAACCCGCAGCCGGAGTGTTGGTGCGAGCGCCTACGGGCGCAACGAGGCTTTGGGAGCTGGGCGAATCGGAGTACGATCATCATGTGCGGGACGCAGCTGACGGAGGATGTTCTCGACGCGCCTCGCTTGCCAAGCGCCGACCTGCTTGCAACTGGCTCGGACATGGGCCCCGCCGGCTCGCAGTGATCGGCACGAGTGTCCTCGCGATCGCCTGCGGTCGTTCGACCCCCGCTCCGGAACCAGACGCAGGCCGCGTACTGGCCGTGCGATTTGCCGACGACAAGGAGTTTGTCCCCCCGGGTCCCCGTCAACGCCGAGCAGCGATCGGTCCCCTCGGACATATTCCCCCGGTATTGCAGCGCGCCTTCTCACCGGGAGTCGCCTTCGCACCGCTGCGGGTGCCGGAGCCGGGAGATTGGCTCGATCGCGTCTACGAGCGCGGTCAGACCTACGCCGACTATCTCAAGTCTCCCGGGCACATCCCCGACGAGCGCCGCGACACGATCTACTTCTTGCCGATCGGCCAGTTTCCCAATGGTTTGATCGTCGAGGAGGACCGGACCGTACTTGTGCGCAGCCCGGAGATTGAGGTGCTGTCCAAACACGTGGAGCGCTACTTCGGCCTGAGCGTCGGCGTATTACCGGCGGTCGACGTCGAAAGTTTAAAACTCGAGACCCGCGAGCGCGACGGTCGGACTCAGGTGCACACCCGCGAACTTCTGACCCAGCTGCGACCGATGTTGCCGACTGACGGCTACTGTCTGATCGCCCTGACCAACGAAGATCTGTACGCCGATGCCGAGCAGGAGTTTTCGTTTGGGTATGCCTCGCTCGACGCCCGCGTGGGCGTGTACAGCTTTGCCCGGTTTGATCCACAGTTTTCGGGCGAGCCCCGGGGTCCCGATTTTCGCAAGGTCATCCTCACCCGCAGCCTCAAGATCATGAGCCACGAAATTGGTCACATGTTTGGCTTGGAGCATTGCACCTATTACGCCTGCGTGATGAACGGGGCCAGCGACTTGATCGAAACCGACCGCCACCCGTTGCATCTGTGTCCGGTATGTCTGCGCAAGCTCCATCATGCCGTCGGGTTTGACCCGGTCGCCCGCTACCTCGAGCTACAAAGTTTCTACGCCGAGGTTGCGCTCGCCGAGGAAGCCCGCTGGCTCGGAGATCGGGCGACGTTCATTACCGGGACCTATTGAGCGCAATAAGCCGTGTAAGATCAGGCGTTTGACACCGCGATTGCCGAGCCGTATACCGCCGCGACTCGGGCCGAATCCTCCGTCCGTTGTCGATGCCGGTCACAGATGTTAAACCTGTACAATCAGTCATGTTGTTTATCGCAGCTCGGTAGACCACATGCAGGCCTTCGCACCGGTGCAAACCTTGTAAATGTTACCTGCCGGACAGGCGTCAAAGACATCCCAACTGGAGCTTGGATTGATGAAATTTCGTAACCGTTATCTCCCTGGACTTCTCTGTAGCACGGCCCTGCTCGTCGGCTGCGGCAACGGCGAGCCCGAGGATAAAACCTCCAACGCAACGTTCCCGGAAACGACCGACGACACGACCACGACGACGACCGGGATCACAACCTTTACCACCAGCACCACCGACAATACCTCGGGGACGCAGACCGAGGGCGAGACTGAGACCGAGGGCGAGACCGACACCGACACCGAGACGACTGCCGGGCCGGGGTGTGAGCCCGACCTGACGGATTGTGACGGCGAGTGTGTCGACGCCGAGAACGATGTCCTCAACTGCGGTGGCTGTGGGATCGAGTGCGCCAGCGACGAGATGTGCGAAGAAGGTGCTTGTACATCTATTTGCGAAGAGGGCTTCGAGCTCTGTGGCGAGGAGTGTGTCGACACCCAGGCCGATGCTCTCCACTGCGGCGGGTGTGACATGGGCTGTGACGAGGGCTACATGTGCAGCATGGGTGCATGTGCACTTGATTGTGACGAAGGTCTGACGGCCTGCGGCGACATCTGTGTCGACACCCAGACCAGCGACGAGCACTGCGGGGAGTGTGACCTCGCGTGCGATGGGCTCGCCATGTGTATGGCCGGTGTCTGTGAAATCACCTGCGATGTTGGCGAGACAGTATGTTCGGACATGTGTGTCAACACCGACGACTCGATCGAACACTGCGGTGCATGTGACAACGCCTGTCCGCAGCCGCCAAACGGGATGTCGACCTGCGAGTCGGGCGAGTGTGACCTCGACTGCGAAGACGGCTACAAGCCGTGGATGAACGACACTGCCTGCTACGAGTGCAACAACGACCCGATCGAGGCAGATAACCCGATCGGGTGGTGGCGCCTCGGCGAGTCGATGGGGAACAACAGTGCGATCGACTCGAGCGGCAATGGTTGGCACGGTGCATATACATCCGTAGCACTTGAAATCTTCGGCATTTCCGGCGACCTCGACACCGCAGCCGAGTTCGGCACCCCCGCTGACTCCCACGTCGATGTCTTCAACTTCGACGACATGCCCACGACCCAGTTGACGGTCGAGATGTGGATCTTGCAAAACGCTCCGGGAGTGAGCGATCAGCCGTGTCCGTTCTCCTACGGGATCGGTTCGGGTTCCGCGTCCAACGAGTTCTTGTTGCGCGATACAACCAACCTGATCGTCCATGCCAAGGACGACCAGTTCGCTACCGGCATCGACTTGGCCGACGGCACCTGGCACCACTTGGCGGTCACGTGGCGGAGCAACAACGGCCAGATTCGGGTGTACGTCGATGGTGTCGAGACTGCCGCAGCCAACGGCTACGGAACGGGCCAGTCGATCATCCCCGGCGGCCAGCTCGTGTTCGGCCAAGACCAGGATACGTTAGGCGGCGGTTTCCAGACGTTCCAGCGGATGCAGGGGTACCTCGACGAGGTCGTGCTCTACAACACGGTCCTGACCCCCGCCCAGATCAACGCCCACCGCAACGCGACCCTTTGCGTATTGCCGTAAACAGGTCCTTACCGACAAAACAAGCGCCTTCGGGCGCTTTTTTGTTTGTCGAGTTCGAGGTTGTGCTTGTACAAACACGACCCCGGAGCTCGAAAACAATCGGAAAACCAGGCGAGAGATGCTTGTACAAACACGACCCCGGAGCTCGAAAACAACCGGTCCCGAGACAAGCGTGCTTGTACAACCGTGACGACACGGCCGTCCTAGAAACCGACGCGTGAGCCCAGACTTCTGCTAGAGTGCGGGCGATCAGGTTCAATCCTATGCGCCTACAACAAACGCTTCTACTCGCTTCGCTTGTCCTGCCCGCCTGTGGCGATGCCACCGAGGGTTCGGGCACCACCGCCGGGCTCACGACCGACCCCGCGCTCACGACTTCGACGACCGACGGCACCGAATCGACCGAAGATCCGTCTGGGAGTACGTCTGGCGAGACAACCGGCGAGCCGACGACAGGCGAACCGACGACAGGCGAACCGACGACAGGCGAGCCGACGACCGAAGACCCGACCGACGAGCCAACGACCGAAGATCCGACGACCGAAGACCCGACCGAAGATCCGACGACAGGCGAGCCGACGACCGAAGATCCGACCG
>CAZUPD010000007.1:56409-120840 GCA_964621785.1 uncultured Nannocystaceae bacterium
CGATTCGGATACCGACAATCCGGTTTGCGGCAACGGCGTTGTCGACCCCGGTGAAAGCTGTGACGACGGCAACGATGACGAGACGGATGCGTGTACATCTTTATGTGCGCCCCCGAGTTGCGACGATGGGATCCAAAGCGGGGACGAGACGGATGTCGACTGTGGGGGGCCCGATTGCGAAAGCTGTGACAACCTCGCCTGTGAGCAGGCGGAAGAGTGCCCCGGGCAGTTGTGCGTCGACAACCTGTGCACCCATGCCCCGAATTGCGAACAGTTGCTGTTTCTCAATCCCGGACTGCAGGACCAAGATGGTATGTACGAGATCGATCCCGATGGGATGGGAGGAGATCCGCCGTTTGCGGTCCACTGCGACATGACCTTCGATGGAGGTGGGTGGACCCGACTGTTGCTCGACGACTTCGAGGACAACGGCGATGGCTGGTCCAAAACCCAGACCACGACCTGTGGGATGTTCGGGAAGATCCTCGGCGGCTACGGCCAGTTCGGAAACGAAACCGTGACAAAGATGGTCGACACCTTCGGGATCGAGCACTTCACCGTCCTGCTGCGAGCCGATTACTACGCGGTCGATTCGTGGGATGGCGAGCAGGCCTATGCCCGGATCGACAACATGACCGTGTGGGAAGTTGGCTGTGACCACCAAAGCGACGGCTGCAACCACATGAGCAATGGCAATATCTGCGGGGGAAGCTATCCCGAAGGGAATGTTTCCCTAGAGGCCGTCGAAGGGCACATGGGCGAGGACCTCCTGATCGCATTTGGCTCGACCCTCAACCAGTCGACGACCGATGAGTCTTGGGGGGTCGACAATGTCGAGGTGTATGTGCGGTAGCCCGCACCCCGAAACTAATTGTGCATGCAATGGTCTTGCTTGCGCAGCGGTTCGAGGTTCGGCACCCTGTGGCCATGCCAACCCTTGTCCCACAGCCAACCCGAATTGAGGCCGCCGGCAACAAGCCGAAGTTGATCGACGAGTACATCGGTCGGGTCACCACCGAGACCGAGGCCCTGAGCATTGCGCATATGCGTTCCCCGAGCGGGTGGGTCGAGCCGGCCCAAACGCCAGAGTTCGACGAGTACACGGTGGTGCTTCGCGGGATGTTGCGGGTCGAGTCGGGTGGACAGATCCTCGACGTCAGTGCCGGGCAAGCCGTGATCACACACGCCGGCGAGACGGTGCGCTACAGCACCCCGGGGGAGGATGGGGCCGAATACATCGCGGTTTGCCACCCCGCCTTTGCTCCCGCGACCGTGCACCGGCAAGCCGACTAGCCGCGGTGGCGGGTCACGGCCCGGCAGCAGATTGCAAATACATGTATCTGGCACTGCGCCGCGGCGGGTCGTATCGCAGGTTCTATGTGCCTACAATCAATCAGTGCTATCGGAGTCTGCGGTGTGATGGCAACCGGGGTCCGTGGCGATGGCATGGGAAGCCTGTCACAGGGGCGTGACAGAGCACGCCTTACACGGTACTTTCATGTAGTTACAATCAGTGTGCTGTGTGAGTCTTCCATGCAGGAAAAATCCACGGCCGTGTGCATGAAACACCTGTTACGGGCCTGTGACAGCGTTCGCCCGCAAAAAGATTGTTCGGTGCGTGCCCCCTGGGGCCGATCCGGGGTAGGATACGGACCCTGCCATGACACGCAAATACCTCAAGTCCGTTCGCAAGATGTTCTCCCGCCGCCAAGCCCTCCAGGGGATGGGGGCACTGTTCGGCGGAGTCGCCTTGGGGTGCGGCGATTCGGGCGATGATGCGACCACCGAGTCGGGCACCTCCGGCGATACGACTGGCGAAACCAGTGATGGTACAACGACTTCAGATTCTGAAGGTACTTCGGCCGGCCCGGGGAGCGACAGCGACAGCGATACGTCGACCGGTGATGGTGATGGTGATGGAGACGGAGACGGAGATGGTGACGGAGATGGTGACGGAGATGGCGATGGTGATGGAGACGGAGACGGCGATGGCGACGGAGATGGCGACGGAGACGGAGATGGTGACGGCGACAATCCGAACCATTGCACCGACACCAGCGATCTGACGCCGGAGGAACTCCTCGCCCCGATCGAGCACATCATCGTCATTTGCATGGAAAACCGCTCGTTCGACCACTACTTCGGGGCCCGCAAACTCCTCGAAGAGGAGGACAGCGACGGCCTCACGGGCGAAGAGTTCAACCCAGATAGCAACAATGAGCCGGTCTATGTCGATTTGCTAGAGAACTTCGAACCCGTCGATCCGCCGCACCAGTGGGACGAGGTGCACGCCCAGTGGAACGAAGGAGCGCTCGACGGGTTTGTGACCGAGCAGGAAATCGTTCACGACGCGTCGGTCAAACACGAGGTGATGGGCTACCACATCCGCGAACATTTGCCGGTCCTCTACGAGCTCGCCGACAACAACGCGATTTGTGACGCATGGTTTTGTGCCCTCTTAGGTGGCACGTGGTGCAACCGCTACTATCTCCATGCAGCTACATCTCATGGGGGGCAAGAAAATGTTCCGGTGGTCCCCGAACCGACGACGATCCAAGAGGTCCTAGAGGATGCTGGGGTGACGACCAACAACTACTACGACGGTTTGGTGGCGTGGCAGTGGGGCGCGTTGCCGCTGACGTTTGCCAACCCGTTTGTCGACCGGACCGACAGCCTCGACGAGATGTTCACCAACATCGAAAATGGTGAGCTCGAAC
The DNA here is from genome assembly GCA_964621785.1 of uncultured Nannocystaceae bacterium. Classification (GTDB taxonomy): domain Bacteria; phylum Myxococcota_A; class Polyangia; order Nannocystales; family Nannocystaceae; genus JACKDW01. The sequence continues at coordinate 59,127 of CAZUPD010000007.1, forward strand.
AGTTTGTGATCATCGACCCGGACTTCATGGCCAACGACGACCATCCGTCCCACAACATCATGCTCGGGCAGATGTTCATCGCCATGATCTACGAGGCGATCGCCCAGAGTCAGTACTGGGACAAGTGTCTCATCGTGATCACCTACGACGAGCACGGCGGGTTTTTCGACCACGTGCCGCCGCCGACAACAACCGACGACGAAGGGCCCGAGTTTCAACAGATGGGCTTTCGCGTGCCGTCCCTGGTCATCGGGCCATATGTGCGCAAGGGCTGCGTGATCAAAACACTCCTCGAGCACAGTTCGATCGCCGCGACGGCGACTCGTAAGTGGGGTTTGCCGGAGCTCAATGCCCGGTCAGCGGCGGCCAACGATCTATCGGTCTGTATTGATCCCGGCCTGTTCGACAAGCCATCTTCGCCGCGTAAGCTCACCCCGATCAGTCTCTCGGTGTCCGAGGTGATGCAGCAGGTCGGTAAGACGACGAGCCAGGAGGAGCTGTTCGACGCCTTGGGCATCACGCTGCCACTGCCGCCCGCGCAGGAAAAACGCTACCGCGACAATTTCCGAAAGATGCTGAAGCGGGCTGAGCGGCTCGGGGTCGTAAAGCTGCGGCCCTAATCGTTGAACGTGCTCCGCCTTCCTTGTCTGATCGAGGGATGCGCAGTTGCAACCCTCGCCTGGTTGCAACTGCACGCGACCTTGGAACGTACGTCCAGTTGATTGCCGGTCCATCGTGTTGAAGCGCAGTCCAGTTGCCGGAGTTGGCAAGCTCGAACCGCGTTGCGTCGCGGCCCGCGAAACCACTGGTTGCCGAGATGGGCAGCCCGAAGCTCGCGTAGATCGTAGACCTTCGTTGGTGATACACGGAAACCTTGGAACGGACAGCCCTACCAGCACGAAGCGCGCATATCGTTGCGGTTGCGGGCGTAGTACACTCCGCGGGCTATGAAACGCTTTCAAGACCGGATCGCCGTCGTCACCGGAGCCGCCAGCGGCATCGGCCGTGCCACCTGTGTCAATCTCGCCAACCGTGGATGCGATCTCGCTGTGGTCGATGTCGATGCCGAAGGGCTCGAGCAAACAGCCAAGATGGTGGAAAAGACAGGCCGTAAAATTACCCGGCACGTCGTCGACGTCGCCAACCGCTCGCAGATGGAGGGATTGGTCGACGCAGTGATCGAGCACCACGGCGCAGTTCATATCCTGGTCAACAACGCAGGTGTGTCGGTGACCGCTTCGTTTGCCCGCCAATCACTCGAGGATTTTGAGTGGCTGTTCGGGATCAACTTTTGGGGCGTCGTCTACGGGTGCAAGTTCTTCTTGCCCCACCTCGGGCGCGCCGAAGAGGCCCATATCGTCAACCTATCGAGTCTTTTTGGGATCATCGGCGTCCCGACTCAAACCAGCTACTGTGCTTCGAAGTTTGCCGTGCGTGGATTTACCGAGGCGTTGCGGTGTGAGCTCGAGGGGTCGCGGATCGGGCTGACTTGTGTGCATCCGGGCGGGATCCGGACCAACATCATCCAGAATTCCCGCTATACCGAGGAGCGGCGGTACGGCAGTCGTTCGCGGGTGCTCAAGATCTTCAAGCGGGCGATGCCGCCGTCGCAGGCGGCCGAACAAATTGTGCATGCAATAGCGACGGACAAGCAGCGTCTGCTGATCACCCGTGAGGCCCATCTCGGTGATTGGGTGATGCGTCTGCTGCCGCAGACGCTGAGCGGGCGGATCCTCGCACGGGCCAGACGAACCCTGGGAATGTAGCTCCGCCATCGCGACAACCCATGCCGAGGTTGGTCCGAGATCGGTGTATCACCAAGGATACCCCGATCATATGTTTGTACTCGCAACTGATATCGGCACACGCACGACCTTTTGACTTCGAGGTCGCATGTGAAAATGTTACAAACACCGGTATGAGCGTGTTTCAAGCGGATGTGTTGGCTGGTCGAGTCGCCCTGATCACTGGTGGTGGCAGTGGTATTTGCAAGGGCATCGCCCACGCGTATCTCGCCCACGGTGCCAACGTGTGTATCTGTGGACGCAAGCAGGAGCGACTCGACAACACCGTGGCCGAGCTCGGCGAGGCGACCGGTGGCGAAATCGTCGGCATCGCCTGTGACGTGCGACATCCGGATCAGGTCGAGCGTCTCGTCGCCGCCACTGTCGAACGCTTTGGCAAACTCGATACGCTCGTCAACGGGGCAGCCGGCAATTTCCTCGCTCCGGCCGCAGGCCTGCGCCCTAAGGGGTTTAAGACGGTGATCGAAATCGACTTACTCGGTTCGTTTCAGGTCGCGCACGCGTGTTTCGAGCCGCTGCACCAAAGTGGCGACGGACTCGTGCTCAACATTTCGGCCACGCTCCACTACCACGGGACTCCGATGCAGGTACATGCTTCAGCGGCCAAAGCCGGCGTTGATGCCTTGACGCGCAACCTCGCAGTGGAGTGGGGCGCGCTCGGGATCCGGGCCAACGCGATCGCGCCAGGGGCGATCGACGATACCGAAGGCATGCGCAAACTCGCCCCAGGTGGACTGCGGGACCAGTTTGTCAAACACATCCCACTGCGCCGCTACGGAACGATCCAAGACATTGCCGACATGGCAGTGTTTGTACGTACATCGGCTGGCGCCTACATCAACGGCGCGATCTTGGTGGTCGACGGCGGACAGTGTGTGGTTGCGCCGGGCATGTCGGAGTTTATGACGGGGTAGTCCGAGCGATTTGTCCATCTGCCAGCAACCAAGTAGGCGACGTGTGGGGCGCGTCGCGATCGTGACATGCTGAAAACTTGTCTCGGGGCGTGAACCAAATTCCGATTGCTGGGACTACCTCGACATGCTGCGGCAAGCCGTAACGTCCTCCGTGCTCCTCCTGCCGTGCGCTTGTACGCTGTTACTTCCGTCCACATCTTCAGAAAAAGCCGGCCCGGTGGTCGAGCTCGATGCCGAGGTTAGCGAGCGAAGTTTCCTCGTGCGGATTTGCTACGACGGGGAGCTCGCAGATTCGATGTCGGTCACCGCGACGTTTCACGCGCTTGCGAGTCGCAACGAAGTTGACATTTCCATGGGCGTCCTCGGCGATGGATTCGTTTCGATGACCGACGAGCTGACGCTCGACGAGGACTACGCGGATGATCCCGAACGCATGTATGCGTGGATGTGCTTGGACGGCTTCGAGGTTCATTTGAAGTTGCTCCATCCGGACGAACCCGCGGCCAGTGTCCGCTGGAGCATTCAAGCTCAGGCGCACCAGGTTTCAGGCTGTGGGGCAGAGGAAATTTTTCGTGACGAGATCGTGATCGAAATTGAAGAGCTCTGAGTGCAACCACGACAAACCGGACTCACATCTATGTAGATGCAAGTCCGGGAGTCGTGTACGAGTGTCGACTAGTCGAGCGTGCCGTCGAGCTTGCTCGGGTCGAGGTTCGGGCATTCGTCGAGTGGGTACTTGGACAACTCGCAGGTGGCGTTGAGCTGCGATCCGCTGCGGGGCGGCAAGCCAGCGCGACGCTTGACCTCGAACTGGAGATTGACACCGGCGTCCTGGCAGTAGGTGTGCATCTCGTCCTCGGCGTAGGTGAGGTAGCAGTCGTCCTGCCCATCCGGAATGTCGCCGTCAGCCGTGCACGGGACCAGCTCGCGCGAGCTCTTCTCCTCCACAACAACTTCGGTGAGTGTACAATTTGCCTGGAGTCCGGGCTTCTCCTCGTCGATGTCGGCCACGCATTCAGGCACACACGCGGGGATCAAGTTCTTTTCGATACTGGTCGCCAGGGCGTCGAGTGCCGGTGTGTAGTCGTCGGCACAGATCGAAAACAGGTTGACCTCGGCCGAATCGCTGGTGAACGCGTCGGCGAATTCCTTGAGCCGAACCGGTGGGATCGCGGTTCCGCCATCGCTGCTGGTACACCCTGCGCCGATGCCAAAGTCGTCTTGAAACTCCTGATCGTCGCTTTCGGTATAGGGAATCGCAACCTCGGGGTAGTCCTCGGGCACGCCGGCGATCACCGAGACAAACACCGGGTCGTCGTTGCCTTTGATCTCATTTTTGAGGTAGTCGACATATCCCTGAACCGGGCTCATCACCGCCTCAGCGGGGTTCGAGGTCATGGTTCCGTCGGCCTTGTAGTTGGCCGAACGACACCCGTTGTCATCGCAGAACACCCCCGCGTTCCAACACACGGCACTAGTCGGAGCAAATGCATCAGGGTCCTCCCAAAAGTGCTTTCCGCCGTCCGCTTTGAAGATCGAATCGCTGCCGGGGGCGGCCGAACAGTCGGCCTCGTCGGTGACGATGACGACCGCCAAGATTGCCCCGTCGCGCAAAAATCCGTAGGCTGGATCGTTGCGGTCACGCGTCCGCTCGAGCGCGCGTTGGGTCGCTTCTAACGGACTCTCGTAGCCGCAGCCACTGACGCCCTGGGGTCCGAAACACTGGAATGCTTGGGTTGTGGACATCCCCTCGGGCAAGTTGCTTCCACCTGCGATCGACTCGATCCACGGGCGGCTGGCCGCTTCGCCACCTTGGAACAGAGAGGTCTCTTCGGGCAGGTAACCCGAAAAATCGGCCGGGCAGTAATCCTCACATGCATATGCAGCGTTCGTACCATCGGCACCCTCGAAGTTCTCGAGCCTGTCGACGCAGCTCGACATCACAAAGGCACCGTGTTCGGAGCCGTCGCTATCACCTGCGCAGCGCGGGTTGCCGTTGTCGGTGGTGGTGACAGCGATCCGGTAGTCGGCTTGGGTCTGCTCCGCCTCGAGCCGGGCAATGAAGTTTTCGAAGTTGGCCGACAGCCGACCCTGCTCCTCACCCATCGAGTAGGAGTTGTCGATGACAAACAGGATGTCGACTTCGCGCTTGGGCGTCACATCGACGGGCAAATTGTCTTCGACCGAGGATTCGAGGTCGACGTCCTTGACGGGATGTTCGAGGCAACCGGTCAGCAACGAAGTTGCAAAGATGGCGGTGGTGGTCAGGAGGGTGGCTGCGAATGTGGATTGAGTTGGCATGATAGTCCTTCCGGGATACGCCCCGTCCTAGATGCGGATATCAGGCCATTTTGTTATATTCTTGAATTAATATATGCATACATGTAGGTCGCAACTTTGGTGCACCCGATTGATGCCATCGTTGACAGGGTTGGCGCCAACCAACTTGGCACCTGTTCAAATTTGCGCTTCTCGAACCGAAGCGCCAACTCAGTTGTCAGTTCGGGGTTTTCCAGCGCGTGACGTACGGCGCGCGAACTTCAACCCGCCGCGCACAGGTATCGATCGAGACGTACATCGTCTGCCCTTGCCAACAGGTCCCTGTATTCACCAGGTCACCCTCGGCAAACTCGTAATGGACCGGGCAGTGGGTGTGCCCCATGACCACGACCGAGACATCTCGTGTGCGCATGAGCTGGCGTGCCGCCCGGGCGTAGGGCCCATGGGGCCCCCCGAGTTTTCCCTGTTTGAGCGCGACGTCGCGATCTTCAAACCACTGCGAAACCTGCTGGAGACCCAGCCTTCGCAGTCTCCCGGCCATCCAGGTGCCTGTACGTGCAAGTAAATAGGTCGGGCCATGCAGCAGGGGGTCGAACTGGTGACCGTGGACAAACAGCATGCCCATCCCGTCGGCTTCCATCCGTAGATCTTCGAGGGCGCCGAGGCTGTCGCGGGTGATCGCGTCATGGTTGCCGGCGATGTGGATGCACTTGGGACCACCCAAGGCGGCGGTGACCCGCGGGAGTCGACGTCGCGCCTGCATGAGTTGGCGGTGATACCCACGCCGCGTCGGCCACATCCCGTGTTCGGTCTGGTAGATGTCCCCCAGTAGAATCAGGCGGTCGTGTTCGGCGGCTAGCTGCTCGACAAACTCGGCAAACCAGTCCTCGTCGTGGCAAAACTCATCGCCGCGGTGACGCGGGCCGATGTGGAGATCGGAGATGGCGGCAACTTTCACAGGCGTCGCAGTCGATGTAGATTCAAGTTATTTCCCGGGGCAACGGGCTATTCGGGGTCACAGGGCCCGTCGCAAAAGCTGTCGACCAACCCTTCGCGCAAAAACAGGTTGAGCGACTTTTGAGCGCTCTCCAGCTTGCGCGGCTTACCGTGGGGATCGTCGCCTGCGGTCGGCGGGACGTTGACGAGCGGATCGGGCGGTAGACCAAAATCGTATTCGATCATACCGGAGCCTTGGTGGGGTCCGACCACATCCTCGATCCCCCACAGCGTGCGGTTGCTCGGCGCCAGATTGATGACCCCGCCGATGCTGCGGGCCATGTGGTGGGCGCCCAAGGTGTTGACTTGATGATCGCCGATCGCGACCTGCAACATGACCTCATGGGAAGGTGTCCCCGGAAGCATATTTGTGCGGATGTAGGGGGTGTAGCCGTTGGGCTCGCTGCGGTCCCACAGGATCTGCATGAGGCCGAGCGCCATCTGCAGGTCGATCGCGTCGGGAAACGCGACCCGCAGGATGGCAAAAAATGGATCGAAGTCGACGCTGCGGTTGAGCAACAGGTGATAGGGCTGGCCGGGGACACCCAACATGCCGCGGGTGACATCGGTGTACACGGCCATCAAGGTGCCGCCAAAGATCCCGCCCTGGCTGTTGCCGAAGTAAAACGCTTCATCGGTAGAGATCTGGGCCTGCTTGCCGTCGTAGGTCAGCTGCGGGTCGCTGGCAAAGGCCCCGTTCATCATCCGGGTGGCGAGCATAAAGTTGAGGATCCCCTGCTGCCCGCGGTCGACGACGGTGGAAAACCGGTCGAGCTCGCCGTCGTTGAGCATGCCGGCGATGTGGATAAAGTCGTCCTCGGCCATCCCGACCCAGTCGACGGCAAATAGGACGAAGTGGTAGTCGTTGGCGAATTTTTGGAACGTGCCCGATTGGACCTGTCCGCGAGCACCTAACAGACCGTGGCCGTAGGCGAGCGGGGCCGAGACATTGTCAAACGCGCTGTAGGGGATGAGCGCGACGTAGGGATAGGCCGCCTCGCCCTGTTGGACAGGCAGACCGTCGTCATCGAGTAACAGCGACCCACCCGGCCCGGGGTCGTCCAAAAACAATGGGACCGTCATGGTGCCCTCGATGTGCAGTGCGATGTGTTCGCTGTAGTCGGGCGTGACGGTATCGATCGTGTAGGTCGGACCGGGTTCGCCGACGATCTCGAGGGCTTGGTCGCGCATGCTGACCAACCGCTTTGTGTTGTTCTCGCGACTTGCGGTGGTGAAGTCCCAGGCCAGTTGCAAGTTGTCCCGGGGAACCCCGGCATCGCCCAAGCGGTTGAATATGTCGGCGTAGAGGCCTCGTCGGCTGTCGATGGAAGGATCGTCGGCAAACGGGGTGTTGTCTCGCAACGCGACAAATGCAGGCGTCGGGGGGAGGGGTACACCGGCATCGTCGACGACCCCGCGGATCGCCGCGATGTAGCGGGTGGCATCGGCGAGCCGCGTGACCGGCCGGATCATGAAGGTCCGTCGCGAGTCTTGGTCCGTCGACATATCGAGCTCGCTGTAGTGCGGGATCCACTCGCCGGTTTCTGCGTCGATCAACACCGTCGGCGAATCGGGCATCAACGAGCGTTCGATCGTCAGCGGATCGGGCAGGCCCAAGGTTGTCGCACCCGGGAGGTGGGTGAGCAGTGCCATCCCGGGGGAGAAGCCATCGCTTTGGTTCCACGCAGCCGGATCGGGCATCGCCCCGCTTGTCGCCAGCGGGATTGTGTCTTGGGCCAGGGCGAGCCGGCGCCCGGTGGGGCGACTCGGATCATCTTGTGTGTACACATTGTTAGGGAATGGGTAGGCGCAATAACTCGGGACCAGGGGATCGCAGGGGATCGTCGGCCAGGCGACTTCTGGCTCGGGTTCTGGCTCGGGTTCTTCGGTGTCCGAGTGTGTGTCGCTGTCGGATTCGCTTTCGCCAGCGGTCGTCTCGGAGGTCGACGTCTCCCCACCTGATGTCGCGTCGGAGTCAGAGTTGGAATCGGATGCCGGGTCTGTGCCGCATCCGAGAGTGAGACACAGGGCCACGAGGTAGCCGAGCAGATGACGATCACCGAGAGCTGTTTGCATGCACAACCTCCATTGCGCGCGAAAAATAGTCGGTTTCTCCACGGCCTGCCAAGTCGCGCACGCGCACTCCCGCTTGTCGCAATGGCTTGTAATTGCACATGTGGTCGGAGGACAAGCCGCCCCAAACCGCGTAAGAAGGGCGTTTGCGGACCGGATGCGATGCTCTTCGCCGATCTCGAGTCGCCGCCAGCCTGTGTGTTTGGCTGGGGCCATGTGGCATCTATCCGACCCTATCAACAAGTAAATCAGTGATTGCAATGGGTTGCGCGGTTTTTCCGCAGATCCGTCAGGAAGTTCAGACTAGCGGCGCCATCGGGTAATAGGTAGTGTAGGTCCCGTACAGGAGCCCACGGTCCACTACGAGTTTCTCAATGAGTAGCAGCAGTTCCAGCTCAGGCAGTGGTAGCGGACAGTATTACGAAGGGTATCGAGGCGTCGACCTAGCGACCGGCACGATCGTTCGCACGAACAGCCAGTTCGAGATTGTGCAGCCCTTGGGCGAAGGTGGGATGAGCAAGGTCTACAAGGCGTTTGACCGGCTGATGAATCGTTACGTCGCCCTCAAGGTGATGAAAAACGACGTGCCCGAATGGGCACATCGCCACTTTCGCCGCGAAGCCCGGATGTGTGCTGTGTTCATGCACAACAACCTCGTGCGCGTGATGCAGGTCGGCACGACCGAGGAGTACGGGCTGTTTTGGTTTGCGATGGAGTACCTGCGCGGCAAGGATGTCGGCTGGTTTCTCGAGAACGGGACCGTCATGCCGATGCCGGTCGTCTGTGAGATCTTCTCGCAGGTCCTCGATGCCTTGCGGTATGTCCACCTGCGAAGGATCGTTCACTGCGACATCAAACCGTCCAACATCTTTGTCACCCGCGATTCCCACGACCCGATGTTGCGGGTGGTCAAGCTGCTCGACTTTGGAGTCGCCCGTGACCTCAGTGATCTGACGCCGCAAAGTCGGCGCCACGTGATGGGTGACCCGCGGTATATCGCGCCCGAGCAGACGATTGCCGGGGGCTATGTCGATCATCGGGCCGATCTTTATGCCCTGGGGATGACGTTTTTCGAGTTGGCCACCGGTGGTCGTCACCCATTTGAAGATCTGTTTGACGAGCATCCGCGGGCGCTGTTACAGGCCCACCGCGAGCGCGAGCCGATCGCTCTGAGCACGTTTTTACCACCCGAGACACCCGCGGCCCACGCCCGGGCGATGGACGAGTTTTTTACCAAAGCGTGCGCCAAACAGGTTCACCATCGGTTTCCCGATGCGCTGGCGATGCGAGAGGCTCTCTCGGTCCTCAAAGACATGTCCTAGTCCGGATGCCCGGCGGCCATGCACACCCGCACCGTTGATTGTTCGTACAACGAGTCGCGACCGAACTGCATTTGTATATACGGGTGACGGTGCAGGCCGTGCGGCGGAAGTCTGCGAAATTTTCGCCGTGCGTGGTCGCAACAAGCGAGGAAAACCACGAACAATGGTTGCAAATGTTCAGCATTTGTTGTGCATACAAGGTATCGCGGGCTCGAACGAGGCGCTATCCTGCGCGGGATGAATGTGCATCCTGTCGTAAACGCGTCTGTGTCGATGGTTTGGCTTGTGGCCGTACTTGGGCTCGGTGCCTGTGGTGGTGCCGACGAAACCACTGGAACGGAATCAGAGACGGAGACCTCCACATCGACCTCGGATTCGACTGCCGGTCCGACGACAATGGTCGTGACCACCACGGCCGTGTCGACCGACAGCGACAGCGACAGCGACAGCGATCCGACGACCGAGGGCGAAACAGATCCGACCGTTGACACGACCGAGACCGACGTGACGACCGACCCCGGGACCCAGACTGACTCGCAGACAGACACCGATTCGAGTACGGATACGGACGTGGAGACCGACACCGGCACCGACACCGACGAGCCGTTGCAGGGCGTGCTCGTCGGGGCCTCCCAGCTCACCTTGTTGCCCGAGGTCATGGGTTCGACGGCCTACGCAGATGTCCTGAGAGACAACCCTCCGCTTGCGATCGAACCCGGCGACCCGGGGACAGATCCGGGGGTCTTCATCGAGGACTGGGACGTCGGCACCCTGGCGATCGGCAACGGAAGGCTGTCGAGCCATTGGGTCCACGATGAGATCCGGGTCGGCGCGATTGCCCTACAAGACCCCGAAAACCCGGATTCTCCAACCGTTGTGCTTGTATCAGCAGATGTTTACATGTTGCTGGCCCAGGACATTGGACATGTGCGCGACAAGGTCAAGGGGCTGCTCGACGACGACGATGCATTTGCCAAACTCGACATCGTCGTCGGTGCGACGCACAACCATATGGGCCCTGACACGGCTGGCCTCGAAAACATCAACCACAGCTACTTCGAATACATGACCGACCAAATGGCGGCGGCTGTGGTCGAGGCGGTCGACCCAGATACGATGGTGTTGTCGCATCTACGGGTCGCCAAATCGGAGTTTCAGTACGGACTCGCCGATCAGACTGCGCCCTACATCGTCGATCCGACCCTACACACGCTCCAGGCGGTGGCGGCCGACGACCCCGAGCATGTGGTCGCGACCGTCGTCCAGTGGCAAAACCACCCCGAGGCCGTGCTCGGTTTTGGAAAAGATGTATGGGCAACCGATGACCAGGCCGATTTTTTGTGGTCTGCCGACGAATGCTTTAGCGACGATGACGAGCATTGCCATATCGAGGGCCAGTACATCTCTGCCGGGTTTCCCGGCTACATGACCCGCGCGATTCAGGAGCAGACCGGCGGCGCCCCGGCGCTCTACTTCAACGGAGGGGTCGGAGCCATGCAATCGCCGCTGCGCGCGATCGTGTGGGAGACCGAAGGCGATGGTGGCAAGCCGGCCGGCGACGGCAAACAGCTGCCCGAAGATGCCGTTGAGATTCCGAAAAACTTCCACAAGACCGCGATGATTGGGACCGAGCTGGCCAAGCGCGCCCTTGCGGATCTCGACGGAGCCGACGTGTTCGATGCCGCTGCGATCGCGGTGTCCCACCAGGCGTTTTATACCCGGCTCGCGCAGATCGAGTTTCGGATCGGGCTTTCGGTGATCAACGACGAGCCTTTGGCTTTGGGGCATCTTCCGCGGGAGCTCTATAGCTGTCCGGCGATGGGTCCAAAGAATGATGATACATGTATTAGCGACGAGTTTGCCTCGCCGATCGATCCGGATTTAGGGGCGCCGCTTCGTGTCGGCGACCACCTCAAAAGTCTGGTGACCTATGTCCAGCTGGGCCCGATTGAGATCCTCACGATTCCCGGCGAGTCGGTGACCGAGCTCGTCCACGGGTTGCCGAGTGACTTTGTCGACGACCCGGCTGCGGTCTATTACGGCAGCGGCATGCTCGGTCTCGAGAACAGTACAAACCACCTCGACTCCGAAGACTACACTACGCCGGGATATGTCCGTCAGACCATGCAGGGGGAGTACCGCTGGATCTTCGGCCTGACCCAGGATTCGGGGGGGTATCTTCTCGCGCCTGCGGACTACCGGGTCGAGTGCTTGGCTGACCTGGACTATTGCCTCGGGCTCTACGGACAAGGGCTCGTCGACTACCAGTCGTTCGATGGCAATAACTTCTCGTTCTCGGGGGCCCGTTGCAAAGCGGTCACCGAAGATCCGAGTCTGCTCGCCGGCCCGCCGTACGACACCATCCCCGGGGCAGCTGAGACGGTTGCCCAGTCCTGCTACCTGGGGACAGCCTTTGGCAGCGCGGACGATCACTACGAAGAGACTCGCTCGTTGAGTTGGGATGTGTCCCAAGATTGGATCGACGCTGTGGTCGCCGTCACAGGGTTTGACGGTGAGCTCGTGCAGGTCAACCCCGACTTCGTGGGAGTGAACGTGTTTCATCCCTGACCTCCCTCGCGGACAAACGGGCGGTTGCATCAGTGTATGCGTATACATAGAGAGGGGTCGGAGCGTGTTCGCACGATCCAAAGAACTCGCCCATGCGTACACATGCTACCGGCTCGCCGTCGATGCGGTATGATCGACTTACGATGGCACCTCTGAGGCAGATAACCGCGATCATGCTCGTGATGGGAGCGACCGGGGTGGGTGCCTGTATCGGTTCGGAGGCCGGTGATGAACCGACCGTGCCGGAGCCCCTGCGCCGCGAGATTCCGGCCGGCGAAGTTGCGATGTGCTCGGTCGAAGAGGCCGACGCCCTGTACGAAAAACGCATTGCTCCACTGCTCGCCGAAGACCGCCCAAAAACCTGCAACGAATGTCACCTCTCGGGCATCGACCTCGGCATGGTCATCAAGGACACTCCGTGCCAGACGATGGCCTGTATGGCCGAGCGCGAACTCGTCGATTTGGACGAGCCCAACCAGAGTTTGGTCCTCACCTGGATCGCCCGTGCCAACCCGACGAGTCCGTTGATTACCGAGGAGGTGATCGCCGAGGAGTATGCGGGCTTTTTATCGTGGATCGAGTACTACGCCGCCTGTGGTTCGGAGGTGTGTGCAGCGGACGACAATCCCTGTGGCGACACGACCCCGCCCGGTCCAGATGCATGTACAAGTGAAGACCCCGAGGAAGGACCCGGGTTTGACGATCCCGGAGATTGCAGTGACCTGACCCTCGAAGCTCTGTTTCAAGACCGTGTCTACGCATGGCGAAACCGATGTTTCCCCTGTCATTTTGATTCGAGCAAGGTCGACGCCCCCAAGTGGATTACCACCGGAAGTTGCAACGCGGCCTCGTTGGCGACCATGCGCAACGTCCTCGATCGCGGCCTGCTCAACTACGACGACCCGAGTCAGAGCCGCCTGTTGCTCAAGCCGCTGGCCGAGGATAAGGGGGGGGTCGAGCACGGTGGGCACGACAAGTTTTCGTCGACCGAAGACCAGGCGTATCTCGACATTCGTGCGTGGATCGAGCGGCGTGTGGAGTGTGAGGGGCAATCATGAGGTGGCGTCAACTAGCAATTTTCCTAGGTTTTGGACTTGGATTTGGGTGTGATTCGGAACCGAATTGCCATGACTCGTGCACACACGGGGAGAGCACGAGCGATGCGACGAGCTCCAACACGACCGATGACCACGAAACACATGTGCATACACAGACAGATTCCGACGCGACCGCCGGTGAGGTGAGCGGGAGCGCGTCCGACACGGGCAGTGATAGCGATACAACCGAGGGTCCCGGCGCGCCAACATCGATGGACTATTGCGACTGCATGTTGGTCGCCTGCCACGACTACTATCACGACCATTGGGGCGATGATCACGACAATTCGCTGGTGGCCTGCCTCGCCGAGGCTGAGGCGGTCCCCTCGGCCGGGATGGAAGTCATGGAAGGCAACTTCTTCGAGTGCCGGTTTTACCACTGTGAACAGGCCTATTCCGAGCCAGAGCGGTGTACCGAAGCTGCTGGTATGGGCATGTGTCAGTAGAGAGCTCTCGACGTACGAAGTGCTTGGGCATACATGTTTTTAAACACGTCTTGTCGAGCCCGCGCATCAACAACTCGGGACGAGCATCGACGATCGCGTGAAGCCGAGAAACGTTTGTGCCTGCGTGGACTCCTTGGCAGGAGCGTCGACTATCTCGGAAAGCCGAGGATCTGCCGGACTTCGGGTTGGGCGAGGTAGCTCTTTCGCAGGGTCTCATCCTGTAGATCGTTGAGCCGTGCCTGTGTCATCTCCCTCGCGTGCTGTTGCAACTTTTCCCCGTCTGCGGCCTGTCCGGCGGTGCGTAGGAGGGCGCCGAGGTGGTGGACCGAAAGCACTCCGTCGAGGGCGGCCGCACCCTGCACGACCATATCGACGGCTCGGCGCTCGTAGTCGATCGCCGCTTCGAGGTCGCCGCTGTGTTCGGCCAGCAGAGAAAGAGTGTGTAGCACCCGTGTCGCCGGGCTGCGCTGCTGGTGTCGTTCGGCGTCGGCCAGCACCTCTTGTGCAGATGCAATCATTTCGTCGACGGTTTGGGTCGGCTCACCCGCGAGGAGGTCGGCCACCGAAAGGAGGACGAGACGGGAACGTGCCCGCAGGAGGGCTCGCGTGTCGCCGTGTTGCCGGGCGTTGGCTGTCGCTTCCGTCAGGTGTCCGCGGGCCACTGCGCGCTGGCCTTGGGCCGCGAGGGCGACCCCGAGATTGATCAGCACCTCGTTGCGCAGACTGCCCTGACCGAGCCCTTCATGGAGTTCGAGCGCCTTGCGTAAAAATCGGATCGCCCGGTCGTACAGCCCGATCGCCGTATACGTGATACCGAGGTTGGCGAGCTTGGTACCCGTGGCAAAACGGTCGCCGAGCTCTCGGTCGATGGCCAACGATTGGCGAAACCAGGTGATCGCCTCTTGATAGCGCGTACTCAGGGCAGTCGCCTCTCCAAGGACGGCGAGGGCTTCGGCCTGCAACCTGCGAAATCCGAGGTTACGGGCGAGGTCGAGGGCGCGATGGGTGCGTACCACCGCGGTTGCGTAGTCGGCTTGGCCGCACAGTGATCGTGCCGCTGCGAGTTCGAGCCGCGCCCGGTGATACTGCCCGACCTCGGTGTCGGGGCAGTGTTCGAGGGTTTGATCGACGTGTTCGACGGCCCGTGCAAAGTGTCCCTGCGCGCGCAGAAGCCGGGCTGTCAATTCGGAAAATTGCAGATGCAACTGAAGTGGGTCGACCCGCAGCGCCGGTTCGGATGGAGGTGCGTCTTCGAGTCGTTTGACCGCCGCCTCGAGTCGCGGATGAAGTTGCTGGGCGAGGTTGATGCGCTCGCACTCGAGATAAAACCGCATCAGTCGGGTCAGGGTGGTCGCTTCGGCGGCGACATAGGAGAGCCCAGCCTGTTGGCGGGCGCTCACACAATCCGACAATAGTCGTAGGTTTGCCGCCTGTGCCCGGTAGCGGCCCCAGGTTCGTAGGATATCGTCGCGCTGGATCAGACAGGAGATGCGTCGCGGATCGTCGACAGCAAGGGCTTGGAGGGCGAGCGAGAGAAAGTAGTAGGCTTCGACATTGCCGGCGGCCGCACGGGCGTGGGCAGCCGCGCGCAGGGCCGGATCGACGGCCTCATCGAGCGCCTGGGCCTGGGCCAAGTGATCGGCGATAGGTCCGTCGTCGCGACCGGGTGTGTAATCGGCACGCGCCAGTTTGAGTGCTGCTGCTTCGCGGTGAAGGACGTGGCGACGGGCAGGGCTGAGGCTCGCCTTACATACATCGTGGAGGCTGCGAGAGGCAAACTGAAGACGTTTGGTCCCTTCACCCGCGGGCGTGGTCAACAGTCCGGCAGAAATAAATGCTTGCACATCTTGTTGGCAGTCCCGGGCGACCAAGCGCTCGAGCTCAGCGACGCGGAACCGAAAACCGAGGACTGCCGCAGCGTTCAAAACACTGCGTGCCGCCGGGTCGAGGGTGTCGACACGTGTTTCGATTGCAGCTTCGATGCTCGGTGGAAGCGTGAGCGCCGGATTTCTCCGGTGTAGATGCAAATAACGTCCATCAGGACCCCAGCGGATGATGTCGCGGCGCAACAGGTCTGCCAGCGTCTCCTCGATGAACATCGGATTGCCGCCGGTGCGCGCGAGAATCGACTCCGCGAGGTCATGGACCCGCTTCGGATCGGCAAACCGTTGGGTGATCATGTCGCGGGCGCTCGTAGGATCGAGTTCGCGGACCTCGAGCAGACGCAGTTCGGGAATGCTGCGCAGGCTCTGTTCGCGGACACCGGGACGGCTCGACATCAACACGAGCACCGGGCGACTCTCCGCGTGGGGATTGCTGCTGGCGGCCGGGTCGAGGCCCTGTTCGAGCCAACCGCGGATCCGTTGAAAGCTGTGGTCGTCGATCAAATGGAGGCTCTCGATGAGGAGCACAACAGGTCGAATCTGTGCACGCGCGGCAAGCACGAGCTTGACCAGTCGCCACAACAGCTCACGCCGCCGCCAGGGTCTGCGCGTGTCGGTTCGCAGGGGTTGGGTATCGTGGGAGAGGGTCAGGGCATCCAACAACGCGGAGGTGTACGCCGCCCGCAACTCCGGGTCGGGGACCTCGCGTTCGAGAACCGTGTTGATACATGTTTTTGTCGGTTCACGCGGGAGCTCGAGCAATGTCTGTAGGATGTCGAGCAGGACCCCCAGAGAGACATTGCGGCGGCGCCATTGACCGGTGATCTGGATGATCGTCAGCGCCGCTTGGGGCAAGCTTTTCAAGAAAGTTCGCAGCAGGGCTTGTTTGCCGTGGCCGGGCTCGCCGACCACAAGTGCAGCCCTCATAAGGCCGCTGCGCAGACTCTCGGTCAGGCAATTTCGCAGGCTTCGCAACTCGAGCTCACGGCCGTACAGGCGCGAGGACGGACCGGGTGCGTGGGTGCGTCGGCGATCTCGCTCGACCACAGGGCCGAGCAGTGCCGCACCTTCAGAAAAGAGTGTATCAGCAATCTGTGGTACCGGCGTTTCACGGTCAAAGCTCCACGTCTCCGCCAGTTGCTCGGGGAGGTCGCCACACACCCAGATCGGCCCGTCGACGACTGCAGCTGCCAGCGAGGCGAGGCCGGCTTCGCGGTCGGGAGGCAGCGAGACGCGCAGGGGGGGGCCCGGAGATAGATGTGCATACATTTTTGCAATCGCAATCCCGAGCCCGAGTCCATGTCCGACCATCCCGACGGCCTCGCACAGGGCCAGGGCGGCGGCGACGGCCTGGTGCCTCGGATCGAGACCGCCCCCGAGCGCACCGAACACGAGGGTGATGTCGCGGGTGTCACACCGGAGAACCTCGGCGCCGCGGGTTTCGGCGAGGTGCATCACGAGTCGTCCGAGTTGGCGGTAGTCGGGCGGCTGAGCGGTTTGCAGACGCGGAATGAGCTGGGCCTGCAACACCGTAACGTCGACGCGACTACCGAGGTCGGGATCCGGGCGGGGGTGCGGCTCCCCGGCGATGTCTGGACGCGAGACGACGACAGCGGTCGGGTCGACCGCACCAGGTAGCGCTTGCTCGCCGGCATCCGAAAGCACATGTGTATGCAAAAATGTACTGAGGACCTCGTCGTCGACCACCGGATCGGCGCGGTGGAGGAAGGTCGCCAGGGCCGATTGCATCTCCCGGGCGCTGGCCCACCGCTGTTCACGTCGGGGTTGTAGGGCACGGGTGACGACGTCCTGCAGCTCCAGGGGCGTCGAAGGTGCGATCTCACCAAGCGGCGGGAGTTGTTCCGAACGCACCTCGGCCAAGCCGGCCACGAGGTCGATGTTGCGGTGGACGAACGTGCCGGCGAGCATCTCGTAGAGGACGACCCCGAGGGAGTAGAGGTCGGTGCGAGCATCGAGCAACATCCCACTCGAGTGTTCGGGGGACATATAGGCGAGCTTGCCGTGGATCATGCCGGCATTGCCCACATGAGTTGTATCAGCACGTTTTTCGGTCGCCTGCTTGGCGATGCCAAAGTCGAGCAACTTCACCGTCCCTGCGCGACTGACCATAATGTTGTGGGGGCTGACGTCGCGGTGGGTGATCGACAGCGGCCGGCCAAAGTCGTCGGTTTTTTGATGGGCGTAGCTGAGGGCGGCAGCAACTTGGTGGGTGAGGTAGGCGGCAATGACCGCGGGAATCGGGGTGCCGGCCGCGGCCAGACGGTGCATCAACTGCATGAGGTCGATGCCATCGACCCATTCCATCGCCAGGTAGAGTTGGCCACGGACTTCGCCAAAGTCGAATACCTGCACGAGGTTGGCGTGGTTGAGGCCGAGGGCGATCTTGGCTTCCTCGACAAACATCGCGGTAAATCCCGGATCGCCGGCAAACTCCGGCCGTATCTTTTTGATGACAACCTGTTTGTGCAGTCCTTGGGCGACGTCGACGGTCGCCAGGTAGACCTCGGCCATTCCGCCCTCGCCCAACAGGCGAAGCAGACGGTAGCGGCCAAATTGCTCGGACTGCCCTCGGTCCATTCCCGGCATGATGGATCTGCAATGCCCGACAATCCACCGCACGCCGACGCGAGAAAAGCCACGGTCACACACGACGTACGCGCGTGTTACGAGTCGAGCAGTCGTTCGTCGGGCGTCGTCCTACGCGAGGCGACGCGAGAAAAACCACAGGCTGCTAGTTTGCAGATTCGTCTGCCGGGATGCGTGCATCGATGTCGGCCCACACGCCCATCGACGGGCCGATCGGCAGGGTGTACAGCGCGACCGAATGGGTCGTGTCGAGTGTGCGGATCGCGTCGAGGTTTGGCTCGTCGGCCGTGAGGTTGGCTTCGAGGGCTTTGGTCTGCTCGGCGTCGAGGTCTTGCAGGAGGTAGCGGGCGGCGCGGTGGGCCAGTTGGGTGGCGACCACCGAAGGCTCGCTATCGTCGCCTTTGGGGACCAGTTGGCGCAGGGCATCGGCGACTTGATCGAGGACATCGTCGACGGTGAGCGCGGCCCGCTGAGCGACGCGCGTGGTGTCGAGACCCTCGAAGTAGGCCAGCTGCAACATGCTGCGTTGGTGTCCGGTCATACCCCCCATGGTGTCGCGGACCTTGGCCCGCGCAGGGCCCATCCGCGAGCTGCTGCTGGCGAGCTTCATCGACATCTGGGTGTCGTCCATCGACACCATCCGCTGTTGCTGGTCGCGGTGCAGGGCGACCAGTGCGAGCTGTCGAGATCGTTGTAGCAGCAACAGAGGTAGGACGTCGGTCAGCGGCCGGCTCTTCGACCCGGCTCGGGCCTCGTGCCAGAGGTTGTGAAACACGTCGGCACAGACTTTTTCAGACCGGGCGTGGTCGCCGAGAATACGCTGGCAAACGCCGAGGACAACCGGTGCATAGCGGTCAAAGAGTTGCCGGAGTCCCTTGCGATCACCACGGGCGGCACACACCAGGGCAGCTCCATCGCCAACATGTGACTGTACGAGATTCCGACCCTTGGTCATCGTGTTTCAGCGTTCCCGTATCGCCAGAAGATGTCAAGCCGTCATGATCGCGTATAACGGGCGCGTGCGAGCTATTCCCCGACTCAGCCGCCGTCTCGCCGCGATCGCGAAGTTGGTCCCGCAGTGCACCACTGTGGCAGACATCGGAACGGACCACGCATTGTTGCCGGTGTGGTTGGTGGTGACCGGGCGTGTTCGGACGGCGATCGCTGCCGACATCGGTCGTGGTCCGCTTGTCCATGCTCGCCGGACGGTCGCGCGCTACGGGCTCGAGGCCGCAGTGACCCTGCGACAGGCGAACGGACTACTGGCGATCCGCCCGTCGGAGGTCGATTGTGTGGTGATCGCGGGAATGGGTCCCCAACGCATCCTCGAGATCATCGCCGGCGGGCCAGGGGTGATGGCGCGACTCGGGACACTCGTTGTCCAACCAAACCACGGGGGCGTACAGGTTCGTCGGAAGTTGGTCGAGATTGGCTGGTCGCTGGTCGATGAGACCCTGTGTGAGGACCGCGGACATTTTTACACGGCGATGTTGTGGCGGGCCGGCGAGGGGTTGCAAATGCACACAAATTTGGGTTTGACGTCGTACCTGGGCGGGGACGCAACCCGAGTGCACGATCCTGGTTTGTGGACCGAGGCACAGTGGCTCTTTGGCCCCCACATCTGGGCCCGTGGCGGGGCTACACTCGAGCGGTTTCTCGCCTACGAGACCGCGCGCGCGCTCCGGGTACTCGAGCACACAGCCGGCCACGAAGCAGCCGAACGCCAGCGCACATATGTGTCTTGGCTTCGGGAGCTTCACGGGCTCGTGACGCGATCGGAGTGATCGTGCGAGATGGTTGAAGGGACATCCCTCAAAACGGCCGTCGCCACGGGCGATACACGTCGAACCCAGGTCATGGGCGTGAAACAGTTGTGTCGACCTTCCCGGAACTGCTAACCTGCGCGCATGCGAACTTTTCTTACTGGTGGGCTCCCCCGTTTGTACGGGTTGCTCGCGGTCGTGGTCGTCGCCGCGTGCGGTGGCACGCCCCGTGCTCAGACGGCGAAGGCGGAGGCGGACACGAAGGTCGAGGCCAAGACACAGGTCGACGCCGAAACCAAACCCGAGGCCGAGGCCAAGACGGTTCGCGCGGTTCCTCCATCGCCCGAGAAAGTGGCGAATGCCGCGAAAAAAGCGGATCCACTGACACAGGAAGAGCTCGATCTGATCGCTGCAGATCCCAAAACTCTCAGCCGCGAAGATCGGGTCAAACGCGGGTACGCCCTGCGCAAAAAGATTATGCAAAATCCCGACTCGCCGATGGCCCGCCAGCTCGAGGAGATGGGTCGGCGGTACGAAGCCGGCGAGCTCGATGGGCAGCTCCCGGAGCACCTGCGAAAAAACGGCACCAACATGTCGACAATACCGGGGCATCCCGACACCGGCATTACCTTCAAGGCTCGGACGATCGAAGACGCCAAGGCACGACCGTCTGAGGGCGAACAAACCAAATAGCGTTGGCCGACATCCTCGAACAATCCCTCGGCCCGCGGATGTGGCTGTGGACCCTCAACCGTCCGGCCAAGCGCAACGCCTTGCGCCGCGAGATGTTTGCGTGGATCGCTGAGCGGGCCGCTCAACTCGCGGGGGAAGTCGTTGTGATCCGGGGCGCTGGCGGTCGCGTGTTTTCCTCGGGCTTTGACCTCGACGCGCTTCCCGAGCCGGGGCTTGCAACGGTTCCAGATGCAGCCTTGATCGCCGCTTCGAAGGCCCTCGAAGTTGCAGATGCAACTTTGATTGCAGCCGTCGACGGTCCGGCGATCGGGGCTGCCGTCGAGTTGTTGTGTCGGTGTGATTTTCAGGTCGCCCACCCCGGGGTCTGGTGTCGGGTACCCGCCGCGAGTTTGGGCGTGGTCTATCACGCGGACGGCCTCGCAGCTTTTCACGCCCGCCTCGGGTCGGCGCTGGCAAGGCGTTTGCTGGTCGCCGGCGAAAAGGTCGACGCAACCGAGCTCCATGGTGCCGGGTTCTTGTCGCACATCGTCGCAGCCGACGAGGTGGGACCGCGGGCCTATGCGCTCGCCGAGACGATCGCCGCAAACAATCCCGCGAGTACCCGGGCCCACCGACAGATGTTCCGGGCCCTCGACCACGGTCAGGTCACCCCGGAGTTGTTGCAGCTACATACGCAAGCTCGGGTGCTCGCCTACGCTCGGATCACCCACGGGAACAGACAGGGAAGTGATTCGTGAGGCTCGACGAAGGCGCGCCTCTTCGGACGGGACAGGGGGGCGGCACCAACGGCCGCCGATAAGGACGTGACCGAGGCGACAGGTTGCGAGTGTCGGAGAACTGCGTGCATTTGCAACCCACCGGCCGGATACTCGCCGAACCTTGTGCTGGACCGGAGACCACGAAAACAACAGTGGCCTCAAACTTGGCTGGATATCCCGGGACGCGGCTCACACCATGATTTGGACCCGCGCAACTCAACCGCGGGCGAATGCCTGCGCGAGACGTTACGCGGTTCAGCGAAACTGAGTTCTCGTCGAGAAGGCGCGAGAAAGGCCCGTTGATCCACCTGCGTTTTTAACCATGTCATGCTATTTGGCTCCGCGTCGCCGAAGGTGCAATCTGACTGGTTGGCAATTTTGTGCGATGCTCCACTTCGTTCGATCGATGACTGAGTTTCTCGCCGAAATCATTCGCTACAACCCCCGTGTTGCTCGCAGTCTCAAAACCCTGCGGCGGCGCGCCATCTCGGCGATCGAACAGGCTGCGATCGCCGATACCGTACTCGATGCACGTGCAAGTCCAGTTGCGACTTCGGCGTTTCAAGCCTCCCAGGTGAGCTCTGTCCGCGGCGGGCTGGCAGTCTCTCAGGAGCTGGTGGGGAGTATGCGGGCGGCGCTTCCTCTCCGGGCGATGCGTGAGCCCGATGCCATGTCCCACACACCGTTGGCAGAGCTCGAGTTGTTGGCCCTGCGGACCCAGCAGATCCTTCGCAAACGACAGTCGCGAGAGCGTGGGCTCAGCCTCGGCGTGGCCCTGGTCGAAGGAGCATTGCTCGGACTCGGCGGTTTTATGGTGCTCTATGGCGATTACACAGGTGCGGCGATCGTCGTCGGTTTGGCGATATTGGTGTCCGTGATCGTCCGCTTTGTCTGGAACCCATTTGCCCGCGGGTCCAAGGTGAGCCGGGTGATCGAGCTCGCCGACTCGATGGCGACCGACCTGCGTGCACGGATCTCCACCCTCGATACCATCGAGGACCACCCGACACGGCAGCTGACACAATGGAAAGCCGTCGCCGAGCTCACCGATGGTATCCCCGAACTCAGCTAGCCCGGACGCTCACCTTCGCCTACCGGGCCAATCGCGGAATCATTGACGCTACATGTTTTGCACGAGTTTTTGGCGGTAGCGGGCGAGCGCGAGGACCGGGTACTGCACATTGGTCAGCTCGAGCCGGTAAAACGGCCACGGCCATTGCAGTGTAAATTGGTAGTCTCCTTCGGGCCAGCTTCCATCCGGTTGTTGATGGGCGAGTAGGTATTCGACCGCCCGTGTCACCGCTGGACTTTGCTGGAGGCCCAGGTCGACCAGGGCTCGGAGCACGATTCCCGTGACGTAGGCCGAGCTTTCACCGTACCCCACAAGCGCGAGGTTCTCATAGGAATCCACCGACTCTCCCCATCCACCGTCCATGTTCTGGCGGGCGAAGATGGTTTTGACGGCATGGACGATCCGCATATCGGATGCAGATACACCGACAGCTGCCAGTCCGCTGAGCACTTCGGCAGATCCCGGGAGATAGTTTGTTTCCCAACGTCCCCACCACAATCCGCCGTGGCATTGTTGGCGCCATAAAAACCGAACAGCCCGCGCAACCCTCGGATCGCGGGTGGTGTATCCGAGGGCCCCGAGTGCTTGCAATACACGCCCGGTGAGGTCTGCGGTCGCCGGATCGTCGAGTGCGATCGGTGGATGCCGCAGCAGTTCGAGGGCTTCGGACAACGTCTGTGGTGGTTCGAATGCGTGTAGCGGGAATGGTCCGGCGCGTTTGGTGGCACCCGACTGGCGAAACGCACCCCAGCCGCCGTCGCTGTGTTGCATCCCCCACAGCCATGTCTGCCCGACTTCGATCGCGGTTTCGATCGCGGGATCGAGGTGCTGGTGATGGGACAGGGCATGCAACACCTTGCTGGTCGTATCACAGTCGCAGGCCAGGGGATTGGCATCGCCGAACGGCCAGCCTCCGATTCGTGGAGTCCCCCGTGCCGGTACTTGCCAATCTCGCGGTTGTGGCCAGTTCGACTGCCGCCGCAGCAGGTAGGTGAGTGCAGATGCAATGATCCGAGTGTCCCCCCGGAGTCCCGCCTGGGTCAGGGTTGTGGTTGTGATCGCGGTATTCCACACCATCGCATCAAATGGGACAAACCGCAGGCTTGTTTCGCGTTCGACTGCCGAGCGCATCAGGTCTCGCAACCCGCGTTGGACGCGTGGATCATTTGCAGGTACACCAAACTGGCGAAGCGCGATCACGATCAGAGCTGTGAAGTTGGCGGCGCCAAACCAGTTGCCAGTCGGGTTTTGGCGGTGGGTCAGGTAGGTGATGATCCGCTGGTGTTCAAGTTTCACCCGGTGCTGATACAAGCGTTCGCGAACCCCGGGTCTTCGCGGGTCCCGCTGTTTGAGCGCCCGTACCAGGGCCGGTAAGAACATCACCATCAGGGTGAATGCCGGGGCGAACATGCGTCCGATGCGGTGTTCGATACCCGGGGTCAGGACCCAACCCACCGGGAAGTCGGGGAGTTGTTGGGGGTCGAGCACACCTGCGACCACAAGCCAGATTTTTGCCATCAACGGACAGCGAGCAAGGCCGCCGGCCGAGCGAATTGCAGCCCATGCTTGACTCGCCATCGGATGGTTTGCAGACACGCCCGCAGCGATTAATGCCGCGTAGACCACAGCAGTTTGCTCGAGCGTGCCCGAGCGTCCTCCGGGATACGGTGCAAACGAGCCATCCGCGAGTTGTAGCGACCGGAAGTAGGCCAGGGCCTTCGCAGTGAGGTCGGGTTCGAGTGCACCTTGCGTCGCCAGTGCGAGCAGGGCTTCGGCGGTTGTCTGCGGTCCAAGATCGGTACGGCCAGGCCACGCACCCCCGTCGCATTGGTGCGCGATGAGATAACCTTGGCCGCGTTCAATGGCACGAACGATCAACGATTTGTCAACGATACGCTGGATAGAAGTCATACCTACGTCCCATACGGACGGATAGAGATAAAAAATCTAAAATACATGTTTTAAAATACATGTTTTAACGTGACATCAGCGCGCCTGTGGGCGGTGTTCGTTTACAATGAAATATGGTTAAAGGGTCAGGTTCGGTGATCCTTGGTCATGAATGTACAATTAAGTGGACGAACTGTGGCTGGCGCATGTTCGCCCGAACCTTCGCCACGCACCCTCTGCGTCAGCTAGAGCAGTGAATCCAGTACCCGCGGCGCGAGATGTGTGGCGAGTTTTGTCGACAACTGCTCCGCTCGTTTGCGGTGGTTGGTCGCCCGTAGTGGGTCGGTGATCCGCATCGCGTCGGCCCGCAACAGGTGCACGACCAGCGATTCGAATTGCAGATCGAGCACACCAGCCCGGTGGAGTGCGCGATGGGTAAACGTACTCGCCCGACGGATAGAGCCCTTTTGCGTGGCTCGTTTTGCCCGTAGGCGGAGTGACGCCGGTTCGAGCAGCGGGCAGCGGCTGGCTGTCCTTCGAAGCAGAGAGCTGGTGGCCCGCAGCTTCCGGCGAATATCCCGGCGCAGATGTGCCCGGGTCGATCCGGGTCGACACGCATCCGCAAATAGTTCGAGCCATGTCGCAGCGCTGTAGCACAGTGCTGCCCGGTGAAACGCGAGAGGTGTACCCGCTTGTAACCCGCGTAGCGCGATCGAAGCGTGGTGCGAAGCCGCCTCCAGATCGCCGCGGCAAATCGCCAGTGCCGCGAGGAGACCATCGGCGTTGGCTCGTGCTGTCGCACCGCTCTCATGTTCGAGGATCGGCCGCGCCTCGGTTGTCGCCGTGTGGGCGCGTTCGAGGTCACCCTCGAGCAGCGCACACTCGGCCTCCGTCAGCAGGCTCCACGCGAGCATGGCTGCGTTGCTGTGATGGCGAAGATTTGCCGTGTTGGATTCGGCAATCTGCATGGCCTTTGCAGTACCTTCCCGCAGCAAGGCGGCATTGCTCGCCATGCCCATCAGGGCACATGCTTCGGTGAGCGCACCGATGCGAACCGCGACCGTATGCCCGTGGGTGACACTGGCATCAAACCTTCGCCAATCGGCCATCGCCATGTAACACGATGCCTCACTGACGCGGGTTGAGACAATTGCATAGTCATCATGTGTTGCCTTCGCGGAAGCGTGAGAGCGGCGAAAGTAGTAGTCGCGGGCGCGGGCAAACTTGATCGCGCCGGCCGTCGCACCGATGATCGAATAGGTGATCGAAGGTGAGAGTTGGGCATCTTCGGCCGCGTTGGCGGACAGAAAACAGGTCGCCAACATTTCGAGAATCTGATTGCGTGAAAATTTACACTGCATGTACAAAAAAAGTGATTGTACCTGCATGTAATTGAGTTGGGTCGGATGGGTCGGCGGCAGTGCTTGTTGCCGTGTCACCGGTCGTCGCAGCAGATGGCGGGCGGACTGGCGGATCAGTGCAACGAACAGTTTGAGCACCCAGGCCGGGCGGGAGCTCGGAAGTTCGATGTTGTCGTGACGCAGGATCGCCCGCGTGTGACGCTCACACAGGTCGATCTCCGACACGCCCCAGGCTGCCTTGGCCGAAAGCAGTGCCACTGCGCGGCGCTGGCCCGGCGAAAGGTCGAAGCGGGGCTGGGTCGTCGGTTCACACAGCTGCCAGATTCGATCGGTCAGCGACAGGGCCTCGCGGGCAGCTCCAGATTCGACGGCCATCCGAGCTTCGTGTATCAGCAACTCGAGGGCTTTGATCCGCACACCTGCCCGTTCCCAGTGGTAGGCCAGTGTCGAGCGTGGGTAGGCTGCGACAGGTTCCTCCTCGAGGCGTTTGGCGACAGCGAGATGGAGGGCGCGGCGGCGGGTCGTCGGAATGACCTCGTAGGTGTACTCGCGCAGGGAATCGTGGGTAAATTGAAGTTGCTGGCTTTCCGACTGCAGCAGTTGCCTGGTCAGGAGATCGTCGAGGGCCCACAAAAATCGAGATTCCTCGAGCTCACTGAGCTCTGCGAGAAGTTCGGCGTCGATCTGACCACCGATGATGGCTGCACACTCGAGCGTGTGCCGGGCGTCGAGCGTGAGCAGGTGGATCCGCGCGAGCAGAAGTTCGCGGATCGACTGTGGTTGGGGCGGGCGCTCGGTGGGGAACAACCAGTTGCCGCGGTGGCGTATGAGGTACCCAGATTCGACGGCCCAGTGGACGTACTCGGTGGCATATAGAGGACTGCCCGAAGAGACATCTACCATGGCGTTGAGAAAGTTCCCCGGCGGGCTGGTCCAACACAGCATGTCGCCGACGAGGTCCTCGAGCTCCCGCGCACCGAGGGCGTGCAATCGGATCCGGGTCGCTCCGAGGAGTTGCAGGCGCTGTGCGCGATGTTCCGAGAGCGCGTCGGTACGGACACTGCCGACCACGAGTAAGCGCATGGTGTTGAGATTTCGCCGCGACAGGCCATCGAGCACCGCGAGCGAGAGTTCGTCCGACCACTGCAGATCGTCGAGCATCAGGACGAGGGCATCGCTGCAGACTGTGCGCTCGATGATCCGGACGATCGCTTGGACCAGTCGCATACGCGCGCCTTCGGTCGGGAGTGGGGGGGCCGAAGAAGTTGTATCTGCACCAGGTAGTGTAAGCAGAGAGGGCAAAAACGGGGCGACGAGGGGGAGGTCGGCCCCGAATAGCTGGTTGGTATCCACAGCGGTGCCGCGGCGGCACATTTCCTCCACGGTACGCAGCAACCCGAAGAGCGCATGCAGGGGGGTGGCCTGACTGTGTTTGCTGCTCACGCCCGCGGGCAGCGGCTCCGAGGTGACGATCGTACAACGCTGTTGCCGGGCGCGTCGCACCAGTTCCACCATCAGTCGGGTCTTCCCACTACCACCTGGCCCTTCGAGCAGTACGATTGACCCCGTTCCCCGCAACATCGCCTCGAGCTGACTCCCGAGTTGGTCGAGCTCGCAGCTGCGTCCGGCGAGCGCCGGGCGGTAGGGAGTAAAGGGCTGGTCACTCGAATCGGCGATCTCGCCGTCGGGGTCGAGGTCTGGCCACAGTTCACGCAGGACCTGCAGGATTTCGCTGGCGTGGCCTGGACGCAGCTGCGGGCGTTTGGCCAGCAGTCGGGTGAGCAGGTGGGTGAGGGCCTCAGGTACGCCCCCCACCCGGCGACTCGCCTGCACAGGCTGCGAAAATAGATGTAGACGCACTAATTCGAGGTAGTGGCCGCCGCGAAACGGAGGCCGACCGGTCAAGCACTCGTAGAGGATGCAGCCAAAGGCGTAGAGATCGGCACGGGCGTCCACGACTTCGCCCGAAAACTGCTCGGGTGCCATATACAGCGCGGTGCCGACGATCGATCCATGATCGGCTTCGAGGACATCACGAGTCCCGCGGTTTCGCTGGACAAGTCCGAAGTCGACGAGGATCGGTTGGTCGTCCTCGGTCACCAGGACGTTGCTCGGTTTGAGGTCTCGGTGGACGATACCCGCGCGGTGGACTGCCGCGAGCACACCTGCGAGCCGGTAGAGGATGCCGACCATCCGCCGGAGGTTGCCACCGGCTGCCATGGTGTGCGGGTCTTCGTCGCCGGACGGCGGGGATTGTGGCCAACAGGCTCGCATGGCCTCGTGGAGGCCGGTTCCCTCGACGTAGTCCATTGCGTACCAGGGGACGCCTGCGCGCACGCCCTGTCCACGGATCCGGACCACGCCGCGGTGACGGATCCTTGTCAATGCATGGATTTCGCGCCGGATATACATCAAGTCCCGGGGCGAAGCGCTCTGCACCGTTTTGACTGCGACGCGGTCACCCGACTCGGGCTCGCGTCCGAGGTACACCACACCCATGCCGCCACGCCCGAGCGGGCGTTCGATCAGGAACGGGCCAAAAGCCTTTGGGATTGGCGGAGCGACGTGCACGCAGCTGCGATATCTCAACAGGTGTCGTGTGTGGGTTGCAAATGCATGCAAAAATCAGCTGCAACGCGCCGCCTTCGCTGCGCACGGATGTCGACTCCGTTTCACTGGGTGGAGGCGAGGTCGCAACATGCGCGAAGCACGTCCGCGGTTGCGTGCAGTTACAATCGGTCAGAGGGCGGCGGTCAGGACCTGAGAGATCCGGTCTTGGACCCGGGACACTCCGGCCGAAAACTTACCCTCGCCGGCGATTGCACGCACCTGGGTGCAGACGCGATCGACGACCATCTCGGCCGTGGTGATCGCTCGGCCGCGCCACCGGTTGCGGCGTTCAATGTCGTCGACGAGTTCTTGGATCGAGTGGATCAAGTCGTGTTCGATGCGATTTGCAATTGAGGACAGATCCGGCTCGGCGTAGATCATGTTGTAGTGGAGGAGGCTCGTCAGCGCCGCACAGGTTTGCGACTGTGCCTGTAGGAACCTCTCGATTCGTTGGTCGGTCGCGGTTCGGTGCAGACCGTCGGCGAGGATCTCGAGCACACTGCGGAGCGAGCGCTCGATCTCGTCGAGCATCGCCCCATCGCAGGGGCCGCGCCGCAAACTAGCGAGCTCACCGAGCAGACTGGTCAAGATGGCGAAGCTGTCGAGCTCTCGCACCGACCGTGCTGCGTGTCCCGGCTTGTGTGGCATCTGGTTGATCGCGGCCCCGAAATCGACCGTGAATGCCGGTCGGCGTGGCGTCGTGTTGGTGGAGCCGTCATCAACTTCGGGCGCGGTGGCATCGTCGGTTTCGGACTCGTCATCGAGTGGTTTGCCGTCGCGGATTGCGATCACATCTTCGCGCTTGAGCAACCATCGCGAACCGATTCGGCGTGCGGGGATACGCCCGGTTTGGGCCATATGGCGGACAGTACGCTGACTTTTTTGCAAAATAGCAGCAGCCTCTCGGATCGAAATATCCATGGCGAACTCCAGGGTGAAAGTGCCCGTTGATGTCGGCCACCGTATACCGAAAGTGGCAAGAACCTGGCAAGTCTTGCGGAGAAGTTTTGCCGTGAAACGGCAAATTGCCGAAACCGGTTGACGATCTGACTGGTGCGTCGCAACCTAGCTTGTAGGGCAAACAAGCGCAGTTGCGCGGCGACACCGACCGGGGTTCAGGTATATGGTAGGCCCCATGCGCAAACCGGCGCACCAGTGGGAATCCCGCGACTTCATCGCCGTGCGGATGGCCGAAGTCCCCGAATCATGGGTCGACCTCCCGCGTGCCGAAGCGTTTGAGCTCCGTCCGCGTAGCGGGGGTTCCGCGGTTCACGGATACATCTCGCTCGAGCGTCAACAGTTCCCGCGTGAAGTATTGCGCCGCGACCCCGGGGTGATCCTCGCAGCCAAAGCCTGGCTGATCGCTCGCGGTTGCCGCCAACTCCATCTCGTCGACGAACACGGAGCGGTCGTCGAACATCGTCCGATTCAGGTCGCCGAACTCTCTGACTCGGCGCCCGAGCGACCCGAACGCCTGATTAGCTTGTGCCCGTCGAATGCCGAAGTGGTCGAGTCGCTCGGGTGTTTCGACCGTCTGATCGCCTGCGAAGATTCGACCGATTGGCCGGAGCAGGTCAGCGACCTCGAGCGCCTTGGCCCCGATCTCGGGCCCAACCTCGACCGTGTCCGCGAACTGCAGCCATCGCTCGTCTTGTCTTCACTCAGCGTTCCCGGGATGGAGCGGATCGTGACGGGGTTGAGGGTGCGGGGGGTCAAGCAACTGGTGTTGGCCCCGCGGCAGTTCGACGACGTCAAACACGACATCGAAGTTGTCGGCCAATACCTCGGCGTTGCTCCGCGGGCCCGTGAAGTGTGTGCAAAATTAGAGCAGGAGCGCGAGCAACTCATCAATCGTCGCGGACGCTTCTTTCGCCCCTTGCGGGTCTATCTCGAGTGGTGGCCACGGCCGATGTACACCCCGGGCGGTGATTGTTACAGCAACGAACTCATCAACCTCGCGGGTGGGTTAAACGTGTTTCGTTCGCACCGCGGATCGAGTGTCGAGATCACAGTTGAGGATTTGGTCGCCGCCCGCCCACACATTTGTTTTCTATCGTGGTGTGGGGTTCACGTCGACAAACTCGACATCGACAACCTCGTGCGACGGCCGGGGTTACAACGTCTCGAGGCGATCCAAGAGCGCCGGGTGTACAAGCTCGACGAGCGGTTCTCGGGGCGTCCGGGGCCGCGGATGTTGGAGGCTGCCCGGATCATGGCACGGGCGATCAATCGGGTTAAACAGCACCTCTCACTCGAAGAGACCGACCGCGTCTCTCGGTGGTGACCTCCGGCATGCAAATGCATGCAACTTTCTGCCTGGCCAAATGCGCTGCCCGGTTCCAGGCCGCGGCTGGGCCCATCCAAACAGCCAATGGTTCCAGCCGGTTGTAACCACCTTGCGCAACCGCGGTGAGGAGCTCCGGCGGGCTTGGCCAAAATTTTGGGGCTCGGCCACGGGCGTGCCAAGTTGCCGACATGTCCAAGCCACGCGTGTCCCAGGCCTTTGTCGAGCGCCGCCTTCACCCGCTGGCAGACGCGCTACAACAGCACCACGGGTATCGAGCCCTGTGGTTGGATCACAGCTCAAACCTCGTGCATTCGGAGCCCGAAGACGAGCTCGAGCGTCTCGGCTGGACGTTGGTCGCGGTGGTGATGCGTCCCGACATTGAGGAGCTTCGCCAGCGGATTGCGCCTTTTATTGCGCCCGAGCCAGTCGGATGCGTCCCAGCCCTCGATCCGCTCGCGTTTGTACCGGCCTGAGATTCATTGAATCTACATGAGTGAGCGGAGATAATTTCACAAGGCTCAGCTCGTCCGGGTACGATCGCCGACCGAGTTGTGGGCGAACAATCGAATTCCCAGTTGTCGTTTGAAAGCGAACGCGCGCGCTCACAAGGCCCGTGGCGACGGATCGCAGCAGGTACGAGCATCTACCTGCGTCGCGCATTTTTGCCACCCGACCTCGCAAGCGAACTTCTCAAACAATTGTATCACCAAATTTCCTGGCGGCAGGACACGATCCACATGTTCGGGAAGGCATATCCGGTGCCGCGCCTGCACCAGTGGTTTGGGGACCCCGACGCTGTCTACTCGTGGTCAGGTCTCACGATGCAGCCGCAACCCTGGTCTCCCGAACTTGCGTACCTGCGGGGCGCCGTCGAAGCGGCCACCCGGCGTCGATTTAACTCGGTGCTCGTCAACTTCTATCGCGACGGGAGCGACGCGGTCAGTTGGCACGCCGACGATGAACCAGAGCTCGGGTCGCAGCCATTGATCGCCAGCGTCAGTCTCGGTGCCAGTCGCGACTTTATCCTCCGGCGCAAGCACGACGTTGCGAGCAAAATCTCTGTGAGTCTCGAAAACGGCAGCCTCCTGGTGATGGCAGGTACGACCCAACAGGAGTGGGAGCATGCACTTCCCCGGCGCAAGCGGGTCAAACAGCCGCGGCTCAACCTGACATTTCGCCAGATCAAGGCGCCTGCAGAAGATCTCGGCTCAGCTTCGGGCAGACCAAGATAAATCATGCAATTACAAATATTATGGAGTCGACGCGCATTTGTTTTTGGTGTCCGTTTTTCACCTGCGAGCATGTAATTACAAACATCCCGTTCTTTCGGGGTTCGCGCAGGCCGTGTGCGCGATGACGGAGCTTCGCCTTTCGCTTGGGGAGGTGCGAAGGACGCTGATACTCCGGTCACACCTGTTCGAAAGGCCGGTCTCGCCTCAGCTGAGCAGGTATCAAACCATTTGCGCGAGACAATGCGTCGAGAAACACCGCGGGTCTGCTAGATTCTGCGGCGGTGGAACACCTCGCGCTCGACTTCGCGATCGTCTTCGGCGTAGCGGCTGTGACGAGCGTCATTTTTCGCCGACTCGGGCAGCCGAGCATCCTCGGCTATTTATTCGCAGGTTTGGTGGTCGGGCCCTATATCCCGATCCCGATCTTTGCCGACTCCGAACGGATCTCCGCACTTTCCGAGCTCGGGGTCGTGCTGGTCATGTTTGGCGTCGGACTCGAGTTTACGCTGCGGAAGCTCCTGCGGGTGCTGCCACTCGCCGGGTTTACGGCGATCGTTCAAATTGCCTCCTTGGGTGTGTTGGGGTTTGCCTTTGCCCAACTGATCGGCCTGTCCCAACTCGACGCCCTCTTTTTAGGTAGTTGTATCTCCATCTCTTCGACCATGGTGGTTGCCAAGGTTTTCGACGAACACCCGCCGAGCGCCCGCGTACGCGAGTTGGTACTCGGTGTCTTGGTCGTTCAGGACCTCGCAGCCATCGTGTTGGTGGCGGTGCTCACCGGGGTTGCTGCCGGTGCTGGTTTGTCGCCGCACAGCCTCGGGCAAACCCTCGGCAACCTCGCGTTGGTGCTGGTGTTGATGGTGGTTGTCGGACTGTTTGTCGTCCCGCGATTTGTACGCTACCTGGCCCGATTCGAGAACACGGAGGTGTTGCTCGTGGGCGTCACGGCGGTGTGTTTTTGCCTTGCGAGCCTCGCCGAACACCTCGGGTATTCGGTCGCCTTGGGAGCATTTTTGGCGGGGACACTGGTGGCGGAGGCTGGTCGGACCCACGCGATCGAGGAGTTGATTCACCCGGTTCGTGACCTGTTTGCCGCGGTGTTTTTTGTCTCGGTCGGGATGAGCGTCGACCCGATGGTCGCGGTCGCCTATCTCGACCTCGGCATCGGGGTCGCTGCGCTGGTGATCGTCGGTCAGTTTTTGGCAGTCGGGATCGCCGGAGTATTGAGCGGCAACGGTGTGCGTCGATCGATCACCGCGGGGCTCGCCCTCGGACAGATCGGCGAGTTTGCATTTATTCTCGCTGCGATCGGGGCGGCGGCGGGGATCGTGGGTGACTATCTCCGGCCCGTGGTCGTGACCGTCGCCGTGATCACGGCATTTACCACGCCCCTGTTGGTTCGCCTGTCCGATCGAATCGCGCGCAAGGTCGAACACAAATTGCCGCGGCCGTTGCAGACATTTGCCAGCTTGTGTGAATCGTGGTTTCTCGCCCTGCGCCGGGCCTCGGCGACCCAGGACAACCGTTCACACTTTCGAAACTCGGTGATTGTGATTTCCGTCGACACCGCTGCAATCGCAAGTTTGTGGGTGTTGCTCGGGTGGTGGCACCAAGAACTCGTAGAGCTGCTCGTCCAATGGGGGCTCAGTGAATCACTCGCCATCGTTGCACTGGAGTGTTCGGGGTTGGTGTTGACCCTTCCGGTGTTTGTCGTGTTGTTGCGGTCGGCGAGGCGGGCCGGACAACTGCTCTCGGAGCGTGTCATCCCCCCTGTGAGTGGCAAGGCCGACCTCGGCCTCGCGCCCCGTCGGGCCATGATTGTCACCCTCCAGATCATGGTCGTAAGTGTTGCAAGTGCACCGATCGTTGTCGTGATGGCGCCCTTGTCAGAACTTCGTTACGGCCTGTTCGGGCTCGTCGGGGTTGCGTTGTGGCTGGTCGTATATCTGTGGCGATCGGCCTCCGACCTCCAGGGGCACGTTCGGGCCGGTTCGGCGGCCTTGGGTGATTTGCTTAAGCAACAAATGACAGACGATCAGCAGATGGCACTCAAGCCGGCGGCGCTTCTACCTGGCCTTGGAACCATCCGCTCAGTCTCGATCGACGGGGGGGCAGCCGCCTGCCACCGCACGCTCGCCCAACTCGACCTGCGGGCTGTCACCGGTGCGACCGTTGTGGCGATAGTTCGCGACGGGCAGACCCTGGCGATGCCCCATGCCCACGATCAGCTGTGTCCGGGCGATACGGTTGCATTGGCGGGTGCTTCCCACGCTGTCGAGGCCGCGATCGCGTTTTTGCAGGTCCGTACACCGGCCGAGCTCGAACCTGGCGACGCGGCGACGTAGCGTGCCGCCGGTTGTGGACATACGAGGACAAATGTAGAAGCACCTATTGTGCAGGTTCTTCGCCGTCTTCTTTGACCGCCTGGCTCGAGTGCACATGCTCGGCGTGACGACTGACAAACCGCAACACCCGTTCGCCCTCCTGGCGGTTTCGGAACGAGAAGTCAGTGAAGATACATGACGTCAGGGCGCTGATGATCAACGGATCGGTGTCGAACGAATGCAGGGCCATCTTGGCCACGGGATGTTCGAGATTGACGACCAAGTATCCCCCGCGCTCGATCACGAGTTTTTGGTTGCCTTCGATACTCGCGATCGACAGCCGATCAAAATAGGTCTCGGCCTGCAAGTCGTTCGGATCGGCATTGACCAACCGCAGTTCGCTACGCACTGCTTCGAGCAACTGATGTTCGCGTGTCGGGGGCGGCAACTCGGGCAGTCGCGGCTCCTCGGCGACCGTGCGGGTGACCCGGACGCGCAAGCTGAGCACGGGGCCCGAAGTCGTTTCGGTTCGCCACAGGCCTAGGTGGGCGAGCTCGGCGGGGCGTTCGTGGAGCACAGTTTCGAGACTGACAAATCGGTGGTTGTGCAACTCGAACAGATCGCGGTGAAGCAGACGTCGCAGCAGGCGGCGGTAACTCGACTTGAGTCGCCCACTGCGTTCGATCGAGCGCCGGTACAAACGCAGCGTGAGCGCGGCCAGTTGGCGGCTGATCGCCGAGGTATCGACCTCCGGTTGCAGCCCCCGACGCGAGCGTCCCTTCAATCGCACCGCAGGCCCGCCGCCCTGCTCGAGTGCCTGTTCGTGCGTATCGATGAGTTCGCGGTACAGCTGCAACGAGCACCCGGTGAGCGCAGCTTCTTGGCTGCGGCCAAGGCGGAGGTGTCCCCAGTTATCGCCCGTTTCGATCTCGTCGGCTGCACCCATCACCGACCCTTCACACGCGAATACTTCGGACAGCTGGCGACGCTCGACTTCGAGACCGTCGAGGCCGAGGCGAATACATGCGTCTACATCTGTATTGGGCAAGAGCCACAACCAACCCTTGAGCCCGCGGGTGTCGACGCGGACCGCTTCGAGGGCGTTGGTCGGGGGGAGGGCCGGCAGCCGCTCTGCCTGTGATCGACGACGCAGGGTCAGCACCTCGCGATTCCAGTGGATCACGTGGTCGACGATGGTTGGAAACAGTGCCTCCAACCAGTTGCGCTGGTCCGGCTCGATCACCACGACCGGGACCTTGGGCGGCTCGTGGACCCACGCCTTGGTCACGTAGTGCTGCGCGCCATGTTGGGCCGCTGCATCTGCAAGTTGTGCGAGTGAAACTCGAGTCCCGCGCGTGGTCATCCACACCGGATGGTTGACCAACCTCGCCACCAGCGGATCTTCGCATGCACGGTTGATGGCCGCTCCCCCTGCGCCTGCGCCGGGGGCCCGCGTGGCCAGCAAGTGCATGACCCAGCGACAGGCCACGGCCAGCTCGTCGGCATTGTAATCCTCCCAACGCGCGAGCAGCCGTCCGATCAGTTCCCCATGTGTGGCCTCGAGGACAGCCTGGATGCGGGTTGCCCACGCATCGGTTGGACGGCCGTGGTCATCGACTTCGAGGTCTGGGTGGTCGAGCACACCGACGACCGTAAACGCGTGTTCGGGGCTGAAGCGTCCGACCGCCGAGCGCTTGCGGTACAGGCGAACATGCGTCGGTTCGCTGCGTAAGGGGCCCCATCGGCGCAGGCCCACCTGGCCCTCAAATCCGTCGTCGATCACTTCGATTGCCACCAGTCGCTCACCGACCGGGAGTGCCGGCCGTCGCAGATCGGGTGTTTGCCCGTCGCGCCTGGCGATTTTTTCTCGCAGCCAGTCTTCGGCGCAGGACAGCGCATCCCAGCCGACGAGGCGGGACAGGGCGAGGCTCTCGCTCCCACCCAACACGACGATCGTGCGTTCAAACCCGTCGTAGAAGGCGGGTGGAGCATCGGTTCCGAGGTAGTGAATCTCTCCTTGTTGCTGATACATCAGGAGAAGATCATGTACACTCAACGGCCTTCCACCGGTGGTGCGAACGACCGGGAGATCGAGCAGTTTTGAAACGCGAGAGACGAGTGCCCGGCGGACACTGACCTCTTCGTGGATCGCCCGTGCCGACTTGCGCCCAAGCCTGCGCTTGCGCCCAGCCGCCTGGCGAATGTCGTCGATACAAAGCGGGCCCTCTTGCTCGCAAACCTGCCCGATCGCGGTGAGAACACGTTTGCGCGAGTGGGTTTCAAACAGCCCCAAGAGCTCGTGAAATGCCCGATGCGCGGCATGGGGGTCGTGTTGCCGGACGAGTCGCTGATAGACCTGAAGCACCGTGGGGTTGTCGAACACCGCTGCCAATGTGAGCAGGGCGAGTCGTCGCAGCTCCACGGCCCCACCGATCGGTTGTTCGCTGCACAGGGTGGCGACCTCGTCGAGTAGCGAGCACAGACCGGTGTGGATGCTGCGGTCGAGTCGGGCGTAGACCTCGTTGTCGAGGTCATCGGCGAAGTCGTTCCACAGCTCGTTTACGGGGAAGTTGTCGTCGTTGAGAATGCCGACGATCCCGGGGATCAGGACCTGCAGGTGATGGTGCCCGAGCTTGCGGCGATACTTGAGCACCTCGAACCGGGCATGGGTGACGCTCAGTCGCTCGGGCCGTAGCCACGCACGGTCGAGGCCCAGCACGCCGTCGACCTCTTCGAGTTCAATGGCGACCCGCGGACTGAACTTTTGCGGCAACTCCAGGGGGGTGATCGGGCGCTCCATAAACGTCGCCCGCTGACCGAGGCGACTGAGTTCGGGCCCGAAGTCAATCAGTGCATCTACACCGAGGATCGCTTCGACCAGCTCGCGGTCCGCGGTTGTCAGACGCAGCACGCTGTCGGGAAGGCTGGCGACTGTCTGAAAATCGTAGGGCAAGTAGGGCAGTGGACCTTTGTCGCGGTAGTGTTGCGAGATATCGGCGAGCGAACAGGGCGGTGCATCCCACAGGGTGAACAACGGCAACGTCGCCAGGGGGTGCGGCGTGTCGGAGTTGAGTGCCCACTGCGGACAGTAGGCCGGACCGCCGAACTTGCGGATGTATCGAGAAGCCGACGAGGCCGAAAAGCCGAACTCTTGTAGACGCTCCGAACCGAACTCAGGAGCCGCGACCGCGTGGATATAGGGGATAAACAGCGCCCGGGTTTTGCCGAGATCACTCGGGTCCCACGCGCGCGCGACAGCGGCGATGAGGCGTTCGACCGCACACAAAATTTCAAAAACTGCGTATGCAAGTGTTTCGTTGCGGTGAATCCCGAGGTAGCTACTGCTGGGCGTAAATTTGGCTTCGACCGCGACCTCGAGCCCGGGGAGGGGAAACTCGAGTGCTTGCTGGCGCAACAGACAGCCCGACAGCAACAGTCGGCACACACACCGCTGGCTGCCGATTCCGCGTAGCCCGACCTCACCCCGCACACCGTCCCCCTGAAGTGGAATCCGACCGAGGTAGTAGCTGTCGGCGAGTCGCGGCGCGTGGCGGCGTTGCTCAAATCGCCGCCGATTTTGTTCGTACTCGCGGGTACGCAGGAGTGCGCGGGACACATCCTCGGCCCCGAGAGACGTGAGAAACTGTGTATCAGCATCATCCTCGATGAACACGACATCGAGGTATTGCTCGGGGACGACACCGTCGTCGGGACGGTGGGAGAATCGCAGCGTCTCGTCGCTCAACAGTGCTCGGGTCGAGCAAATTTCGCCATTGCCACGCTCCCACAACTCGATATCGGCGAGCGCTGCAAACACAGCGTCGGTGGCGAGCAGATCGTCGGGTTTTTCCCCCGCGCGCAAGAACAGCGAATTACGGAGGAGGTTGAATTGCCACTCGGGAATGGTCGCATCGGGATCGTCCGCGAGTCGCTCGCGCAGTTCGCTCGCCAGGTTTTGCAGCGCGCGGTCACAGGCCTTGCGCAGGTGGTCGAGCATGGAGTTGTAGGCAGCATCGCGGACGACTTCGCCGGAGACCCGATGGCTGCGCAGGCGCAGGTCGTCGATACGGGCAAAAAACCATGGCGGAAAGTGGGGGAGGTTGTGACCACCGAGATGGACCCCGCCACTCAAAAATTCACCCCGGGCAAACGGTGGTGTGTCCCCTCCGCGGTCGGGGTCAAACCCGGCAAATCCGCGGAGCTCCTCGCTGTGAATCACGACCGTGCCGGCGAGGCGAGGCGGCATCGCAGGGTCGGAGATTTGTTCGCCGTTGACAAAGATCGGGATCCATGCATGAGCACATTTCTCCCGTAGACTCGCAACTTCGGCGGCCGAACCATCGCGTTCGCTGCGGAACTGGCACCGCAACCCTTCGCCGTAGCGCTGGCGGACTTGGATCAGGGTTCCCGGCTTCCCGGGGTTGACCGCGGCGGCCTGCGCCAGCCCGGTTGTGCGAAGCTCGAGGTAGTTGCGCTGCACTTCGTCCCCGCTGAGCAGGCGCACGATTTGGGGATTGAGTGCGAGGGCCATGCTGAGCCCGCGGCCGAGGGCCTGCAGTCCGAGCGACGGTTCGCCAATCCCGAGGGCGGCCGTGTGGATGTGCTCGAGCTCCGCCGTGGAAAAGTATGTACCATCAAAGAAAATTCGGACATCCTCGCGGTCGACCGCAAACTCGATGGTCGAGGCTCCGCGGGCGCAGGCACAGCGGACGAGCTCGAGCACATAGTCCTGGGGCGCAGCTTCGCGATAGAGATGGAGTTTGGCGAGGGCGCGCTCCTGGTCGATGGTCACGTCGCGGGCGTCAACGGCCTCCCCCCCGAAGAGGAGGGCTGCGAGTTCCGATGCGAGGAGGGGGTCGCTTAGCGGTTGATCCGATTCCATCGTCGTGTCACTGCGAGTTGTGCGAGGGTCGCGTCGCGCTCGGGTTGGAGGCGGGTATGTCCGCTGAGCAACATCAGTTTGACGGCTTGATAGGCGGCAAATTCCGGTTCGGTCTGGGCCAGGTGGGTCAGGGCGCGCACGCCGGGATGATCGACGTTGATCACCAACGTCTGTGTGCATTCAAATAATTCGTCACTGCGCTCGAGAACCTCCTGTTTGCGCGAGATTTCGCCGAAGTGTTGTTGAATCAGGAAGACCTTGCCGGTCAGGGCGGAACTCGGGTAGTCGAAGTGCCCGAGGTGCACGGTGGTCAACTCACCGCCGTTGTCGACGATAAGTTGGGCGATCGACATCTCGAGTCGACGGGTCTGCTGCCGGAGCTCGCGCGACTGAATTTCCTTGGGCATACACAGTTCATCGTGGACCGAAATCAACTGTGCACGCTCCTCGATCGCCGAGAGCAGGGTGTGTTCGGGGGAATTGGGCGCGAGCTTGATGACGAGTTGGCCCTGGTCCTCGAGCGCGTCGGTGAGGTGACTGCGCTCTTTGGCGTAGTAGATGACACCTCGTCGAGCGAGTGTGCGGCGACAGGCACTGATACCGATGGCGAGCCCGGCCGGGCTGCGAAACGCGGCCCGTTCATCGCTGCCGGTCAAGCGGTCGTGGCCATGGCGGATGTGCCAGGTTGCCGCGCGATACAGGTAGGCGCGGTTGGCCTCCCACTCGGCCACGGCATCCGTATCGTCGGGGTCTCGGGGCGGGTGCCAGACATGGGTTTCGAGGGTCGAGAACACTTCTTCGCACAACCGGTGGCGGACGACGTGATCGGCCAGGGCGATGATCTGTTCGTAGGCGAGGTCGTGCAACATCCGATCGCGCCCGAGGGTGTGGTGGATCCGGGACGACGAGATCGCGACCATCACCCCCTCGTAATTTGGTTCGTCGTGGAGCAGGGTGAGGCCTTCGCGGTACAGCGAGAGGTGACCGTCGCCGGAGCGTGGATGTCCGGCTAAAATTTGTGTATGTGCATCGTGTCCGAGAACCGAGACCGTCGTATCAAACTCAAACGGGCGGTTGATCGACTTGCCGGCGAAACGGACATCCGTGCCGACGAAGCCACACCAGGTCGCCAGCGCCTCGGCCACCCGCACACGCAGCTCGGCGAGGTGATGCGGGCCTTGACGCGTGAGCAGGATCCGGACACACGTCCCCGGGCGTTCGGCTGGCAGTTCGCGCAGGATGTATTGGTCAGGTGACTCAAAGACCACCCTCCATGCACCATCGGTCCCGAGGGTGTCGATCACGACTGCGAGCGGGGAGATCGCAAACACCGACCAAAATCCGATGCCAAACCATCCGATCCGAGTCGGGTCGTCATCGCCCGACGAGACGAACAGACGGGTCAGTCGCTGTTCAATGGTCCTCCGGGTCATCCCGGCACCGTCGTCGCGTACGCGAATCTCGAGCAGGTTTTGGGTGCCCGCGGAATCGACATCAACATCGACCTCGATCGCACCGGCATCGACAGCGTTCTGAACGAGTTCCCGGACAAACGCCATGGGGTCGTCGTACTGGTAGATCGCGGAGCGAAGAACGTCGGCGACGGGTAACGGCTTGGCAGTGCCCATAACGATCCGGTGTCACGGTATACCGAAGCGGCCGGTGTCGTCACCTTTTGCGATGTGCGTCGGCGACGGGCGAAACGCGATTGCGTCGTATTTTCGCCCGCGGACTTGCGATCGTCCACGCGCGATCAATGGCTTCGCTCGATTGCAGACGCGAGGGTCGACCAAATGTGCGTATATGCAAGTCTCTCACAGCGAGCGCGCCGCAACTGGTCGCCCGCGGGTATCATCGGGACCTCGGAGGTTTGCCGTGCCCGTCTACTCCCGTATCCACCGTTGTCAGGTTTTGTCCGCCGTCTTGCTCACGAGCTGTCTGCTGCCCGCGTGTGCCGACAACGAAAAGCCACAGCCGGCGAAGGTGGAACCGGAGCCTGTCATCACCAAGCTCGATCTCTGGCAGGGTGTGCCGCCGCTGGAACCGAAGGCCGATGACTACGCGACCGAGTTGTTGCCCGCCGCCGGAGATGGTCCGGCCAAGCCGGTGTCGGTGAGTGAACGCGTCGAGTTGCCATTTCCCCCCGAGGTCAAGGCCGAGCGTCCCGACCCGCCGCCACCGGGTCCCCTCGAGATCCTGCGGACGATGCCGACGGGAGACGGTGAACATATCGACGCGGTGTCGGTGACCTTTAACCAGCCGATGGTTCCCCTCGCATCGGTCGACGATCTGCGCGAGCACCCGGTTCCGCTTGTGGTCGAGCCACAACCGCCGGGCAAGTTTCGCTGGCTCGGCACCGACATGGTCGCGTTTGTCCCCGAGGGGCGGATGCCGATGTCGACGACCTACAAAGCCACGGTCGCGGCCGGAGTCGCCTCCGAGCTCGGGAGTAAACTCGAAAAGGACAAGGCCTGGACCTTTACGACCCCGTCCCTCGCGCTCGTCTCGCAAAGTCCGGGACGATCGGCGGAAGGTGTCGATTTGGAACCGACGGTTCGGATGGAGTTCAACCAGCGGATCGATCGGGAAAAACTGGCCGCCGCCATCAGTTTTAAGGGCGGGAGCGGAAAAGTTGCATTTACAGTAAATCCGCAGGTCAAGGATGCGGATGGAACGGTAAGTGAGCTCGAACAGCGGACGCTCACCCTCCATCCAGATGCGCCCCTGCAGCCGAACACCGAGTATCGCGTGACGATCCCGGCGGGGGTCTACGGCGAAGGTCCCAACAGCTCCAAGCCGATCGCACTCGGTTTTCGCACCTACGCGCCCCTGCGCTTGGCGGGGCCAAAGTGCACCGATAACTCCTACGATTGCTCCCCCAACAGGGTCTCGATCGAGAGCAACAACTACCTCGACGGTCCGACCTTTGAGAAGCATGTCACCGTCGAGCCGCCGGTCGAAAACTTCGCGGTCAATGCCTCGAGCAACCTGTACCTCACCGGTGAGTTTCTCGGCATGCAGACCTATACGGTCAGCGTCGACACCGAGGCCAAGGACACCCACGGGCAGTCGCTCAAGCGCCCGTACAAGGTCACGTTTAAGATGCCACCGCTCGGTCCGGGGTTGTCGTTTTACCGGCCGCAAAAGTCCACGACGGTATTGGAACCGAGTCACAACGGGATCGTCGATCTGCGGGTATCCGGGCTGCAGACCGTCGAGGCCCGCAGCCGAACGTTTGCCGCCGGCGATCTCAAAAAGTGGCTCAATCCCCGTTTCTACGGTGACGACATCGAGCGCACGGCGTGGCCGAACGATGCCGAACCGTTCACCAACGAACAGGTCTATGCAACCGATGACTCGTTGCGAAAGGTCAAGAAACTCGGGATCAACCTCGCCGATGCCCTGTCGTCGCCCGGTGCCATGGCGTTTGTCAATCTCCGCAGCAACCGCGTCAAGCGTTGGGGAGAGTGGGATCGCTGGCATATGCACAAAGTTTTCCAACGCACCGACCTCGGGGTGACAGCTGCCCTCGACCGCAACAGCGGCGTGGTCCTGGTGACGAGCATCGAGCGCGGAGAACCAATTGCAAATGCAAAGGTCACGCTCATGGGCGAGCGCGGTGACTCGCAGCTGTGGTCAGGGACGACAGACGCTCGCGGAATTGCTGAGATAGCGAGCTATAGCGGCCAGCCCCGACGGGGTCACATTTTAGTTGAGCATGCAAAGGATGCGTCCTTCACACCGCTGCAAAACGATGTCTACGGCGGGTGGTACGGCGGCTACTACGGCAACGAAAGCCCCGATCCGGTGGCGTTTTTCTACACCGATCGCACACCCTACAAACCCGGCGACACGATCCACTTGTCGGGAATTCTCCGCCAGCGGACCAAGGGTCCTGACGGCGGTGTGTCCCTGTGGCGCTCGGGATTTGAAGCTGACTATGTGGTCAACGGGCCGCGGGGCCATGAGCTGACCAAAGGGACTGTTAAGGTGACGCCGTTTGGAACGTTTCAAGTCGACATTCCGACGGAGAAAAATGGCGACACGGGGCGCTATTCGTTCAACCTCCGAGTCCCGGGTGGTCTGTTTGGGTCGGCCGAGAGTTTCCACCACTCGATTCCGGTCGAGACCTACCGCGCGCCCGAGTTTACGGTGAGTGTCGAACGCGACGGGGGCGAGGCTCCGCTGTACTACGGCGACACGCTCAAGGCCAACGTCCGTGGCAAATACCTCCACGGCGCGCCGCTGGTCGGCGGCGAAGTTTCCTATACGATCCGACGCGAAAACACGGCGTTTGTCCCCCCAGGTCCACAAAATGCGGATTTCACGTTTGGCCAGGGGATGGGCAACTATTGGAGTAGCCGGCACCGTTATGGCCGCGGGAGTCACAGTTTAGGTGGTAGTACACAGATCGCTTCGGACAACGGGATGCTCAACGGCCGCGGGATGCTACCGATCTCGCAGGTACTCGAGCCTCCCAAGCCGCAGGTGGTCAAAGAGGGGGAGGAGCCTCCTGTCCCACTGACAGCGACCTACGAAATCGAGGCCCAAGTCACCGACCAAAACTATCAGGCGATCGCTGGACGGGCGAGTTATGTGGTCCATCCCTCCGACAACTACATCGGCATTCGCAGTCAACGCTCGGTCTACCGCGAGGGTGAACGCGCCAAGATCGAGGCGGTCATCGTCGATACCAAAGGCAACCGCGTGACCGATCGCGCGGTCAAGGTGGCCCTGATACGCAAAGAGACC
This sequence comes from uncultured Nannocystaceae bacterium, assembly GCA_964621785.1. Classification (GTDB taxonomy): domain Bacteria; phylum Myxococcota_A; class Polyangia; order Nannocystales; family Nannocystaceae; genus JACKDW01. The sequence continues at coordinate 102,742 of CAZUPD010000007.1, forward strand.
GAGCGCAAGGCTGTCGAAAAAAATGGCCGTTGGGTCTACGAATACAATCACAAGGACGAAGAAGCTGGCGCATGTAACCTGACTTCAAAGTCTACTCCGGTGGTGTGTGATGTCGAAGTGGCCAAGGCCGGCAGTTATACGGTCAAGGCTGAGTCCACGGATGAAGCCGGGCGCCGCAATGAGTCGTCGATGACATTTTTTGTCCACGGCGAGGATGCTGTGATCTGGCAGGAGGATCAAAACCGCGTCGATCTGGTACCCGACCGTCGTACCTATCAACCCGGGGATGTTGCCAAGGTACTTGTACGAGCACCATTCGCAGACGCCCGCGGCCTTGCCGTGGTCGAACGCGAAGGGATCGTCGCCCATTACCCGATCGAGATCTCCGGCGGGACCGCAACCGTCGAGATTCCCGTGACCGAGACCATGGTCCCGAACTTCGAGGTTTCGGCCGTGGTTGTCCGCGGGCGAGTCGAAGTTCCCGGTGCGCCTCCGGGACAGGACCTCGGGCGTCCGGCCCACGCCGCCGGCCAGGTCGACATCGAAGTTGATACTGCAATGAAACAAGTCGCCATCGAACTCACGCCCCACAAGGCGGAAGTCGAGCCCGGGGGCACGCTCAAACTCGATATCGAAACCCGTGATCACAACGGCAAGGGCCTCAAGGCCGCAGTTGCGGTGATGGTGGTCGACGAGGGCGTACTGAGTTTGATGGACTTTCAGACACCCAATCCACTCGAGTTTTTCCACAGCCGGCGCAGCGGGGATGTCACCGCGTTTGACCTGCGCTCCTATTTACTCGTGCGCGATGAAACCAGCGTCGCCGCGACACCAGAGATGGAACGCGTGATCGCCCAAGAGGAAGTTTCGGCCGCAGACGACGTTGCCCGCTTCGCGCCGACAGCGATGCCCAAGACCAGTGCCAAGAAGATGAAGTCGTCGCGCGACCGGGCGAAAAACGGTGGTCTCAGCTTCAACGGCTCGGGGCGCGGCGGAGGTGGAACTGGAGCAGGATACGGGGCGGGTCTCGCAATGCCTGCACCGGTCGTTCCCGGAGGGGGCGAGGCGATGCTCGACGCCAACCTGGCGATGGCCAATCCGATCAAGCTCCGGACCTTGCTCAAGACGACCGCCTACTTCAATCCCGAGGTCACGACCGACGTCGATGGCAAGGCCAGCCTCGAGATCGAGATGCCTGAAAACTTGACGACCTTTCGGGTGATGGCCGTCGCGGTCGACCCGGAAGTTGCCGATCGGTTCGGGTCCGCCGACACCAGTGTGGTGGTCCGCAAGCCGATCATGGTCCGGCCGTCGATGCCGCGGTTTGCCAACTACGGCGATAAATTTGAGGGGAGTGTCATGGTCGACAATCAGACCGATGTCGACCAAGCCGTGCTCGTGGGGACCCGTGGGCTCAATGTCATGTTCGCCGGCGAGACCGAGCAAGAGGTGACCATTCCCGCCGGCGAGTCGCGGGCGGTGACGTTTGCGATGGCGACCGACCAGGTCGGAAACTTGCGTCTACAATTTGCTGCCCTGGCTAACGGCGGCCGCGATGCCACCGAGGTGACGCTACCCGTCAACTACCCGGCGACACGCCAGGCGTTTGCGACCTACGGAATGACCGACGCGAGTGTGGTCCAGACCGTGCAGCCGCCCCGAGACGCGTTGCCCGGATTTGGCGGACTCGAACTGAGTCTGAGCTCGACGGCGCTGACGGGGCTCGAAGATGCGGTCACCTACCTGTTTGAGTACCGCTACGAGTGCACCGAGCAACTCGCCAGTCGGTTGTTGCCGATCTTCACGTTGGGACCTGTCCTCGAGCAATTCCCGATCGCCGAAACCCGCGACTTGGAACGCCGCAAAGCGCTCGCCAACACGGGGCTTGCCAAGATCGTGTCGCGGCAAAACAGCGACGGCGGGTTTCGCTATTGGGACTCGCAGGGCCGCAGCTACGGCTACCTAACCGCGTGGACAACGTTTGCCCTACTCGAGGCCAAGCGCGAGGGTTTTGAGGTCGATGATCAGGTGATCAATCGCGCCAACAACTACCTGCGCCGCTATGTCGAACGCGGAGACGATGGGCCGTGGGGCCCGACCTACTCGTGGACCACGCGGGCCTTCGCCCTGTGGCTCATGTCGCAGGAGGACAGGGGCGCAGAGTTGTTTGACAAGGTCTGGGCGCGACGCAACAAGCTTCCGCTCTACGCCCGCGTGTGGTTGATGGGCGCCGCCCACCGCTACGGCAAGGCGGGTGCGCGCGACGAAGTCGTGGCCGACATCCGCAGCCGGGTCAAAGAAAACGCCCGCACGATCCACTTTGTCGAGGGAATCTCAGAAACCGATCGCAGCGGCTACCAGTTGCTGATGCACTCAAATGTCCAGACCGATGCAATCGTGTTGTCCAACTTGCTCGCGATTGCACCCGAGGATCCGATCTTGCCCAAGGTCATGGCCGGGATCATGTCCGAGCGTGATCCACAAAAAGGAGGGCGCTGGCCGACGACCCATGCCAACGCGTGGGCCCTGTTGGCCGCCAATCGCTACTTCACGACCGTCGAGAAAGAGATACCTGACTATATGGCCAGAATCTGGCTGGGCGACCAGTACGCCGGCGAACAGGCGTTCAAGGGTCGCGACATGACGATCCGCGAGCAAAAAATTCCGATGAAGCGGCTGCTCGAAGCCGGCGATGAGGAGTTGTTGCTGGCCAAAGACGGTCCGGGAAAACTCTACTACCGCCTCGGGTTGCGCTACGCCCCGGCGGATTTTCATATGAAAGCGGAAGACCAAGGTTTTAAAGTCACACGGACCTACGAGGCCTTGGCGCAGGGTGATGGCGAGCCCGACAAAGATGCCGTCAAGCGGCTGGACAACGGCGACTGGCAGATCAAAGTCGGAACGACGGTTCGTGTGAAGCTACAGGTGATCGCCCGCGACCGCGCCAACTTTGTGGTAATCGATGATCCCTTGCCGGCCGGTCTCGAGGGGCAAAATCCAAAGTTTGAGACGACGCTGCGCGATGTTTCGGGCGGGGTCAGCAGCAGTGACTACGACTACGGCGGCCTGTCGCGCAAACGCAGCTCGCGTCCGTGGTGGAGTCGTTGGTGGTGGAGCTGGGACCACACCGACCTGCGAGACGACCGGATGTTGCTGTTTGCCGACCGCATGCCAGCTGGTGTCTATACACATACATACACAGCCCGGGCGACCACTGTGGGAACCTATCAACTCCCACCGATCCACGCCGAAGCGATGTATGCCCCGGAGCAGTTCGGACACAGCGAGAGCGCGATGGTCCGCGTGGTCGAATGACAGAACTCCGAGGCTGAGCAAAACGGCACAGCTCGACGACGAGTCGTTGCACGTTCAACGATAAAAAACCGGGCTCCAACGGAACCCGGTTGTGACGCCTGGCGAGCAGATTACTCGCAGCGTTCGAGGACAGCCGCGGCTCCCAAACCTCCGGCGGCACAGATCCCCAGCAGCGCGGTTTGTTTCTGTGTCCGGTGGAGCTCGTTGGCCATGGTCGTGACCATGCGTGCACCGGTGGCGGCAAATGGGTGGCCCAGTGCGATCGAGCCGCCGTAGATGTTGAGTTTTTGCGGATCGACCTCGCCGACAGGCTCGTCCCGTCCGAGGCGCGCCTGGGCAAATGCTTTGCTCCCGAGCATCTTGAGCACGCTCAGGACCTGGGCGGCAAAGGCTTCATGCATATCCACATAATCCATTTGGTCGAGCGTGTAGCCAGCACGTGCCAAGGCCTTGGGCATGGCGAGTGCGGGGCCCATCAGCAACTGATCGGCCGGGTCGACACCGACGTAGGCCCAGCTGCGAAAACGGGCGAGCCCAGTTAACCCGAGGGCATTGGCCTTGTCCTCGCTCATCAACAGCACCGCCGCGCCGCCGTCGGTCAGCGGACTCGAGTTCCCGGCTGTCAGGGTACCGTTGCGGGCGAACACCGGACGGAGTTTGGCGAGTTTGTCGATCGATGTCTCGGCGCGAACGAGTGTGTCGGCATGGACCCATCGTCCGCCCTGGGTTTGGACCGGCGCAACCTCGTCGCGCAGCACGCCCGAGCTGATGGCCGCGGCCGCCCGGTGGTGGGATTGCACCGCAAACGCATCTTGTGCCTGGCGACTGATCTGGTTGCGCCGCGCCATCTCCTCGGCCGATTCACCCATCACCTGTCCGGTGGTTCGCTCGGCGATTTTGGGCATTTTGGGCAGGATTTCGCCGATCGGCATCAACTGCGCCAAAATACCGAGCACATCGCCAGGAGTCGCCTTGCCGAACGCGAGCGGTGCCAGTGCATGTACAGCTTTTTGCGGGAGTTTGATCTCGGCATTGCTCGTCGAGTCCGAACCCCCCGCGATCATCACATCAGCCTCGCCGCGTTCGATGGCAGCCGCCGCAAGGGTCACCGCTTGGAGCCCGGAAGCACAGGCGCGGGTACAGGTCATCCCTTCGACCGACGCCGGCAGTCGCAGGTCGAGCGCGATTTCCCGGGCCGTGTTGGGTGCGAGCCCCTGCAGGATGACACCGCCCCAAACAATCCCGTCGATTTCGCGGCGCGGCACTTGGGTCCGCTCGAGCAGGGCTTCGACTGCCGCGACCCCGAGGGCGATCGTGTCGAGTTTGAGAAACTCCTTGAACGCCTTTACGAACGGTGTGCGGATGCCCCCGATGACTACGGCACGACGGCCTTTCGGCGGTTGGTAGATGGATGTTTGCATCGTCATTTCTCTTTCTATTCGCACGACGCCACAGGCCTAGGCGCCGATGTAGCCCCCGCCACAGACCCGCAGAATTTGGCCTGTGACGCCAAAACTCCCGGGGGAGGCTAAAAATGTGATGGCTTCACCGATGTCCTGGGGTAGGCCGCCTTGGCCGAGGTTGCTCAGCCGCCGACCAGCCTCTCGGATCATCACCGGGATGGCTGCTGTCAGGCGGGTCTCGATAAACCCAGGTGCGATCGCATTGACCGTGATGCCGCGGGCAGCCAGCTTCCCAGCTTGCTGATGCACAAACCCGATGATGCCGGCCTTGGACGCGGCGTAGTTCGTCTGACCCATGTTTCCGGCGATGCCGGCGATGGAGGACAGACAGATCACACGCCCGTGGTCACGCAGTACCCCTTCGTCGAGCAGGGCTTGATGGACCTTGAGGACAGCATCGAGATTGATATCGATGACCTGATCCCACTTCTCGGGTTTCATGCGGGCCAGCGTCTTGTCGCGGGTAATCCCGGCGTTGTGGATCGCAATGTCGAGTTTGCCCCCGTGGTTTTTCTGAAAATGGTCGACGATGGTCTGGGCAGCATCCTCGGCGCTGATGTCCACCAACAGGACCGAGCCGCCGAGATCGCGGGCGACCTCGCTGACCAACGAACCATCGTTTGGACGGTCGAGGCAGACCACGTGGGCCCCCTCGGCTGCGAGCAGTTTGGCGGTTGCTTTACCGATACCCCGGGCTGCTCCGGTGACGAGCGCGACCGTCCCTTCGAGTACGCGGACGGAGGGGACAACAGGTGTATCTGCAATCTCGTTGCCGATGATCAGCGGTTGCCCCGTGACAAACGCCGAACGCTCCGACAGCATCCAGCGCAGGACCGACTCGATCCGGTCTTCGGCCCCCTCATGTACATACAAAATATTGGCCGTTGCGCCCTTGCGGCCAACCTCGCGCCCGACACTGCGGACAAAGCCCTCGAGCGCAGCTTGGCAGGCGGCCTGTCCGGGGCTTGCCCCGTCCTGTGGCGGTCGGCCGAGCACAACCACGCGTCCACAGCGGGCGAGCCGGCGGATTTGTGGGGAGAAAAAACTGTGAAGTGCGCGCAGGTCAGCCGGTGTGTCGATTCCCGAAGCATCGAAGACAAGTGCGTGGGGCTTGAGCTCCGACTCCATTGGATGGAGCGGTTGAGGCGGCCGGCCGTAGGCTTCGCCAACGAGTGTAAATGCATCGATTTCAGTCGGCGCGGCCACATGGGGGTTGGCACCGGCGACCACTACGGTACGGGCAATGGCTTTGAGCAGAGGTGCCTGTATGGCCGCACCGACGACGATGTCGCGGTCTTGTAGCGGGCGTTCGGACCAGGGGCCGCGCGCACGCTTGAGCGCCTGCGGCATAGGGAGCGGCAATCCGAGGCTCTGGACCAACTTGCGGGCCCGCGGGTTGCGACCGAGTTCGAGGAGAAAATCACTCATGGTGTACCTGTTGAGGGGAATCTGTGAAATCGAGTTGTCGTTACAAGGAAATGAGCTGTTGCTCGGATGTCCTACGCGACCGAGGCGAGGGGTGCACTCGGGCTGCGGCAAGAGACATCCCGTATTAGTTGTCGATGAGTTTGTACGTCCCGGTGAGGTACGCGGGGCCACCCGGTGCATCGCCGACAAAAATCTGTGCAGCACCGTCTGTTTGATGGATATACAAGCCTACCCGTGCGGGCAGGACCAAAGGCTTGACGAACTTGACATCGATCGATTGCAGACTGCGGGTCGAGCCGGCCAGGGCTCCGCGCTGCAGCCCTTCGATGGCTCGGGCCATGGTCGAAAAACCATGCAAGATCGTGCTGCGAAACCCGAACATCCGCGCGTATGGACGGACCCAGTGGACCGGGTTGAAGTCGCCGGTGAGCATCGCAAACGCCAGGCCGGCATCCGCCCGGAGTTTCCAATAGGCCAATTCCGTGGCGCCGGCAGGTACCAACGCGGGCTGCTTGTTGGCGCGTTTGGGTTTGCCCTCTCGCTTGCCCTTGCCACCGGAGCCCAGGGGAACAATCGCGTAGAGGTGGGCCTCGATGGCACCGGGTGCCGAATCGGTACCTGTCACAACGGTCTGGTGGAGGACGGCTCGCCGGCCGTTGTCGTCGATGTCTTGCAGCCTCGCTACCACATGTAAAGGCTCACCCGCGGGCAGCGGACTGCGAATGTCGATCCGGCAGCCACCGTTGAGCACCCGCGCCATCGGGTAGGGGATCCCGACGAGGGTCCGCGCAGCCAGGGGAAAGCCCCATTGCGGAAATAGATGCGCCGGCACGGTCTTGCGGTAGCTCCCCGGGTCGCCGCCGACATGACGAACGTAGTCGCGGATCAGCTGTTTGGGACGTGGCGGAATCGTAGCCCGGATCTCCGGGCCAGGTGTGATGAGGGGGGTCGACGGGCGGTGCCCGAGGTGTTGGCGAAGCGCGGCGAGGGCAGTCCCACCGAGCGAGGCGATCACCGGACCTTGGTGGAGGATATGACGGGTTGGTAGTGACATCGTCGTGGTGTGGCGGCGGGATTAGCCGGCTTGTTGGGAGTCCTCTGTATCAGCAAGTTTTTCGAGCAAACGCGTGCCCATCGATTGCATCTCGTCGAGTAGGGCACGGCTGCGTGGCTCGGCCCGCTCTAAGAATCGCTCGAGCACTGCCCGGCGCTCGGGGTGTTGTTTGGCCTGTTCGAGCAGGATTTCGCCGACGAGTTCATCGGTCAGAATCTTGAGCAGCCGCTCGGCGTGAAGCATGGCAATGGCGAAGTCGCGTTTGGGGTTCCAGCCTTTGAAGAAGGCCGATGACCACGAGGACAGCGGCAGCTCCTGTAGCGACTTGAATTTGTCGGCCGCGGTACGCCGCACCAGGAATTGTTGTGCATTCAACGAAGTTTGTTGCAACCGCAACAACCGGCGCTCGAGAGGATCTCGGGCCGAGAGCATCCGCCAGCTGGTTTGGGCCACGCGTTTGACGAACGCCTGCGGGTTTTTGATGATCCGTCCGAGGGTGTCCTTCATGGCCATCAGGGCCTGGATCTGGCTGGTACCTTCGTAGATCGGCATCACCAGGGAGTCGCGCAGGAGTTTTTCGGCGCCGTACTCCTTCATATACCCATTACCTCCATGTATTTGCATGCACTTTCGCGCCATCTCGACGGCCTTTTCGGAGGCAAAATACTTGAGCAGCGGAGTGGCACGACGGGCGATCCACTTGTGACGCTTGACCTGGCGGGCGAGCTGCTTGCGCTCGAGCTCGGACGAAGGTGGGCGCAGGCGAGACATCATGTCGAGTTTGCGTGCGAGCTCCTCGTGGAATCCTGCATGTACACTCAGTGCTCGGATCGCTTCGAGGTCGCTCTCCATCTCGTCGAGCATGTCGGCGATGAGCTCATGGCGGTCGATCGTTTTGCCCATCGACGGGCGCTGGGCTGCGTATTCGCGGGCGAGGCGGTAGGCCGACTCGCACAGCCCGAGCGACTCAAACCCGACGCCGAGCCGCGCGTTGTTCATCAGCATCAACATGTATTTGAAACCTTCGCCGCGCTTGCCAATGAGTTGCGCAGGGGTGCGGTCGAAGGTCACGGTCGCGGTGACCGAGCCATGGTGGCCGAGTTTTTCTTCGATCCGGTCGAGCGATGCGATGCGTTTTTGCGTACCGTCAGGGAGGTCTTCGTAGGTTTTGACCAAAAAGAAACTCAACCCGCCGAGGCCCGCCATCGGGTCGTCGGGGTTTTTGTTCTTCTCGGTACGGGCGATGACAAAGTGGTATTTGCCGTGGCCCGAGGTGATGAAGATTTTCTCGCCAGAGACAAACCAGTTGCCCTGTTCGTCCTGCTCGCCAACTGCTCGGAGGGCAGCCATGTCACTTCCGGCATTGGGCTCGGTGATGTCCATGCTGCCCCAGGCGTCACCGCGGCCGATTTCTTGAATCTCTTCGTGGAACCGTGTGGACTCGATGGCACCGGTTTCAGCATTCCATTTTGTTGTACCTTCATGGATCGAGGCGGCGAGCATCGCCATGGCGATGCCCCCGTGAAATCCGTGGTGGGTCATGGTCGAGACATCTGCCCGGGCAAACAGCTCGACACTGAAGAAATACAGCAACAGTGGACAGTTCATCCCACCGAGTTCGCGCGGGAGGCACAGCCAGTGGAGATCGAGGTCGCGGATCTTGTCGAAAATGGCCTGTTGGCGCTTGGGAATGACCACTTTTCCGTCGACCAACTTGACCCCTTCGGCGTCGATTTCGGGGCCGTAGGGAGCAACTTCGTCGGCCAAGAACTGGCCCGCCATGGTCAACGCGTCGCGGTAAAACTCGAGCGCGTCGTCGACCGTCGCGTAGGTGTCGGGAGCTTTAAAATCGTACTCGGTCAACCGCACCAGCGGTTCCCAATCGATACCCTTGTCGAAGTAGTACTGGATGTCGGGGTTGTCGGTGAAAAAATTTGCCATCTTCAGAGGCTCCTGGCTGGTGTCGGGGTGGGCAGAAATAGGCTTGATTTGGCGACGCGACACAATTCGCGGATGTGACGGGCCGCGCGTTGTTTTGGGGTGAGTCCCGGAGGGGCGACATCACCGAGGCATTGGAAGGTTGCGATGCTGCTGATCACCAGGTTGATGACCTGGGCGACGTACGATTCGGGGTCGACGTCGGGGTAGACACGGCCCTGCTCCTGGCCCTTGCGGATGTAGTTACATACAATTGCCGCCCAAGGACGCACATACTCGGCGATCAACCGACTGGTGTGGGTCGGGCGGTCGAGGGCTTCGCGGACCAGTAGCCGGGCGCGGTCGGGATCTTCGGCAAAAAAGCCGACGGTTTCCTCGACGACCGCGTCGAACTGACCGACGCCGGACGTCGCCGCCCGCAACAGATTGGGCAGCACTTCGTTCCACCGCACGAGCATGTGCTCGAGGACAGATCGGCGGAGAGAATCCTTGGACGGAAAGTGGTACAGCAACGAGGGCTTGCGGATCCCGACGGCCTCGGCGATGTCCTTGAGTGAGGTGCCGTCGAATCCTTTGGCGGCAAACAAACGCGTGGCCTCGCGCAGCAGACGAGACCGAACATCAGACGTGGAAGTAGATCCATCGGAAGGCATTTGTCTACCAGATGATTGCGAGTTGTCTACCAATCGGTAGGCAGGCTGGCAAGCGAAAAACTTTGTTTATGAAGAGGTTTGAGAAAAAATGACAACATGTGCTTGAAAATCAAACCAAATAAGCCTCAAAGCTGACCGTTAGGTAGGTGCGAAAACGTACTTCGATATGCAAAAAGAACCCGCCGACTGGCGAGCCAGTCGGCGGGGTCGTAGGTGGGGGGACGTGTTGAGCGAGCGGATTTAGTCGCCGAGCCCTGGTTCGCGCGAGTCCGGCTGTGGGGCGCAAGACGAGGGGTTCGCTTGGTAACACAGGGAGTCCGGACGGTCCGCGCCTTGGGTCCACGACTGAAAGTCACAGCCGGTGGTGGCGAGGCCAGCGAGCAGGAGCATGGATGCATATGCAAAAAAACGTTTCATGATGGTTCCTCAAATCGTGGGCAGGTGGGATCAGTTACGGGTGTTGAGCACGGGCGGCTCGGGTTGTGGGGCGGGGCTACAGGCATCTGGGCTGGTCTGTGCGCACAGTCGTGGATCGTCGGTTTGGGCACTGGCCAGTGTTTGGGGGTCACATCCGGTGGCGACCAAACCGACGGCGAAAAAAATACATGCGTACACACGTAGCGATTTCATGACTCTTGTTCTCCTGGGACCGGCTACTGCGGCAGCGGTTGAAAGCTGGCCGATGGCTTGCCGGTGACGCTTCTTGCGACCCGCGCTCACAGGCAGTTTGTTTCACCGAATCGATCCAAAAAATTGTCTGTGAGGTATGGGGCTAGGCGGCCAAAGGAATGTGATGTTCAGGAGATAAAGTGCCATTCAGGTAGGAATTTGAGCTGTTTTGGCCGTGACCCCGCCCTGTGGGATGAGGTTTCACAGACGAAATTTGAGCGCGTGTTTCAGGCTCACATGTTGGTACATGGAATGTTTTGATTGAAGATACATGTTTGTGTGTCGATCGGATTCGCGCGCGGCGTTCGCGGGACAGGTAGGCGAGGTTTCGGGCCGTACAGCCGGTGTACTTTGTGGAATGGCCGGATTTCACCGCGCGTAGAGGGGCTGTTATGACCCGCTCAACCCGTATCGATCGTCTGGTCACCTCTGCCATCATGGTGGGACCGTTGGCTCTGGCGCTGTTTTATGCGCCTGTACCCGAGCATTTGGTGCTCGACCCGCTCAGCGATGACCGCTGTGAAATCGGAGCGGCTAGCGAGCCGGTCATTCCGGATGTCGCGGACGTCGTTGTGGAACCGACCCCCACACCTGTTCAAACGGGTGCCGAGGAGCAGCCTTCCGAGAGTGGCGTCACGATCGAGGTCGACGATCCACAGCCGTGGCAGACACCCGCGCCCGACTTTTTGTTTGTCATGGATGGTGCGGTCGTACTCGACCACGACGCCGATGGTAGCTGGGGGAAGGGACAGGTCCGCGATGCCGATGTCACCGACTACTGGCAGTGGGAAAAGCCGGCGCGTCGCAAGGTTCTCACACCGGAAATGCGTCGTCAGGTGACAGCCGAATACGAGTTGTTCTCGGGTGAGGGGGCCGTCTGCCGTGGAACGGTCCAGTCGCTACGGGTCGTGACGCGGGCTTCGGGGGATCTGTTGTTGATGACGTCGCGGACGTTTGAGATCGAGGAGGATAGCCGGGCGTTTCGCAACGAGGCCTATGCGGCCGGTCCCTGGACCCTCGAAGGGGTGATTGTGCCGACTTCGGGGGACTGCGAAGGAGCCCTGTGGGCGCGCGAGGTCGCAACGTCTGGCAAGGATCATGTGTATACATCAAAGTTGCAAACCGGCGGGCACCTCCACGCCAGGGCCCAACGTCTGTTTGCCGAGTTGCCCGCACTCCACACGATGGCCGGTGAGTATGCCGAGGTTTACGCCGAAGAGCTTAAAAACGGTGACGTCGAGGCGTTTGAGGACCGTGTGGCCGGGCATCTCGAGGTGCGCCTGTGGGGAGAGCCCCTGGTGGGCCGCGCCTATGTGACTGTGGTCTACGGTGTACCGGGGTCCATGGACTGTGGCGATCCCTCGACGTCCCTGGCCGCGGTTTGGTCAGTCGATGGTGATACATGGAATCTCGTCAACGGCGATCTCGAAATTGATCCGATGGCCCTGCTCGACCGCGGTGGCGATGGCAAGCTCGAGATCGTCGGCGGACGAAACCCGACGCTCGATCGCACCTTGTACACACAAGAAGATGACGGGACTTTTCTCGATGTCGAATCCGTCGCTGTCCCGTTTATCGGATGTCCCTGCTGAGCCCTCGCGTTGGCCCGAGAGAACAGGCTCGCTCGTTTTAGAACGGGCGGCCGAAGGTCTGCGTCCAGTAGCTGCCGTATTGACCGCTGCCCTCGGCGAATCCCGCTCCAAACTCGGTGTAGTTCGAGTTCATCATGTTTTGGCAGTGACCCGGGCTTTGCTCCCAGGTCGCCATCGCGTCGGCGGCGGTGGTGAGCCCGGCAGCAATGTTTTCCCCTGCGGTCATGAAGTTGTAGCCAGCCCGCTCCATGCGGTCGAAAGGCGACTCGCCGTCGGGATTGTCGTGGGAAAAGAAGTCGCGGACGGACATGTCGAGTGAGTGGACCCGGGCGGCGCACTGCAGCGAGGGGTTCATCGTCAACGGGCCGACGGGAGGCATCGACATACCGCCGCAGGTTGTGCCGGCAGCCCGGAGTTGATTGACGAGGTCGAGGAGTTCCTGCTCCCGGGCGCCCCACGACTCGAGCCACGGATTGACCGGGCGGGTGTCAGACACCGGTTGGCAATAGGCGGAGTCCCACACCGGATCGTTGGGCGACGATGTGTCCGACTCGCCCGCGGATTCGGAACCCTCACTCGTGCCGGGGTCGCTTGTCATCCCATCTTCGGTGGTACCAGAGCTTCCGTCCGTCGTCGGCTCATCATCGTCGGCACAGCTCGGAAGGACCAGGGCGAGGGCGATGAAAAGCGAGTGGGTTCGGTTTGTCATACCCCGGAATTGTCGCGGGGCACGGGCTTCGGTGGCAAGGGATTTACTCGGGTGCGGCAACCACGACTGACCAATAATTTGTGTAGCTGTCCTCGGGGACAAGTCCCGATTCGTCGACAGGTGTGAGCGCCACACCAACGCCGATGTGCAGCATTTCGTCGGTCATGAATTTCCAACAGTGCGGATCGCTGGCGAGCCAGGCGTCGGCGGCCTCGCGTGCCGAAGGCCATCCCGCCCCAATGTTTTGGGCGTAGACCGCAGGTGCGTAGTCGGCATCGTCGAGCCACTGCTTCACGCCGAGTTCGTCGACCTCGGCAGGCGGCGCCGGATGTTGGTAGTCGACGTAGTTGTCGTCCCGCATCGAGCGGGCGTGCAGACGGGCGGCACACCGCAGGCCGGGGTGCATCACCAGGGGCGGCTGGGGAGAAAATGTCAGGTCGCCGCAACGACCACCGCGCTTGCGAGTTGTGTTGAGGATGTTGACAAGGTCCACCTCAAATTGAGTCGCTTCATCCTCCCAATCGTCGACCGCTTCGCAGGCGGGTGTGTCGGCGACGCGATCGGGAGCCGGGGTGTCCGCGGGATCCTCAGAGCTGCAACTCGCCACCACCACCAGAGGGATCCACAACCAGCGCATCGGGAATACCGTACCGAGGCTGTCCCCACGGGTGCAACAGCTTCGTTCGCAAATTGGTCTAGGCGCGGGCATAAAAAACCCGCCCTCGGGTGAGGGCGGGACCTGCGAAGCATAGCACCAAAAAGATCCGGAGAATCGACCGCTAGACCAAGTTAAGGGTAAGGGATAAGAGGCAATGCAAGCTAAGAGATGCGCGTGCAGACCGGAAAGCTACGCAAGCGATCGATGCCGGTGCAGGTTGTTGATAGCCCGTGACGAATAGGTGGTAGGTGGGTTGGCGAAGACGCGGCCACGGAGCGCGTTACAGAAGAGAAGAAGAATGCATGTCGCGGTTGCGACGCCCGGTGATATTTCACGAACAGGGCCAAACAATTATCTCGTTGATATTTTTAGGGATCGTTCACTGGCAATGCGCGGGCTGTCCGTTGCCCTGTCAGGCGTGTCCCGGGTTCGGGTCGCGGTTTGGGCTGGTCACGACACAGGTGTCGCGGAGCTTTGCCAGTCTTGACTTGTCACAAGGTCGTTACGCTTCGTCACAGATGTTTGCATGTCTGTGACATGTGCGTCACATGTCTGCTCTACGGTTCCGCGTATCAAAACCGCGCATGGAGCCCTGTGAACATCTACTCGACGTTTGTTGTTGCGTTCTTGACCTCTCAACCGAGTCAGCCACCGAGTCAGCCTCCACCTCAACCGCCTGCGGCGAGCCCCAGCCAGCCGGTCGGGGCTGCGGGTCAGGCCGCGGCGGCCGGCCAGCCCGTGACCGCCGCTCAAGCGCCCGCGGCTGATTCCGCGCGCGCAGTGCAGATACAACCAGTTGATGCCCAGGCCGGTACGGCCCGCGAGGTCAAGGTCGTCAAGGTTGTGCACACAAGCCCGGAAGCCAAGCTGGAGGCGGAGAAGGAGTATCCCGCGAGTGTGCCCAAAAAAGACCGGGAGCTGTTGTTTGGCAACCACGAGGGCGACCCCTCGTCGATGAAGTTCAAGCCCGGCAAGGGGCTCGAGATCAACAGCAAAAACGAACTGTTTAAGATCGTGCCACGGCTGCGGATCCAGTTTCGATCGGAGTCCCAGAGCTCGCGACCGACCGATGGTGAATCCGACCTCACGACTTCGTTTCAACTGCGGCGGGCACGTCTGCAGTTCGCCGGCCACGTGTTTGGCAAGCACAACAAATACAAGGCCGAGTTTGCCTTCTCGCCGCGGGACCTCGGTTACAAGGACGGCCGCCTGACACGAACACCGATGCTGACCTGGTTCGCCGAGTTCGACTATCTGTGGTTCGCTACGCTCCGTGTCGGTCAGTACAAAATTCCCTACAGCCGTCAGCGCGTGGTGTCGTCGGGCAATCTCGAGTTGGTCGACCGCACGCTGGCCAACGGCGAGTTCAACCTCGATCGCGATATCGGGTTTGACATCCGCATGAAGGGCAAGGGCGGGTGGAAAGAACGCATCCGCTACTACGCCGGCGTCTACGTCGGCGAAGGTCGCGACGGGTTTCAAACCGAGAGCCTCAAGGTCAAGCCGGGCGGCGGTCTGATGTACCTCGGGCGCGTCGAAGTGCTGCCGTTTGGCAACTTCAAAGACTACTCTGAAGTCGACTTTGCCCGTACGCGGAAGCCTCGACTAAGTCTCGGGGCCGCCTATGCCTACCTCGACAAGGCTAAGAAAGATCGCGGGATCCTCGGGAGCACGCCGGCGGACGGAGGCACGACCGACTACCACAACGCCAACGCCGACTTCATGTTTAAGTTTGCTGGGCTGACTGTGTTTGGCGAGTTTTATTGGCGCAAGGGGTCGCGCCATCCCGGCGATGCCACCGAAGTCGATGAGATGGGTGTAGAAGTTCCGATCGCGGCGGTCTCTCCCCGCAACGGGATCGGGTGGTCCGCCCAGGCCGGCTATTTGATCCCGCGGACGCGACTCGGGATTGCAGCCCGCTACAGCCAGGCGAGGGGGATCGGCGAGGACACCTCGCTGACCGACAAGGACGAGATCGGTGGCGGCCTCGGGTACTACTTCGCGGGGCATCCCCTCAAGTTGCAACTCGATTACTTCCACCAGCGCCCCAAGGGGCCTAGTGGCGGACCTGTCGACATGTTGCGCATCCAACTTCAGCTGGCCTATTGACCAGATCTATTAGGCTCACAAGGAAGTTGTCACACAGCTGTCACATGCTCGCGAAACACGGCCACGGATGTGTTTCAAGGTGTCACGCAGGCGTCACAAAACCGGCGGTTTTAGCCGGTACATGCGTGAGGGAGTTCCGGTTGCTCGCCTGTGTGCACGCCAACGTCTCCCCCCATCTTCGCACCACAAGTGGTACGTGTCCCGCGGGTTTTTGCAAATCACCACCGCAAAAGGAATTGAGATGAACAAACCCTCTGTAGCCTCCTGGCTGACTCGTACTGTCCTGATGAGCTGTTGCCTGGCCCTCGGTGCCTGTGGCGGGACGCCGGCCGGCATGCCTGGCGAAGGCAAACCCAACGCGGGGAATGACGGCAAACCGGCCGAAGCTGGCAGCATCGCAGTCGACGGATCGAGCACGGTCTACCCGATCACCGAGGCCGTCGCCGAAGAGTTCAAAAAGACAGGTAAGGGCCGCGTTACGATCGGCGTGTCGGGGACCGGCGGTGGATTCAAAAAGTTTTGCAAGGGCGAGACGGCTGTCACCGGGGCATCTCGGCCGATCAAACCGTCCGAGGTCGATCTGTGTAAGACCAACAAAATTGAGTACGTCGAACTCCCAGTCGCCTACGACGGCCTCGCCGTGGTCATCAACCCGCAAAACGATTTTGTCGACCACATGACCGTGGACGAACTCAAAAAACTGTGGGAGCCCGAGGCCCAGGAAAAGGTCACCAAGTGGTCGCAGATCCGCGAAGGCTGGCCCGACGAACCGATCAAGCTGTTCGGCGCCGGTGTCGACTCGGGGACCTACGACTACTTCACCAAGGCGATCGTCGGCAAAGAGCACGCCAGTCGCGGGGACTTCACCTCGTCCGAAGACGACAACATCCTCGTGCAGGGGGTTTCGGCCGACAAACTCGCACTCGGCTTTTTCGGCTTCGCCTACTACAGCGAAAACAAGGACAAGCTGAAAATCGTCCCGATCGAAGATGGCAAGGCCGACAACGGCGACGGCCCCGTAGCCCCCTCGCTCGAGACCGTCAGCAACGGCACCTACCAGCCGCTGTCTCGTCCGGTCTTTATCTATGTGTCTAAAAAGGCAGCTGAGCGTGCCGAGGTCAAGGACTTCGTCGAGTTCTACCTCAAGGAAGGTGCCGCGCTGTCGAAGGAAGTCGGCTACATCCCGCTGCCGGCCAAGGCCTACGAGCTGGTCCAAAAACGGTTTACCGAGCGTGTCATCGGTTCGCTGTTCGAGGGCCAGGGCTCCAAGGTCGGGGTCAGCGTCGAGGAGCTTTTGGGCGCCGGCTAATCAACGTTCGACTCACCGGGGTGCGCCATGGCCGACCGACACGAACACACCCACCGTACCGGACTCGACATGCGGGTCCGGCCAGGTACGCGGTTCAAAGAACGCGCCATCGAGCTCGCCCTGACGGCTTGTGGAACCCTCTCCATCGTCACGACCGTGGCGATTTTGGGGGTGCTCGCGTTCGAGACCCTGGCGTTTTTTAGCGAGGTCTCGCTCTCGCAATTTCTGTTCGACACCCGTTGGACGCCGCTTTTTATCGACAAGCACTTCGGGATCTGGCCGCTGGTCAGCGGCACATTGCTGACGGCGACCATCGCCATCAGCGTCGCGCTCCCGTTTGGCCTGCTGGCGGCAATCTATCTGAGTGAGTTTGCCAAACCAAAGGTCCGCAAGTGGCTCAAGCCGGCACTCGAGATCCTCGCCGGGGTCCCGACGATCGTCTACGGCTACTTCGCGCTCGTTGTGCTGACACCAATTTTGCAGACGTTTATCCCGGGCCTCGGCGGGTTTAATGCCCTCAGCCCGGGGATCATCATGGGGATCATGATCATCCCCATGATCTCGTCGCTGAGCGAGGATGCGATCTACGCGGTGCCGGATAACCTGCGTGAAGGTGCATATGCACTGGGTGCCGGGCGTCTCAAAACGATTTTTAAAGTCGTCTTGCCGACCGCGTTTTCGGGGATCGCCGCCTCGGTGATCCTGGCGGTCTCGCGGGCGGTGGGGGAAACCATGATCGTGGCCATCGCCGCGGGTCAGCAGCCCAACCTCACGGCCGATCCGCGGGAGAGTATCGAGACGATGACCGCCTACATCGTCCAGATTGGGCTCGGCGATACGCCGACCGGAACCATCGAGTACCGCACCATTTTTGTCGTTGGCGCGACGCTGTTTCTGATGACGTTTGTCACCAACTTCATCAGTCAGCGTTTGGCGCGGCGTTACCGGGAGGGGACCTAGGCCGTGGAAAACGGTGTATCAGCAAAGAAACCGGAGCGGCCGTCGCTGCTGTCCCCGCGCACGCGCCCCCCCTCCCGCACACTCGAGCGGGCCTTTGAGGGCCTGTGCATGGCGGCGGTGTTGTTGCCGTTTGCCCTGCTTTGCTACCTCGTGGCCGACGTCTGTGCCGATGGTCTGGCCCGGCTCGACTGGCAATTTTTGACCAGCTACCCCTCGCGCAAACCCGAGGACGCCGGGATTTT
>CAZUPD010000008.1:0-119426 GCA_964621785.1 uncultured Nannocystaceae bacterium
TCAGTTGTCGGAACCGCAAACTCGTCAACGGGCTCGATTTTTGGACCTTTCGGAGTCATACTCAATCCTCCGAGCGGGTCGCTTTTGGTCCACCCGTCTGGTGTGATGCGTCGTCTGATCGTGGCAACGTCCCACTCTGTAAGCGCTTTCCACAGTGAGCGCCATTGCGGGTTGTCCACGTTGACCGGTGAGACCTCGTCACCAGGTCGTAGCGGGGGGAGTGAAACCTTACGCGACGCTATGAGGAAGAGAGCCGGCGGGGCCTTCATTGTTGCCCGAACGATCGGCCAGCCTTGATCAGGCCTGCCAACTTCGACCACACGCGTCGCGGACCACGGCCATTCGCTCGGGGTTGCATGGGGTGGCGAGATGTACTCGTTGAATGCGTCAATACCTTCGCCTTTAGCCTCCGTTCTTAGTCTATGTATCCAATCGGTCAGCTCGGCCGTCTGCTGCTCGCGATCGTTACCAAGCGACTTGTCTGCGGCGCTGAACTCGATTAGCAGCTGGATGTCATCGGCACTGAGGTAGTACATGTCATCAATCCTTCATGGCTACATAGATACCCAACCCTGCCAGGCTGAGACCACCAATGAAACCTGCGATCACGAGCGGGGAGGGTCGAGAGTTGGGAGTCGGTCCGGTGGGAACTTTGGGCTTTGTCTCCGTGGGTTTCCCTGCGGGCTTTGTCTCGGTGGGTTTCGGCTCGGTGGGTTTCGGCTCGGTGGGTTTCGGCTCGGTGGATTTCGGCTCGGTGGGTTTCGGTTTAGGCCTCGGTTTCGGCGCGGGCTCGTCCTCATCAATGATCACCGTGTCGTCATCATCTGCCTTCCACTCATCCGGGAGCCACCCCGTCGACATTTTCTTTGCGAGCTCACCCGCTTTTTCCCAGTCGACTCGAACCGCGTCCTCCATGTACGAAGGATCAGCGCCATCACCGAGAATGTTGTATTTGTTGTCCTCGTTGATTAGCAGGATCAATGCGGGCGGCCAACTTTCGCCGACAGAATACAACGCGGACCACGGATAATCAGGAGCGTCGAAATCGACGATTGCCAAGAACTGAGTACGTGCATCGGGCGTTGCTGCGATGTAGAGCTTCTGTAAAAACAGGTATAGCTCTACACCTTCCTTTGTTCGCTCCTCACCAGAGAGAGTGACCGCATCTACGTAGTAGTCTGCGAGGACCTCGAGGTTTTCACCGTAGGTCGACATTCGTCTCTCCCTTCTTCGAGAGTTGCACGAGTCCAAATGTAGCGAGTCCGAGGACAGCGCCGGAACCTAGTGCTATTGCAATGACTTTGTTTCGCCAACTCACGTATTCGGCACTTTGGCTACCGGTGTCCGATTTGTCGACATCCTTCTCGGGTACCGGATCATCCGTTGTCTTGTCCTCGCCCCATTCGTCGGATGTGTCGTCAGGTGTTTCGTCCGAGTCGGTGGAGTCGTCACCTACCGGGTCCCCGATCTGTTCCCGGAACTCCCATTCGGGCGGGAGCCAGCCACCTGCCATTTTCTCTCCGAGTTTGCGAACCGTCTCCCTCTCAACCTTGGTAGTGACCCCTAAATCCTCGATGTTTGGGTTGGCGAGAATCAGTTGCAGTACCTGCGGAACATCCCCCCCAATGCTGTATAACGGCCACCAACGGCCGTACTTACTGTGCTCGTCGTTCAGTTCGACCATGACTTTGTCAAACTTCTGCCTCTCGTCGAATGGAGCAGCCCAGTAAAGACCAGAGAACCAGACATCGAACATCTCGAGCCGCCCATCGGTTCGCAAGCGGGGGTCCGCCGCAGTCTCGATCCAACGTGTGTACGTGTCTAGGTCATTTCGCATCACGCCCATTGGGCACCCCCGTTACCAGAGAACTAGTTGCCGTTATTGTAGAGGCCTTGTAACGCGTCCTCTGCGTTGATCTTGGCGATCATGAGATCGCAAATGGTCGTATCACCGGAGCTCGGGTCGCTGGAGCGCAACGCAATGTGATCATCATGAGAGACCCAGCCAACCTTTGTCCACACCATACTTTCCACCTTTTCGACGAGCCGACGGTCTCGCACCAACGGCTCGACAATGAGGAGACGCCCCTCCTCAACGTTCGCAAACCGTGCACGAACAAGACATCCTGCGAATGCCGGGTACGAGCAAAAAGCCTCCAATGGTATCGGGCCTTGACCGACTTCGTGGGCGACCAGCAGGTTTGAACCTCGATCGAATAGAAAATTGGGTCGCCACGCATCCTGGTTCACCGCAGGTTTAAATCCGGTTGGACTCTGTCGAATGATTCTGTACCGTCTCCAGTGAAGGCTCGGCGGTTTGTGAATGGCCAACGCCATGTGATCGGACTCGGAAAGCTCGTTCACCACGATTGTGACGTGTGTACGGCCGTTGTCCTTCGTAACAATGGCAAGTTTGTCGCCCGGATACATGGTGACGTACTGCAGGTCAGGTGTGAGGTCCAACTCGCGGCGAAATGAGTCGGGATCATCGCCTGGGTACACTCGTGCCTTCGAAGTGGGGTTATTGAATTTTGATGCGACGCCAACCTGTTTCGGGGATTCGTCCGAGAGGAGACCAAAACAGGTAGAGTCCATCACACCGAAAGCACTCGTCACCGACAGCCGGTGAATTCGGCCGTTTGGTCGGTTTGGGGTGAAGTCCGAAAGCGTTTGAGTGAAGGGTGTTTCCCCGTCAAAATCAAGTTCGGACTCAATATGGAACGTATGGGGCTCTGAGGACATGTGAACACTTCCCTTCTGCGGGTTCCAGGATTAGCAGCCGCCCGTCATTCCACTACCCACACCGCAGAGTTCGTACCAGCCTTCCGCGTTGAGGTGGATCACCACGGTCGCTTGGGTGATGGAGTTTGCTCCGGTCATCTCGATCTCCACCGCAAGCACGTCTTCGCTGCCGACCAGAACAGGGTTGCCTCGCCATTTCGGAAACTTGACTCGCTTGGTTCGACCGTCAGCATCCAAGAAAAGCGACCCTTTGAATCGTGAGCCGATCGACTTTTCATTGACATAGAACTGTACATTTATCGCGAGGTAGTTTGTATCGTTGTTTGAAAGCGAAAAGTTGATTTCGATTTCCTCCGGGATGAACCCGGCCTTATAGCTGTCGGACTGCACGAGTCGAATGAATTTTCCGGTAGGTACCGGATATTGATTGACGTACGGGTCACCGAGGTCTTGCTCAATGACATCAATGTCAATCGTCGTTTTTGATGAGTACTCATCGAGCGTAACATTGCCAAGTTGCCGGTGCGCCGGGCAACATGCGATCTTCAGAAGTGCCTCGAATCGGTTGCACTTCGCGGCGAACTCATCGAGGCGAGAACAGAACTCAGGAAGTTCTCGCAGCGTCGAAACACAATTGTTTAGTTGATCGAGTGCCGGACCGTTTGCCCGCATCTTGGGCGCACATTCGACTAGCTCATCAATGCAGCCAAAGAGCCTGCGAAGCTGGCCCGGTGACACGTTCATTAGTTGGCACAGCTTGTTGTACTTGTCCTCGTGGTACTCACCATTTTGCTGTAGCATCATTTGTTTTGTGGCGATGAAATCAACTGCATCTGACATTTCTGACCTCCGGGTGTTCTCACCCAACATGTGTGTTCAAACTGTCGCCCGTGGCGGCAAATTTTCCTGGATGAATGTATTGATCGAGAGGAAAAACATCGGAACCCCTCCGACGACCAAGGCTGAACGGGTTTGCCATTTCCAACGATAAGCACCCGCGCCCAATGCGATGAGTGAAAGGCCGGGGATACTCAGAATCGGGAAACGCCGCGACCATTTTGTACCGTAGTGTCCGATCAATCCGCCGAGGAGGAGACTACCGGCGATCAGGGCGTAATCGAGTACAGTGCCGTACTTACTTTCTGCGATCTTCTCTTCGGCTCGGGTGATGGTCGTTCTCAGGTTCTGCGTTAGCTTCGTGTTCGCAGCGAGACTAAGCGACAAATTTCGCTCTGATTCCTCGAGCTGCTGTTGAAGGCTTTGGAGTTCGCTCTCGAGGTTCGCGCGTACTTTGGCCTCGACTTCTAGATATTGCTCCGGCGTCATTGGAACACCTTTCCCTGCATGAGACTGTCCAGCGTTAGGATCTGGTCCTCAATGGTTTCAATCACACCACCCCACGTGGCCCGCGAGCGTTTATCATCCTTCATACGCTCCCGAAGTCGCTCGAGTTCCTCAAGTTGCATCCGCATCTCTTGAACCGAGGAGGCCGGCTGTGGGGTCGGTGGCGGCTTCTGCCGTTGATTCTCGACCGACAGCGCAACGAACCCTTCGATCAGTTTCTCGACCATCCGAGAGTTCACATCCGGTGCATTGCGCTCTTGGGATAGTTTCTGCTCGAGCTCACGCAGCCTTGTCTCAGAGGCAGCAAAGCGAGTGTCGACCGCGGAAAGCTGTGTTGCAAAGCCTTCCATGCTCTCCGCTATCCGTCCAAGCACTTCGGCGCTTTGTACCTCTGCCTGTCGAATCGGGGGCGGTTGTTGCTTCGGCGTTGTCTCCTGTGCCCGTTCCGACTCACTCACACCGGCGGTCGTGGTTGCCTCGAGCGGCCGTTCGGTCGTGGTTGTCTCGAGCTTTGCCAAGCGCTCCTCAATACGCGTAAAGCGAGCGTCGACAGCTTCCAGGTGCACGCCGATTTGTTCGAGAGTCTTCGCTATCCGTTCGAGAGCGGATTCATTAGTACCAGCCACGTGATCAACTGCTGGTTGTCGCGTTTCGGCAGCATCCACTTTTGGGATTTCCACGGTTTGGAGCTCTCTGCGTGTTTCCTGGGTGGCTATCGATATGGGTGCTGAGACACCACGCGCGACCACTTCGCCATCACAAAGTAGGTACTCGTATGGTCGTAATAGCGAGTGTTCGAGAAAAGTGTGATTCACAACCATATCCAAAAAGTCGACTTCGAGGCGTGGGCGGTGAACCTCTCGATCCCCCTCACGGGTGATTTCTATGATCATCCCACGCACGTCGATTGAAGGGTACTCGCACCTCGAAGATCGACAACCCTATTTTTTGAAATGTTCACAGTATGGAGGTGGTTAGCGCTCCTCGTGTCTGGGACGTGATGGGAACCTCTATTAATAAGGATAGCTCCACCGAACTGTTACGGTTTCCGACGAATCGTGCACCGTACAGTTCCGGTTTGTAGAACCGGCTCACCGTCCTGTGGTTGTTGCTACTTTGTTGGCGCCGTACTGTTACGCATTGCCAACTCGATAGCGCCGTACTGTTACGCATTGCCAACTCGATAGCGCCGTACTGTTACGCATTGCCAACTTCGCCCGCCATATCGGTATACATCGCTCGTGCGTTACGCCGTACTGTGCCGCTTTGGCAATTCCGGGCACCGGCGACTAACGCTTAGCGTCGCGGATCGAGAGTCCGAGTTCGTCATAGAGCGAGCGGGCAACAGAACATGCACCGGAGATCCTCGGAACCTTTGGGCCGTATCGCATCTGATAAAGGTGGCGTGTTCCCTTGCCACACCGATCGGCCAACTCCACAAGTGCACCGTGATCGTCAAGTCCTGCATCCAACAAGCCGCGAAAGTCATCTACGCAGTGGATGACACGGCCGTGCCACACGATCTCGGAACCGCTGGCGCGAACAACTTTGAGAGTTGTCGAAAGGAGGGGGTCGTAGTCAAATTCCCGGTTGAAGAACCGCCGCGCCGTCGACTCGGAGGTTGCCGCGGTTACCCGTTGAAAAATTTCGGGGGAGCGCATAAGACGCGCGAGGAAGATCAGAATCTGCGTTGCGATCATGGAAAAATTTTCGCGTGACACGCGTGCGTGAGTCGCGGGGTCTGTCAACCACAAAAATGAAATCGCCCCACCCCGTGACATGGCAGTCAGTGACGCGAGGTCCTGTCGCTCCGGGGCCGGCGACGTCGGATGACCGACCTATGAAGGATGCGGGGTGTTTCCACTCCCCACACCATTTACCTCGAATTAGACATGGCTTTTAAGTCATGTTTTCCCAGGTTCGGCTACGAAAAATCGTCTTTAGTTCTCAGCCTGTGCGCAAGTGACGCAGTCGAGATCGCCTCCGGTTTTGGTTCGAAATCTCGTGCCGGATCCCATCCTCAATTCTTAAAAACGCTGTAGCCCTAACCACAACCACTCCTAGGCCCACCGTAATGGCGACGGCGATGGCGACGGCGATGGCGATGGCGATGGCGATGGTGACGGCGATGGCCCTGATGTGGTCTTGAATGAGACCGTTGGAGCATTCGATGTTGTTGTCTTGCAGAGTCAAGATGTCGACACGTTGATGCAGTGGCTCGCCGACAATGACTATGAACAGGATCCAGATGCAGTCCCGATCTTTCAGGAGTACATCGACGAAGGATACCTATTTGCAGCTTTTCGCTTGACCCACGATGCCGGTCTTGACGAGATTCACCCCATCACACTTGTCTTTGACAATACAGAGCCGTGCATTCCACTGCGGCTCACAAAGATCGCAGCGGCCGACGACATGGAAGTGCGGGCATTTTTCCTCGGGAACGCGCGTACTGTTCCCACCAACTATCGGCACGTCTTGATCAACCTACTCGAAATTGACTGGGACTCAGGCGACAAGAATTTTAGCTACAAAAATGCGTTGTCCAACGCGGTCGACGAGTTTGGTGCGGAGGGGCGTGCATTTGTAACGGAGTACGCCGGCGATAGTGGCGTTGTCTCGAGCTCCGGGCTGTTGGGCCCTCTGTGGGACAGCTCCGCATTTCCCGGGCTCGACGCGACGCTCGCCATCGACGTTCTCACCGGGCAGGACCTCGTCGAATGCCTTCCCGGGGAAGATTGTATCTTCAGTCATCTGTTGTTACCCGGTTTGCTCAATCAGTATCTCCCGGTCCCAGATGGCCTCGAGTCCGGCGATTATTGGGGCTGTTTGAGTTGCTACGAAGATCTGATTGATCAAGGGGCCTGGGACGGCCAAGCGTTTGCCGACGACCTGCAAGAACGCATCATTGAACCGGGTATTCGCGCCGAAGGTTTACTCGACACCTGGCCCTATTTGACTCGTTTGTATACGCTCATATCTCCCCATGAGATGACGGAAGATCCAACGTTTCATACAAACGATTTGCTTCCGAATGTCGATAACGTCAACCTCGTGTCGCGAGTTTCCTATTCGTGTCTCGGGTTCAATCGCTATACATTCGAGGATGGTCGAATCGTATACAAGTGGTTCGGAGATACCTGGTCGCAGTTACCTCCGATGCCGTTCTCGGAAAAAATTGAGAATATTCCGCTGCAGGGTGCACCCCAAGTGATTGTTGATAATACACCGATCATCGATCAAAAACTTGCGCAGTGGCACGCCGCCCAAGGACTTCCACCCCCCCCGCCGACGACGACCGACAGCGACACCTCGGGCGTCGATACGGATACGAACCCGAATACGGACACGGATACGGATACGACGGGGATCGATACCGGGATTGATAGTGCCGGCACCGATCCTGGTACTGGGGGAGTGACGGGGACGGCTGGCCCCGATACAGATACTGGAGGTCCAGATAGCGGTGCCACCGACAGTGAGGGCTGTGGGTGTCAGAGCCAACCTGGGACGGGGTCAGCAGTATCGTTGCTACTCCTCAGCCTACTCGGGTTCAGCCGCAGACGCGTCACCGAGTAGGTGTTCGCAAACCTCGACGCCCGAGTGGTGTCGTTTCATTCGAACGCACAGGTGCACTCTTCGCTGTAGAGCGAGCCGTCACACAGTTTCCACTTGTCGTCGAGTGGCTGTTCACACTCGATGTTGAGGACGGTGAGGCTCTCTCCAGAGTCGTCGTAGGTCCCGTGGCACTGCGGGCCCCCCTCACCGACCGTCTGTCCTGCGACACATGTCCCAGAATATTCGCCAATACACATATCCATGTCGTAGGTCCCGGTAAAAACGGTGCCCCAATAACAGCCGATCGCATACTCTTGGGGTGCGTAGACAATGTTCGCCCCGGCGCAATTCTCCTCCGTCAGTTGTTCACACCCGAGCTCGGTGATGCAGGTTTCGAGCGATGCATCCGAGTGATCTTCAAACCAGGCGTGGCAGGATGGGAATTCATCAGCTTCGGTTTCGCCGGTTTCGCCGGTCTCTCCGGTTTCGCCGGTCTCTCCGGACTCGCTATCCGTCGCGTTGACCTCGGTATCCGAGTCATCGGTGTCCCCGTCCTTGACGGTGTCACAGCCGATAAGAGGTAGTAATAAAAAGAGTGAAAGGAACGATAATCTCTTCATGACCCGAGCCTAGCAGGTGTGGGCATCGAGCATGCACTGGCATAAATGTCGCCGCTCACGACATTTGTGCCAGCTTCATCAGATCGTCGGAACCGTTTACTTCATCTCGCCGCGGGCGAAGATCGAAGCGACATAGGTCAGCACATCCGTGGCCGAGATTTCGTCGTAGCCGTAGTTGCGGATCAGACGTTGCTTGACCACATCGATTTTCTCTTGCGCTTCTTTGTCAACCACCTGACTCACGAGACTGGTGAGCTTGATGCTGTCTTTTTGGTCTTCAAACAGTTTGAGCTCTAACGCCTTGTACAGGCGTTCGTTGGTGCGGTAGTCGAACTGTTTGCGTTCGATCGCCAGGGCGCCGATGTAGTTCATGATCTCGCGGCGAAAGTCGTCCTTGCGGCTCTCCGGAATATCGATCTTGGTTTCGATCGACCGCATCAGGCGTTCGTCTGGTTCCTCGTCTTGACCCGTATACTGGTTTTTGACCTTCTCGCGTTGGGTGTAGGCCTTGACGTTGTCGATGTAGTTCGAGCACAGCCGGCTGATCGCATCTTCATCGGCACTGATCGCCCGCTGGACCTCGTTTTTGACGATGTCCTCGTACTCCTGTTTGACGACCGCGAGCAGCTCTGTGTAGCGCTTGCGCTCGTCCTCGGAGTTGATCAGGCTGTGATTGCGCAGTCCCGACTCCAACTCGTTCATCACCATAAATGGATTGATGCTCATCTGCCCGCGGTCGCTTACGAGGCAGTTGGCGATCTTGTCTTGGATGTAGCGCGGACTGATGCCCTCCATGCCCTCGCGCCGCGCCGTCTTGCGCAGCTCCTTGACCGAGTCCTGGGTAAACCCGGGCAGGGTTTTGCCATCGTAGAGTTTGAGCTTTTGCAGCAGGCTGAGCTGTTGGTTTTTGGGTACTTCTAGGCGCGTCAAGATGGCCCACATCGCCGCCATTTCGAGGGTGTGTGGGGCGATGAACCGACCGCGGACCTTCTCGGCATTGTAGTCCTTGTCGTAGATCTTGATCTCTTCGCTGAGGCGGGTGATGTACGGAATATCGATCTTCACCGTGCGGTCGCGCAGCGCCTCCATAAATTTGTTCTCGAGCAGGCGCTGGTACTCGGCCTCATTTGTATGACCAATGATCACCTCGTCGATGTCGGTCTGGGCGAACTTCTTGGGTTTGATCTTTTGTTCCTGGGTGGCGCCTAGGAGGTCGTAGAGGAACGCCACGTCGAGTTTGAGGATCTCGACAAACTCGATGAGACCGCGGTTGGCGACGTTGAACTCGCCGTCGAAGTTGAACGCCCGCGGATCGGTGTCGGAGCCGTACTCCGCGATCCGGCGGTAGTTGATGTCGCCAGTCAGCTCGGTGGAGTCCTGGTTTTTTTCGTCCTTGGGTTGGAAGGTACCGACCCCGACCCGGTCCTCTTCGCTGACGAGCAGCCGACGCACGCGGATGTGCTGAACGACCTTGGCCCAGTCGCCGCTGTAGTGCTGCATGAGCTCGCGAAAAATGTACCTACAAGCTGGGTTGAGTTGTCCGCGGACATACGGGCGAAAGCCGTCGCGCTCGAGGCCTAAGCTGGTGATCGCCTCCTCGCGAACATCCCGGGGGATCAGCTTGAGCGGCTCCTCGCGCATCGGTGAGACATAGGTTTCTTGCCCTGCGGTCAGGTGGCGGAGGTTCTCCGGCAGGACCCACTCGTAGGTGTACATCGCGCCCTCGGGCGAGCGACTGTAGGATTCGAGACCTTTTTTGAGGAGGCGGACGATCGTGCTTTTGGAAGATCCGACCGGTCCGTGGAGGAGGATGATGCGGCGCTCGGTGCCGTAGCGAAGGGCTGCAGCCTTGAGCACGTTGACCAGTCGCATCAGTGGAATGTCGAGGCCGAAGATGGCATCGCGTCCCTCGTTTTGCTCGTCGGAGAAAAACCGGTAGCGGGTAATTTTCTTTTTGTTGTCGACGTATTCTTCTGTCCCATGGGACAGGACCATGTCGTACAGGCGTTCGTAGGCCGTACGCGCGACCCGGGGATTTTGCCGCACGAGATCGAGGTATTCGGC
Source organism: uncultured Nannocystaceae bacterium (assembly GCA_964621785.1). Lineage (GTDB taxonomy): Bacteria > Myxococcota_A > Polyangia > Nannocystales > Nannocystaceae > JACKDW01. The sequence goes on from CAZUPD010000008.1 coordinate 10,329, forward strand.
AAAACTCCCGGTCCAGTGGAGATCCTCGTAGTGGCTGCGATCCTGGAGTGCAGCGATGCGTTCAACAAGGGAATCGATCGACGTCATAACTTCCTCAAAGTCCGTGAAGGTTGGGCGGTTTCCCCCCTCCCCAAAACTTTCGTGGGGTGGGAAAACGACTGCTCCGAATGCTACACTCGCGTGTGTCCCGAAACCAGGATTGGGTCGATGGGCGTTTTTTGTAATCGTGCGTATGGGCGGTTTCTACGACACATTCAGAGCCTGACCTTCCGACCAGGGAAACGACAATTCACGTCGAGGAGTTCCTATGATTTCGCGCATTGAACAGGACCACAGCCGCTTTCGCGAAATCATTCGCGGCAAGATTCGCGACAATCTGCGCAAGTATGTTTCGCGCGGCGATATGATCGCTCGCAGGGGCAAAGACTCGGTTTCGATCCCGATGCCGCAGATCAATATTCCGCGGTTTATCCACGGCGACAACAGTCAAAACGGTGTCGGCCAGGGCGAGGGTGAACCCGGCGATCCCGTCGACGGTGGCGAAGAAGGACCGGGGCAGGGCAAGGCCGGCGAAGGCGAGGGGCAAAAGGCTCTCGAGGTCGAGGTTTCGCTCGACGAGCTCGCGCAAATTTTGGGCGAAGAGTTGGGCCTGCCGCGAATCGAACCCCGCGGTGCCCATTCGCTCGAGACGCGCAAAGATCGCTACGTCGGCCTGCGTACCACCGGACCCGAAAGTTTGCGCAGTTTCAAGGCGACGTTCAAACGGGCGCTCAAGCGTCAAGTCGCCATGGGAACCTACGACCGCAATCGGCCGATTATCGTGCCTGTGCGCGAGGACAGGCGGTACCGATCCTGGCGCACCGATCCGCGGCCCCAGACCAACGCGGTCATCATCTACATGATGGATGTTTCCGGTTCGATGGGTGACGAGCAAAAGGAGATCGTGCGCATCGAATCGTTTTGGATCGATACCTGGTTGCGCAGTCAGTACGAAGGCATTGAATCGCGCTACATCATCCACGACGCGACCGCCCGCGAAGTCGACCGCCAGGTGTTCTTTCGCACCCGTGAGTCAGGGGGGACGATGATCTCCTCGGCCTACAAGTTGTGTAGTCAACTGATCGATAACGAGTTTGATCCAGAGCAGTGGAACATTTACGCGTTTCACTTCTCCGACGGCGACAACTGGTCGGTCGACGACACCTCGACCTGTATCAAGTTGCTCAAGCAACAGCTGATTCCGCGCTGCAACCAGTTCGGATATGGCCAGGTCGAATCGCCCTACGGCTCGGGCCAGTTCATCAAGGACCTGCGCTCGTCCTTCGCCGACGAGGAGATCTTGGTGTGCAGCGAGATCAAAAACAAAGAGGACATCCTCGATTCGATCGGTGAATTTCTCAAGGGGGGCCGCTGATGACACGGCTGTCAGACAAGTTGCGCGAGCTTCAGCGGCAGATCGAAGGATATGCAACTGAATTTGGACTCGACTGTTTTCAGGTTGTGTTCGAGCCGGTCGATTACCGCCAGATGTGTGAGATTGCCGCCTACGGTGGGTTTCCCGTGCGTTACCCGCATTGGCGCTTCGGCATGGAATACGACCACATGCTCAAAAGCCACACCTACGGGCTGTCGAAGATCTACGAGTTGGTGATCAACTCCGACCCCTGTTACGCCTACCTGCTCGAGGGCAACAGCTTGGTCGATCAAAAGTTGGTCATGGCCCATGTCTACGGCCACTGCGACTTTTTCAAGAACAACGCCTACTTCGCCTATACCGACCGCCGGATGATCGATGTGATGGCCAACAGCGCCTCGCGGATCCGCCGGTACATGGATCGCCACGGGGTTGCGGCGGTCGAGCAATTTGTCGATGTGTGTCTGTCGCTCGACAATCTCATCGATCCGTGGACGCCCTACCGCCAGGCCAATCGCCCGCGCAGTCGCCCGGAAGAGCCTGCGGATGAGACCGACGACGAGCCCGGGAAGTTGCGCAACGCCCGGGGCTATCTCGAGACGTACATCAATCCACCCGAGTTTTTAGAGGCCCAAAAGCGCAGGCGCGAAGAGGAGGAAAAGCTCAGCAAAAAACTCCCGCGCCACCCGGACCGCGATGTTCTAGGATTCTTGCTGAAGCATGCACCGCTGGAGTCGTGGGAGGCTGATGTGCTCAGCATCATCCGCGATGAGGCCTATTACTTCCTCCCGCAGATGCAAACCAAGATCATGAACGAGGGCTGGGCGTCCTATTGGCACTCCAAGATCATGACCACGCGCGCGCTGTGTTGCGACGAGGTCGTCGACTATGCCGACGCCGCAAGTGGTGTGATGGCCATGGCGCCAGGCCAACTCAACCCCTACAAGATCGGGATCGAGTTGTTTCGCCACATCGAAGAGCGCTACGACCGAGGCATGTTCGGCAAGGACTACGAGGAGTGCACCAACATGGCCGAAAAGGCTAATTGGGATCGCAAGCTCGGGCTCGGACAAAAAAAGATCTTCGAGGTTCGTCGCCTGTACAACGATGTCACCTTCATCGACGAATTTTTCACACTCGATTTTTGCAACGAGCAGCAGTTTTTCACCATCAAGGAAAACCGGAGGACAGGTCGGCGCGAGATCGAAGGACGGGAGTTTGCCAAGATCAAACAACGGATGCTGCAGCAGCTGACCAACTTCGGCCAGCCGTTTATCTATGTGATCGATGCCAACTACCTCAACCGCGGGGAGTTGCTGCTCGGGCATTCCCACTCGGGTGTCGATCTCAAGATGGACTACGCCCGTGACACACTGCGAAATCTCGAACGCGTGTGGCGGCGCCCTGTGTCGCTCGTGACGGTGCTCGACGACAAGCCCAAACGGATTCGCTTCGACGGTTCGGATACGTCGATGACCGACGAGGTTGCGGCCTTCAGTTTTAGCGGGTGACGGCTTCGTTTGGGTGCAAATGCACACAACTGTGGCCTTGCACCCCGGTGGGTCGGCCTTCGGCGGTAGTGCGCCTTCTTCGCTTGCCCTGTCCAATCGTCCGGGCTGCGATCGGTTCGTTTCGGGCGAACTCACGTGGGAGTGGGCGTGGAGCAGTGGGCGTATTTTTGCCTGTAACGCCAAGGAGATTGCCGTCTGAGGCAATGCTGGTCACTCTGGGCAGGTACCTGTGGGAGAAACCTCGCGCACTGTCGTCCGGCGAAGGGACATCGCGGAGCAGAAAACCCCGCCGAAGCTACAGACACATGTTATCGTCCCTGCGTGCGTTTGATCGCGTGGGCAGCAACGGATGTCGGCAGGGTTCGCATGGCGAACGAGGACAGCTATCTCGTCGATGCAAACCTCGGTCTCTATTTGGTCGCAGACGGGATGGGAGGCCACGCAGGTGGTGCCCATGCGAGCGCAATGTGTGCCGACGTGGTCAATCGCGTCGTCCGTCGGGGGATGGGTCGCTTGGTCGGGATGGCCGATCCAGATGTCAGCGACGCGATCTCTGAGATTTTGTCGATCAGTGTCAGCGAGGCCAGTGCTCGAATCTTTGATCATGCACAGGCCGATCGCACGCTCCAGGGGATGGGCACGACCCTGACCGGGATGCTGTTCTTCAGCGGCAAAGGTTATATCGTCCACGTCGGCGATAGTCGGGCCTACCTGCTGCGCGCCGGCAACTGCCGCCAAATCACCACCGACCATTCCTGGCTCAACGAACAGATCGAAGCGGGGTTGTTGAGCGAAGAGGAGGCCCAGTCCTCCGACCTCAAGCACATCATCACGCGCTCGGTCGGCTACGAACGCTCGGTCGAGGCTGACATCCTCGCCGTCAATGTCTCGTTTGGCGATGTCTACCTGCTGTGCTCCGACGGGTTTGCCAATTACATCAGCACCGAGGAACTCGCCGAGCTTGCGGTCGAGTATCACTACGCCGATCTCCCGCGGGTGTGTGTCGACCTCGCGCTCGAACGGGGCGGCGAGGACAACATCACGGTGGTGGTGGTGCTCGCCTGCAACGACTACGACGACCGCAAAGCGGTACGCAAGATGGCCAAGACCGTGGCCGATACGTTGCCCGCGCTACCGTAGGTCTGCTCTTCCAGGTTGGTCAGCGGATCAGAGCACCCTCGGGCGTCGGCTGGGCATCTGTTGCGGCCGGCTTGGGGTGCTCGACCGGTTGTGCTACGGGCTGAGAGAGACCTGTCCCGACCATCACACGCACGAGTGTGCGCATTGAAAATCCAAGGTCCTTAGCGTTGTCGAGCTCGGTCGCACGTGTTTCCATCTCGGCTGCCGACGGGAGTTCGCCACCCGATGCATAGACAACGATATGGCCCCGGCGCTGCACTTGTCGAACATTGGGGAACACGGCCTTGAGCGTGTCGATATCCTCGCGGGCATCCGATTTGTGGTGCATGTGAAACACCAGCAACCCACCGGGCTTCAGGCGCTTGCGCAGGCGCTCCAAAAACTGGCGGTGGACGGTGGACTCCGGGATTCCGGCGCTCGTCGTCTGGTCTGCGGTGGGCTTCAAAAACGCGTCCATGTAGATCACGTCCCACGTATGCGGCGCAGCGTGTTCGATGTGGGCGACACCGTCGGCGGTGGCGACCGTGTTGCGTTCGTCGTTGTCGATCCCAAACCACTCGCGGGCGACCTGCACGACCACCGGATCGATTTCGACGACGTCGACTTTGGTCTCAGGAAAGTGGTAGTTGAAAAAGTGGATCATCGCCCCGCCGCCCAAGCCGACGATCAGGATCCGGTCCTGTTGCGGACGCAGCACCAAACTGCCGAACATTGCGTGCGAGTAGGGGTGTTGCAAAACGTGGGGCGCTGTCACGTCGATCACCGATTGCCGCATGCGTTTGCCACCGTCCTTGATGAACTCGAGCGTGCGCAGGGATTTGCTTTGGACCACCCGCATTTTCGAGAACTCGGAGGTGCCGGTGAACAGCGCCCGCGAGCGAGTGAGGTTGCGGGGGCCCGGGAGGACGCGCGCGAGTTTTTCGGGTTCGGGCTCGGTCGAGGCAACAGGAGTCGGGCCTTCGGCCTTTGCCCGGTTTGCCGGTGCGACTTCAGGCGTCGTCCCGCAGGTACAACTCGCTTGGGCGAGGGCTGTCGCAAACACACAGGTGGCCAAAGCCCCGCTCACGGCGCGAGAGGATATCGACATCACCCGCAGACATACCGCATCTTGAATCGCGCGAGCAATCTCGCCTGCAACTTCGCTATGATCGAAGCATGGGTACCGGTACCGAACGCATGGCGGGAGTGTGGTGAGGTGGACCGGGGTCGGAAGGACAGGTTTCAGCGGACCGATGTGACTCGACATTCGAGTACACGGAAGACCTCTCGCAGCCTCGGGCAAGGCTATGTTCAGGGGGGGCCCGCACCTCCCGGGAGTTTGAAGTGCCAGGGCCGTGGCGCGGCCCGGGGTCGTACACGCGGCCCGTGGGGACTGTGGTTTGTCCTGTTGACATGGACCGCGGTGATACTAAGTGCATGTGCATATAACTCAGCCACCGGTCGCCGCGAGTTCAACCTCGTCAGCGAGGCCGAGGAGCAGCGGCTCGGTGCCCAGGCCGACCGAGAGTTGCGCGACGCCATTCCAGAACTGTCCGAAAATCCAGGCCTCACGGCCCTGTGCTCCGACGTCGGCCTCCAACTCGCAGCCGTCAGTGAGCGCGCCGGGCCATGGAAATTTCGCGTGCTCGACGAGCCCACACTCAATGCGTTTGCGGTGCCTGGTGGTTTTGTCTACGTCACCCGGGGATTGCTCGCCTACTTGCGGGACGTCGATCAACTCGCAGCGGTGTTGGCCCACGAGCTCGCCCATGTCACGGCTCGCCACGGGGCCCAGCAACTCAGTCGCCGGGCTGTGGCCGCCCGCGGGGTCGGGATCGTGCGGGTCGTCGATCCCAACCTCCGCCACATCGGGGCAGCAGCAGCCCGATCCGCTGGACTTTCCCTGTTGCGACACAGCCGCGAGCACGAGGAGCAGGCCGACCGCCTCGGGCTTCGCTACGCCCACCGTGCTGGATACCGTGTATCTGCAATGACCGAAGTGCTCGCCATGCTCGCGTCCTACGATCGGCGTACGCGGGAACAGCCGCGCGAAACCTGGGCTTCGACCCACCCCGACCCGGCGGTTCGCCAGCGCAATGTCGCCACCTGGATCGCACAGGATTACCCCGGTGCAGTCGAGTCGAACCGCGGACCGGATCCATTGCTCGATCAACTCGAGGGGTTGGCCTACGGCATCGATCCACGCAACGGGTTTACCCGCAACAGCACCTATCACTTTCCGCGGTATAACATCGAGCTCGATCTCCCCCCCGGTTGGCGGGTCGACAACAATCGCCGTGGTGTGTTGACGGCACCGAAGGACGGTGATGGGCTGTTGGCTGTGCTGCTGACCCAGCTCGAGAGTGCTGCCGCCGGGACCCGGGCATTCTTCGAAGATCCCGCTTTTTCAAGCGATACCACGGTCCGCGAACATCTCGATGGGTTGGTCAGCGAAGGGACGAATTTCGCATTTGGTTCGGCCGATCCTTTGGCAGGTCGGGTGGTGTTTGTCGAGACTCCTGCTGGCGTGTGGATGCTGGTCGGGATCTCTGACTACGGTGACTGGGCAGAGCTTCAACAACCGCTCATCGCCAGCATGCGATCCTTTCGCAGGATCGCCGACCCTGCGGTCCGGGCGATCGAACCGGCGCGACTCAAAATTGTGCAGATACAAGAGAAGATGCGTTTGCAGGATGTCCCGGGACTGGGTGGGCGCAAACCGGAGGTTGCCTGGCTCAACCAAGTTGAGCCGACGGCGGTCTTGCCCGCGGGAACACGCCTCAAGGTGCCCGTATGGCCGGGTCCGATGATTACTCCAAAGTGATGTGCAGGGTACCCGGGGTGTCGTCACGCATGTACTTCAGCTTGATCTCGGATTGCCCGCGCAGGTCTTGATAGGTCTTCATCAGCTCCTCGACCGACGTCAGGGGTACGTCGTTGACATGGGTGAAGCGGTCGCCGTTTTTGATGTGGAGAGCGTGGGGCAGGCTACCCCGACGGATCGCATAGACTTTAAATCCCTCGGGTTGACCATCCTTCATCGAGGGGATGATCCGCATTTGTTTGGCCAGATCCGACGGACTGTTAATGATTTGCTCGAACACCGATTTCTTGATTGTACAATGGGTTTGTGTGGCGCACGTCACCCCTTCGAGTGTTGTGGTTGGTGCGGCGTCTGTCGACGGCAGTGATGGGACCGGCGGAGGTATTTGGTGAGGCGGCCGTGACCCCTGCTGTTCGCGAGCTCGCTCGAGATCCGCGGCCGCGGCCCGGAGTTCGGCACTGGCTTCTCGCAGTTCGACCGCAGCTTCTTCGAGGGCCCGTGAAGCCTCCGACAGTTCATTGGCCACCGCCGGGTCGAGCCCCTGGCTAGGCGGTGTACAGGCGAAGGAGAGTATGGACCCACAGAGGATCATCGAGAGCCGGAGGTTGGCAAACGCAGCGGACGGCGACATTGTGCAAGCCTATCCCGACCGCAAATGGCGATGCAATGCCTGTCAGTATGGTCGCTTGCCGAGAAAGTTGCCGGGCGGGTTGTAGTTGCACACCCAAACTTCGGTTGGGCCACAGGTTGCGAGGGCACAGCCGACCTCGGTGGAGTCGCGCCACACGACCTGCGTATAGTGCCCACACACACCTTTGCAGCTATTTTTTTTGTAGTTGTAGTCGGCCGCTTCCGCGGCCCACTCGTTCACGACTTCGGCCGCACTGGCCTGGGCACCGGAAATCAGAAACAGGTTCTCGCCGTGCTTTTGGGCATACTTCCCGCGGGCCGGACGGTGCTCGAGCGCGCAGTTGTGCCGCTTGAGTTGGGTCGCCCATTGTTCTGCATATACAGCTAAATCGTCGGACCAGCGCAACTCTGGGACACCGACACGCTTGCGGACCGCGTTGTGAGCCGCTGTCATACCGGTGAGCCGGCCCTGTTCCCGTGTCTTCGCTTCGGGCTGACGCGGCGTGCTCGGCTGACGCGAGGTACTGGGTTGGCGAGGCTGCTCGGCAGCGGGACCCGGACGACGGGCGTTGCTCGACGCACCTACCTGCGTCGGTTGGGTGGGTGGAGCCGTCGATGAAGTCGGACTCGCAGCTGCGGTTGGGCGGGGCGACGGAGACGAGCTCGTGGCACATCCAAGAACCATCGCACTGACGCAACAAGCGGGGAGGAGCGAGCGGAGGCCGGACATCGTGGCTATCATGACATGTTTTAAGAGCTAGGTTCGGGTGCGCGGCTGAGCTCAACCGCAATCCCGTTGAGCTTCACCATTCCGGTGTGGCGTTCGAGGTTGTCGGCACCGCCGCGAGCGAGTCGGTTGACATTGGCCCCAGGTGAGCGTTTGGCGATCTGTAAACCGTCGGCGTGTTGGTGTCCCCACCCGTGCGGGAGCGCGACGGTACCCGGCATCATATCCTCGGTACAACGAATCGGGACGTCGATCGTGTGACCGCCGGGACTTTGCAACCTGGCTTTTTCACCCGATTGGAGTCCGCGCTCCGCAGCGTCGTTTGGATGTATCAGCAAATGATTATGCGTGCGACCACGCGGGTGCATGGCTTCGATATTGTGCAACCACGAGTTATGGCCGTGGCGGTCCCGGCGGGAGATCAGTTGCAGATGTGTGCGTTGTGCGAGTTCGGCAAATCCCCGCTCGAGCTCGGGATAGATGTTGGCCGTGAGTACTTGCGGGGCGAGCTCGACATGGTTTGACGGCGTGAGCAGACGCTTTACAAGTTGTCCCGTCGTCGGAAGATCGAGTCGGACACCGCTGGGGTTGTGACGGAGTTTGTTCATTGAGACATGTCGCGAAAGACGGACAACCGTCTGCAACAGGCCGCCCGCATCGCGGGGAACGAGCTTGGCGAGGCCCGGTACCCGGCCGCACAGCTCGCCTGCGCGCAGGGCCGCCTCCATGCTTCGCAGACCAAAAAACGGCACCTCGCATGCGCGTGCGAGTTGACGATAGATCCACCATTCGTCGCGGGCTTGGCCGAGCGGGGCGACCACAGGCTCGGTGTATTGCGCAAACGGTTCGGTCGCAAACCCGTGGACCGAAAGCGGGAGGTCGGGGCGCTCCAAAAACGATGTCGCCGGCAGGAGGTAGTCGGCGAGGTTGCCCGTCTCGTTGCGAAACATGTCGACGCAGACGAGGAGGTCGAGATTTTGAAACGCGCGGCGCAGGTGGGCTTCGTCGGGACACGAGAGCAGCGGATTCCCTGCACTTACAAACATCGCCCGCACCTGGCCGGGACCCGGGGTCTCGATCTCGTCGGCCAATATCCCGGCCGGGAACGTATCCATGATCGCCGGAAAATCGCCGATCCGCGAGCGAGCCTGACTTTGCCCGATCCCCATCCGCCGCATCATCCGCGGAAGGTCGACCAGGCCCGGGGGAAAGACGGACCCGCCTTGGCGGTCGAGATTGCCAGTGACCGCGTTGATGACATTGAGCAGCCAAAATGCCAGGGTACCGTGGGCCCCTTGATTGACACCGGTCGAACAGTACAACGCAGCCCCTCGCCCCGCGCGTGTGGCCTCGACATAGGCGTCAACCATTGCATGTACAGTTTGTTCGGGAATCCCGGTAACCTTGGCGGTTCGCGCGGCTGGCCAGGTGCTGGCGAGGTTTTGGATGGTGTCCCACCCCGACGTCGAGCGGGTCACGGCGGCTTGATCGACCGCTCCGAGTTGTTGGATCCGGTGGAGAAACGACAACAGAAAAAACACGTCGGCACCGGGGCGGATGAACACGTGGTTGCCGAGCACCCGGGCCGTCTCGGTACGCCGCGGATTGACCAACCACACACTGCCGCCCCGTTGTTCGATCGCCCGCAGCTGGGCAATGGGTCGCGGGAGGTGGATGAAACTCGCGTGCGAGACCGCCGGGTTGGAACCGATACAGATCAAACAACCGGTGTGACCGATGTCGGGGACCGGTTGAATCGCCGGCGCGCCGTACATCAACCGGGCGACAAATAACTTGTTGTTACAATCTTGTGAGCCCGACGAGTAGAGGTTGCGCGAACCGATGCCGCGGATGAATCCGTAGAGCGCGAGCGAGTGGGGGAGGCTAAAAGCGGCCGGGTTGCCAATGTAGAGCCCGACCGCGTCGCGTCCGTGTCGCGCGACGATGCTGCGGACCCGCTCGCCGATGTCGCGGATGGCCTGCGGCCACGTGACCGCGTGCCACCGGTCAGCGCAGCGGCGCATGGGGGCCTGCAACCGATCTGGCGAGTTGTGCACGTCGGCGTAGCGGATCCCTTTGATGCACGAATAGCCCTTGGAGCTGACGTGGTTCGGATCCGGGGAAATCGCCTGGACACGTCGTCCTTCAACCTCGACACGGATCCCGCAGGCGGCCTCACAGATCCGACAAAACGAGGTTGTGGTGGGCATGGGGTGACTGTACCGCCTCCGCGGTCCGAACATCGAGGAGGTCGAGCCGAGGGAGCGTGTTTGTTGGGTGCCATGAACGGCCGACGATGCGGCGACTTGGCTTGCAGCCGTTGTCATGGATGTTCGGCCTGGGAAGGTTTCGCGCGCACGGGCGTATCGAAGGTGCGAAACACAGGAAAGTGGCGAGTGTTCGCGCACCGCAGGCACGGGCTCGGTATACTCGGGATGTGGCGACTGCACGCACGTTGAAACCCGAGGATTTTCGGTCACCCAAACCGATTTACTGCGTCTGGGAGACCACCCTGCGCTGCGATCACGCGTGTTCCCACTGCGGCTCGCGGGCTGGGCCTCCGCGCTCGGACGAGCTGAGTTATGCCGAGCTCATCGAAGTTGCAGATGCATTGATTCGCCTCGGAACCCGCGAGGTTACGCTGATCGGCGGCGAGGCCTACCTTCGAGATGACGTTTACGACCTGACAACCTACCTGGCCAAGGCAGGGATCCGCGTGACCATGCAGACAGGCGGTCGGGGCTTGACGCTCCAGCGGTGCAAGGACCTACGCGCGGCCGGTATGGCTGCGATTGGAGTGTCGGTCGACGGTCCACCGGCAATTCACGACCGTCTACGCAACAGCCCCGGAAGCCATGCCGCGGCGATGCGGGCCCTCGACAATGCCCAAGAAGCTGGCTTTATCACCACGTCCAATGTTCAGGTCAACCGCCTCAACTACCAACACCTGCGGGAGACCGCGCTGACACTCAAGTCGAAAAACGTGTCGATTTGGCGGGCCCAGTTGACGGTGCCCATGGGTCGTGCGGCCGACCGTCCCGACTGGATTTTGCAGCCCTATATGATTCCCGAGGTGCTCGATTCGCTGGCCGAGATCCAACGCGAGGCCATCGAGGATGCGCATGCAAACAATCTTCCGCTCAAGCGGGCGTTTTGCGTGTTGCTCGGCAACAACCTCGGTTACTTCGGTCCCCACGAACAGGTCCTGCGCTCGCGCCCGGGGGGCCGCGATGTCCACTGGCACGGGTGCCAAGCCGGACGGTTTGTCCTCGGCATCGAGTCCGACGGGATCGTCAAAGGCTGTCCCTCACTACCGACGGCGCCCTATACCGGGGGCAATGTCCGCGACCTGACCCTCGAGCAGATCTGGAACCACACCGAGGAGCTCAAGTTTGTCCGCGAACGCACCCTCGACGAGTTATGGGGGCGCTGCAAAACATGTTACTATGCAAGTATCTGCCGCGCCGGGTGTTCATTCACCGCCCACTGCACCCTGGGTCGCCGCGGCAACAATCCGTTTTGCTACCACCGGGCCATGATGCTCGAGCGTGAGGGACTGCGCGAGGTGTTGGTCCACCGCCAAGCACCGGCCGGTGACCCCTACGATTTTGGCCGGTTTGAAGTGGTCGAAGAGCCGATCCCAGAAAAGCCCGCGCGCCGGACACAACTTCCGGTGCTCGCGGGCTGATCTTTGTGTTTATCTTTCTCTTTGTGTTGACATGTCGGCTGGGCACAGCTGCCAGCCGTTGTATCTACACCACACGTAGGGCCGGACGGCCGGGTTTAGCGTGTTGTTGGGCCGCTTCTGCGAGCCGACTCTTGGCCAATTCCAAGTATTGCGATTCCCGCTCAATGCCGATGTAGCGGTGCCCGCGGGCGAGTGCGGCGACGCCTGTGGTCCCGCTGCCATTAAATGGATCGAGCACCAGTGCGTCCCCCTCGGCCGAGGCCTCGATGATGCGGTCGAGCAGTGGGATCGGTTTTTGCGTCGGGTGTTTGCCGTGGGCCTTTTCGGCCTTGGCCGGCGGTTTCATACGCCACACCGTCTTCATCTGTTTGCCGCCGTTGATCTCCCGCATGCGCGCGTAGTTGAAAAAGTGCCGGCTCTTGCGGTGTTTGGCCGCCCACAAAATCGACTCGGTCGCGTGGGTGAAATAGCGGCACGAGAGGTTCGGGGGCGGATTCGGCTTTTCCCACACGATCTCGTTGAGCATTTTAAAGCCGAGTTGTTGCATGGCAAAGCCGACGCTGTAGATCACGTGCGAGGTGCCGGAGACCCAGATCGTGCCGTTTGGTGTGAGGGCACGTTGACACGCAGCGAGCCAGCGGAGGTTGAACTTGTGGTTTTCCTCGGCGCCGCGGCTGCGGTCCCACTTGCCCTTGTCGACCTTGGTGCGTTTGCCGTTTTTACACGTCATGCCGCCATTGGACAGAAAGTAGGGCGGATCGGCGAAGATCAGATCGATCGAGTTTTCTTCGAGGGCGTCGAGGACCTCTAAGCTATCTCCTTCGATCAGTTGTGCCCGGCCGTCGGGCGAGCGCCAAAAAGGACGCCCGGGGAAGGGTGCACGGGTCGCTTCGTCAGCGATCACCCCGGCGATGGCGGGTGTGTGATTCGGATGTGCAGATGTTGTGGGCACGCAACGCAGCTTCCACAGGTCGTCGACAATCCCGAAAAAACAGGCCGCAATCGGCTCGACGGCCCGGAAGATTCAACAATCGCGGGTTGTTTGCGGGGCCGCTTGTTTCCTGATATGGGAACCGGTCTCGCCGATCTTTTTCATCCCACGGTCGGCCGCTTGCAAGGAAGTCCCATGTCCAACATCAGCCTTTCACGCAACCACAATCTGTCGACCGACGAGCTCCGCACCCGACTCAACGCCCTCAACGGCAAGCTCAAAGATAAGTTTGGCCTCGATGCTTCATGGGACAACGACTCCCGCGCGTCGGTCAGCGGCAAAGGTGTGAAAGGCTCGGTCGAGATGACGCCCAGCAAGTTGTCCGTCGACCTCAAGCTCGGGATGCTGCTGCGTCCGCTCAAGGGCAAGATCGAGGCCGCACTCAACGAAGAACTCGACAAGGTCGTCGCGCCGTAAAACAAAGTGTAGATTCACGCTTCGCCGAACGCACAGTTCGGCTTGCAGACTCCTGTTTCCGTTGGGCGCCCGCCATTCGTGCGCCCATTTGCGTGTCTGCTCGTGGACTAGTTGCCCACGAGTGGGGCAAACGGCCACCAAAAATCGTGTACAAACAAATATCCTGGAGCGCGCGTAAACAACCAGGCTCCGTAGATCTGCACCACGCCTGCAAACACGACCAACGCCGCAAACCACTTGTGCCGTGCGCCTCCCCCAAGAGCGACCAACAGCAGCAACATCGGCAGGTAGTCGAGGGCAAATCGGTACGAGAACTGGCGAAACCCGGTGTTTTGGTAGAGCAGTGACGGGATCGCTACGGCGGCAACCGCCAGCCACAGGCCCCGGCGGGCGGCGAATGTCCGGCGGGCAGCGAGTAGTGCGAGCAACCACGGCGTGGCGAACAGCAAGCCCATCCCGTGTTGAGAAAAACGGACGAGCGGTGATGCCTGCCAGTTGACCTGCGGTGCCAGCCACAGCATCGCCTCGAGGTTGCGCCCGAGGTACGCCGGCGAAAACATGCCGATCTCCTGGATGCGCGTCTGCCAGCGAATCGCTAAATAGCGGTGGCCAAACTCCAATGGGGTATCAAATCGCAGGGTGTTGAGCGTCATCAAGATCGCCGCGATGATGAAAAGTGGCACCGCAAACCGCACGAGCGTGTGTAGGCGATGGCCCGTTCGCCACCACTCCCAGGCGAAGAACACCGCCGCGAATGCCGGGGTGACGCGGCTCGCCACGGCCAATCCAAGCCAGAGGCCCGCGCGTGCGGGAGCTCGGGCGTCGTAGGCGTGGGCGAGATACATGCAGGTACAAAAAGAACCGACGATTTGTGCGGTGAACCACACGCCACCGGCGGTAGCGACCCAACAGGCCGGGCTCGCCAGGGTCCAGGCGGCGGCGATCCACAGATGTTCGCGGCCCCGTCCCTCGGCGGTCCCGCGAATGCGGTCGAGCATCCACACCAACACCACCGGGATCGCGGCGGCGAGTAACACCGTGATCAACAGGTCCCAGGCGCTCACACCCCAGATAGCGACCGCGGGGAGCACGGCCAGTGCCGGAGCTGGCGGAAAGGTCACATACCAGGTGTCCGTGCGGGTTTGGACGTCGCGCCGCGGGATTGCAATCTCCTCGCCCGACGTGGTGAGGTAGGTCTGCGTCCGGTGTTTGCGATCGTGATCGCGGCAGTCGGTCCGCACACAGCGAGTCCCGCGGATCGGCCCCACAAGTGCGCTGTGCGGTCGTAGCTCGATGGTCGTGACCCGACCCCAATCGTCGTAGCGGCGGTGTTCGTAGCCCGGTGGCGTACCGCCGTGGTCGAGTCGACCCTGCATCCAGGCGTGGGCGAGGTGACTAAAGTGGTTGTTTTGTGTCGCCTGCCACAGACGGGAGCCCGCGAGGATACCGAGGGAAATACATGCGCATACAAAAACACCGAGGAGGCGTAAACGCAGGTGTGCGGCGGGTGTCTGTGGCTTGGGATCCACGGGGCCCATCTCGCCTGCAGATTCCATGTGCCTACAATCGAATGCCGAGTTCGTAGCGCTTGAACACCGGCGATTTTTGGGGCGATAGGGTCCAGCAGCTACGCGTGGGGTCGGTCAGGCCGAGGCGATCAATCTCGGCGAGCAGTAGGACGACATCCTCATAGCTGAGATTGCGCATGCATGTATGCTCGGCCGCCGTGAGTCCGACGACTTGTAAAAACAGCAGGTTGCCAAACACGGTCGTGATCTTGCCCAACTCCGGGTCGGGGACACAGGCGAGGGCACACAGTTGCGAGCCAGGACAAAGCGGCGCACCGAGGTCGGCGCGGTGACCCGTGTCAAAGGGAGCCTGCTCGGTGAATACATATCGTCCGAGAGCCTGCAAAAGACGGACCGCCCAGGTTGGCGGCATCGTCTCACCGGGTGCACGTGGGATCCTGAACGTAAGTTCATAACCAAATCCGGACAGCTGGGCGTCGGGAGATGACTTCTCGAACAGTTCGCTAAACCCGTAGGTGACCAAATGCCAGTGCGGGGGGGTTGACGCCTCGTAGGCCGAGATCGCGGGGAGGGGACTGTCGCTTTCAAAGTCGTAGGCCGTCCGACTTGTGAACTGATGCGGGAGTTGTTGTCCGTAGCGCTGGGCGAGATGGCGGTCGATCGCCTGCCAACCGGGTGCGTCGAGCGGTGGGGGAAGGGCCATGGGTGCGACGACACATATCACGGCCCCTCGCCGACGAACATGCCGAGGTCTACGTCGCCCAGCATTGCAAATGCATACAAAGTATCCAACCCGTCCTGGGACAGAACTTCTGTGGCCTTTGGGGCTTGCAAGTGCACTGAATCGCCCATGCTGCGACGCCGTTGACGACTCGGTCCAGTTGGGCCGGTCAGCCATGGATGTCGGATCTTTTTGAAAATCGCTGCACCGTCCTACAGTGGTGCGGGCTCCAAGCTCTGGGCTACCTATGCCGGCACCTCGTCTCAACGCCCGCCATCGCGCACGTCCTGTGCGTCTCGCCTCTGTTTGTTTCGGGGTTGTGGTGGGGATGTTCGCAGCGACGACTTCGGCTGTCGCTCCGCCGCCGCCGCCGCAACCTCCTCCTGCCGAAGCCGCCGCGGAAAAAGGGACGCAGACGCCCAGCCCTCCCGAAGCGCAGCAGCCGGAGGCAAAAGCCGTTTTGCAGCCCCCGGCGAGCCAACCTCCCGCAGACACAAAACCTGTGGTCGCCGACACTCCGGCAGAACCTGTCGAGCCCAAGCCGGCGGTGCATATGCCCGAGTTGCCCAAACTCGACGATCCGACAGCGGTGCAGCAGCGGCTCGACCGGCTCGATTTGACGATCCGCGGGCTTCAGAAGTTGCAGGACAGCGAGTTGCCCGAGGGGATTTCGTTGCCTGAGATCTTCGAGATCGATGTCCTCGATCCGGCTGCGGTCACCCGTCGACGGGGCCAGCTCGGTGAGCTGATCGCAGCCCTCGAGACCCGGATCTCCACGCTCGAGTCCGAAATTGCGAGTGAGCAACAGGCGGCCGCCAAGGCAAAAAAAGAAGCAGTCCCCGCCGATGCTCCCGCGCAACCGACCGACCCGTCGGATCCGGCACAGCAACGAGAGCCCGGGAAGACCGGAAAGGGAAGTGAGACGGGCGAGGCGAAGCCGGGTGACGGCAAGGCAAACGCCGACAAGCAAGTCAAGCCCGATGCCAAAACGGACGGGCACCCGAAGCCGGGAGCCAAGAGCGACCAGACAAACCCGGACGCTGAACCGACTTCCAAACCAGACGGGAACGCGAAGCCGGGAGCCAACCTCGACGAGAGCACGAATCGCGCCGGCCAGCCCGAAGCGAAGGTCAACCCACCCGGGGCCGTGGAGGCGGAGACCCATAGCGATGTACCCGTCTCGAATCCGTCGACGGCGCCCGCACTCGCGTTGCCTGGGTTTGATGTCGGTACAACAAAACTTCCAGTTGTTGAGCCACCGAATCTCAAGCAGGAGGAGCTCCGGGTGTTGCGGGCCGAACTCCAGGTCGCCCGCGGTCGCCTCAAGGTGTTGATGATGCCGCTCGAGGTGCGCAAAGATCTGAGTTTCCGCGATCAGCAACGCCGCGAAGCCGAACACAAAGCCGAGCTCGCCCAGGTCAAACTCGACGAAGCGGAACTTCAGCGCAAGGAGGCAGAGGAAGAGCGCCTCGATGCTCTGCGCCAGGCCGAAGAGGCATCCTCGGACAAGCAGCGCGAGCTGGCGGAGGCGCGGGCTGCCACCGAGGGACTCCGCCGCGACCTCGCCGATCTCAATGCTTCCCTGTCGACTGCGGAAGGGGCGTTTCACAGTGGTTTGGCCCGCGACGACGATCCGGTCAAATTGTTGCTCACGCGGATTGAGAAGGCGACGGCTGCTCCAAAGGGCAGGGACTTTTCGGCCCTCTATGACGAACTTGTACAGGCATCAAACCTGACCCGCGAGCAGCTGGCCAGCGCCCTCCACGATGCCGAGAACAACCCGCCGACGCCCAAGCACGATATCGAGTTGCCGGTTGTACCCGACGATGAAGTCCTGCTGGCGGCGGAGCGCGATCGCCTGGTCGAGTTGCTCGACAAGCTCGAGGCCGACGCCGACGCCTATGTCGAGCGCGCCCGCGACTTGGCCCATCTGCGTCTGGCGGAGGCATTTCGCCAGGAAAACGCCATCAACCGGGCGATGATTCGCCTGCTCGACTACTTGCCACCGGAAAAATACGCCCTGGTGTTGGGCTTTGGCTCCGAGGGGATCGCCCAACTCCGGCGCGAGGTTACACATTTAGGATTGGCCATCCGCTGGTATCGCATCCGCCAGCGCAAGCTCCCCGAACGGATCATCGAGAGCCTGCGAGATACCTATACTCTGCTCGAGGTGTTCACGACCACCGCCCAGCTGGTGGTTTTGTTTGCAATTGCATTGATTGTGATCCGCCGGCGCAAGTCGTTGTTTGAACGCCTGCGGGCCAATCTCGTTCGGGTGCTTCGCCGGGCCTATCTCGTGCGGCCCCTGCAAGCATTTTTAGCTGCACTCGCCCACCTCACCCCGGGGCTGACGGCGCTGCTCGTGTTGGTGGTGACCTGGCGCCGACTCTCGGGGTTACACGAGGTTGCTGAGCTGCAGATCATCTATGAGATTTTATTTGCATACACACTTTATCGTCTGTGCCTGACTGCCGCCCACCGCGGGGTGGCGTGGATGATCCGCCGCCGGGTTGGGCCGCGGTCAGAAAACTTCCACACCCGGCTGTACCGCAGTTTGCGGCTGATCGGACGCACGGTGCTGTTGGTCATCGTGCTGTTGACGACCTCGCGTTATGTCCTCGGCACCGGGCACCTTTATCGTTTGGTCGCCGGATTTGCCTGGCTCGGTTCGATCCCGATCGCCCTGTATCTGATCCGCAAGTGGCAGGATGACATCGCTTCGGGCTACTTGCGGTTTCGCGACCGCGGGGCGCTTGCCGATGCGGTGCGCAGCACTCGGGTGCATTGGTACGGATTTTTTGTCGCCCTTGCGGCTGTGGTGATCCTGTTGCTCGTCGGTTCGTGGCGACTTGTCCAGGGTTTTATCCTCGGTTTTGATCAGTCGCGGCGGGCGTTGGCGTTTTTCTTTCGCCGGAGGTTGGAACGTCACGCCAGCGAAGTCTCATCGGTCGGGATGGTCAACGAGCTCCCGAGTGATCTGGTCAGCGCACTCCGGCTCGATGCGACGTCCGACGCGCGTCTGGTGGTTGACCATTTTCCCCAGCTCGAAGCGTTTCACAGACAGTTTGATGACTGGAAGGCCAGCCACGACATCATCGGCGCAGTGTTGGTGGTGGGTGACGCTGGCTACGGCAAAACTTCATGGCTCAAGGCCGCCACGCTTGCCCTCGAGTACAAGCCCTTCGATGTGGTGAAGCTCGATCGCCGGCTGTTGTCGCAGCGGCAGGTGTTACAGTGCTTGGCCCGTGGACTCGAAGCCCCCGAAGAAGCTGCAAATACATTGGTTTCGCTGTCCAACTGGCTGCGTGCGGGCCCGCGTCGGCTCATCATGCTCGATGACACCCATCTGTTGTATCTGCGCGGCGTGGGGACGTTTCAGGCGTGGTCGCTGCTCATGGACCTGATCGAGCGCACGGGGACGCACGTGTATTGGGTGTGCACCATGGGCAAGCATCCCTACGACTATCTCACCTGGGCGCGTCGCGGGCAGGAGGTGTTCCGCTCGACGATTCACCTCGGTGCCTGGTCCGAGCAGGACATCGCCGCCCTCATCCACCAGCGGGTCGAAGCCGCGGGATACGACGTCCTTTATGACGACCTGATCGTCGACCGTGTCGAGGGGGTCGAGGCCAAGGCCCAGCTGGTGAGTACCGAACGCGAGTACTCGCGCCTGATCTGGGACTACGCCGACGGCAGTCCCAAGGTCGCGCTGCACTGTTGGCGCAACTCCCTGGTGTTGGACAAGCAAAAGCGCGTGCGCGTGCGACTGTTTCGCCGCCCGACCGAATCGTTGCTCGAGCAACTTTCGAGCCAGCAGCAGTTTTTGCTCGCCACCCTGTGCTGGCACGAGAGTCTGACCGTGGCCGAAGCCATGCAATCGATGCGATACCCGCGGATCCTGTGCCAAGACACCTATACTCTGTTGAAGGAGTGGGGCGTGTTGGAGACGCTGGAGGGTGCGCGCTACCAGGTCACAACCCCGTGGCTGCGGGCGGTTAATCGCTACCTACGGCGGCACCACCTGCTACCTTAATTTTATGAATATACATGTTGTTGTTGCAAACCACTAAAGGCTGACCATGGAAGAGCTACTCGCACCCGGCGCTAGCGAATCGAGTTCCAACCTGATCGCCCAACTCAATCTCCCGGGCGTACTGAGCTCGTTGGTTGTTTTGGTGCTCACCTGGTTGGGGATCGGCATGCTCACCAACACCCTGACCGGGCTCGGGACACGGTTTGTCCACCGTCGGTTGCTACTCAATCAAATTGCCACGGTCTCGCGATTTGTGTTGTGGACGATCGGGGTCGTGATCGCGGTTCAGGCACTCAACCTCCCCCAGGAGGTGTTGTACGCGATGACGGGGGCCCTGGCGGTGATGATTGGATTTGCGTTTAAAGACCTGGCCGCCTCGGTGCTCGCGGGTCTCACGATCATCATCGACCGTCCGTTTCAGGTTGGCGACCGGGTCAGCTTTGGCGGGTACTACGGGGAGATCGACTCCATCGGGTTGCGATCGGTCCGCCTCGTTACACTCGACGACAATGTGGTGACGATCCCCAACAACAAGTTTTTGACCGAAGCGGTTTCGTCCGGGAACGCGGGCGCGCTCGACATGTTGATCCAGATGGACTTTTACGTGGGCGTCGACCAGGACATCGCACTCGCGCGCCAACTGGTCGAGCAGAGCATCCTCTCGAACCGATATGTGTATACGCGCAAACCGTGGAACGTGCTGATAAACCAGGTGTTTCACGGCGAAAGCCTGGCGGTACGTTTGCGGGCCAAAGCATACGTGCTCGACGTACAATACGAAAAGGCCTATGAGAATGATGTCACCGAGCGGGTGATGGATGCGTTTCAAAAACAAGGTGTGTTGCCGCCGGCGGTTCTCCACCGCGGCCTTCCGATCCCGAGCGAGAGACAACCGGCCAAGGAGTCGTGATGGAACTTGAAGATGCAACAGAAGAGCGGGTCGAAGCTGTCTGCTGGGAGTTCTTGTCCGAAGCCGAGTATCACCCGGTCCTGCGGCGCCTGTTTTGTGAAGTTCGTGCAGGGCAGTGGATGCAACTGCCCGACGAAGAGATTTTTGTGACCTGGCTCGAAGTTCCGGGAGGTCCGGATGAGGGGTTTCGTCTGCTGGTGTTCGTCCACAGCGCCTCGGATTGGACGATGACGGCGACCTACAACGCCGCCCGCCTGCTCGACGTCGAGTGAGCGGGCAACCTGCTACGGCTGCGGTCGAGGATGCCGCAGGGCGAAACGGCGGATCTTGTCGTTGTCGTCGAGATCGATCTTTAGCATCCGTGGGCCCTGATCACAGGCGAGGATGAAAAGCGCACCACGGGCGTTGGCGAGGTCGACGTCGTCGAGTTCACACGGGCCCCATTCGGCTTGAAACTCGGCGAACACCGGCCGCATTTCTTCGCTTTCAAACCTGTCGCTAAAGATAGCTCGAAAGAGTTGCTCGTCCCAAGCTTCGAGGAGCTTCATGACCTGCTCGGCGACTTCGAGGACGGCTGCACCGGGATCGACTCCGCGGGCACCTTGGAGCAGCTTGGTGATGTTGCCCGCCGCATCGACATGAACCTCTGCCTCCCAGTGTCCTTCGGTACAGGTAAACAAGAACCGTGCGCGCTCGCTATCACGGACCAAAAACGGTTGTGGCGCACCACAGGAGCCGAGTACCGACTCGTACCAGTCCAACAGTTCCTCGAGAACTTCGGGGGGCGGTGGTTTGGCAAACAGCTTGCGATAGGCCTCGACATCAAAATCGGCGTAGAGCGTACCGAGTTGGGTGGCCGCAGTTTGTAGCTGCACCGAAACCTCCGGGAGGTTGTCCGGGATGACATCGTCGGGGAGAGGTTTGGCGAGTCTGGGGGATGGTCGAGTCGGACGTCGTGGCGGAGCTTGATTCGAGACCCCAGTTTGGCCCGGGGCGGAAGGTGTCACCGCGATGGTCTGTGGGTCCGGTGAGTCCGGGGACAGGCGTTGGTGGGTCCAAACCCCGAGCCCGACAATCACGGCTGCGGCGACCAGCCAGGGTAGAGAGCGTCCACGAGAACCCATGAGCGGATCCTATCAGAACGTCGTTCTCGTCGCTACTCGGGTGGGTTGATCTTACAAGTATCGGCGATCGTCGCAACCGCATCGAGGAAGAACGTATTGTAGTCGTCGCTACACACCGGCCCCGCGATCCCGCGCTCGCCGAACATGTTGATAAATTCGATCCAATGGTTGCCGGCGTTGGGCTTGTTACTCGCTGGACATCCGACATCTTGGCCGATGATCAAACCGAGCACCACGGTCCGGTCGAGGTCGCCCCCCTTGGCGGCGATGATCGCTTCGTAGGCTTCCATGGCCGAGTTTTGATCCTCGACGTTGGGGTCGTCCGAAATAAATGTGAGTACAAGGATTGCGTCGTCGCGCAAAAAACCCTCGTTGCAACCTCCGGCCATATTGAGGGGTTCGCTCACCGCCTCGACGAGGGCGTCCATCGGCCGCTCCGACGGGTGACCTGCGGTTCCGACGGTGGCCATACACACAAATGTGTCGACCATGCTGGGTTCGCCTTCGATGATGTAGCGCTTGCCACCAAACGGCTCACATTTGGTGTTGCTGGCCAGATCGCCGGCGGGGTGGAGGACACCGGCCCCGCGAATGTTGTCGCAGGGTACAAATTGGTCGGTCATACACGCGTAGTTGTTACAGGTCTCGTGGGGGTTCCCCGAGCAAGCTTCGGGCGTACACCGGGTCTCGGCGTCGGTGTCGACAACCATGATGTGGTAGTCGGTTGTGGTCACCTCGCTCATGATGGTGTCGATAAATTGCGGGAAGGCGGCGTTCAGGGCTGCCTGTTCGCCCTCCATCGAAACCGAGTTGTCGATCGCAAAGATGAAGTCGATCTGCGAGCACTCGCCGGGACCTGTGGTCGAGCTGGTCGGATCGTCGGTCGTCGGCTCGGTGGTCGCGTCCGTCGGATCGGTGGTGTTGGTGGTGTTGGTCGGATCTGTGTCGGTCGGGTCGTCGGTCGTCGGATCTGAGGTCGCATCGCTATCCGAGGTCGGTTCGGACGTCGTTGGGCCCTCCGTGGTCGGTTCGGTTTCACTGTCCTCGCCGGTTTCGGAATCTGTTTCGGTCCCCTGACTCGAAGCTGTGGTCAGGGTCGTGACACCGGTCGCCGTCTGCGTGTCGCGCCCGGAGTCATCGCCATCGCCTCCGCCACACGCGAGACAAAGAGCGAGGGCACACGCGGACAGCGGTTTAAATGTGGTTGGTGCTACAACAATTCGCGATGTCATCGGCCGGCACTCCTGGTTTGAAAACGGTATTCAAGCGGCCACAAATTGTTCCGCCGAAACTGGAGCCGTGTCAAATCAAGCTTTCGCGAAGTCGATCGCGCGGTTACGAGAATCGCTTGAGTAGCTTGTTGAGCACCCGCCGCGAAGGAAATTGATTGAATACAAAAGTCTGCGGATGCGCCTCGACGCGTGTCCGAAGATCGTCATCGCGTTTGAGGAGGGCACGGTCGACACCGATGTACAAAGTTGGATCGACCCGGGTGCTCAGTTGCTCGAGTCTGCGTCCGAGCGCGTGACGGTGCCAGCGGTGGAACAGCTCAATCGCTAGCTGTGGACCGTCGCGCTCGGGGTCGCGGGGGTGAAGCGAAAAATCGGCGACGCACATACCGTCGATCCCGACGTGGCGCATCTCGGGGGTGAGGTCGATCTGCCACGCCCCGCCGTCGGCCTCGAAGCTCTCCATCACCGCTGCGACCTCTGGGGGAATATGTCCCAAAGGCGTGTTGTCGTTGGCCACCAATTTGTGCTTGTGGGTGATCTCGAGGGTAAGGGGACTTCGGCGGGGGAGCGTGACTGTGGCCGTCAGGGTAAATCGACTCAGCATTGGTACGGCACCGACGAACTGCGCCAACTGCAGACCGTACTTTTTTTGCATATCCAAGAGTTTTCCCGGGCCCTCGACTGTCAGGTACCAGTCGTCGGTATCGCGGGTGAGGTCGGCGACTAGGCGGGAGAACTTGAGCCGGCGCAGGACCTTGCGCAGTTCGAGCAGCTTGGGCGAGGGAATATGGATCTGCAAGCGATCGGCGTGGAGCACCAGGCCCTGGACCTGGGCGAGGTTGTAGCGGTGCAACAGCGCAAGTGGGGAGAGCTTGCGAAATCCGGTCAGTTTGCGGTTGCCCGGCAGATCGTCGTAGAGGTGCTCGCGCGTGCGGTCGAGTTCGATCCGTGTTTGCCCCGTGTGGTGGGCGAGCAGGTCGAGGTAGCCCTCACAGGTGATCCCGGGGGGAAGCTCGCCCCGTAGGATCGCAGCCGCCTCGACAAATAGTGCGTGACGGTTGTCGGCCAGTGCCCCGTCGGGTTCCTCAAATTCGGCGCGGTCAAACAGGAGTTTGCACAGGCCGCGGCCGACCTTAACTTTTGCATGTGCATCTGCATGGATCTGCATGGCCTCCTCGAGTTCACTGCGCCGGGTTTCGGCCGAGACCGCGTGGCCCATCAAGTCGATCAAGTCGCCGGCGAGGGCCTGCAATTTGCCATCACCCGGCTTGAGCAGGCTCGGGCGGATCGACTCCTTGTGTTTGCGAAACAACAGTAGGTCGCGGGTCAACATGGTCGTTTGGTCAGGCGTATACGCGTTGATAGGCCCGGTGTTGTCGCCGGCGTTCGCTGATCCGGTTTTCGGCCGCGACTTCGGTGCAGACTTCGTAGAGGATGGCGCGCTTGTCTGGCCGCTTGCGCAGGATTCTCCCCAGGCGTTGAACGTGCTCGCGGACGCTGCCGCTGCCCGACAAGATGACCCCGACATTGGCATCCGGGACATCGACACCTTCGTTGAGGACACGCGCGGTGATCAGCACCGGCAGCTCGCCCGAGGCAAACGCGGCGAGGAGAGACTTGCGTTCGCTGCCGCGGGTTTGGTGGGTGATCGCCGGAACCAGCAGCAGGGTCGACAGGCGATAGACGGTTTCGTTGTCCTCGGTGAACACCAAGATCCGGTCGTTGCGATGGCGGCGGAGGATCTGCCATAGCGCCTCCAATTTGCCCGACGAGGTCAGCGCGATCCGACGTTGCTCGCGGTAACACAAAAACGCCTCGCGGCCCTCGTCGCTGCGGTGGCAGCGGATGATGAACTGCGCCCAGCCGTCGGGCTTGGACAGGTCGACCCCCGAGGTCCGCAAAAACTCGATGTAGCGCCCGCGGCAAAAATCGTAGCGCTCCTGTTCGTCTTCGGTGAGTTGGACGTGGACCGTGCGGATGTCGTACGGCGCCAGGTACTTGCCTTCGAGCTCGTCGATCGCCGCCCGGTAGCGCACCGGTCCGAGCAGTGATTTGGCCAGCTGTTCACCGCCATCGGTGCGGTCGAGTGTGGCCGTGAGTCCGAGGCGAAACGGGGCCAGCGAGCCGCTGGCGATAAACTGGTAGGCCGGCGCGGGTAAGTGGTGACATTCGTCGCACACCAGCAGGCCAAAGCAGTTGCCGTGGAATTCGGTCTGAAACGCTGCCGAATCGTAGGTGGTGACCGTGAGCAACTGGCGGTCTTTGTTGCCGCCGCCCAACATGCCGATCGGACGCTCAAACCAGTTCTCGAGCACGGATTGCCACTGCAACATCAGGTCGATTGTCGGCACCACAACCAACGCCGGCCGGCCGACACGGGCGATGGCCATGACAGCGAGGATGGTTTTGCCGGCGCCGGTCGGGAGCTCGACGATCCCCGTTGAGCCGCCGGCGATCCAAGCCTCGAGCGCAGCAGCTTGGTGGGGAAACGGCGTGAGCGGTTTTTTGATCTCGAGGGCAATCCGGTCGAAGTTGCGAGCGCCATCGGTGTACGCCAGCCCGTTGCGTTTGAGGTAGAAGACGATCTCGCTGTAGTGGAAGGCTTTTGTTCGAAAGACGCGGGTCCGCTCATCCCACACCAGCAACTCGTCGAGCCGGGGATGGCCCGCCGGCTTGTCGCTGGCCACCAAGGTGCCGTTCACGAATCGGAGTTGTATCGTCATGGAGGGGCGAGACCGCACCATATCACGAAAGTACGGCCCGCAACTTGCTTCGACACTCCGTTGAGGGCGCTCACAATTGATCTCTGCAAACGGGAATCTCTGCCGCCGCTGACGTGTATATGCATAGCCAATGGATTGTGTTGGGCGAGCGAATACCGTTACACTTGCGGCGGATGAATCACCTGATCGAATCAGTCATCGAGGGATTCGGACGCAAGGCCGGCGAGGAACTGTGGCGGTTTTTTCGGCGCTTGGCCGGCACCGGCGAGACGGGCGAGGACGAGTGGCCGGTCGACGATATCGACGATGACGACGATGATGATGACGACGGACAGGTGGACGCAGACGGGTAAAAATGCCCTCTGTGTAATTGTGCCACGAGCTCATGACAGGCATGAGATTGTGTTGAAACAGCCGACAAAATCAGTTGTCGACTGCTATGCTTGGGGGGATGAAACCCCAACAAACGGACAGGTACTTCGGGTCTGGTTCGATGTCCCGCGCCTGTTGGGTTCCCATCGCCTTGGTGGCGTGGATCGTTTGGGTCATCGCGCTGTCGCGGTCAGCTCCCCACACGGTGTCGGCCTCGGGCAAAGGGTGTCAGCAGTCGTTGACCCGTTTGGTCGTGTTTCAGTTCGACGAGAACCATCCGAGGTGTCGCGTACAAGCACCCGTCGAGGCCGAAGAATGGAGCGAGGCCGGGAGCACGGGGATACGAGTGCGAGAGCCCGAGGAGGACGAGCGAGCGCCCGATCACATCGAAGCGCTCGACGATTCCTACGGGGTATTGGGACCCTGACCCGGCCCCGACTTGCCCAAACGTCCGCAGACCGGAGGTTGTGTTGATGTCGCGGTTTCGCCGACGGCTGCGCCGTATACTCATTGTAGTTGCATGTTTGATGGTGTCCTTGACCGGGTGCATCGCCCTCATCAACTGGCACATCCAACGGAGCACGGCGGGTCGGATCTTTACCGATGTCGCCGATGTTCCGCCCCAACCCGTGGCGATCGTCCTGGGGGCCCGAGTCTACCGCGACGGCCGCCCTTCGCATGCACTTGAAGACAGGTTGGCAGTGGCTCGCGATCTGCTGCGCAGTGGCAAGGTCGAACGGATCTTGGTTTCGGGCGACCACGGTCTTCATACCTACGACGAGGTTCATGTCATGCGCGACTGGTTGTTGCGCGAGGGAATCGACGATCGTTTGATCTACATGGATCACGCCGGCTTCCGCACCCTCGACTCGATGGTCCGAGCGGTCGAAGTCTTTGGCATCGAGCGGGCCGTGATCTGTACACAGGCATTTCACCTGCCGCGGGCGTTGTACCTCGCTGAGGCTGCGGGGATGGATGCGGTGGGGATCGAAGCTGATCGCCGTGTGTTGCTCGGGGTCGCCTACAATCACAGTCGCGAACAGCTGGCGAGGGTTCGAGCATGGTTGGATATACATATTCTTCACACGCGGCCGAAGTTCCTCGGACCCCCGATTTCGATGGACGGTCCGGCGGCTGCGACACATGACGCCCGGACGAAGTAACGGTGCCATGACATCGGTGTATCCTGTGTGGATACACATGTAGGCGTTTGATAGAAGCGCTGTACAATCTTCAACGGATTACACGTGGAGATGAATGTGCTTAAACGAACGTGGACAGTGACTCTCTTGTGTGTCGGGTTTATGACCGTGGCATGTACAAGCACCCCGGAGGAGGGAAGCGGAGCCGATTCGGAATCAGAGTCGGAAACCGAGGCCGCGTCCGACGGGTCGACCGGCGCTCCGACGACGACCTCGGGAACCACGACCGAGGGGGCGTCCGGCAGCGAATCAGACGCGACGACAGGAGAGCCGACAACGGGCACGACGACGGAAGACCCGACGACGGAAGACCCGACGACACAGGACCCGACAACGGAAGACCCCACAACAGAAGATCCGACGGACGCGACAACGGAAGACCCGACGGACGCGACAACGGAAGACCCGACGGACGCGACAACGGAAGACCCGACGGACGCGACGACGGACGATGCAACAACGGAAGACCCGACCGGGGATAACCTCTGCGACCAGCTCTACGTCGATGAGATCGGTGCCGAGGATGCGGAGCTCACCGGCGACTGGGACCTCGTGATGAGCCAGGAGCAGGGCGAAGGAATGACCGCATACTGGCCGTTTGGTGCCCAGGACGGGACTGCGACTTGGAGCTACGATGTTCCCTGCGAGGACGCGTGGCACGTGTGGGTGCGGATGTTCGACGAGGGGGATGAAGATACAACGTTTGTCCAGGTCGACGGTGAACCCCAAGGTTGGGCGTTGGCCGAAGTCGATTGCACCGACAATGGCGATGGCTATCGGTGGAAAGAGCTCAATTGGCGAGCTCCCGAGGACCCTGCCTGTGTGTATGTCATGGATCCGTGGGTTCAAAATTGGGCGGTCGGGGTCCACGAAGTGGCATTCCGGCACCACGACTCAAAAGCGATCTCGCGGTTGATCTTCACCAACGATCCCGACTTTGTACCCTGATTTTTGTGTATACATGAGTTAGCCCTTGTCGAAGAGGGCTCGCAGCTCGGTCGATAAGGGGACGGGTGTCCGCGTCGCTTGATCGGTGTATACCCACACAACTGCACCGTCGCTAAGAACCTCGTCTTCGCGCACGAGTGTGAGGGCAAACGTGACGCTGGTACGGCCGAGCTTGGCAACCTCGCAGCGGACCTCGAAGCGCTGGTCGAGCAACAGCGGTTTGCGGTAGTTGACTTCGGTGCGCACGACGTGGAAATCGGCGCCATCGGGGTTTGGAGCACAGGGATCCGCAAGTCCACGTGCGCGCAGGAACTCGGTGATCGCCATGTCGAAGTAGGTCAGGTAGTGGCCGTGAAACACCACGCCTTGGACATCAACCTCGACATAGCGGACGCGGAGGGGGAGGACGAAGCGGTCTTGTGTGCGCACGCGGGATACTTACCAGAGTCCAAGTTGCCGTGGCTGTTCTCAACGATAGGTCAGCTGAGGATGCACGTGCACGCATTCGATCACGAAGCCCCCGGCTGCTGGTACGACAGAATCTGAGAAATTCCAACGAGACGCGGCGAACACAGGTAGTCTGAACCGGCATGGGATGGTGTCGTCGACTTTGCCAATCCGCCGCCCTCGTGGTCAGCCTTCTGGGCATCAGCCTCACACCGTCGGTGGCTATGGGGGGCTCGCCGTCCGCAAAACGGGCACCAGCCAGTGAGCGCGACCCCATCGGATTGCAGACCTTCACCCTGGAAAACGGACTGACGGTGTGGGTGAGTGAAAACCATGAGCTGCCCCAGGTGTTTGGCGCGGTCGTGGTGCGAGCCGGGGCCAAGCACGACCCGGCCCATGCCACGGGGATCGCCCACTATCTCGAACATATGCTGTTCAAAGGGACACAAGAGTTGGGGACCGCCGACTACGCCTACGAAGCCCCGCGTCTGGCCCATATCCGTGAACTCTACGATTCCCTCGCAGCGACCGACGACCCTGACACCCGCCGGGCACTGCTCAAACAGATCGATGCGGTGAGTCAAGCGGCCGGCAAGGTCGCGATACCCAACGAGCTCGATCGACTGTTACAGGAAATCGGAAGCTCCGGAGTCAATGCATTTACAACTCCAGATATCACAGTGTACCACAACGCGTTTCCGGCGAGTCGGTTGCGCCAGTGGCTAGAGTTGTATAGCCACCGATTTGAGCACCCAGTGTTTCGTCTGTTTCAGTCCGAGCTCGAAGCGGTCTACGAGGAAAAAAATCGCTCGATGGACGGGTTTGAGCCGTTGGTCGATGTGTTCTTAGGCCACTTTTTTCGCCGCCATCCGTATCGTCTGCAGGGGTCGGTGTTGGGTCGGGTCGAACACCTCAAACGCCCTTCGTTGGCCGAGATGCAGCGATTTTTCGACACCTACTATGTGGCCAACAACATGGGGCTGATGCTCGCCGGCGATATCACGGCGCAGCAGGTGCGGCCACTGGTCGAGCAGGCGTTTGGTGACTGGCGAACCGGCGAGGTTCCGGCGTTTCCCAACTATCCGGAGCCGGCGTTCGATGGGCGCGAGTTGGTAACCGTGCGCATGACTCCGGTTCGGATCGCGGGGATGGGGTTTCGCACCGTGCCCGAGGGTCACCCCGACTATGCCGCGCTCCTGGTGTGCAACCGCCTGCTGACCAATCCGCAGCAATCCGGGATGCTCGATAACCTCGCCCGCGAGGGCGGTGTGTTGCTGACCCAGGCGGTGCCAATTCCGTTGCATGATCACGGGATTCAACTCGTTGCCTTCGCCCCTCGGATTGTGTTTCAGACCTACAAGAGCGCCGAGCGAAAGGTTCGCGCGCAATTTGAGCGACTCAAGCAGGGGAACTTTGACGACGATACCCTCCGCGGTGTCCGTCGCAGTTTGATCAACGAGTACCGCCAGCGCTGGGAAACCAATCAAGGGCGCGTAGTAGCGATGGCAGATGTGTTTGGGCGTGGGGCAACCTGGGCCTCGTTTGTCGCATTTTTAGATGAGCTCGCCGCCGTCGATCGCGAGCAGGTGCGCAGCGTGGCGGCGCGTTATTTCGGCGACAAGTACCTCATGATCCACTCTCGGGCCGGGCACGCCAAGCCGCGCAAGCTCGACAAACCGGGGTTTCGTCCGGTCAAACCATCAAGTGCACATACATCGAAATATGCCGAGCGCGTGCGAAAAATCCCGCCACAGCCGGTTCAACCCCGCTACATCGATCCGACTCGCGATGTCGTTCGGGCGACGGTCGCACCTGGGGTCGAGCTGTTGCGCCATGCCAATCCCTTTAATGATGTTTATACAATGGAATTTGTATGGGGGGTCGGGCAGTACGATCTGCGGCCGCTGTCCCTACTCGACGATTACCTCAGCGATGTCGGAACCGTCGCGCAACCAGCGAAGACATTCAAGCACCAACTGTTTTCGCTGGCGACCACACTCACGTTTGAGACCCGGGAAGAGGCGTTTGTCTTGCGTATCACCGGTCCCCAGGAACATCTGGCGCAGGCGCTGCAACTCGTCGACGGATTGATGCACACGCCCGAGAACAGTCGCAAGGCGCTGCGGGCGATCCGACAGGAACGGCGGGGCTACGGGTTTGTCAATCGCCGCCAACCGACGGTCGTGGCCGATGCCCTGCGAGAGTATGTGACATTTGGAGACAAGTCGAAATATGTCCGTGAGTACAGCCCGACCGAGATGATGCGGATGTCGCCCAAACACCTGCTCGATGCCTGGCACGAGGCCCAGACCTATGCGGTCGAGATCCGCTATACCGGGCAAGCGTCGGCCAACGAGATCGCAGCGGCGGTCCAACAGCACGTTCGGTTTCCAGAGCGTCTGCGCCCGGCGATTCCGAAGGTCGTGCGGCCGCGCCAGCACCCATCCCGAGATACGGTTTATTTTGTCCGACGTCCGCGGAGCATCCAGAGCCAGATCACCATTACCGTCGGCGGTGATCCGATCACCGATGCCCAGCGCCCTGCCTACCATGCGTTCAATGAGTATTTCGGCGGCAGCATGGCTGGGATTGTGTTTCAAGAGGTGCGAGAGCTGCGGTCACTGGCCTACTCGACACGGGCCCAATTCATCGAACATCCGGTGGCGGGACATCCGGGGATGATGTGGATACATGTAGGCACACAAGCTGACAAGACAGTCGAGGCGGTCGGGGTGTTACTCGACCTACTGGGAAAGATGCCCCGCAAACCCGAGCGGATGACTGGCTTGCGGTCGGCCCTGGTTGAGAGTCAGTTGGCCGCAACACCGGGCTTTCGCAGTGTCCTGCAAACACTCGACGACTGGCAGTGGCTCGGGTATCGGGCAGATCCACGGCGCGAGTGGATCGCCCGCTACCGAGAGCTCGCGTTCACCGATGTCGAGGCGTTTGTGGCAAGTCAGATCGCCGGACGACCACGTTCGATCATGGTTGTCGGCGATCCGCGACGGATATCCAAACGCGAACTTGCCCGCTTTGGCGAGGTGGTAACAGTGCCCCTGCACCGCTTGGGTCTTTAGTAAAGAAAAATTGTAGACACATTCGTTTTGAGCGTTGTCCTAACGATCTGGCTCCGCGCGCTGATGTTTCGTGGTGCGGCTCAACGCACAGTCGTTTCGCAGGACTCGGCTACGGATCGAGGAAGCACATCTCGACGTTGCAGGTGCCGACACCACCGTCCCAGTGGACCTCGTGCCCGGCGGCGCAGAGTTGTAGCAGCACGCCCTCGAGCGAGTTGTCGTTGAGGTCACAGCCGTTGAACCGCAGTTCGGCACAACTGGTCAGGTTGAACCAAACCGCCAACAGCAGTGGCGAAAGGTCTGTCACCTGGCTGTCGGAGAGGTCGAGTAGTTGAAGCTCTGTCATCTGTTGGACTGGCGACAGGTCTGAGATCGCGGTCTGTTGGGCGTGGATGAGTGCCACCTGGGCTTGGGCGAGGTCGACGAGGGTCGAGACCTGGGTCTGGTTGACAGAGACCTCGTGCAGGTTGCTCATCGCTGCGAGCGTCGCCAGGTTGGAGACCGGGTTTTGGTCGAGGATCAGTCGCTCGAGGCCGGTGAGTGCGACCAGTGGCGAGAGGTCGGAGATGGCGTTGTCGGTTACCGTCAAATCGGTGATGTGGTCGAGGTACTCGATCCCTGTCAGGTCTTCGATCTGCCAGCCGGAGAGGTCGAGTGTCGCTGGGAGTTGTATCAATGCAGATGCACACAATGTATCGTCGTCGCCGAGCTCGAGCTCCAGGCGCAGGGCCGCGGCGAAATTCGAATCGGGGATCTCGACCGCGTCTTCACACACTGGCTCGCCCGTGGTCGAGCCATCTGTGGTCGGCTCGTCCGTCGTTGCAGACGTATCGTCGGTTTCGTTGGTGGTGCCATCCGTCGCGGATGTTTCGTCAACGGTGGTCGAAGGACTGTCAGTTGTGCCCGAACCTGTCGACGTTCCGGTCGTGGGGGTCGGAATTGTTGTGTTTACATCCGAATCGCTCGCCTCACCGGTCGTCGTCTCGTCCGTACTCGAGGACGCGTCGTCCGTCACACTCGACGAGCAGGCGATGGTTGCGGCGAGGGCGGTGGCCAGAACCAGTACACCAGGTTTCCAAATCGGCCGAGAGTCACACATGTCCCGTTTTATAGCACCCACCCGAAGCGGCTGCAGGGGGCGGCTGGCCAGCCTGCCAAATTTATGATGATACATGTTATAGATGTGTCTTTTGAGTCATTTTCTGGGTTTTGAGTCATCTTAATATGAACAAATTCGCGTGCGAACAATGGTTCCGCACGTTTCACTTCTCGATCCGAGTTTTGATGGGAACGCCCTCGGTTGAAAAAACCGCGACCGGTTGGGGCGGTCGCGGTCTCGGGAACGTCTATGGAGGACTAGCGCTGGCGGCGGCGCACGCCTGCGAGGCCTAGGATCAATCCGAGGCCGAGGAGTGTGGCGCTTCCAGGGTCGGCTGCGATCGAGCAGCCACCCTTGTCGTCGTCGCTTCCGCCGCTGTCCGAATCGGCGTCGCTGTCGTGGCCCTCACTCTCATGGCCCTCGGTTTCGCCAGTCTCTTCACCGGTGTCACCAGTCGCTTGACCCGTCTCTCCTTCGGAGTCGCCTCCGGTTGTTCCGGTCTCGCCACCACTGTCGGTTCCGCTGTCGGTTTCACCACCGGTGCCATCGGTCTCGCCACCTTCGGTCTCGCCTTCGGTCCCGGAATTGCCAGAATCACCGGTCGTGCTGGTCTCCTCGCCGGTATCCGTGGTGGTCTCGGGGTCGCCCGTGGGATCGTCGGTTTCACCCTCGGTTTCGCCTTCGGTTTCGTTGCCTTCGGTCGGGTCTGCGGTCGTGGTCGAGGTGCCTTCGGTCGTCGTCTCGAACTCTTCGCACAGCGACAGCTGACCTTCGCAAACTTCTTGGAGTTCCTCTTCGGACAGGTCACTCCATTCATTCGCACCGGTCCCAGCCGTGCCGGATCCACTTTCGCAATCACACTGGACCCAATCCCCATCGTCGTTGCTCACTTCACAGGTCCCGAGGTCATTCGAGCACTGGACAGTGGCTGCGAGCGCTTGGCCCGGGGCGAGGAAAAGTCCAAGGGCGAGGGTGGAAGCGGTCAGGCTAAATTTAAGAAAGTTGCGCATGGTTTTGTTCATTCCTGTTGTCGGTCGGAGCCGCGTTGTTGGCCCGGAAGCGATGCACACTCCGCGCCAACCCAAAAGATTGTTTTGCGTATGAAAACCCGTTGTGAACACAGGTGCAAGTGGTCTCGTACCGCGACGTACACTGCCGCTTCCAAGGGAAGTCACGACATTTTTGTCGCGGCGTTGCGAGGACCGAATGCTCCGACCGCCTGGCCGATCTTCAAATTTATTGTGTGTACAATTAATTGTGGAAGGTACGGGTCAAAATCGCGAAGTGGCTCTCGCCGAATTCGACCAGTAGCGGCGCGGCCACAGGTTCCATCGCCGCGAGTACACCGGCGAGCGTATCTTCATCGACAGAGGCTGCGATCGCCTGCGAAAGTGTGCGCAGGGTGGCGTCGTCTGTCTTCGCCAGGCCGACGCGAAGCGTCAGTTCAGGGCGGTCCTCTTGGTCGGTGTACACGAGTTTGAGGTACTCGCCGGCGAGCCGATAATTTGTTGTATCTGCGAATTGTTTCTGGGCGTCGGCGTCGTGAAAGTCGAGCCCGACGGTGACGTTGCGCGATCCACCAAAGTGCCGCCCGAGGGCCGCGGGATGCATCGTGAGTCCGGCGTTGGCGAGTTGGACAAACGCCTTGTGCCACGCCCGTGACTCGTGAAACCCAACCTGGTGGAGAACTTCGGCGGCGCGGTGGGCCAGGGTTTGTTGGGCATCGGTATAGGGGCCGCAAAACGGCTTGTCGAGGCTCGGGATGCGTACCCCCGGGATCTCGACGTCGTCGTCGGAAGCTTCGCTCTCACCGCCCGAGGTCGACGGTTCGAGCTCGTCGGCGGAACATCCCAGGATGGTGCACAGATGCTCGCGTATCTCTTCGGGCCCGAGGTCGAACGGTTCGCACAGGTATTGCACGACATCGTCGACACTCCAGGTGGCCAGGCAGCGGAGAATCCTGCGTTGATCCGGGTGTAGATCGTCGAAGGTGAGGGGGTTGCCGGCCTGCGAAAAGGTGCTGACGACCAGGTCCCAAGCGAGTGCGACACACCACCGATCGTCGCTGTCGAGGCTTCCCAGCAACTCGGCAAACGGGACCAAGAGGGCAAACTTGGCCGGTGACGCAACGCTGCAGACGTACCGCGGCAGCGGGTCGAGTGCCTGCTCGAGCTCGGGGTCTTGCCAGCTTTGGAGTTGGGCGAGGACGGGGACTCGCCGGAGCAGCTCCGACAGGCGCGCGTGCTCGGAGACTGCAAGTACATCCGAACTACGTGCAATAGCAAGTAAAATAGCGAGTTCGACAGCCGGATCTCGCTCATGTCGGCACAGCTCGACCAACTGCGCACGTACTCCGGGGTGTTGCCCGAGGGCGAGTGCCCGGGCGGCCCGAACTTCCGCGGCCGGCTCCGCTGAAAATTCCGCCATCAATTGTGCAACCGCATTTGGCGATTGCAGCAACCCCAACAGGTGAGCCGTCCGCATGCGGACGCGCGGATGGGGGTGGTGAAGAAGATGCTGATACAACTCAATGTCCTGCGCGAGGGTCTGGCGACATTCGTCCTGCAACTCGGGACCACCCTCGCCATACCCGCTGGCGAGGTGAAGCAGCAGGGTGAGGACCTTTTCAAACAGCTCCTGCGGATCGTCGAGGCCGAGGTCCTGGGACTGTCGAAGAAGTGTCAGCAGGCAGCGGGCGGTCGGAGCTGAGGCGGGATAGATGGTGCCTTGGTGCCAGATATTGCCGTAAAACGCGTGAAGCGCGAGGAGCTGGCGACGGCGGTGACCCGAGGCGAGTTCGCGGAGGAGGCTGGGGACATCGCTGGCGCTACCATAGGCGTGGTGAAGACTCGACCACGGGACTTCCGCGATGGCCGCTTCTAGCTTGGATATGGCGGACTGCATCGGCGGGATAATACCCGCAGGCGGCTTTTCTCTGGCAGATCAAGTCGTCGCGCGGGGGTGCCCACAGGCTGCGGTTCGCCCAGGGCGAATGTGCAAGCTGTTCTTTTGTACATGCATCGGTTTTGCACATGAGCTTCGAGTCACAGGTTAAAACGGCTCACGCTCGATGACAAACACATCGGGGTGATCGACGTCTACCGTCACTTGAACGGGCTTCGCCGAACAGCACTCGACCATCACGCGGGTGACGTGATCGAGGTCGAGATAGCCCTGTTGGTGGATCCAAAAATGCCCGTCTCCGTGGAGAAACAAAGTCGGTGTGAGATAGTCCCCTAAGACTGCTGCAAAACCATCGAGAAATTCCTGATGGTCCCCGAGATCGGGAAGGGCATGTCCGAACACCACAGCGGCAAGAATCTCGGATTCGTGGGCGGCGAATTGCTGAGCGATCCACCCGACATCTTGCTCGAACCGCAGCGCCCATTCGTCGGCGTCATGCACTGCTCCACCGACCAAGTTGATGCCGATGATCAACACGCCACGGTCGACGAACGCGAAGTTCTCGAGCCGCTCGGGTTGGCGTTCGACGGCGGGTAACGGGTTCCAGTGCTGTTCGAGTTGGTAGAGGTGTTGCCACCACAACGCCCATGCCGCATCGGGGTCGTCGCAGTCGTTCCACTCGTTGTCGCCGGGAATGATAAATGCAGGTACATCGAGTCCGTAGAGGATGTCGCGGATATCGGTGTACTCCGACGCGACGCAGGGGGGGGCCCCGCGTTTGATATCGCCGACGTGGACGAGGAAGCGTGATGGGCTGCTCAGGTTGTGTTGCTGGATATGTGAGAGCAGGGCCGGAGTGTCCTCATCCTCGTAGGGGGTATCGCCGATCACCGAGAACACCAGCGGCCCGTCGCCTTCGCTTTCAGACTCCGACTCGGTATCGGCTTCGGTGTCCGTCGCATCGGTGGTCGAGGGGTCGGATTCGGTCGCGTCCGTCGATGGATCGGTATCAGATGGGTCGACCGTATCGGTCGGGCCCGCAGTTGGATCACTGTCGGGCCCAGCGGTGGTTTCGGGGTCTTCGCTACCCGCAGACGTCTGGACGCCGGTCGTCCCGCTGTCTGACGACTGTTTTCCGCCGCCACAGGCACCGAGCGTGAGGCTACAGACCGAGGTCATGAAGATGGCGGAAAGTCGGTTCATATCAGTGATGGTACAACAAAAAGTTGTGTAGTTCTTGTAACATCACGGAAACGGAAATGGGAGCGGCTCAGCGCGGAACTTTTGGATCGTGATGGGCCCCGCGGTGATTTCGGGCAGGGCGGCATTGGTGGCCGTGAACGCGGGACCCTCCATGTGCGCGGCGAAGGCCGCGTCGGATTCCCAGCGCTCAAAAAGCTGCAAAGTGTTCGGATGTTCGAGATCGCGAGTAAACGAAAACTCGAGACAGCCCGGTTCCGCACGCGAGGCTTCTTGGTGGCGCAGGGCAACCGCGTAGGCCTTGTCCCAACGATCGGGCCGAACGGGAATTTGACCCGAGATGATGACGATTTCAGGAGTGGTGGACATGGTGCGCGATTATACATGCCTCGCGGGCGTCTGGCCGGTTTCAAGCATCGCGTCAAATATTGAAAATCACAGTATTTCCCGATTTTTTGGATGGTCGAGAAAGATTCTGGGGCGAGGGCGCGATCAGCGTATAATCAGTCCCAAATTTAGCGAGGTCGATCGATGTCCCCAAAGCCTTTGTTTGTCGCCTGTCCTTCCTGCAGTTCCCATGTCCTGCGCAGTGAGTCGCAGTGTCCGATGTGTGGCAGTCGGCTGCGGTCGTCCGACGGACGGATCGCCCGCACAGCTGGGGCAGTGTTGATGGGGTTGACGATCGCCGCCTGCGACGACCCGCAGCCCGAGTACGGTGTGCCCGATACCGAGGGGCAGACGACCGCGATGGAGAGTGACTCGACCACGGGCAACGGCTCGGACAGTAGTACGACCGAGGCCAGCACCACCGAAGACACGAGTATGACAGGGAGTGAATCCGAAGCGACGACCGATATGACGACGGTCGGACCGGAACCAGAATACGGTGTACCTGCAACGGATACCGAGTCGACGACCATGGAGCCCGAGCCCGAGCCGGACTACGGGGTCCCGACGACAACCTCCGATCCGACGACAACGACGGATCCCGAGCCGGACTACGGTGTGCCCTCGACGACCTCGGAGCCCGAGCCCGAGCCCGATTACGGCGTGCCGACGAGCGGATAGCCGGGAGTACCACCCTCAAAACCCTGCCACATATATGCGGCAGGGTTTTTACATGTTGATACAAGGAAATATGAGGCGCTGGCTCGCAGCTTCTCAACGGGCCATCAAGGAGCGCATGAATCAATGTCACACGAGCAGTCCGCATTTGGGTCGGGTACGACCATCACCCCTGCGGTTTGGGCATCGCACTTGGTCTTGGAGTCGTTGAGTCCGCAGTTGAGCGTGATGTCTTCGCAGGCAGTTGAGTCGTTTTTACAATCGTATTCGCACAGGCCTGTGGAGCAGTTGAGGGTCGAGGCCTTGCAGCCATCGATGCCGTCGCATGTCATCTTGCACTTATAGAGCCCGGGGCAGTTGACGGTTGTGTTGTTGCAAGCTGAGATGCCGTCGCAGTCGACCGAGCACTTGAATCCGTCGGGACAGTCGATCTCCTGATCTTTACAAGCATCATCGCCGATACAGTTGATCTTACAATTTTTTCCACCGCAGCCGCCGTTGCAGATCTCCGGGCACATGCCACCGGGTGCCATTGGATCGTCGCCACACATCACACCGTCGGTGTCGGACTCACTCCCCGATGTGTCGGTGGGATCGGGTTCGGTGGTACTCGGGTCGGTCGTATCGGTCGTCGCGTCGGTCGTATCGGTCGTCGCGTCGGTCGTATCGGTTGTCGCGTCGGTTGGATTGGTCGTCGCGTCGGTCGGATCGGTCGTACTTGGATCGGTTGTACTTGGATCGGTACTCGGGTCGTCGGTACTCGGGTCGTCGGTACTCGGGTCGTCGGTCGTCGGGCCTTCGGTCGTCGGATTCTCCGTCGTGCTCGCCGTTTCGCTACCCGACATCGCGGTTGTCGGCGTCGAATCACTTGCGGTGGTCGGATCGGAACCCCCCGAAGAACCGTCCTCGGTGCTCTCGCTCGCCGCATTCGAGCCTTCGATCGGCGAGCTCGAACAGGCCGACACTACCAGAATGAAAGACCATGTTAGTAACCGAGCCATACCCCATGCTACCAGCACGTGGTCTGCCGAGCCCGACGTACCGCTGTTAATCCGCTTCGACCGCGACCGGTGCTTCGATCTCGGTCAACATCCGGCGCAGCAACCCTTCGATGAGCAGGGCGCGTTCGCCTGCATCGTAGCGGCCGTCTTGGTAGCGGACTTGGATGTCTTCGAACTTCTCGCGGGTGTCGTTGATCAGTTGTTTGTAGGGTTTACGACGCGCGAGGACTTCTTTTTGATTGGCCCAAAAAAACGAGATCAGGGTGGCGACGGTAAATCCGGTGAGTGCGAGGCCGACCGGACCGCTCACGATGTATCCGATCGCGTAGCGCAGCGCGACCACGCCCGCCGCTCCGACCGCGAACTCGCGGACACCACTTTTTCGCATCCGGCCCCAGGCCATCGGGATGAGCTCGCCCGAGGCCAACAACAGGGCGACGAACTCTGCCCGTTTGGCCCCGCGGCTATACGTGTCTTGGATCACCTGCTGCATAAAGGCGTCGAAGCTCTCGTAGACCTCGGCCGCATAGGCAGTGTGTGCACTGGAGTCCGCCATAGCGGCAACAATAGCAGAGCCGTTCTCGAGAATTGACAGCCCGTAGCTTGGACCGTCAGAATTTTCGCGGTGAAAATGGGCGCGCACGCACGGCGATCACAACCTCGGCTTCGACGACGATCGCGTCTTCGATTTTCGATGATCGGCTGGCTTCTCGTCGGCGGACTTGGAATTTTCGCGTGTAAAAAAGTCTCCGATCAACCGGTCCAACCTCCGCCTGACGCGGCAAGAGATACGCCCGCGGATGCGGAGCCGCCGGGTGAGTTTTCGCCCGACTCAGCTGATTTTGAGTTGGTGGTCGAAGACGACAAGACGCCTGCCCGCCGCCCAGAAGCGAAACCTGTCAACGCTCGGGACGACGCGTTTGCAGCCGTGGCCAAGGGCAACCCCGAGGGAGCTGTGAAGTTTCTCGGTACCTGGCTTTCGACACATCCGGGGGATCACCCGGCGCGGATGGCTGCGGCCCACGCATACCTGCGCGTCGGGGAGCTCGCCCAGGCCAAAAAGGTGTTGTTGCAAGGTGACAAGCAGCGCGGTGCGTCTGCAAAGCCCGCGGCTGTGGTCGCCCGGCTGCGCTTGTTGGCTCGGATCGCCCTGCTGCAGGGCGACGCAAAGCAGGCCGAAGCCCAGCTTCAGACCGCACTCAAAAAAGCACCCAACGACCCGGCGACCCGCGGCGAGTTGCTCGAACTATGGATGTACACCGGCCGCCGCGAAACAGCCGAGGCCCGCAAACTCATGGATGGTCTCTACGACACCTATGAGGCCAGTCAGGCCTCCGATATCGCGGCTTTGATGGCGGTGGCGCGGGCCGGGATCGCCCGCGGGAGCAGCGGTGCGTTCCAAGATGCCAACATGGTCTTGGGGGAAGCCGAGCAGCTGACTGACCCGCCCAACGACCCCCTGGCGTTTGTCGTCCGCGACGAGCTGTTGCTGCTTCGCGGGTCGATGTTTGCCGAAAAGTACGCCGAGTCCGAGGCACTTGAGACCTATCGGTTGATCCTACAACGTGATCCCTGGCAGCCCGATGCCCTCGCTGGCGTGGCCGCAGCTCAGCTCAGTGCATTCCAACTCGCAGCCGCCTGGCGCTCGGCCGAAATGGTCTTGCAGACCCATCCCAAGCATCCACGCGCACAGGCGGTGATGGCCCGGATCGAGTTGGTCGAAGGCAAATTTGACGCCGCGCGCAAGCGGGTGGGTGAGCAGGTGTTGGCCACCAATCCCAACGACCTCGAAGGGCTCGCGATCCGGGCTGCATTGGCCCTGCGCGCCGACGATCAACTTGCCTATACAGCGATGGTTCAGCAAGCGCTCGCCTACGCCGGTGACGGCGGGACGTTTTTTACGACCCTCGGAGAGTTGTTGGTCTCGCTCCAC
The DNA here is from genome assembly GCA_964621785.1 of uncultured Nannocystaceae bacterium. Classification (GTDB taxonomy): domain Bacteria; phylum Myxococcota_A; class Polyangia; order Nannocystales; family Nannocystaceae; genus JACKDW01. The sequence goes on from CAZUPD010000008.1 coordinate 51,170, forward strand.
ATGTATCCCGAAGCCGGTGAGATTTTGGCCAAGGGGGTCGAGCTCGCGCCCAAAAATCCCCTCGCGCAGTCGGCCTACGGGCTCAATCTCTTGCGCTTGGGTGACGAGAAACAGGGGCGTGCGGCCCTCGAGGCGGCGTGGAAGCGCGACCGTTTCAACGAGCGCACCCTCAACACACTGGAGCTTTACCGCGAACAGATCGATCCAAATTACACCGATGTCTCGGCGAACAAGTTGTCGCTGCGGGTCCCGACCAAGGACCACGAATTTTTGGCCGACGATTTGGTCGCCACCTATGCCCGCGCGCGCAAGGCCCTCGACGCCCGCTATGGACTCGACCCGGGTTTGTTGCGGTTGGAGGCCTTCGACACACCGCAGGCGTTTTCGGTGCGGACCCTCGGCGTCCCGAGCTTTGGTGCCTTGGGTGTATGTTTTGGCAAGGTGATCACCCTGGTCGGCAACCACGGCGGGACCCACAATCTCCACCAGGTGATTTGGCATGAGCTCGCCCATGTATATGCAATTCGTTTGAGCCGCGGTCGGGTGCCGCGGTGGTTTACCGAGGGTCTCAGCGAGTGGGAATCTGAACTCGCCGATCCCTCGTGGGCGCGCGAGAGTGCCGAGTTGTTGGCGGCGGCCCGTCGCCAGGGGAAAATGCGCAGGCTCGAAGAGCTCGAGCTAGCGTTTTTGCGGGCCGAATCCCCGGCCATGATGGAAGTTGCCTATGCAACTGCGAGTTACGCCATGCGCTACCTCGGCCGGACCTACGGGATCGACAAGCTCAAGGCCATGCTCGAGGGCTACGGTCAGGGCAAGACCACCGAGCAGTTGGTCGCGCTCCATTTCGGTAAGGATCTGCCGACCCTGTCCAACGAGTTTGATGCGTGGATGGTCAAGCAACTGCAGGCCAAGGTCACCGGGTGGCATCCCCCGACCAAACCCGGTCAGGGAGCGGATGATCCGCGTACGAAGCTCTACGCCCAAGCCATGCAGCAGGCCCGGGCCAAGGATTACGACGCCGCCTCGCGGACGCTGCAACAGCTGATCGGCGAACGTGGCGATGGCTATCACGTACGCATGTTGCTGGGCGAAGTGCTGTTGCAGGGGCCCTCGTGGAAGTCGGCCCAACAACACTTTGAACATGCACATAAATTTCATGCCGAGGCGATCGAGCCGCTGTCGAAGTTGGCCCATCTCGCCCAGCGAAGTGGGGATGTGAAGGCGGAAAAACGGGTGCTCGCCGAGGCCTTGAAGATCGACGGGATGAGCTATGATCCGGCAGCGCGCTTGTTGATGTTGGCGGTTGTGACCGACGATCGGCCGCTGCGGGATCTGGCACTCGAGCGGGCCGTTGCGATTGCTCCACTCCACCCGATCAGCCTGGCCGGACGGGCACTGGCATTGGCCGCCAACAAACGCGAAAAAACCCGGGCGCAGGACCTACTCAAACGCGCCGTTGAGGGCCTGAAACAGGTTCAGGGCCCGGGGACGAGCGATTCGCTCGTCGTCGCCGCACTCGCGTGCGAAGCCCTCGGCAAGCGCGAGGAAGCGACCAAGTTAGCTGGGCTTATCCGTCCGGACGCAAAGTTGGTGGCGCCGGCCAAGGCGGCGATCGAGCGTCTGCGCGGAGCGAAGTAGCCCGCAACGGGTTCCCGTGCATCCAATGGTTACGCAGCTTTGCATCGAAGCGAGGGTTTTGAACATTTGCCGGACGCCGAAACTTCGCTGCGGGTGACAACGCCGCGGGCCCAGACTACCATGGCGACCCATGTCGACCCGTCGTCTTCTCGCCGTCACCTGTGCAGTCGTTGCCCTCGGTTTGTCCGCCCCTGGGTGCAAGAAAAAGGACAAGGCCAAAAAGGACGATACAAGCGAGCAAAAGGCGGACGCCAAGGAAGGTGGCGAGCGGCCCGAGGGCAAGAGCCTCGACACCCTCGAAGGCCCGGACTTGTCGGGCCCCGTGCCGCCCGAAACCTCGGCGGTGTTCTACGTCGTCGACGGGTCGAGTTCTCTGCAACCGGTCGGTTGTTTCATCAAGGACGGCAACAAGCTCGCAGCCGGTGGCGACTGCCTCAAGGTCGGCAAAGAGGGCGACCCGGTCTATCTCAAATCGTCGACCTCGGCCGAGCTCGATACGCTGGGCGGGGCCAAGCATCCCCTGTGCGATGTCGGGGCGACCGGTTCGCCGGCGGCTTTGTCCGCACCCAAGGTTGACGCCGGACAAAACTTCGACTTCGCCACCTGGCCCAAGTCCCTCGGCACCAAGGTGCTCGAGATTTCGCCTGACACGTGGAGCGAGGATGCCCACGAGATTCCCGAGTCCGATGTCGAGGCGCTCGACAAGGCGATCAAGGCGATCAACTCCAAGATCACAGAAAAGGTCGAGGTCCACCAGGCGGCCACGCTCGACTTCGATGGCGATGGCAAGGACGACATGTTCTTCTCCGCCTACGTCGTCGATCCGCGGGATACCGACAAGTTCCTGTTTAGTGGCCTGTTTGTCCGCCGCGGATCGGCACCCGACAAACTCGCGCTGATCGAAAAGGACAAGACCAAGCAGGAGACCTTTACCCTGCGGGCAGCACCTGATCTCAACGGCGACGGGACCCACGAGTTGTGGATCAATGCGGCGTTCAACGAGGGCGGCGGCGACCGGATCTACAAAGCAGAGGGCGATAGCTTCAAAGCCCTCAGCAAGTGGACCTGCGGCATGTAATCCGCCAGTCAGTGTTTGTAAATGCACAAAAGATGTGCTCGAAAGCAAGTTTGACTTATCGGTCAGGTCAGACTTGCTTGTTTGTACACGGTTTGCATGGGCGAAGATGTACGCCGCCGTCACGGCGCGGCACAAATTCTATCGAACACCCAAAATTCATTGACCCTTGGGTACAATCACTGGGTGAACAAGTGGAGCCTCAATTCGTGGGAATCTCGGCCGCACGCCCAGGAAGTTGACTACCCCGATAGCGAAGCGCTGGTCGGGGTGGTCGACCGCCTACGGACGCTGCCGCCGCTCGTGACCTCGTGGGAGATCGAACGCCTCAAGCAACAGATCGCCGACGCCCAGAGGGGCAATCGGTTTTTGTTGCAGGGTGGGGACTGTGCCGAAACCTTGGCCGACTGTGTCCCGACGATCATCGCCAACAAGCTCAAGATCCTCTTGCAGATGTCTCTGGTGCTGATTCAGGGGGGGAAACGACCGGTGATCCGCGTCGGGCGGTTGGCGGGGCAGTACGCCAAACCGCGGTCCCAACCGATGGAGGAACGCGGCAACCAGACGCTCCCCAACTACTTCGGCGACCTGGTCAATCAGGCAGAGTTTAATCCGGCGGCGCGGAGGATCGATCCCCAGCGGTTGCTCGACGCCTACAGCCACGCGGCCATGACCCTCAACTTCATCCGCTCGCTCTCCGGCGGTGGGTTTGCCGACCTCCATCACCCCGAGTACTGGGATCTCTCGTTTTTGTCGCGGGTCGAACTGCCGCTCGAGTTGCGGGCGCAGTACAGCGAGTACACCCGGCAACTGAGCGAGGCCCTGCGGTTTATGGAAGCCCTCGGGGAAGGGTCGCTCGACGAGTTGACCCGGATCGAGTTTTTCACCTCCCACGAAGGCCTCAACCTGCACTACGAGGCAGCTCAAACGCGTCGCGTACCCCGGCGGGAAGGGCACTACGACCTCACGACGCACATGCCGTGGATCGGCGAGCGCACGCGTGCCCTCGACGGTGCCCATGTCGAGTTCTTCCGCGGGATCCGCAATGCCGTGGGTGTCAAAGTTGGGCCGACAGCGGATCCCGACGAAATCGTCGAAGTCGTACGGGCCCTCAATCCCAACAACGAGCCGGGCAAACTCGTGTTGATCACCCGGTTGGGAGCCAAGACGGTGCACCAAGTGCTCCCCAACCTGATCGACAAAGTACGCCGGGCCGAGCAGACGGTGTTGTGGGTCTGCGACCCGATGCATGGCAATACAAAGAAACTAGCGAGCGGCGTCAAAACCCGTGATTTCGAAGATATTTTGCAGGAGATCGAGCGTTCGTTTGATCTTCACGAAGGTTGTGGATCCTACCTCGGCGGCGTCCACTTTGAGCTCACCGGCGACGATGTGACCGAATGTACCGGCGGGGGGGTCCGCGAAGTTGACCTCGATTCCAACTATGCAACCGCCTGCGATCCTCGCCTCAACTACCGCCAGGCCCTCGAGATGGCCTTTGCGATTGCCCGGCGGATGCAGGCTCGCCGGCGGTCTCGCTGGTAGCCAACCTGGCTTCGGACGCACTGTCCCCGGTACAACACGTGGCTAACTCGTCACGGTTTCGGGGACGGTGCCGACAAACAGGTGCACAGCTCCGAAGCCCAGCCGTCTGCTGTGGGGTTGGAGCAGTCCCGCTGCCGCCATCGTCTCGACAAATTCCTCGGGTGGGGGAAACGCCGCAATCGATTGTTGCAGATAGCGATACTCTCGACTCCCCGACAGTAGCGCGCCGAGTCGGGGAACAAGATAATGTACATGCAACCGCGCGAGCGGTGCCAGGATCCCTGTGCGCGGCTCGGTGAGTTCTAAGATCGCAACCCGTGTACCCGGGCGACACACCCTCAGCATTTCACGAAGTGCTTGTGGGCGATCGGGGATGTTGCGGATCCCAAAGCTACACACTGCGCCATCGAACGTCGCATCGGCAAACGGGAGAGCACAGGCATCTGCGACCACGGTCGTGATCCGCTGATCCACCCCGGCAGAGATCGCTTTTTGTTGTCCACGGGCGAGCATCTTGTGACTCGGATCGAGGGCTGTCACCCGCGACTGTGGCACGCGCAGGGCGACGGTGAGCGCGACATCGAGGGTACCGGCGGCGACATCGAGAATATGTGCGCCTACATCGAGTTGCATCGCCGCCACGGTCTGACGTCGCCACCGAGCATCGAGGCCCAAACTCATGAGGCGATTGAGAAGGTCGTAGCGCGTGGCGATGGCGTCAAACATCGCCCCGCTGCCCGGCGTTTGCTCGGCATCTACCGGATCACTGCGATCAGCATGTTGTGTGGTCATTTGGTTCATTGTTATCGCACCCGCGAGACAATGGTGTCGACGAGGGCCGTGAGGGCCGTACGCGCCTGCCCAGCGGGTAGTTGGCGCAACTCCATGCGGGCGGTCGTCGCCAGCTCTTGCGCAAAAGCAGCCGTCCCCTCATCGGCGCGACAGGCCACGATGTGTTGGCGCAGTGATGTTTGTGCTTCTACAAGTTTTTTCGGATCGTCGCAGAGTTCGCGGTGGAGCTCCGGGCAACGCTCGAGGGTGAGCAACAGCGGCCACGTCAACTTCCCCTCCCGCAGGTCGACCCACGCCCCTTTGCCCATCAGTTGTGGCTGGCCACGGATGTCGAGGAGATCGTCGACCACTTGAAAGGCGGTACCGATGTGCAGCCCCACTTGGCCGAGCACCGCGACCGTCGCAGCATCGAGACCCGAAGCGGTTGCCCCTGCCTCGAGGCTCCAGCGAAACAGCGAAGCCGTTTTGCCGTGAACGACATCGAGGTAGGTTTGGCGAGCGACTGCGAGGTCTTCCGGGATTTGGTTGCGACGCGCGAGTTGGAGAGCCTCTGCCCGGACCATCTCGTCGATCACCCGCAACACATCCGCGAGGAGACAGCTAAAACCACAGCCGGCGATGCGTTGAAGTGCGTGGACCAGCAGGTGGTCGCCGGCGAGGATACTGACGCTGTTGCCAAACAGGATCCGGGCTGCCGGGGCACCGCGGCGGACCTCACCGACATCGAGGACATCGTCGTGGAGCAGGGTCGCCGCGTGGATCAACTCGCTGGCGAGCGCGAGTTCGCGGACCACCGGATCGAGGTTGCGACCCCCGACTCGAGCGCCCAACAGCACACACAACGGACGCACGCGTTTGCCCGGACGGCCGAGCAGATGTCCCGCCGCTCGACGTGCCTCACCCGGGCCATCGGGACGGCGAAGGTCGTTGACCAACCCGGCAATGGAGGCATCGAGGCGACGCAGATCATCGCCCAACCAGGCTTCGATCTCCCGCAAGCGATCGGACAGCGGAGCCAGGCCGTTGCTGTGCGAAACGGTCCGCAGAGGAGAGAGGACGGGATGTTGTTGGGGGCGTTCCATTGGTTATCGACCCTTTGTGGGGGCGTGATGCGGCTCGGAAGGGGTCAAGAGTCGCAGCAGCGCAGCCCGGGGAAGTTTGTCGGTCGTGGTCTGCGGGAGTTGCTGACACCACACCAGTTGTTGCGGACGTTCGTAGGGGGCGAGGTGTTGCCGGCACCAAGTTGCAAATGCATCTTGTTCGGGTGGGACTCGGACCCCATTTTGCCGACGAGCTGCGACGAGGACCGCGGCCACGCGCTCGCCCCAGTGCGGGTCGGGCATCCCGATCACCGCCGCCACCTCGACCTGAGGATGGGCACACAGTGTTTGCTCGACCCGGCTCGGATCCACATTTTCGCCGCCCGAGATGATGATGCGATCGCTACGGTGATGGATATGCACGTGGCCGCGAGCATCGATATCTCCGACATCCGACGTTTGGACCGAACCTTCGGTGATGGGACCATCGACGACCAGCGGCCCGACGTGTTGAGATCGAAGGCAGACCCGGGCAAACGTCAGGGGCGGGCCGACGTGGCGAGGGTCGTCGGGAGGATCGTCGGGAAACGAAGTCGCGACTTGCGAAGCGGTCTCGGTCATTCCCCATGTATAGGCAACAGGTATACCGAGGGCGGTGCACCGCCGGCGAAGTTGGGCAGGACACGAAGCCCCCCCGAGCAGGATAAACCGCAGCTGTTCGGGAAACGGACGATTGTGACGGGCATCGAGAAGGCGCGCCAGCATCGTCGGTACCAGGGAGATCTGCGTAATGTCCCCCGAATCGACCCTGCGATTGACCTGTGTGGCATCGAAGCGTGCACGCACTTCAGAGCAGGTTCCATAAAACGCGGTGCGAAACAGGATCGATAGGCCCCCGATGTGGTGCAGCGGAAGGCAGCAAAACCAGCGATCGTTCGGGAGATGGCCGAGGCGGATCGCTGAGCCCATCGCCGAAAACAGCAGCTGACCACAGGTTACGGGTACCGTTTTGGCAACTCCACTTGAACCCGATGTTTGCATCCACAGGCGGACCTCGCCGAGGGGCCAGCGAGGTTCCGGGAGCGGAGTCGCTGCCGGGTGAAGGTCGAGTTTGTGTAGGTGTGTCGGTACCGAAGCGCCACAGGAAATTGCAAATGCAACACTGGGATCGATCTGGGCATCGGGACCGGGCCCTGTGGGGACCGCGATGGCGCCGATCCAGCCGAGGGCATGGAGGGCCACGACCCAGTTGCTGCACACGGGTCCGAGCAGCGCGACAGGTGTCCCGCGGGTCAGGCCTTGGTTTGCGAGCCCGGCGGCGACACGGGCGACATACTGGCAAAGCTCAGCCGCGGTCCAGGCGGCATCGTCCATCACCAAAATCGGATGTTCCGGTCGGGCCCGCGCTGCGCTGGCAAGGGGATGAAAGATCGTGGTCATACAACCTCCTGTGGGAGGCCGAGGCCAGGTCCGGTCGGTACGACGATGACCCCGTCGCGGCTTGGGCACAGCGGGGTGGCGACATCGTTCGTCCACGGACTTGTGAGGCCCGCCGCGCGGGGGGAAGTTGATGCACGGTCGCAGACCGCGGCCAAACACACGGCAGCCCGTTGCCCGACGGCGGATGTCCAAGCAAACGACACACAGGTTTCGATTCCGGCTTCGCGGGAAATTGTATGAACATCGAGACAGGCGAGCAGGCCCCCCAGCGAGGAGGGCTTGAGAACCCAAATATCGCCGATCCGACCAGCCAAGGCCGCCGCCCGTAGGGCTGGGAATGCAAGTGTCTCATCGAGCGCGAGCGCGAGCGGGCTTTGATGTTGCAGATGCAATAAGCCCTCGAGATCGTCGGCTGGGAGCGGTTGCTCGACCCACTGCACACCGTGCGCATGAAGTGCCTCGCACATCTTCGCAGCAACTGCGCGGGACCATGCTCCGTTGGCATCGACCCGCAGCGAGACATCGGGATGCACGCCGCGCACCGCCGCGACCCGCCGCAGGTCGGTCTCCGGAGATGCAGCACCGAGTTTGAGTTTGAGACAGCGAATACCCGCCTGGACAGCCGCAAGGGCCTGCTCCGGAGTCTCGACCACTGCAGCGACCGGAATGGTTTCGCGGGGACTGCATGAGAGGAGGTGGGCGAGCGAGAGATTCTTTGCTTGTGCAACCAGATCGAGTGCAGCCGTTGTGAGGCCGTGACGAACCGGTGCGGGAACCGAATCGGCGAGGTGACGATCCCACCTGCGAAGTTGCTTCCACGAGATCGTTGTCGGGACAAGCTCCGGAATGCAGATCCGTGTGTTCGCCGAGGATCGTCCGCACCCGAGTGCGTGGACACATGCAGCGACGTCGGTCGTATCGGCCCCAAACCCGGGCCAGGGAGCGATATCCCCGACACCCGCGAGCGAACCGCTACGAAGCCAGAACAGCCACCCCTTGCGCTGTTGCGTCTGAACGCAGGCCGTTCGCAGGGGGAATGTCCGAGTCAACATGTAGGATCGGACATGCCAGCCTGTGATCGGCAAGTCCGGGTCGCCTACACCCATGTCGATACATGGATTGTGGTCAACAGCGACGGTGGGGGCGTTCACAGGAGGACTCCCACGGCTAGAAGTAGGCCAAAGATGAGTTCGAGTTGGGCCGTCTGTGCGAGGTCACGGTTGAGCGCACGGCCGTCTCGGTGCCACACACCGTCGAGGCGTCTGAGCGCGAGGGGGAGGCTGAGCAGGGGAAGCAACCACCCGAGGGGGGCGCAGCCGCTGAGCACGAGTCCCAAAACCATCGCATAGGGATAGCCGATCAGCAGCGCGTACTCGATCCGCGTGCGTCGTGGGCCGAGGATGACGGCCAGTGTCCGCTTGCCGGAGGCAGCATCGGTTTTGCGGTCACGCAGGTTGTTGACGACGAGGATCGCCGCGGCGAGGCTCCCGACTGCCGATGCTGACCATAGGGACAGATCTGTAAGCACACCTGTGTGCAGCATAAAGGTGCCAGCGGTGGCGATCAGACCAAAAAATATGAAAACAAGTAATTCGCCACAACCGCGATATCCGAGCGGAACGGGACCTCCGGTGTAGGCGAGCGTGGCCGCGATCGAAGCCAATCCCGCGACGACAAACGGCCAGCCACCGATCGAAACCAGGTACGCGCCAAGAATGGTTGCAGCTACAATCGCAGCCACGGCAGCGCGCAGCACAGATGCCGGTGCGAGCCATCCCTCGGACGTCGCCCGCTCAGGTCCGAGGCGATGATCGTCGGTACCACGTTGCCCATCTTCGTAGTCGTTGTGAAGGTTGACCGCGACCTGAAGTAGCAGCGCCACGCCGACACAAGCCAGTGTTGTCGGCGGGTGATGAAGGCCATATGCGATGGCAAGCGCCGTTCCCACGGCCACGGGCACCACACCGGCGACCAGCGTACGAGGACGCAGGGCCGAGATCCAGGCTGCGAACGGACCTGGCGAACGGTTGTGTGGTCTGGAGAGTGTCATCGCTACGGCGTGTTCATTCTGTGTTCATACATTTTTTGTTGTTGAACTACGGGCGCCGGGGGAACTTACCGAACTCCGGCTTACGCTTTTCGAGGAACGCGTTGCGGCCCTCTTGTGCCTCTTCAGTCATGTAAAAAAGCATGGTCGCGTTGCCGGCGAGTTCTTGAAGACCGGTTTGACCATCGCAATCGGCATTAAACGCGCACTTCATCAGACGCAGTGCCATCGGCGAGAGCGACAGAATCTCTCGGCACCATTGGACAGTCTCCTGCTCGAGCTGTTCGAGTGGGACGACCGTGTTGACCATTCCCATGTCGAGTGCCTGTTGGGCCGAGTATTGACGACACAAAAACCAGATTTCGCGGGCCTTTTTTTGCCCGATGCTGCGGGCGAGGTAGCTGGCCCCAAAGCCACCATCGAAACTTCCGACGCGCGGACCTGTCTGTCCGAACACCGCATTGTCGGCGGCGATCGTCAGGTCGCAGACGACGTGCAGCACATGTCCGCCGCCGATTGCATACCCAGCGACCATCGCTATGACCGGTTTGGGCAGGGTGCGGATGAATCGCTGTAGCTCGAGTACGTTGAGACGGGGCACGCCGTCGTTGCCGACATAGCCCTGTTCCCCGCGGATGCGTTGGTCACCTCCCGAGCAAAACGCTTTGCCGCCGGCGCCACACAGGATGATCACGCCGACCTCCGGGTCTTCCTTGGCATCGGAAAACGCAGCACTCAAATCAAACAGTGTCTGCGGGCGAAAGGCATTGTGAACCTCGGGGCGGTTGATGGTGATCTTGGCGATCCCGTCCTTGCTCTTGTGGTACTCGATATCTTCAAACGGGCGAACTCGGATCCATTCGATGGTCATGATGACTGCTCCTCTGCAAAAAGTGTGGGTACAAGTTGTGGGTGGGCGAGTGCGGCGTGGATACGTGCGAGGATCCGCTGACGGGTGGTCTCACTCGACGTTCCATCGACGACGACTTCGATGACCGTCAGGCCGCGCGAAGAATGTTTAGAAGTTGCTTCTACAAGCGAAGTGTGGAGGTGGCTGGCACAGGCCACGCGGCGGTACGCGATCCCGGCAGCGCGGCAAAGCTCGTCGAGAACGGTTGGCCGCGGGGTCAGGAAATAGCGCTCAAACGCTTCTGGATGTCCGGCGATCGGGAGCTGGCGAAAAATGCCACCACCGCCGTTGTTGACCACGACGACCGTGAGGGCAGTGGCAAGTTCGGTTGGCGAGGTGAGCAGCGACGCGAGGTCGTGGCGGAGCGTGAGGTCTCCGCAGAGCAGTACCGCGGGGCCATCGATGTTCCAAGCTTCGCCGAGAGCCGTCGCCACCGTACCATCAATTCCATTGACGCCCCGACTGCCGAGCACGCGAAGATCGTGGCAGTGGCGTTGGGAAAAACTGCCGAGGTCGCGGACTGCATTGCTATTGCCGATGTGCAGGACAGTGCCTGGAGGAAGAGATTGTGTGGTGGTCCGCACGATCGCGCCTTCCCACCATTGACAGTCGTGTGCATCTACAATTTTTTTGATCTCTCGGTCGAGCAGCCGCCAGTGATCGAGGTAGGTCGAAGCGACGTTGCCGGCGGGAAACCTCGGGATGAGTTGATGGCAAAGGGTCGTCGGGTCCGCAATGACCAGTGTGTCTACACCTTTTGTTGGATCGAGCCACTCCGCGCTCGAGTCGACGAGAATCGTACGTCCGCGTGCGAAACGGTCGAGCCATTGACAGACAGATTTGGATGTCGGCATCGCGCCGAACCGCAGTACACACTCGGGTACGAGCGCCGACCCGATGTCCTTACTGCGAAGCATCAGATCGCTGTGGTCGATCGCGTGACCAACCGCGGCTACGCCGGACAGAGGTTCACATACCACTGGCCAACCGAGTGCGGAGGCGAGGTTTTCGATCGCGACCGCAAAATCGGCGCGCGAGCATTCAGCGTTACCGAGGAGAGGACCGCAGACAATCACCCCACGGGGTGTTGCGAGGCGCTCGGCCAGTTGCCCAAGCGAAGCCGCATCGCACGATTGCGCCTGCTTGTGGACGACAGGCGAGCGCACGGGGACAAAAGGGGGACGCGGACCCTTGTGCCACAATGGCTTGTCAAACCGAAGGTTTGCATGGACGGGCCCCGAGGGATTAGAACATGCATTTGCAAATAAATGGAGCCCGCGGGTGTACCAGTGTTGGGGGGACAGGTCGTGGGTCGGTGCTTCGAGCTGTAAAGATCCCCGCACGAGGCTGCCAAAGAGCTGGTGCTGGTCGAGGGTTTGGGGAGCGCCGCAGTTTTGCAACCTCGCTGGCCGGTCGGCTGTCAGGACAATCAGAGGAATCCGACTGTGACGCGCTTCGGCGATCGCGGGGGCGTAGTGCAGCCCGGCAGAACCTGATGTGCATACAAGTGCAACAGGACCCGTGCTGATGCGTGCACGCCCGAGGGCGAAAAAACCGGCCGTGCGTTCGTCGAGCACGACATGGGTGGCAAGTGCACCGTGGGCCTCGATCGCAAGGATCAGCGGGGTGTTGCGAGAGCCGGGAGAGATGACGACTTCGCGGACGCCGGCATCGACGAGTGCCCACACGATCGCTTCGGCGGCGGCGGCATTGATGGCAGCGACCACAGGGTCGGCGATATGGCGGGGACTCGGCCGCCTGTGGATGATGTTTTGAATCATGCCGTGAGATTCGACGGGTTCGCCGATCCCACCTGCGCGGTCAGATGCATGGCCTGTTCGCGCGTACGCTCCAAATTCCCGATGGTCACAAACGGGGTGTATTGCATCCGCTGGATCGGTACTCCGGACGTCTCGGTCATCCGCGACCGCGTGTGGCAGGCCGGCAGTGCTCACACCAGTCCTCCAGGGTGCGGATGGATGTCCGTGATGCGCGTTGGAGCATGCATGTGCGCATGTTCGGGAGTCCGTACAATCAATGCATCAGCAATCGATCGCAGTTTGTGTTGGGTTTCACGCCACTCCGCATCTGGATTGGAACCGGCGACGATTCCCGCACCCGCAAACGCGCGTGCGTGGTCGCCGTGCAGCAGCGCCGAGCGAATCGCGACGAAGAATTGTCCGCTGCCCTGCTCGTCGATCCAGCCGATGGGGGCGGCATAGGGTCCGCGCTCGAGTAATTCATGCGCTTGCAAATAGTTTTTTGCCTGGTCGCAGGGCCATCCTCCGACGGCAGGCGAGGGATGCAGGCGCCGCACCCACTCGACGATGTTGCCCGCCCGCGCCTGTGTCCCAACGAGTCGAGTCTGTAGATGCATTACCCGGGGCAGTCGCAGAACTTCGGTGGGCGTGATATGGATGGATGTACAAGCTTCGCCGAGGCGTCGCGTGAGCATGTCGATGACGAGTTGGTGTTCGTGGCGATCTTTTGGCGAATTCAGGAGCTTGGCGGCTTGGGCGGCATCCTGCGCGGGCGTCGATCGACGCGGGAGCGTGCCGGCGATCGCTCGTGTTGCGACACGGGTACCGTCGACCTCGACTAGGGGTTCGGGAGTTGCCCCGACAAACACTGCGGGCCCCTCTGGGGTCGGCTGCGACATGGCAAACGTCGCGGCCTTCGGATGGTTGTTCCGCAGTGCGCGAGCGGTGGCGGCCGGGTCAAACCCCCGCGGGTGGCGATGGCAGACACAACGCGCGAGTACGACTTTGTCCAATTGGCCGCGAACAATCGCCTCTCGAGCGTGACGGACTCGGGTACACCAACTCGTGTAGGTCTCCTCGGGAATCGGGAGGTCCTCCGATGGGATGTGCCTCCGCGGCGGGAGGTTGCGAAGGTGATGGACGAGTGTTTGGTGGCGGATCCGAAGATCCCGTTTCATGTGGGATAGATCGGCTTCGGAGGCAATTACGCTGTGGTACGTGACTCGGGTGGCACCCGCCGGTGAGCGGTAGACCACGGTCCTCGGTACGCGCAGGGTCGGGCCGGTGGGGGAGCTTTCTGAGAAGGGAAAATTGCCGACGACCAGGGGGCCGACGCCGGGAGTCGTCGTATGTTCGAGAACAGATGAACAAAATTCATGGGCCCGGCGAAAGCCCTGGGGCCCGGCGGTTGAGCATTGCCACAGCGAACCGATTGCCAACCAACACGGACCTTCGGCACCGCGCTGCCAGGCGAGATAGGAGTGCCTGAGTACACTTGTAAGGTCGATGAGGGCGAATGGATCGACTTCCGGAAGGTCAAAGCTCGTCCTCACGAGCCAACCAGCCGGATTTCGGCCGGTCCTGCCCGGTGTGGAAGGACCGCTTGCCGGAATCGGCCGTGGGTGCCACCACTTGTTTTGTCGTTCAAGCATTTGTGAACAAATATGTTGAACGGGATAATAATGTGCAAGCTGGATCTCAGAATAAGTTTTTAGCTAATAATCATGTTCATGAAATCATGAACAAAACAATTGTGTCCCGATGCCACCCGCGCGAGCGATTTGCGCGTTTGGTGGTATGGTTGCCGAATCTCCATGACCGCGAACGCCAGTGCCCGACCGGGCTCCGATCACCTCGAGCGCCGGATGTTGCAGGTCTGTGACTCCATCGGTGAGTTCATCGCCTATTGGGGATTTAAGTCGATCCACGGGAAACTGTGGACACTGCTGGCCCTGCGTCGACAACCGCAGACGCAAATCGCCCTCGCGCAAACCCTCGGGGTCAGTCGCTCACTCGTCAGTGGAAGCATCGCCGAGTTGCAACGCTTCGGCTTGGTACGACCGGTCTCGGACCACCGCAACGCTCCATTCGAAGCCGTGGTCGATGTGTGGCCGACGATCGCCGATATCCTGCGCACGCGCGAGTGGATGCTGGTCGAGTCGGTGCGGCTTGCCTTAGAGGCTGCGATCGATGAGGTCCGCGCCAGCCCGGCTCACGTGCGCGAGGCCTACGATGTCGAACGCATGCGGTTGTTGTTGGCGATGACCGAATCGGCGCAGAGCGTTCTCAAACTGCTGTTGCGGATGCGCAATCCGCCGTCGATCGACAGTATGCGGCTATGGCTGGGCAAGCTCAACGGATTCATCGGACGTCTGCGGACGCCGTGGTAGTTCGCTCCCACGCGTGGACGCATCGAGTGAGATGTAGATACATGCATGTCGTGCGACGTCTGGAGCGAATGGTTGTAGACACACCATTTCTAGGCGCTCTTCTGACACGGCAAGGAGTGTATGCCACCTACGCTGTGACCGGCAGGCACTGGTCGCGCAGCTCGGGCGGACAATAGCCGCCGCGGCGCAGGGTCAGCACCTCAAACCCCGCGTCTGTGACCAAAATGGTGTGCTCGGCCTGGGCGCTCCACTTGCGGTCGCGGGTGAGTGCGGTCCAGCCATCGTCGAGGATTTCGCAGTTGGGCGTGCCGATATTGATCATCGGTTCGATGGTGAAGGTCATCCCTGGACGCATCCGCCGGCCGGTCCCGCGGCGACCGACGTGGGACACCTGCGGGGCCATGTGGAACTCGCGGCCGATGCCGTGTCCACAGAACATCTCGACCACACCGTAACCGTGGCGGTCGTGGGCAAACTCGAAGATCGCCGCTCCGATGTCGCCGATCCGTTTGTTCGGGCCGACTTCGCGGATCCCGAGCCACAGGCTCTCACGCGTCACGTCGATGAGTTTCTGTGCCTGTTTGTTGGTTTTGCCGCCCACGATAAACATGTCCGAACAATCACCAAAGTAGCCGTCGAGGGTCGTGGTGATGTCGATGTTGATGATGTCGCCCTGCTGCAGGACCTTGTTGCGATCGGGGATCCCGTGGCAGACGACCTCGTTGACCGAAGTACAGATCGACTTGGGAAAGCCTTTGTAGTTGAGCGGGGAGGGGTAGGCCTTGCGTTCGACGATGTAGTCGTGACACAGGCGGTTGAGGTCTTCGGTGGTCGCCCCGGGTTGGACGTGGGGTTCGATAAACTCGAGGACGGAGGCCGCCAGCTTGCAGGTTGCCCGCATCTTTTCAATTTCGTGCTTACTTTTGATCTCGACGGCCATTTGTCTGCTTGTGTGGGCGGCTCGGGCAAAACGCCAAAAAAACGCCCTCGGTGGCCCGCGAGCATCGCTATCTCGTCTCCCGAGGTCAAGTCGCGGCTTGGGGGCTGTGCACACATCCATCACCCCGGGTTTGATCGCGCGTGCGGTGGCAGTCGCAGGCCAGCCGTGGCAAGCTCTGCCGCCATGTCGGCCGCGGAGCACCGCCATTTTGATGCAGAGGGGGTCTTGGACCACCTGTCGACGCGGCAACTTCTGATCGTCAGCGGCAAAGGTGGCGTCGGCCGGACGACCGTTGCAGCCCTGTTGGGTATCGCGTTGGCAAGACGCGGGCGCAATGTGTTGGTAGCGACCGTCGGCCACGATGATCGACTCGCCTGGATGTTGGGTCAGGAAAGCCTGGCTGAAGTGCCGACGCCGGTGGTTCGCGGGTTGTCGATCCAGCGAGTGGTCACCCATGTGTGCGTGCGCGAGTACGGGGCGATGATGATCAAAAGTCAGCGGATCGCCCGGGCGGTGTTCGACAACAAGTTGATGCGACGCCTGCTCAACGCCGTGCCCGGACTCGACGACTACGCGGTGTTGGGCAAGTTGTGGCACGAGGCCTGTCGCGCCCGCAGCTTTGACACGGTGATCTTCGACGGTCCGGCGACCGGGCACCTGCGATACACCCTCGGGGTTCCACGTGCGATTTTACGGGCAGTACCGGTGGGCCAGCTCACAAATGAAGCCAATGCGATGAAGGCTGCGCTCGAGGATGCGGCCAAAGTTCAGGCGGTGTTGGTCGGTCTCCCGGCGAGGTGGCCATTGACCGAAATGGCCGAGCTCGCCGCCTCGTTGCGTGAGGAGCTCCACATCGATATCGGGGCGATGATCGTCAACGGAGTATGGCCAGAAAATGTGCCCCATATTGCGTTGCCGAGCCGAGAGCAGGATCCAGATGGTGCGATCGCAAAGATGCTCGAGGTCACCAATACCGTCGCCGCCCAGGGGCAGCGCCATCGCAGGAATGTCGAACAGTTGATGGCCGAGCTGCGGGATCGCAATCCGCCGCCGACTCTCGAACTCGCGTGGGCATTTGCCGGTTTGACGGGACTACGCGATATGCAAGCGGCACTCGACCGGTTTGTCTTGGTCGGAAATTAATTTGCATACGCACGATTGTGGCGCGGTGACAGGCTAGCGAGTGGCATCGCCCGTGCCCCACACCGCTTCACGGGCAGCGCGGTAGGCCTCGGGCGTATTGCATGTCTGTACAACTTTTGCGTCGGGAAGTTGGGATACAGGAACGGTGCGGGCACCCAGACGCTCAAACATGCGGATCGGCCGGCGGATCGACGCTTCGAGCAGAGCCGTGGTGGTCGCGAGCGCCGGTACGACGCGAATCGCACTCGCCAGCGGATGGGCGTACTGTGGAGGTTCGTCGTCGACCGGGACAATTGCGTTGCACTGCGAATCGCCGCGCAATGCATCGATGACAAACGCGATGTGTTCGCCCGTCATCATCACACCATCGCAGGCACCCAAAAATGCGATTTCGGCGTTGTACTGACGAAGCTGCAAAAGCCCCGTATGCAACCCGACGAGCGGTCCTCCTGCGCGCAGCTCGGGCGGATCATCGATGCGGATCGCCGGCTGCGGTAATTCGGGAAGCTCCTGCTCCGGAGCTCCGACAACAACAATGTGTGTACAAATGTTGCGCACAACTTCCACCAGGTGACACAGCAGCGGTTGGCCGCCCCAGTCGAGCCAGGCCTTCGGTGTTCCCATCCGGCTCGAACGACCCCCTGCCAAAATCACAGCTCCTGCTTCGGGGTATGGTTGTCGGTCAGGCATCGGGTTTAACTCCGGTTCTTGGGTTCAGGGCTTGTCCCGTTATGCAGCGGCCGCGTGGATGTCTTGTGAGTCATGTGCTTTAACACCAGCTGTCTGGCTCAGAATCTGTCGTTGCGAACAACGGGTCGTTCGGGCCGGTCACGGGTCGGGTCGCAGACTTGGCTCGATCTCCGCAGGTGTAAACCCTTGTCCTTGAAGTTGTGCCCGCACGTCGGGATCCGCCAGCAGGGCGACAAACCGTTGGACCGCCGGTCGTTGTTGCCGGCTGTGCGGGACCAAAAAATCGTAGGACTCGCTGCGCACCGGAACAAATGCGAGGTCGGCTGCGCGGGCGACACTCGAGATGGCGATGCCCCAGTCGGCGCGGCCTTGGGCAATACACGTTGCCACACCCGAGTGGGAGCGGGCCTCGTGGTGATACCCCCGCGGACGTGTGGGGAGGTGGGCCAAAAGCTCGTCGATCAACACCCGCGTGCCACTACCGCGGTTGCGGTTGACCATCACCAGATCTTCGCGCAGTAACCGATCGGCGCGGGTCCATTGTTGCGGATCGGTTTGCGTCGGGTCGAACCGGGGATCGCCGCGGCGAAACAACAGCCCCTGCATGCGCCCGTAGCCACGGACGAGTGCACAGTCGGGCGGCACAAATGATTTATTGTAGGTGCATGTATCCCGATCGTAGAGGTGAACTGGCGCGATGTCACACAAGCCCGCCGCAGCCGTTCGCAGCCCTCCCTGACTCCCGAGCGCGACCAAGCGTACGCGGATCCCCTCGCTGTGGAGACGTTCGGCGAGCTGCTCGAGGCCGGTGCAGTGACTGCCGACAACCACCAAATCGGCCGGTCCGCCGGCGCCGGCAAGCGGATTGACCCAAACTTCCTCGTCGACCTCGATCCGTTCCTGTTGTTGGGCGACCGCCAAAAAACCGTCGGCACGGCAAAATGCCGAGATGGAACCAGAACCCTTGGAAATAGTCTGTGCGACCGGTAAACCCTCATCGGACGACATCAATTGTACAAGCATGTATTGCCGTCGACCGCGGACGCTGGCGACGCTTTGGGCGAGTTTGGCCCGGATGCTCGCGCCTCGGCTCGCCCGTCCACTTCCGAGATAGGCGCGCAGGATCGGTGCGCAAAATTCGTGGAAGGTAAACAGTGCCGACGTTGGAAAGCCTGGTAGTACAACAATTGGGACGACCCGGCCGCGGTGGCGGGTCGCTGCGAGGCAAAGGGGCTTGCCCGGTTTGAGCGCGACGCCGTGGACGATGATCGGTCCGGTTGTGGGGTCGACTCCGGGCAGGGCGGCGACGGCCCGATAGCTCCGATCACCGGCTCCTTTGCTGGTCCCTCCCGACAACAAAATCAGGTCGCACTGGGCTTCGAGGGCCTGTGAAAGTGCGCGGTCTAAGGCGTCGTCGTCATCGCCGGCGATGCCTAAACGCAGGGCTTCACACCCGAGTTCTTCGCAGGCATCGGCCAACACAGTTTGGTTGCAGTCGTGTACATGGGCTGGTTTGAGCGGCTGTCCGGGGGCGATCAACTCATCTCCGGTCGACAACACCCCGACCCGCGGGCGGCGAATCACCCGGGCAACACCTAGCCCGATCGCTGCAAGTACACCTGTCTCGCGCGCCGTGAGCCTGGCGCCACAGCGGAGCACAATTTCTCCCCGGGTGATGTCGGAGCCGGCAAACGAGATCATGTCCCCGGGTATCGCCGGCCGCCGCACGAGTAAAGTGTTTGTATGTTCAAGGTCACAATCCTCGAGCATGACCACGGCATCGGCCCCGCGGGGGATCATCCCGCCGGTGGCGATCGGCACGGCTAGTCCCGGGACAACTTCGGTCTGCGGGGCGATGCCGGTCGCGATCACCTCGTCGGCGAGGCGCAGGTGCGCCGGCCGCAGCTCGCTGGCGCCGTAGGTATCGCTGGCAACCACGGCGTACCCGTCGACATTGCTGCGATCAAACCCAGGGACATCGCCCGGGGCGGCCACCGACTCGGCCAACACACGCCCGCGAAGCTCGGCGAGCGGGACGGTTTCAACGGCGAGCGGGGCAGGTTGAACAACTTCGTGCCAGCGCCGGTATGCATGTGAGGGATCGATGACCTCGAGAAACTGGCTTTGGTTGTGTCCTCCCTGGACCATCATGTGCGCCACTCCTGGTTCCACACCCATGGCTGCGGGGCCGACCCTTGGCTGGCTCGCACGATGGACGAGATGGGGCGCGGATGCAAGGTCACGGGCGCTCCTCGGACGCGTCAAATGGATGTATAGACACCCATGCCTGCGGGACCAAACCTTGTATCTCCACCCATGTCTGCGGGGCGAGGTTGTTGAGGTGGCGTTCGCCGGTCCGTGCAGTGCCGATATGGACTTGGAGCGTCACAGACAACGCTCCTCGGGCCTATCAAAAAGATGTACATCCACCCATGTCAACGGGGCGAGTCCTTCGAGGTCGCGTGGGACGATGACAACACCGTCGGCACGCACGGCACTTGAGAGGTTGCTGGCCCCGGAAGTTGCGATTGGCACGACATGTTGCTCCCCGGTTTGCGCAGTTGTCAGGCCGACGCGGACAAAGTCGACACGGCCGATTTTGGACACGATTTTGCGGGCGAGCTGGAGGCGGCGGCGGGTGTGTGGCCAGGCCCACGGCTGCTGACGGCCCTCGAGCGTGCGCACGTGGGGACCGACAAAAAACTCATAGGCGCACAGGCACGAGACCGGATTGCCGGGGAGTAAAAACACAAACCGCCCGTCGGCGAGTTGTCCGAGACCCGTCGGGCTGGCCGGACGCATCGCCACTCCATGTATCAGCAATTTTCCCCGCGAGGCCAACACCGCCGGCATCAGATCTTCGAGGCCGACACTGGTCGCCCCGGAGACCAGGAGGATGTCGGCCGGACCTGCGAGCAGTTCTCCAAATCCACGTTCGAGCTCGCGGCGACCGTCAAACACGCGGATCGGCGGCATCCAGATCCCGCGGTCACGGCCGACGAGTGCTTGTAGGGTCACGGAATTGCTGTCGACGATTTGATAGGCACCCGGCTGTTCCCCGGGTGGGACGAGCTCGGAGCCGGTGACCAACAATTGTACCCGGGGGCGCTCGATGACCGGGATGGCGACAAATCCGAGGGACGCCAGGACTCCGGCATCCTGGGCACGTAGCCGTCGCGGTGGTTCGAGAATCGTCTCGCCGCGGGCGACATCTTCGCCGATCTGGCCGAGGTGTTTTTGCGGTGCGACCTGCCCGGTCAACTCGACCCGGGTGGGTGTTTCTTCGGATTCGCCAGCTGGCAGATGCGTGAGCTCGGCCTGGATCACCGCGTCGGCGCCCTCGGGGACAGGCGCCCCGGTGGTGATCCGCACGGCTTGATGGTTGGTGATACAACCTCGATAGGGTCGACCTGGGAGGCTCGTACCCAACACTTTTAGTGTGAGTGGATTTTGCTCGCTGGCGCCGAAACTATCTTCGCCGCGGATGGCATAGCCATCGACCGCCGCCCGACGAAAGCCCGGGACATCGATCGGTGCGACGATCGGGGCCGCGAGGTTGCGTCCGGCCGATGTCGTGACATGGGTGAGCTCGCCAGGCAGTGGCGTCGCCCGACGGAGGATCTCGATGACCTCGGAGACTTCACTGCGGGCGCGAAACCCTCGCATGCGGATGGAGCGAACGGTCATACAGAGGTGGAAGGCGGTTCGTCGGCGGAGTCGGCCGGGACTGTGAGTTCGGGGAAGTGTTTGAACAGCGATAAAACAGGTGTCAATACAACTTGTCCAAGGCCGCAAATACTGGTTTGGGCCATGGTGCTGTCGAGGTCGCGCAACAGCGGGAGATGAATGTCGGTGCGATGCTTGTGGGTCTGCTCTAGCAGGGTCACGGCCTTGTGTGAACCGACCCGGCACGGCACGCACTTGCCACAGGATTCGTTGCGGAAAAATCGGGTCAGGCTGATGCCGAGTGCCAACAGGTCCCGGCCTTCGCCGACCGCGACAAATCCCCCTGAGCCGAGGGTCGAACCGGCGTCGCGCATGTGGTCGAAGTCGAGGGGCGTCTGTGCCTTGGACCCGGGTAAAAAAGATGCAGATGCACCCCCGGGGAGAAAGGCGACCAGTTTACCGCCACCGGCCATACCCCCGGCTTTGGCGATCAGATCGTCGACCCGCAGGCCCATGGGAATTTCATAGACGCCCGGGGCTTCGACATCGCCGCTGACAGACATGAACTTGAGGCCAGCACATCCATTGACCCCCTGTTCCTGCCACCAGGAGGCTCCTCGGGCACAGATCGCGGTCGCCATGGCGAGGGTTTCGACGTTGTTGATCACCGTCGGGCGTCCGTCGAGCCCTTCGATACCGGGGTAGGGCGGTTTGTTACGAGGTTCGCCACGGCGGTCTTCGAGGGCTTCGAGCAGGGCGGTCTCTTCGCCCATGATGTAGCCGCCAGGGGAGACAAAAATCTCGAGGGTGATCCCGAGTTGCTCGGCGACGTGGGTCGCCCGTTGTTGTTCGGCGGCGAGGACCTGACGCTCCTGTTCGTACTCGTGGCGGATGTAGACGATGCAGTGATTTGCACCGACGACATGGGCTGCAATCAACATCCCTTCCCATACGAGGTGCGGGAGTTTGGCGAGGATTTCCCGATCTTTGAAAGTTCCGGGCTCGCTCTCGTCAGCGTTGCAGATCACGTATTTTCGCTCGCCCTGGGCGCGCAGGACAAAGCCCCACTTGGTCGCGGTCGGAAACCCGGCGCCACCCATTCCGCGGAGGCCGGCCTGCTTGAGCTGGTCGAGAACATATGCGGATGCATCTACATGCGGGCGTGCGGCCAGATCGAGCACCGTCGCGTAGCGGTGGTCGGGAGAGCTGTAAGGATCGCATCTGTAACGCTTCGATCGATTGTCTTCTGTCTCTTGAGACTTGTTTTTTTGCAGCCCGGCGCGAAGACCCATTTCCCCCATGACGGGGCGGTGGTCGACGAGTGCCGCGGGAGCCCGTTCACAGCGCCCGAGGCAGGAGACCGTCACAACTTCGACGCGCTCACCGGTGGCGGTTTGGTGGGCGCGGGCGAGGTCGTCGGCCCGCACCCGCAACTGGCCGCAATCCTGCATCTCACAGCTGAGGTCCCGGCAGACTTCGATGGTCCGAGCCGGTGGCGGCGTACGGCGGTAATGTGGATAAAACGAGGCTAGACCCTCAATTTTGTGCAACGGTTCACCGAGCTTGTGGGCCAGCGCGCGCAGGTCATCGGGGCGCAACCACCCGTGTGCGTGCATCAGTTCATGGAGCTCGGCGATGATGCGGGGAGGGTGATCGCGCATGGCGGGATGCTACCAAGACCATTGGGTTTTCTCATCCGCGTTCGGGTGACCGCTCTCGGTTCGAACGTGGTGGACGTTCGGGCGAACAAATGCCCGAAGGCCGCTAGATTCTGTGCGAACATTGTCAGACCCCAGTCGTCTGATGCGGAGTACGGCGCTTGAGATAGCGTCGTCTTGACATCGAACTTACTTGATTGCGAGAAGCTATCCATGACAACCAACTTGTTTTTACGCGGCCTACTCACGGCCACTCTAGTCGCCTGTGCGGCTTCGCTGTCTGCCTGCACTGTCGACGACGGTGGTGGCTCCGATACCGACACAAACCCGACGACCGAGACCCCGACGACCGACACCCCGACCACCGAGACGGGTGAGACGGGCGAGACGGGCGAGACGGGCGAGACGGGTGAGACGGACGGGACGACCGAGGGACCGACGACGGAAGACCCGACAACAGAAGACCCGACGACGGAAGATCCGACAACAGAAGATCCGACGACAGAAGACCCGACGACAGAAGACCCGACGACAGAAGACCCGACGACAGAAGACCCGACGACGGAAGACCCGACGACGGAAGACCCGACGACGGAGGATCCGACAACCGGCAATCCAGGGATGGGCTTCGAAGGCGCGATCTACCCCGACATCATTCAGATGCGTTGTAGCTGCCACGTCGGTGGTAGTTCCGGTGGGCTGGCGATGCCCAACGCACAAACGGCCTACGACAACCTCGTCGGGACGCCCGCAAACCAAGCCGACATGAACCGGATCGAACCCAATGATCCGAACAACAGCTACTTGTTCCACAAGATCTCAGGTACCCAAAACGACGTCGGTGGTTCGGGTGGTCTGATGCCGCAGGGTGGACCTCCGCTCAGTGCAGCCGACATGATGGCGATCGAGGACTGGATCAACGACGGCGCTCCGTTCTAAGCGACGGATTTGTTGTGTGTACAAAGCCCGCCACTCGGTGGGCTTTTGTCGAAAACGAGACAATCGCGGGGACAACGATCGGTGTACAAGCAATGACTGAACTACTGTCCGGCTCGACCCGGTAGCCTCGCCGTTTTCGGTGTCGAGGGCTGGGCGGGCTGAGCTGCCGCCTTCGGGTTTGCCTCGGTCGAATCATCGACCATGGTTTCAGCTCGCGCAGGTTCTGTTTCGTGCTCAGATCGTTGTGACGCAGGAGTCGGTTGGATCGGTTGATCCGGTTGAGGCTTGTGCTCGGGTAATGGCGTCTCACGTTCGCGTCGCTGGTCGTCAGAGTTCGAGGGTCTGCCCTGGCGATCGGCATGGGTCGCCACGTTCGGGCCCTGGCCGCGGGTGGCGTGGAGCCGGGGCGAGCGTTTGGTCGGTGCCTCGACATACTCCCCGATCATGCGTTGCTTCGCCTCGTCGAGCACGGGGTCGAGACGCGTCTTGGCCCCGTTGACGAGGCCCTTGGCCTCGGGTGTGTCGCCGATCCGCTCGAGGTGTTCGGCGACCGTCGAACCGCCGATCCGGTAGGTGAATGTCCACCAGACCAACGCAACCAAGACGACTAGGCTGATGAGCGTGCGAATGGTGCGAAACACAGTGGCCGAGGATCGCCGTCAGGTGCGGATCTGGCAACTTTTCGGCTGTTTGTCGAGATGTGTGGTCGCGCGACCGCATG
Source organism: uncultured Nannocystaceae bacterium (assembly GCA_964621785.1). GTDB lineage: Bacteria > Myxococcota_A > Polyangia > Nannocystales > Nannocystaceae > JACKDW01. The sequence continues at coordinate 75,564 of CAZUPD010000008.1, forward strand.
CACCGTCGCAAAACAGTGTCGCACAGGTGCAGCTCGACATTCGAGGTGCTCGGACAAACATCGTATGCTCGCGGGGTGCATGGCCTGCCAGCACTCGGGGTCGCTTGGTGGCTGGCCCTCACCGTCGCGCCTGCCGAGTCGCAGGAACCCCCCCGACACAACCAGCGTCTCCCGGCGGCCCCCGAAGATGGCGGTCCTCCGTTTGGGGTTGAGGACGGAGCGGGTGCGGGGGGGGAAATAAATGCTCATACACTTAAACCCGATGTCAAACCGCTGGCAGATCGTTCGCGTCTGCGCGGGCAGGTCCTCGTTTATGGCAGTCGCGATCCGATTCCCGATGCCCGGGTCATCGCCGACGACGGCACCGTGACCGAAGTTGATCTCGAAGGTCGGTTCACCCTCTGGTTGCGTCCGGGAGATCACTCCCTGATCCTGCGTGCTCCTGGCTATGAAGACATGGTCGTTCGGCCAGAAATTAAGGGGGGCGAAGACCTCGAGTTCGAATACCGGATGGGGGCCGAAGTTACGGGAAGTCGCTACCGGACGGTGGTGCGACAAGATCGCGAAGTCGCGGTGTCGGCGACGACCCTGCGCGATGACGAGGTCCATGCGCTGCCCGGAAGTGCCGGCGATCCGTTTCGTGTGGTCAAAAGTCTCCCGGGCGCCGCCCAGCTCGCAGGGTTTCTCCCCTACGTGGTTGTGCGGGGGGCTGCCCCGGGCAACACCGGTTATTTCCTCGACGGCGTACGGGTGCCGATCCTCTTTCATATCGCAGTTGGTCCTTCGGTCATCCACCCCTACATGATCGATTCGGTCGACTTCTATCCCGGCGGTGCGCCGGTCCGTCTCGGGCGGCACACATCCGGCATGATCGAGGGTCGGACGCGACCGGGTCGCCGCGACCGGGTGCGTGGGCAATTCGATATCCGCCTGACCGATGCCGGTGGGTTGGTCGAAGTGCCGATCAACCGCCGCCGCGACCGGGCGTGTGAGCGCGAATTGCGTGGGGCACGCAAACGCGGTGAGAAGTCCAAAAAGACCTGTCCCAGGGGACCTGCTCGGGGATCCCTGACCCTGGCCGGACGCTACAGTTACACCGGGGCTTTGCTGACGCTGCTGCAGTCGGCCGCCAAGATCTCGTTTTGGGATTATCAGCTGCGGCTCGACCACAAGCTGGGAGCTCGGGCCAACTACACGGCGCTGGCCTACGGGAGTTTTGATGAGATCGGGCTGAAAGGCGAAGATGTTCCCCTGACCAGGTTTGAGTTCTACCGCCTGCAGCAGCGCATCGAGCAGCGTCTGCGTTCGGACGGTACAGCCAACTACAGTCTCGCCCTCGGTTATGAGCGCAGTGGGGTCACGGATATCAAAGCGGGGGAATGGCGGATCGCTCCGCGGATCGATATTCGGCGACCTTTGGGGCGCGAGCCGGGCTTGCAACTCGGGGTCGGCCTCGATCAAGAATTTCAGATCTTCCGCTCCGATGTTCCGAGTGATCTCACGGACCCGACGTTCTTTGAAAGCCTGACGTCGATTCTCGGAAGTCGGTTTGTCTCCGCAACTGGCGCATATGCCGAGCTCCTATGGGATCGCAATCGTTTCGAGGTGCGGCCTGGGATTCGCACAGATATTTATGTTCAGGTCGGCGCCTCGTCCGTGTTGCCAACTGCCCGATCGACCACCTACGCCATTGGCGCAGATCCGAGGTTGTTGTTGCGCGAACGCCTCAATGATCGCTGGACGTTGAGACAGAACATCGGCCTCTACCACCAGCCACCGAGTTTGCCGATCCCCCTGCCGGGGATTGAGAGTTTTGGGTTTGAGCGGGGATTGCAGCGCAACTTCCAGGGGAGTGTCGGCTACGAATTCGTCATCGCCAACACGCTGCGCCTGACCCAGGATGCATATGTTGGTCGTCTAACAAATTTACAGGACTATGATCTTGCGACAGCAATCGAAGGACAGGTTGCAGAGATTGAAGATCTTGTAATCCAGACTACAGGATTTTCATATGGTCTTGAGACCATGCTGAAGTTGGAGCCGCAACTTCGGGCATATGGGTGGGCGGCGTATACACTTTCGAGGTCGCAACGCAACTACTCCCACGGCGGGCAAGCACCGTCCGAGTGGGACCAGACGCATATTTTAAACATCGTTTTGGGTTATCGATTGTCGAGTAAGTGGAACTTGGGGGGACGCTTCCATGTCAACACAGGGCGTCCGTATACGCCGGTCATTGGTGATCAAAGCTATTCGGACGCACTTGCCAGCAGCCGTAACTCGCAGCGCTTACCAGGTTTTCTGCAGATGGACCTGCGAGTTGAAAGGAACTGGAGGTTCCGTACATGGGCGCTGCAGTTCGTACTCGATATCATCAACGCCACCTACTCGCGGGAAGTACTCGCATGTACGGCTTCCGACGCCAGTACGATGGGTCCTGATGCAGTGACAATGTCCGATGCGACCGGTGTGATGACCCTGTACAGCCCGCCGGGATGCAATGCGCAGGGCCTGCGGTATGTGTTGCCATCGGTGGGGCTTCGCGGGGTATTTTGAAACAGAGGTGAGGGCCAAAGGCCCCATCAATGATGCTTGCGTATCCAATTAACTTTCGAGTATAGAAAACCAGCAGCGGGGTCCCCCCTTCCGATCAGTATCGGACCAGTCCCCAAAGACATCTCGCTGAGGAGTCCACTCGATGAATGAAGTAGCACAGGAGATCGGTCGTAAAATCAGGCTTTGGCGTCAGGCTACCCCGCCGCCTAAGAACCGTCGCAAACGCCGTGGTGAAGCCGGCTGGCGGCCACACATGACGATCGAAGAATTGGCCAAGGCAACCGGCCTGACTGTCACCACAGTCAACAAGCTCGAGCTCGGATACAAGTCCCCACGGGTCGAATCCCTGCTGTCGCTGGCCAGTGCGTTTGGCTGCGATCCAAATGAATTGTTGCCGCGTGCCCGTGGGCGCAGTTCGGCCAAGTCGGAGTTGATCGAGGAGCTGCACGCCGTCGCATCCCAGATGCCGGTCAAGCACCTGCGTGAGCTCGTCAAGAACGCCCGCAAGATCGAGAAGCGCTAAGCTTCAAATCCGTCCGATTTGAGTATGCACCGACCTGTGTGTCGGTGCATGTTTAATTCTACAGGTCAAAAATCGCTGCACACTCAAGAAGCATCGAATCTTGAAGCGAGATTGATGTGCTTACAACGAATGCGACGCCCTAGTTCCCGTAGGCCTTGATCGCCGCGCGGTAGGTCGCGTCGCTAGCTGGTTTGAGCGAGCGAATCCCGGCCTGCTCACAGGCTGCTTTGCCCGGTCCGCTGCAGACCTTGCCGAGGTTGGACTTGAAGCGCTGGCGGGTGGCCGACTTGGCGCTTCCAAAGGCGACGACAGCCATCGCCGGCATCGCCTTGGAACTCCATACGACCTTGAGTTTGTCGCCTCCGTCGACGCTGCTCAGGTCGGCTTTTTGGGCGTCGTCGACCAGGGCACAGGCGGCCTCGCCGTTGATGACCTTTTTGAGGGTCTGGACCGGACGCCGGGTCTTTTCGACGGTGAAGTCCGCCAATTTGAATGCCCCGGCCGCAACCACCCCCTCGATCAACTTGGTGTCGTCGAGGTGATTGCTCGCCAGCTTCTTGCCCTTGCATCCGGCGAGATTCGTTGCATCTGCACTGATGATAAAATACTGCTGACCGCCGGCTGCTTTGACATCGGCTCGGCCGACGACCGAGAGCTTGTGGGACTTGCGAAGGGCCAAAAATCCGCCGAGGGACAGGATGCCGAACTGGGGTCGCTGACCACTGATATAGGATTCGGCCTGCTCCCGGCGTGTGGTGTACTTGCCACCGGATGTCTCCCAGTTGTTGACATCACCGGTGCGGTTGACGAGTTCGTCGACATAGCGCTGGGCTTGGGCCGCACTCCCGACTCCGTTCTCCCGCAGGATCACGACGTTCACCGGGCCGGCGATCGGAGCATTGTCATCGACGTTTGGTTTCGGGTTCTGGCCACCGGTCGTCGGGGTTTTGCTGTCACCCCCGGTGGTTGTGGCATCCGCTGCCGTCGTTTCATCCGCGGTTTCACTGGTCGCGGCTTCATCCGTGTCGGGTTCGCCAGTGGTCGAAGCCCCAGTGGTCGGATCTGCAGTGGTCGGATCCTCAGTGGTTGCGCCGTCCGAGCTGGGACCGATGGTCGCAGGACCTGTGGTCGCCGACGCATCGGGAGTTTGGGGCGCTTTGGCAGCCGCGTCTGCAACCGCCGGTTTGGAAGCCGGCGTATCAGAGCCACAGGCACCCGAAAAAAGCCCGAGAAGTGAAACAAAAAGGGAGATAGACACGGTTGGCCTGGTTCGCGCGATCGACATCATGGACGCTCGACGGCCTTCGTAACACACAAGCGTGAAACCACGAACTCTCGCAAGAATCTCGGGTGGCGCGGCTGCCCGCGCGGCTCGGCTGCAACAAATCGCCGCATCCCGTGGCATTTTGTCGACGTACACTTTGACCGATGGCTGGCGCGACAACAGTTTATGACGAACGTATGAGCCTCTTCGATGCGCGAAAGCGTTACTTCGAAGACAATCAATTCGGCGACGATGGGGGGTACAGCAAGAAATGGGTGGAGCTCAAGCTCGGGCCGATTCCGTTTGCCATCCCCAATACCCCTTCGCGGGTGCGAGCGGTGCGGTACCACGATCTGCATCATATTGTGACCGGGTATCAGACCGATTGGATCGGTGAGTTCGAGATCAGTGCGTGGGAAGTTGCGACCTCGTGTCGGGATTTTGTCGCCGCCTGGCTCCTCAATCTCAACGGGCTCGCGGCGGGGATGCTGGTCGCCCCGCGACGGGTGGGCCGGGCATTTCTCCGCGGGCGTCATTCCAAAAATCTCTATCCCGAAGTGTTTGACGACGCCCTGCTAGCGACCAAACTCGGGGACATGCGGCGACAGCTGGGACTGTTGGCACCAAGGCCGCCGAGTGCGGGCGATGTGCTGGCCCTGCTGGGGTGGATCGGGGTCGCATTTTGTGTGCTTCTCGTTGAGCTGGCGATGCTCCTCGGTCCAGTTGTATTTGCATTTTTCGTATTGTGGCCCTAGGTGCCTGGGCCGAATCAATGTAGAAACATCTATTTTTGATCGGCGAGGGTCGCACTCAATACGCGGGCGACCGCTTCCTGGTCAAATTGCCCTTTGGACAGGACGCGGGACACGGACTGGCGCAGTTGACCCATGGCGACCTCGTCTGCCATATGTGCGGTATATACAACAACTGGGATGCCGCTGGTCTGGTCGTCGGCGTGGAGGCGGTGTGCGAACTCAAAGCCGTCGAGCTCGGGCATTCGCAGGTCGAGGAGGACAATGTCCGGGACGGTATGGTCGACAAAGTCGAGGGCCTCACGCCCGTTGCTCGCGGTGAACACCTGCCATCCATCGCGGGTCAGGGTGCGTTTGACGACGTCGAGGAGTTCGGGCTCATCGTCGACCACCAGCACGGAACCGACTTTTTGCCGACCGAGCAGGCGGTTGATCCTCCGCAACAGCGGGGTGCGCTCGATCGGCTTGACGAAATATGCATCTGCACCGAGGCTAAAGCCGCGCGATTGGTCGCTGAGCATGGTCAGCAACATCACCGGGATCGTGGCGGTGATGGGGTCGGTCTTGAGCCGTTCGAGGATCTCCCAGCCGTCGAGGTCGGGCATGACGACGTCGAGGATGATCATGCCGGGCTGGAGCTCGCGGGCCATCTTCATGCCCTCGGGGCCGCTGCGAGCCGAGAGCAGGCGATACCCCTCGGGGGCGAGCAAACGGTGGACCACACTGTGAACGGCATCGTCGTCGTCGACGACTAGAATCAGGTTTTGGTCGGTCAGTGAGCTCGTCTGGCGGCGCCGGGGTTGGGGGACGTCGGCAACTTCGGGGGCGGGGAGGCGGATCGTGAACGTACTGCCGACGCCGGGTGTCGAGGTGGCGCGGACCGTGGCGCCGACCATTTTGCAAAACTCGCGACAGATCGCCAGGCCGAGCCCGGTGCCGCCGTATTTACGGGTGGTCGAACTATCTGCCTGGGTAAACGGCTCAAACAGTTTGGCGAGACGGTCGGGTGCGATGCCGATGCCCGAGTCGGCGACCGAGACGTCGACCCACGGTTTGCCGTCGTCAACCACCCGGGCTGCGGACAGTACAATCACACCATCCTCGGTAAATTTAGACGCGTTGCTGACGAGGTTGAGCAGCACCTGCCGGAGCTTGGCTTGGTCGGTGTGGATGATACCGACGTTGCCGTAGTCGCAACGCAGGGTATTGTTTTTGTGGGTGACCAAACCCTCGGTGGTCGCCACAACCTCCTCGAGCACCCCGGCGACGTCGACGTCTTCCATGTAGACTTCCATCTTGCCGGCCTCGATCTTGGAGATGTCGAGGATGTCGCTGATGACAAATAGCAACATACGTGCAGATGCATGGATCTTCCCGAGGTCGCGCCGTGCCTGGGGGTCGTCGATGTCTTCCTGCAGCAGCTCGCTGAAACCGATGATGGCATTCAGGGGCGTGCGCAGCTCGTGACTCATGTTGGCCAAAAACACGGATTTGGCCTGGTTAGCTTCGTTGGCCCGGTGTTCGGCTTTTTTGCGCTCTTCGATTTCGCGTTGAAGGTCGATCGTTCGCTCGGTGACCCGGCGTTCCAAGTTGTCACGCGCCTCGATCAACGCCCGCTCGGCAGCTTTGCGCTCGGTGATATCTTGGGCGTAGACCCGCAGGCACTTCCAGGCGGAGATATAGTGGATGTGTTGTTCGTACCAGGTGCTGCCGTACTTCAATTCGCGGGTAAAGTGGGCGCCGCGGCTGGGGTCGCGGTCGGCCAATAACTCGCGCAGCCCCGAGATCATGGCGTCGAGGCGGTCGCCCGAGAGCTGCAGTTCGGCGGAGGGATTGAGGTAGGTGACATCGCCGTCGAAGCTGACCTCGAACTTGGGGTTGGGGTCGAACTCTGGAAACGAGGCGAGACGCATCAGCTCCTCCTCGATCTCTTGCCGCTCGCTCAAGTCGTGCAGACGTACGCCGATGCGTTTGCACCCAGAATATGTATAGGCATGTAATGTGCACTCCACCGGGAGCTCGTGGCCTTCGGCGTGGAGCATCACCAACTCCTTCACACCGCGACGATCGGCGGTCGCCAGCAGGGAACCGACAACCTGGGCCTTGCGCGACTCGCTGTAGCGCTCGGGCAGGAGGATGCCGAAGTGTTGACCGAAGACGGCTGCTTTGGGATATCCGAGGACTTCGGTTGCCGTTGTGTTCCAGTTGGTGAGACGTCCGGTTTCGTCGAGCGTGAGCAGGGCGTCGGCCGCGACTCGGTCGGCGGGGCCTAGGCCCTCGCGCGGTGTCGACTGGGCGATGAGCAGCTGGGTGCGAAGTTGGTGCAGGGTGCACGGCGGAACGATGACAACGGCACCCACGCTGCGCCACGCCCCGAGTTGGGTCATCACGGACTCCGAAGCATCGGGCCCGACGTCCGCCACCACCACCGTCAGTGGAAGTTCGTGGCTGTAGAGTTCGAGCAGTTTTTCGGCTTCGGGGTGGTGGGCATCGACGATGCACAGGATCGGGCCGGCGTCGAGGCCCGCTTCGACGTCCACAAGCTGCTCGACCACCAAGGTGGCATACCCGAGTGACTCTAGGCCGGCGAACAGCGACAGCGACGGCTCGAGCATCGGCTCGCAACTTGCCAATACAAGTGCGAGGTCGGGCGCTGGCGGTGCACGGTCCAGGGTGGGCTCCAAAGCTTGAACGGGAAGAGATCAGTGTGTGCGGTTGAGTTGTGCCAAGGTGTCCAACAACAGCAGCTCAATATGTCGCGGGAGGGGTTGATCGCGTGGAACTTTGTGCAACTGGGGCATCTGCAAACGCAGCATGATGCGGATTAATTTTAGGCGCCCGGTGTGTCCGGGAAACATGTCATTGAGCGTGGCCATCGCGTCGATTCGAGGGGGACATCGTATTTTGACTTGCTGTGGGCATGAAAACCATTGTGTTCAAAGCAGTTTTTCATACCTACAGGTGGGTCTCGCAGTTGCGGAAAACGCTACCGCCAGTCACTGATGTCGACCTGGTACCTCGGGTTCGAGGTTGCTCGGATCACAAAAACACAGACCACGGGTTGGACACCCGCGGTCTGAAGTTTGTTGCGTAAATGCGTGTAGCGAAGCCCGGGCGAGCCGCTTTCCGGCTAGCGCCGCCGGTACGTCAACCGGTACTTGATCGAGCGCGGGAGCATCGGCGACGACATCGTGACATCGACATGTAGGCGCGATCCGTCGGAGTTGAGTCGGTAGACGTTTTTCCGCGACCCGCCAATACCGACCATTTTCTCGACGAGATGGTCGTTGGCGAGTTTGTGCCACACGCGAACACGCATGCCCGTAGGGTTGGTCCACGTGGTGGGCTTGGAGCTGTTGGTCTCAGCGCGGACCGAACGGTCGTCGAGTGCGATGGTCGTGTACCCGTCGTTGAGATCGATTCGGATCTGTTCGGGAACGGAGTTGGGTGGACCGAGTCGTTTGCGCGCGAGGTCCTGGACACCAGCGGCGATGGCCTCGACCGCGACTTCGATCGCGTCGTCGACACCCTTGCGCTGTTTTTGTCCCCCGACAAACACAAAGTCGCCCGAGAACTTGGCCAGCGCGTCGACGTAGCTGGCACCGGCACTTGCATGTGCGTGTGGCAGATGCGGGGCGAGGAAGGTGGCTGCGCCACACAACACACCGACCGCGATAGAAGTACGTAAACGAGCTAACATAGTGATCCATATCATAGCGAAAAATGGTTCACTGGTCGCCAGGAAATTGTGACAAAATGATTTCACATCCTCATTTGGGTTTGTGACAAAGGGCATTCAACTACCCAAGATCAAACTGAGATCGCCGAACTCGTGGCACAAAAACCCCATGGTGGCCGCCTGGTTCCAGATCTCGGTCAGACGTGGGCGCGGGGCAAATGCCCCGAGCAACTCGAAGTGACTCTCGCCCGGCCCGTGCATCCCGGTGAGGATGCTGTCGACCACCCGTAGTTCGGTCGCCGCTGACAGTCGCAGATCGGTGATGTCGGAACCGGCCGTGAGGCCGCCCGGTTTGCGCGCAGCGCCTTCGAGGGCGCGGACCACAGTCGTACCGACGGCGACGATCCGGCGGCCGCGAGCCTGCGCCCCGGCGATTGCGTCGACGGTCGTTTGCGGGATGTCGTAGCGCTCGGGCAGGGGGAGGCGGGCGTCGAGTTGCGGATCCCCAGTCGAACTCAGTCCGGCTGCGTGGGTCAGGGTTGAGATCTCCACGCCACGGGCGCGCAGTTGCTCGAGCAAGGACCATGTCAGCCCGCGGCCCGCCGACGGCATTTCAGCAGCCCACGGGCGTGCCGCGTAGATCGTTTGGAACTGGTCGAGCGGGAAATCCTGATCGAGGTACGAGTATTGGATGGGACGACCATTTGTATATAAAAAATTCCATAGCTGGCGCGGGTCGGTGAACGAAAGTTGAACCAACCGGGCAGACACCGGGTCGACGTCGATAACATCGGCTGCGAGCGTGGCTGTGTTGCGACCGAGGATGATCGTCTGCCCGGGTGTGAGGCGTGGGGCCAGGCCGCGGTGTTCGGTCGGGACGCGCCACGAGCCCTCGCCAAACAGGACACACCACACCACGCCGTAGCGAGCCGCGGCCGCGAGGCGGATTTCAAAGGTCTGGGTGCCATCTGCGAGGGATGCTGGGAGCGAAGCCGGGAACGTCGCTGCATCGTTGACCACGAGGACATCGCCGCGATCGAGGAAGTCGGGGAGGGACCGCAGCGCGGTTGGATGCAGCGGGCCGCCCGGGTGGGCGACCATCAACTGCAACGCCTCGCGCCGCGGGGGGGGATGGGTTGCGGGGCTCATGCGACCTCCTTTGTAGGCATCGGCAAGGATGATGCAGATACACGGGATCCGTTGGGGACTTGTCCGGGGTCGGCGATCAACGCCGCGATACGTGCAGCGACCGCTTCGGGGCGGGCGAGTGTGGTCGGGTCCGCATCGGGGATTGCATCTGCATGCATTTGCGTATCCATCTCTCCCGGATCGACGCTCACCGCCCACACGCCGCGTTGTCCGAGTTCCGCCGCCCAGATGCGCGTGAGATGGTCGGTGGCCGCTTTGGATACGCTGTAGGCACCCCAGGTCGGATAGGCCTCGACCGCGGCATCGGAACTGATTTGGACGATCAATCCCTGCCCCCGCAGCGCCATCCCGGCGGCGAGTTGCCGCGAAAGCTCAAATGCACCGAGCAGGTTGACTTGGAGGACCTCGGCAAAGCTCTCGGACGTGGTGTCGAGCAGGGGTTGCAGCGGCGTTTTGCCGAGTGCACTGGCGTTGTGCACCAGGACATCGACATGTCCGAGAAACGTCGACGCCTGGTGGGCGATCGCAATCGCAGCTTGGGGGGATGCGAGATCGCCGATGATTGCGAAGGCATTCCCGCCGGCGGAATTGATTGCGTCTACAACTTCGCCGAGGGTCTCCGGGTTGCGGCCGACCAGGCCGAGGCGCCCACCCGTCCGCGAAAGCTCGAATGCGAGAGCGCGGCCGAGCCCGCGGCTCGCTCCGGTGATCAACATCGTGGTATCTGATCGTTCACGTGTGGTTGTCATGGGCTGACTGTGGATGCGTTTGATAGAAAATCATCAAACTTGATATTTAAATAGCAAAGGTCCAACCTGATGGCATGGATGCACGAATTCAGGCCAACTTAGGTGAGAACGTTCGCCTGCTTCGGGAGGCTCGCGGGCTGACACAACAGCAGGTCGCCAAGCTCGCCGGGGTCCCGCGACCGACCTGGGCCAACCTCGAAACCGGGATGGCCAATCCGACACTTGCCGTTTTGGTTAAGGTCGCGACCGCACTACAGGTGCGGATCGAAGAGCTCCTCGGTCCCCCGCGGGTATCGGCCCAACATTTTAAAGCCGCCGAGCTACCCGTGCGTACCCGCGGGAACGTTCGTGTTCGCAAGTTGCTGCCCGAAGCGGTCCCGGGACTCGAGATCGAGCGTATGGAACTCAAGCCCGGGGCTTCGATGACGGGCATCCCCCATACTCCGGGTACCCGCGAATACCTGACGTGTGAACGGGGAAGCATCGAGCTGACGCTCACCGGTCAAACCTACGTGCTTGCTGCTGGGGATGTGGTGGTGTTTCGCGGAGACCAACGCCACGGCTATCGCAATCGCAGTTCGAAGACGAGTGTGGCCTACAGCGTCATCGCGTTTGCTCCGATCGCTCCATGAGGTCTACGGCCCTCACATCTGCATGTTGCTGCATGCGTGTTTCCCCTTTCGGTTTGAAAAATGCAGTGACCGCAGCCAGTTGGCAGGGCGTGCGAGCTGGTCGCGGAAACAGGTGTACAAAGCTCGACAGGGTCGAGAGAATGTCGGAGCCCATGTTGGGGTCTGTGGACGTACCCCCAAAAAACGAGAGGTGAGCATGAAATCAACCGTTACAATCGCAACCCTACTCGCGGCGTTGCTGGCCACGCCGGCGGCCGCAGAGGAACCAGCCGCAGGGGCAGAAGTAGATGCATCAGCATCAGTCGCCCTGGCCACACCCGAGGAAGATGCGGCCGACGACGAAGAGGCCGACGATATCCTTACAGTACTCGAACTCCCGTTGGCGACCGAGAGCATGCGTGAGGCGGGTGTCGAAGAAGAGGAGATCCAAGAGGCGTTAGACGGTGCATCCGAAGTCGGACTGTCCGCCGGTGAGGCCTCTGAGATCCTGGTCGAAGAGGCAGAGGTCAATAAAAAACGCGGGATCAAACGCGGCTTTGGTCTGTACGTGCGCATGCTGTTGGCTGACGGTCTGCGCGGCAAGGAGTTGCGGGCAAAGATCCGCGAACGCAAGGCCGAACAAAAACCGCTGACCGACGAGGAAAAACAGCAGATCAAAGAAAAACTCAAGGCCGGACGCGAAGCCGAAGTCGCCCGCAAAAAGGCCCTGCGCGAGCGGATCAAGACCCTCAAAAAAGAGGGCAAGAAGATCACGTACCGCAACCACAAGCGCCACACACAACTGAAGAAACGGCGGCGCAATGAGCTTGTCAAACACCGCGAGCGCGTGGCCAAAATCCAGGCCAAGACCGAGGGCGAGTTGACCGACGAGGAGAAGAAGTTGCTCGCGCTCGAGGCCAAGCGCCATCACAAGAAGATGAAAAAGATCCGAGAGGATCGCAAGGAATTGCGAGAGGACCGCAAGGAGGCCCGCGAGGACAAAAAAGAAATCCGCGAGGACCTCAAAGCCGCCCGCGAGGGCCACAAGGAACTCAAGGAAAAACACGAGAAACTCAAAGAGATCAAAGAAAAACGCAAGGAAAAGCGTGAGGAACGCAAGGACAAACGCGGTAAACCCGGGACGTAAGGATGGTGAAAATCATGCAGATGCACACATATAAACTCCTCACACTCTCCCTGTGTTTGTCGCTCGTCGGTGCCTGTGACAGCGGTGACAAGCCCGCCGATGAACCGGCAAAGACGGCGAAGAAACCCGCCGAAAAACCGGCGGAGAAACCCGTCGAAACCGAACCCGAATCCCAACTCGATCCCAAGGTCGCCAAGGCGGTGGCCATCGCCAAGGAGATCGAAGGAAATATGGATGACACCGATGCCATCCTCGAAAAACACGGCCTCGACCGCGACTCACTCGAGCAGATGATGTACGAGATTGCCCGCGACCCCACGCTCTCGAACGCCTACGAACAAGCACTGATCGCCGGCTAACCCACGGTTGTCAGGTGTACCCATCACCCCGGGTCGTTGTTGCGGCTCGGGGTTTTGATGTATATCCGTGTAATGTCCATCGCCATCGCTAGCGAACAGTCGAAGTACGCATCTTTGTGGACACTTGAACCCGGAACTCGGTACCTCAATCACGGGAGTTATGGCGCGTGCCCGCGGGTTGTCCAGGCCGCTCAACGCGAGCTGCGGGATGAGCTCGAGTGTCAGCCCTTTCGATTTTTTCAGCGGCGGTTGGAACCACTGCTCGACCGTGCCCGCGCGGCATTGGCCGGTGTGGTCGGGGCCTCGGCGGACGACTTGGCGTTTGTTACCAACGCGACCGGTGGCGTCAATACGGTGTTGCGTTCGTTGAATCTACAACCGGGCGATGAACTGCTGGTGACCGACCACGAGTACAATGCCTGCCGCAACGCACTCGAGTTTGTCGCCCGGCGCCGCGGGGCCGTGGTGCGGGTTGTCGCCGTCCCGTTTCCGCTGTCCGACCCCGGCGAGGTCATTCAACCGATTCTCGATGCCGTGACACCCAAGACCCGGTTCATGTTGATCGACCATGTCACCAGTCCGACGGGGCTCGTGTTGCCGCTCGATACCATTGTTCCCGAACTGCGCACGCGCGGGGTTGAGTGCATCGTCGACGGTGCCCATGCCGTGGGTCAGGTGCCCTTGCAACTCGCACAACTCGGGGCTGCGTTTTATACCTCGAATGCACACAAGTGGCTGTGTGCACCCAAAGGGTCGGCGTTTTTATATGTCCGTCGGGACATGCAAGATATGGTTCAACCACTGGTCATCAGTCACGGCTACAACGTGACCCGCAGCGATCGCAGCCACTTTCGGGTCATGTTTGATTGGACGGGTACACGAGATCCTACGGCGTGGTTGGTGACGCCGGAGGTGATTGCGTTTTACGAAGGACTCCCCGGTGGTCTCCCGGCGGTGCAGGCCCACAATCGGGCGTTGTGTCAGGTGGGCCACGGGTTGTTGTGCGAGGCCCTCGGTGTCGAGCGTCCAGCCCCGGCGTCGATGATGGGGTCGCTTGCGACAGTGGTCCTGCCGAGCAATCCCGATGTTCGGGTCGAGCCACCGGTGATGCTCGACCCGGATCAGGAGCGCTTGATGCAGGAGTTCAACATCGAGGTGCCGATCCTCCCGTGGCCCCAGCCGCCCCAGCGAGTGTTGCGGATATCGGCGCAACTCTATAATTGTGTTGCCGACTACCGTGCACTGGCCGCGGCGCTGAAACAGATGTTCGGGCGCTAAACCCAACTCCCCGTTCTTGCAGATACATGCAGCGGCGGATGTGCACCGCACGTGCGGACCAAGGTGTTCCACTGGGCTGTGGTTTTTCCGGGGCATGGACCCCGCAGCGAGGGGGCGTCGAGCGTTTGCACATCGCGCCGCGAAGTTCCGGCGTCCGTCTTGGGCCGAAGTTGGTGTAACCTCGCACTATCTTGGCAACTCCCCATGTCGATGTCCTCATCGTCGGTGCCGGCATTTCCGGTATCGCCGCGGCCTACTATCTGCAGACGCGCTGTCCCGAGAAGCGTTTCACCATCCTCGAAAGCCGTGAGCGCCTCGGTGGGACCTGGGACCTGTTTCGCTATCCGGGCATCCGCTCCGATTCCGACATGTTTACGCTCGGCTACTCGTTTCGCCCGTGGACCGGCGAGAAGACGATCGCCGACGGCGGTGCGATTCGCAACTACCTGCACGAGACGGCTTCGGCCTTCGGGATCGACAAGGCGATTGCGTATGGGGTCCGCGTCGAGGCTGCCAATTTTTCGTCGACCCGTTCGCTGTGGGAGGTCACCGTCCGCGATGTCGCTACCGGGGAGTGTCGCCATTATACATGTAATTTCATGTTTCTCTGTGTCGGCTACTACCGTTACGAAGAGGGCTATACACCAAAGTTTCCTGGTATCGAAAATTTCAATGGGGAGGTGGTGCACCCGCAAAAGTGGCGCGATGATGTTGTCTATGCAAATAAGCGCGTCGTCGTGATCGGCAGCGGGGCCACGGCCATGACGTTGGTTCCCGCACTCGCCGGTTCTGCCGCCCATGTCACGATGTTGCAGCGGTCCCCGACCTATGTCATCTCGCTACCGGCCGTCGATCCAGTGACTCGGATGGTCTACCGCTATTTGCCACAACGCCAAGCCTATGCGCTCACGCGGTGGCGGAACATTGCCGTTACCAGTCTGTCGTATCAACTCGCGCGCCGGTTTCCCAACCGCATGCGGGAGGTGTTGCTCAAGCACGTCCGTCGCCTGTCCCGTGGGAAGGTTGATGTCGATACACATTTTACGCCCCGCTACGACCCGTGGGACCAACGTCTGTGCGTGGTACCCAATTCCGATCTGTTCAAGGCCCTGCGCGCGGGCACGGTGTCGATGTGTACCGACCATATCGAGCGGTTTACCGCGACGGGGATTGCCCTGCGCTCGGGAAAACACCTCGAAGCCGATTTGGTGGTGACGGCGACAGGCTTGCAGATGCAATTTGCTGGTGGGATCAAACTCTCGGTCGACGGTACGCACGTCGAGGTACCCAAACTGCTGATCTACAAGGGGATGATGGCGAGCGATCTGCCGAACATGGCCTATGCGATGGGCTACACCAACGCCAGCTGGACGCTCCGGGTCGAGATTGTTTGTGCGTATCTGTGCCGACTGCTCAACCATATGCAGCGCCAAGGCTATACGCAGTTTTGCCCGCGGCAGCGCGATCCAAGTGTGGTCCCCGAGCCGTTCGCCCCGCTGACCTCCGGCTATTTCCAACGGGTGAAAGACCGTTTGCCCAGGTCGGGGTCGAAGCGGCCGTGGAAGGTGTATCAAAACTACATCGTCGATTACCTGTTGTTGCGAAATGCCAAGCTCGAGGACGGTGTGATGGAGTTTCGACGTGTGCCAACTGTTGTGCATACATCGTCATCTGCGAGTCATGAGGTCGCGTGAGCACACTGTCGGCAAAATTAATATGTAGAAACAATCTTACCGATGCCGAAGGTTTGTGTCCCTTGGCGCAGCTCCACTACCGAGCCTGGGAAAAAATACATCGGTGACTGGCTGGCGAGGACGGTGAACCCATCCTCGTAGGTGACCGAGACGGGGACCTCGTTTCCGTGGACGAGGGCCATCAGGAGGCCCTTTGGCGGAGTCTTCCAATACCCGAGGTCGAGCCGGCAAAAGTGCGTCCGCCGACCCCAGTTGGGGGTCAACAGGAACAGCCCGCGGCGAAAGTAGGGGCCGAGACGATGCTCGACGTGCATGAGGTGCAGGTCTCCGGCAACCAGCGGCCCTTCCCCGATGCGGGGCATCGCGTGGATCGTCACCGTATTGTCGCGTCGATAGGGAGTCGAGTAATAGGCGGTCGACACGAGTCTCACGGTGGTGTCGAAACGACCTTGATAGACACGGGCAAGCGCGAGTACGCGGTTGTTGAGCTGGTGAAAGTCCCACAGCTGCATCCAGCCAGGTCCTTCGCGCTCGGCGAGGGCTGTCGCCGGCGGGGGAGTCCGGTCGAGGATTTCGAGCAGCTGCACATCGGCTGTACCGAGCTCGTATGTCACGACGTGTAATTCGTTGGCGTCGAGGTCGAAGTGTTCGATCCACATGCGGATGGAGCGTTCGCGTTCGTCGTCGAGGGGTTCTCCGGGCTGGCGAAGAATGACGACCGCGGCGAGGTGAATGCCGCACCCGCAAATGCGATCGAGTGGATCCGGTGAGACGCTCCCTCCCGGCTCTTGTACCCACACCGCTGCGTCAGCGAGCGAGAGATCGGCATGGGGACCCTCCGCCGGGAGATGGTCGGGCAAGCTGAGCAGTGTGTGACGGCGAGATGCGGTCGCCACCAGGAGGTGGGGAACCTCGGTCGGCGGGCATCTTTCAGGCAGCGAAGGCAAGGGCTTCGCTTCGTTGTGACGAAAGGCTGTGACCGACAGGCCCACACCGTCGGCCGCGTGAGCGAGTTGCAACAGGAAGTCGGTGTTGTGGCGGTGACTGCTGCCGTAGAAGGCCACGACTTGGTGCGGTTTACGAGCGTCCGCCCACGTCATGCTGCGGATCCTACGTTCGATCGGGAGCTGCCGCAAGCCGTTTGAATGTGGCACGCGTGAACCATCAGGTCACAGGAGTTGTAGAAGGTGCGTCGGTGAGGTTCATCGAAGTGTTCAAACTCGCCCAGGTTCAGACGCATGTATTTGCACGGCGGAGCACTGCGTGGGTCCAGGTTCAGACGCATGTATTTGCACGGTGGAGCACTGCGTGGGTAGGGTGCCTGGCACTATCGAATAGATGCGTGTACAAATTGTCGTCGAGCCTCAGCGAGAGGTGGGGAGAAACGGGATTAAGCCTTCGAGTAAGGTTTCCGGTTCAGGGGGGGTGGTGGAGACCATCGCTGCGATCGAGCTAGCGAGCGTGAGCGTCGCCGTCTGCGGCGAGGTCTGGAGCAGCTTGGCGGCGGCCCGCAGCATCGCATCCTCGTCGTCGAGCCACAGGGTGAGCGCAGTCTGGGAAGTGATTTTTTTGGATTGAAGTGTATTTGCATGGAGCACCAGGGCGTGATCGTCGACGCGTCCGAGTTCGAGGCCAACGAGGGTGGGCCGATGCTCGGTGTCGGGGCCGTAGTGGCCGAGTGCGAGACGAATGTGGGCCATCCCGGCGGCCCGAAGACCCTGCTCAACAGCGGCGATCAAGGCCTTGAGTCGCGGGTCGGAAACGGGGGCGATCGCCACGCACCACAGGCCTTGATGGAGCTCCTGCGCATCGAGGCCAAAGGTCGACACAAGGGTGCGAAGCCACGGGAGGTCGGTAAACTCGGCGGCGACAATCGGAAACCCGAGGGCCCGCGCGGCCGCGAGGACCGTTGCGTCGTCGGTCGTTTGCTCAGGTCGTTGTAGGTGCAATCCTGGATCGGCGTAGATGACCGTCGGTACGGGCAGGAGCCGATGCAAGTCGTCGATCGACCAGGGTCCGCCGGTGAGTCCACGCAGGAGTTTGCGCTGGGTGAGATTGTGTTTTTGGTGCCAGGCCGTTTTGCCACCGTCCTGGAGCTCGACCCGTAGATGTGCATGCAAGTGGGCAAACCGCGGGTGTTTGTTGCCGGCGGCGACGGCCTCGAGTTCGTCGAGGAGACGTCGGCGGAGCTCGTCGATGGCGGTGACGACCTCGGCACTGACACGGGCCATGCCGGGGCCTTCGACAACTTTGTCGCGGGCGAGGGTGGTCCGAAGTTCAGGTGAGTCGACCCAGATCTGCAGGTGGCCCAGACTCCCGGGACAGGCGGTGGCGACTTCGGGGAGCAGGGTTGCCGGAGCCCCTTCGGCGAGGATCAAGCCCCGGCGCAGCAAGACGGCCGAAGGCGGAACGGCGAGGGCGACGTGGATCTTGTGATCGCCCTGGTGGATCGCGGTCGCCAGGGTGGCGGTGGTGGGCGAGGGACTGTCTTCGATCAGCTCGGGCGATGGGTCGGCTTCGAGATCTTCGAATGTGATTTCGAGGGGACAAAACCGACACCAACGCCACAGACTGTCGCGGACAGCTTCGGCGATGGCGTCGCGTTCATGGCGTTGGCCGCGGCGAAGCAACGTGATCGTGGTGCCCTCAAACGGCATGTCGAGGGCGGTGAGGTTGAACTTGCGGTCGCGGTCAAACTCCAACTCCCAAGCCTCGCCGGCGCGTCCGGTCTGGACCAGTACCGCTTCGGGCTCCCACGCAAACACGCTGACAAATCCGATCCCAAAGCCGCCGGCCATGGTGCGATCGTCGGCCTTGCTGGTGGAGAACAGACGGGTGAAGTCCTCTTCCAAGATCGTCGCGTCCATCCCGGCACCGGTGTCGACCACCCTCAGCTCAAACACGACGGCGTCGCCGGTCTCGCCAGCGTGCGTGGCAAGAGTCACTTCGACCCGGTCACTGCCCGCGTCCATCGCGTTTTGCACGAGCTCGCGCAGGAAGTCATAAGGGGACGAGAACTGGCGAATAAGCCGGTCTAAAAGCGCATCTACGGCAGTTTCAACCATGGTGCGGGCAACCCCCAACGACCCCGCGAGTCAGGTTTTTTGCAGTCTCCAAGCCGAGACTTGCGGTCGCAGTGTGGATGCAAGGATGGAGCAATTCACGTAGCCTATCGTCGCAAATCGCCAGGCCGCTGGGCAAGTGTTACCGTCGGCCGCCTCCCCAGACAGGACCAGGACTGTGACCAACTTTCGACCGACCGACTATCTTCTCTCGGGCTGCTCGCTGGCCGCAATGGCACTCGTTATCTCGGCTTGTGTCGACACGGGTGCACCACCCAATCCGCGGACGATGCAGGCCGGTGGTGTCAAACGCAGCAGTGGCCAGATCGCCGTCAAAAAGCAGGCCTCGCTGCCTCCTCCGTCAGCCGCTCAACTCCGTCAGGTCGCCAAAAAGTATTTCTCACCCCTCCCGGCGCGGATGGAGTCCGCCGCCAACCCGCGAACCGACGAGAAGATCGCCCTCGGACGGGCGCTCTACTACGACAAGCGACTTTCCAAAAACCATGATGTGGCCTGCAATACCTGCCACCTGCTCGACAACTTCGGGGTCGACAGCAAGCCGGTTTCCAACGGCCACCGCGGGCAAACCGGCGATCGCAACTCGCCGACCGTGTTCAACGCGGCCCTGCAAGTGGCGCAGTTTTGGGACGGACGCGAACCGACGGTCGAGGCCCAAGCCTTGGGGCCGTTGATCAATCCGGTCGAGATGGCAATGCCCGATCACGCTGCGGTCATGAACACCGTATCGTCAATCCCCGGCTACGTGGACCAGTTTAAAGCCGCATTCCCGGGTGAGAAAAAACCGGTCACCGCCCAAAACTTGGGCAAGGCGATCGGTGCTTTTGAGCGCGGACTGACCACACCGGCGGCGTTCGACAAGTTCCTGACGGGCGATGATGCGGCCCTGTCCGACGATGCCCTGCGCGGGTTGCAATTGTTCGTCGATGCCCAGTGCGTCACCTGCCACACCGGCCCAGGCGTAGGCGGCACGATGTACCAAAAGCTCGGGGTCATCAAACCAGTCCCGGGGATCGAGGACGAGGGTCGCATCGCGGTCACGCAAAATCCCAAGGACAAGTTCTTCTTCAAGGTGCCGATCCTCCGCAATATCACCAAGACAGCTCCCTATCGCCACGATGGCAAAATCGGCACGCTCGACGAGATGCTCGACTTCATGGCGACCTATCAAATCGCCAAGGGCAAGTTGTCCGCCGACGAAAAGAAGTACTTGACGGCATTCTTGCAAAGCCTCGAAGGCGAGGTCGACCAGGCCTATATCGCGATGCCGGAACTGCCGCCGGACGGCCCCAATACCCCGAAGCCGGACCCCACGTAACGACATCAAAGGCTGGCGGCCGCGGATGCAGTTCGCCAGCGTGTTCCTCCAGATGTCGTGACACCGTGGCGGCCGTCGTTGGGTCGCACAAGTGTGTTCGAAGACCTGTGGATCCCCACGTGGGAAACTAGTCGCACTGCTTGACGGTCTATCTGCTTGCGGACACCCTAGGATCGACTGAGGCCCGAATGAACGAAGTTGCCACGCGACGCCGGGAAAAACCTGTGGGTTTGTTTTCCAGATTCGGGTTGCCGTTGCTGATCGTCGCCGGTGCCGTGCTGGTCGCAGTGGGACTTGTTAAGTCAGCACCCGAGGCCGAGAAAGTTGAGACGCCCAAACCGGTGATCGAGGTCGAGGTGTTGCGGGCCCATCCCGGCGACCACCCTGTCACTGTGTCGGCGATGGGCGAGGTCAAAGCGTCGCAACAACTTCAACTGCAGCCCGAAGTCAGTGGCCGGGTGATCCGACGCAACGCCGCAATTGTTCCGGGTGCTGTGATTCCCGCAGGCGAGGATCTGTTTAAGATCGATGCCCGCGACATCCAGACCTCGATCGCCGCGCAACAGGCCGCGTTGGAGCAGGCCCGGGTGTCGCTCGCCGACGAGCAAGGGCGCAAACAGGTCGCCGAAAAAGAGTGGGGCAGTCAGGCCGAAGCGCTGGCCGAGAGTGCCCGCGAGTACGCGCTGCGCAACCCCCATCTCACCAGTGCCAAGGCGTCCGTCAACTCGGCGCGCAGCAACCTTCGCCGGGCCAAACGCGACCTCAGTCGCTCGGTGATCCGCAGCCCCTTCGACGCCATGGTCCTGACCACGCCCGTCGAAGTTGGACAACTGGTCTCGACCCAAACCGGACTCGTCACCCTGGTGTCGACCGACCGCTATTGGGTGCAGATATCGGTCCCCGTGTCCAACCTGCCATTTTTGGCGATCCCCGGGATCAACACCTCACGCCTGCGCGGTTCGGCGGCAAATGTGACCTACGAAGCAGGCTTTGGGGTGACCACCGAACGCGTCGGCTACATTGAGCGACTCGAAGGCGAAGTCGATGCTCGGGGACGGATGGCGCGGATGTTGGTCGCGATCGAAGATCCCTTGAGCTTGGCCAAGCCGGTCGACGAGCGGCCTCTCCCTATGTTGCTGGGGTCCTATGTCAAAGTGGCGCTCACCGGTATGACCGTCGAAAACACCCAGCCGGTGCCGCGGTCCTCCCTGTTTGGCGGCGACCGGGTGTGGTTGGTGGTCGACGGGCAGTTGGCCCAGCGCAAAGTCGATATCGTGTTTCGCGATCGCGAAACGGTGCTGGTCCGCGGGCTCGGCGAAGGCGATGCAATCGTCACCACGCCGTTGGCCGCCCCGACCGAAGGCCTCGAAGTCCGGATTGCGGGTGAGCGCTCGGCCCCTGGTGACGTCGGTCGGGAGTTTGGTGGCGTCGACAAGGCCGCGCCCGACGAGGCCAAAGACGGCGAACAAGCTGCCGACGACAAATCAGACGAATGAGGGAAGTCGGCCCAACGCGGTAGACCAAAGGAGCAGTGGCGCGGATGAAAGGTACCAAGGGAGCCATCGCGTGGATGGCCAAAAACCCAGTCGCCGCCAACCTCCTGATGCTGATGTTTCTGCTCGGCGGATTCATCATGAGTTCCAAGGTCCGCCAGGAGGTCTTCCCCGAAACGACCCTCGACATGGTTTCGGTGTCGGTTCCCTATCCCGGCGCCAGTCCGACCGAGGTCGAGCAGGGCATCGTGCTCGCGGTCGAAGAGGCTGTGCGTGGGATCGACGGGGTCAAGCGGGTGACGGCGATCGCTTCCGAAGGCGCCGCCAGTGTCACCGCAGAACTCGAACTCGACACCGATCAGGCCAAGGCGCTCAGCGATATCAAGGGCGCCGTCGATCGTCTGACGTCGCTGCCCAAGGATGCCGAACGTCCCACGGTTAGCCTGGTCGCCGCCCAGGCCGAAGTGATCTCGGTGGTGCTCTACGGCAACCAAGACATCCAGGTCTTGCGGGCGCTGGCCGAGCAGGCGCGCGACCAAATGCTGGTCGACTCCGAAATCACCCAGGTTTCGCTCAGCGGTGCACCGCCGCGGGAAATCGTCATTGAAGTCCCACAGGCCGAGCTGCGCCGCTACAATCTCACCCTCGATCAGGTCGCGCAACAAGTTGCAGCTACATCTGTCGAGTTGCCGGGTGGCGGGGTCAAGACCTCGGGCGGTGAAATTCTCGTTCGCACATCCGAGCGGCGCACCTCCGAGTTGGAGTTTGCCCAGATCCCGATCGTCACCAGTTCGACCGGCACCGAAATTACTTTGGGCGACATCGGGCGGGTCGAGTCGACGTTTGCCGAGACCGACGAAGCTGCCTGGTTTGAAGGTCAGCCGGGAATCATGATCAAGGTCTATCGCTCCGGCGATCAGACCCCGGTCGATGTTGCCAACCGCGTGCGCGAGCACCTCGACCAGGTCCAGACGTGGTTGCCCCCGGGGGTGGAGATCGCCCAGTGGCAGGACTGGTCGCAGCTGTACTACGAGCGCATGGACCTGCTGCTGCGCAACGCCTACACCGGGCTGATTTTGGTGTTGCTCTCGCTCGGGTTGTTCCTCGAGTTGCGGCTCGCCTTTTGGGTCACGATGGGGATCCCGATCTCGTTTATGGGCTCGCTGCTGTTCATGCCGGGCCTCGACGCGTCGATCAACATGATCTCGATGTTCGCGTTTATCGTCACCCTGGGGATGGTGGTCGACGACGCGATCGTCGTCGGCGAGAACATCTATGAACGGCGAAGACGCGGGGTCAGTTTTGTCGACGCCGCGATCGATGGCTGCAAAGAGGTCGCCGTCCCGGTCACCTTTTCCATCGCGACCACCATCGCCGCCTTTAGCCCGATGTTTTTTGTCCCCGGGTTTATGGGCAAACTGTTTTCGGTCATCCCCACGATCGTGATCTCGGTCCTGGTGATTTCGCTAGTCGAGTCGTTGTTTGTGTTGCCGGCCCACTTGGGGCACCTCAAGGAACCGAGCGAAGAGGGCATCTACGGAGTTGTCTACCGTCGCCAGCAGGTCATCCGCGAGGCCCTCGAGCGATTTATCAAAAACGTCTATGCCCCGTTTTTGCACAGGACCTTGCGTCATCGCTACGTCTCGTTGTCGATCGGTGTCGCCTCATTGGTCCTCACGATCGGGATGATTGCCGGGGGACGGATCGCGTTTCACTTTATGCCGGTGATCGCGGGCGACCTCGTCACCGCCAGTGTCGAGCTGCCCTATGGGACACCTGTTGAAACGACCCGACGGATCCAACATCGGCTCGAAGAGGCGGCCTCGTTGGCACTCGCCGAAATGGGCGAGCCCGATGACAAACGCGGGATGTTTTCGCTGCTGGGGAGCTCGCCAATCCGCGGAGGTCCGCGGCCCCAGGCAACGGGTGGCAGCGGTTCGCATATCGCCAGCGTCCAGGTGTTGTTGGTCCCCGCCGACGATCGGGAGTTGGACAGCGAGGCCTACATGGAGCGTTGGCGCCAGCTGACCGGCCCCGTGTTCGAAGCCAAAAAACTCACCTTTACGGCATCCATGGGTCCGAGTGCCGGCAAGCCGGTCGACGTCGAACTCAACCACACCGAACCTGCAGTCCTCGAACAGGCAGCAGCGGATGTCGCCGAAGCACTCGCTGGCTATGGCGGGGTCACAGACATCGAAAACGGTGTCGCCGAGGGCAAGCCGCAACTCGACCTCAAACTCACCCCCGAAGCCAAGAGCCTCGGTCTGACCTCCAACGATATCGCCCGCCAGGTTCGGGCCTCGTTTTACGGTTCAGAGGCCCTGCGTCAACAGGAGGGGCGTGACGAGGTCCGTGTACTTGCACGTTTACCGGTCGAAGAGCGCTCGTCGGAATACAACATCGAAACCCTGCTCATCCGCACCAAAGACGGCGGAGAAATCCCGTTGGTCGAGGCGGCCCACCTCAGTCGCGGGGTCAGCTGGCCCGAGATCGAACGCGCCGACGGTGGGCGCCTGCTCCATGTCACCGCCGAAGTCGACGATGCCCAGACGTCCCCGGGTGTCGTGATCAAGACGCTCACCGACGACATCCTCGACAAACTCCCCGAGCGCTATCCCGGCTTGACCTACGGGTTTGGCGGGGAAAACCGCGAACAAAAGGACACGACCGAGGCCCTCGCTTCCGGGGGGCAGCTGGCGTTGATCGTCATCTTTGCCCTCCTCGCGATCCCGTTTAAGAGCTACGTCCAACCAATCATTGTCATGATCGCGATCCCGTTTGGCTTTGTGGGTGCGGTCATCGGCCACGTGGTGATGGGGTACTCGCTGAGCATGATCAGCATGATGGGGATCGTCGCCCTCAGCGGGGTTGTTATCAACGACAGCCTCGTCCTGATCGCCGCCGCCAACACCTATCGCAAGGAGGGCCTCGGCCCTCGGGAGGCGATTCAAGCGGCGGGGGAGCGGCGCTTCCGGCCGATCTTGCTGACCTCGTTGACGACCTTTTTGGGCCTGATGCCGATGATCCTCGAGACCTCGGTCCAGGCGCGGTTTTTGGTCCCGATGGCCATCAGTCTCGGTTTTGGGGTCATGTTTGCCACCTTCATCATCCTGCTGTTGGTTCCTTGCTTCTACATGATGATCGAGGATCTTCGCGGGTTGTTGTTTGGCCCGGAACCAGAGCTCGCCGGTCACGGGAGCATGGACGACATTGAGATCGCCGAGGTCGAAGTCAGCATCGAGCCGCGAAGGCCGTTGTTTCAGCCGCAACCGCAGCCGCAGCCACAGCAGCCGCCGCGCAAGGGGCTCGACGACTCGTGGGGACCGGAGGACGACGAACTCCTCGACGTCCTCTACGAGGACGAAGAATAACGCCACGACATCATGATGAACCATCAGACATGGCTCAAAGAGCGTCCATTTACACTGGCCCTCGGGGCAGGTTTCTTTGGCTTTTTCGCCCACACAGGACTGTTGTTGGCGCTCGAGCAGGCAGGTTTGCGGCCGGCTCGGGTCACGGGGGTTAGCGCGGGTGCCTTGGCGGGTGGACTGTGGGCGAGTGGGCTTGCGGCCACGGATTTGGCCGCGGAGTTGCATGCGTTGCAACGCGAGGATTTTTGGGACCCTGGCGTCCCGCTCGGAGGCCTGTTGCGCGGGCGCAAGTTCATCGACAGACTCCACACCCTGCTGCAACCCACGGGGGTCCGCGACATTGAGGACTGTTCGGTTGCATTTGCAACGGTTGTCCACGATGTCATCGTCGGCGAGCCACACGTGCTGACCAGCGGATGCCTCGCCTCCGCGATCGCCGCATCGTGCTGTGTCCCGGTGATGTTTCGCCCGCGCCTGCATGGCCAGAAAGTTCTGGTCGACGGGGGCGTCAGCGATCGCAACGGTGAGCAGGCACTGCACCCCGACGAACGTGTGATGATGCATGCATTGGTCTCGCGTAGCCCATGGTCGCGGTTTTTTCCCGACGAGCAACCTTCGACCGAGCCAACCGCAACCCGGGTGACGGTGGTGATCGACGGGTTGCCACGGGTGACCCCATTTCGCCTCGAACAGGGCCCAAAGGCCATGCGTCACGCCTACGATGTGATCTCGCGGTGGCTCGAGTGTCCGCTTCGGTGAACGAAATTATCCGCCGCTGGCGGCCCGGATCAGCACCCACATCGAAAAATCGAAGGGCTCATCAGCACACACATTGCCCGCTGCCTGGGGCGTGGTGAACGTTCGCGGATACAAAAGATTGTACGAGCGGCCGCCAAAACCGATCAGGGCTGTGCCGCCATTTTCGACATCGACACACTCGGCATCGGTATCAAACCGCAGGGTGCCACACTGGGCAGCGGTGTCGTCACAACAGTTGAGCGGCAGTTGATCGGCGCATGTACATGGAAATGTCGCTTTTGTCCGCGTGACGCTGAGCGTATCGTCGACGCCTTCGCTGACCTGCGGGAGCGCAGCCGCATCCTCGTAGTTGTAAACGACAAGGGGGGTCGGATCGGGAGAGTCTTCTTCCCAGACGATCACATGGGTGGTGTTGCAGAAATCTCCGACCGGATAGCCGACGTAGTAGCCGCGAAAACAGCTGGCGTCGGTCGGGAGCTGCACGCTCGTGAACGTGAGTTGGATATCGGGGTCGCAGTCGGAGCACGTGTCATCGGTACAGCGCTCAAACCTGCTGCCGTTTAGACGGGCGTTGAACTCAAAGGGACCACAGCTTGGGTCGAAGTCGTAAATCGAATTGGCGAGGCGTTCGACCGGCTGGGCGAGCGGGCCTCCGTCGACCATCCGACACATACGACCGTCGGTATCTGTACTGTCTGTCGTCGAATCCGTTGTGGAATCCGTGGTCGTCGGTGGGTCCAGGGTGTCGGAGGTCGAGGTCGGTGTTCCCGAGGAGCTTTCGGTCTCGAAAAACCCCGGGTTGGGTCGGGTGCACGAAGGTGCGACGACGAAGGTGAGTGCGACCAGTCCTCCGAGGCGTCGTGCATCGCCCACACGCAACCGCATCCTCCAACAAGCCATACAAACAGGATAACGCAGCCGCGTCGGAATGTTGGGCCGGTCGACGTTTTTGCGCGAGTCCGTCTCTCAACACTGTTTTTATTTGTCTGGGATGTCCTTGAAGCCAGTAGGTGAGTCGCTGTCGCCGACCAAACCGCGCTGGGTGGTCGCCCACTTTGCAGCTTCATAGATCAATGGTTCAGGATCTTTGAGACATGTCGAGAGAGACTTTTTCTCGGCTTCCGTTGGCGGTGTCGTACGGCAGCCCAACGCGAGCAGTGCATTTCGCCGCAGCGCGCGTCTCGGGATCCGCCGCAGAGCCGAGTCTCGGCAAAGTCTGCGGTGGGCACCACTGCGGATGGTCGCGAGGCGTACAGGGTCGGGGTCGCGCTCGGGCGCGTCTGGCCAGGGGTGCAACCAGCTCGCGTCGGAAACCCGCGACTTGCGGTGTAGGCTTTGGTTGTATGGGCAAACTTCCTGACAGACATCACAACCGACCACCCTCTCCCCCAAGGCGGCGGACAGGTGCTCGGGGACAGGTCCGCGGTGTTCAATGGTCAGGTAGCTGAGACAGCGGCGGGGATCGAGGTCGCCGGGGGCATCGAACGCCTGGGTCGGACAGGCGTCGAGGCAGCGGGTACAGGTGCCACAGGCATCCCACGGCGCCTGATGGTGGTCGACCGGGGCGTCGGGGCCGGCGTAGGTGGCCGTCGTCAACATGCCGCCTAGCATCACGTAGCTTCCCAGCCCGGGGCTGATGAGACACCCGTGTTTGCCCAAAAACCCGAGGCCGGCGAGCATGGCAGCCGCCCGTTCGAGCACCGGCCGAGTGTCGACGCAAATCAGTGTTTGGATGCCAGAAAAATGTGTGTGCAAATATTCTTCGACGGCCTGGAGACGTTCGTATAACACCGTGTGGTAGTCGGGCCCGCGGGCGTAGCGGGCGATGGGCCCCGGCTCCCCGCCGTAGGGGGCGAGCGCGACGAACATCGAAGCTGCCCCTTCGAGCATCTGTTCGGGATGCTTGCGAACATCACGGGTGCGGACCATAAACTCCATTTCGCCGGCCTTGCCCTGGTCCAAAAAATCGTCGAGGGCACGCCTCGCCGGGGCAAATCCCGGGTGGTTGAGACGCACGATTCCGAGGCGCAACAGGCCGTTTTCCTCGGCGACCCGGGCGATGCCCCGGAGGTCGGACGGGCTCAGACGGATGTCCATCGCCCGGTCGTCAGTCGGCTTGCGCGGGCGCGTCGGTGCTCAAAAACACCTCGTGGATCTCGAGCACGTTGGGACCGCGAAACATGTCCTTGGGCGGGCGGTTGCGATGGGCTTCGGCAAACGCCGGGCTGTGCACCCAAGCTTCAAAATCTTCGAGAGTGCGCCACCAGGTCTTGACCTCGTAGTAGCCATCACCCTCGGGATCGGCCTCGAACTTGCCGGTCTCGCGGTTGAACTTGGACGGCCGCGGGCGGTGGATTTCGTTGCGGACAAACCCGGGAGCCGAGTCGACTAGGTGCACACGATTGCGGAAACGATCTTCGAAGTCGGCTTCAAAACCGAGACTGACCGGGATCCGATTGGTGACGACGATCATGGCCCGAAACCTATCACGTCCCGGCAGGTGAGATGTAGATACACGCTAGCGAACGCCGTGCATCAGGCGGTTGATCAGCCCGGCGAACAGACACACCACGCCACCAAAGATCACCAGGACCACGCCCATGGTGTTGAAGACTTCGATGTAGTTGGCACCGCCTTCTTCGCCCCCGGTCAGCCCGGCGATGAAGGCCGCGAGTTTGTTGGCCAGCGAAAACGACAGGAACCAGGCTCCCATCACCGTACCGGTCATGCTTTTGGGGACCAGCTTGGTGACCATCGACAGCCCGATCGGCGACAAAAACAGCTCGCCGGTGGTGTGCAACAGATACATGAACACCAGGAACATGAGCGGGACCAAGGCCCCGTCGGGCACCGTTGCTGCCCCGAGCACGAGGACCAAAAATCCGAGGCCCGCCTGCAGAATCCCGAGTCCGAACTTCATCGGAATGTTGGGGTTGCGGCGGATCCGGTCGAGGAAGATCCACATCGCCGAGAACACCGAACCGAACACGATGATGAAAAACGCGTTGGCCGATTGGGTGACCGAGGCGGGGACGGTCATGCCGAACACCTCGCGGTCGACTCCACGGTCGGCAAACAGTGTCAGCGAGGTGCCGGCCTGCTCAAAACACGCCCAAAATGCGATGTTGAGTAGCTGCAAGATGATCAGTGCAAACGTTCGATGCAGCATCACCTTGTCGGAGTTTCGCAGTGCGTTGGCCAGCAGTGATCCGTTGACCAACAGCCACAGGACGATCAAGAGGATGCTGACGATGCCTTCGTTTTGCAGCAACAGGTAGAGGACAGGAACGGCCGCAAGCGAGGCCAGGATCGTCAGGTGAAACCGGCTCAGTCCGAGGGCGACCGATTCGTGCAGTCGCTGTGGGTCCGGCGGATCGGCCTTGCCCTTCAACAGCCCCTGGCCCGCGACAAAGATCCCGACACCCAACAACATGCCGACGCCCGCGAGACCGAAGCCGTAGTGGTAGCCATAGACCTCGCCGATCCACGCACACACCGTGGTCGCCAACAGGGCACCGATGTTGATGCCCATGTAGAAGATCGTGAAGCCCGAATCGCGACGCTCGTCACCGTCGCGATACAGCCGGCCGACGATGCTCGAAATGTTGGCCTTGAAGTAGCCGTTGCCGACGATGATCAGGCCCATGCCGAGGTACAGCCAAAACTCGGAGTTACCGAGCAGGGCAAACTCGCCAACGGCCATCATCACGCCGCCTAGCACCACGGCATTGCGAAACCCGAGCAGACGGTCGGCGACGCGTCCCCCGACGACCGGCGCGGCATAAACCAGTGCTGTGTAGGCGCCGTAGATCCCGGTCGCCACCACATCGCCCATCATCAGTGCCTTGGTCAGGTACAAGATGAGCAGCGCCCGCATGCCGTAGTAGCAAAAGCGCTCCCACATCTCGGAGAAAAACAGGACAAACAGACCAATCGGGTGGCCGAAGAGCGTGCGTTCGGCTTCGAAACTCTGGGGGACAGGTTGGGTGCTCACGACGGTCGGCATCGTCCCAAAAACGCAGCCACATGCGCAATCGCAATCCGGTCATCCCCGCGTTTGTTCGCCCGCGGTCACTCGCAAAAAATCACACGTGGCAATTGCGCAGGTCGGTGAAACACGCCCGGTGTTTAGGCCTCGCGAACGAGGCCCCGCGGACCTGGGCGTTGCTCGCTGCCGAGGTGCTCGGCCATCCGCAGACAGACCTCGTGGGCCTCGGCTGTGGACACGAGCTGCAAGGCCGCCTGCCAAATGAGCAGCCAACAGGCGGGCGAATCGGGATCCTCGAGTGCCTGGGCGTGGATATGGGGCAGGCGTAAGCACTCCGAATGCAGTGCCCGCTTGACCGCCGCACGACCAGGTTTGCGGATCCCGATCGCCACCAGCTCTCGCGTCAGACGCTCGCCCGCGACCATCTCAAAATCTGGCGGGGCTTCGGGTTGCTGGCGCTGCTCCCAAGCGACGAGTTGTTCACAACGGGCTTGTAGCCCCAATGCCCCCAAAAGATGGCGGTTGGTCGAGTCGTCGAGCAACAGTGGTGGACGGTTGCTCTGCGGCTCGAGCGACGCACTCTCGATCGCATCGGCGAGCAACCACTCGGGTCGGGCCACGACTTCATCAAACGTAAACGTGTCGCCAGTTGGACCGCAAAAAACCTTGAGACCGCGGTAAAAAAGCGACGCGTCGTCGGCCCGCTGCACACCGTCGATCAGGCGTTCACGCCAGGGCTGGCGCACTCGGATCGCGGCCGCCAGTTGGGTTTTGCAGCCCGCGATCGCAGAAGCCACGGCCTGCGTCTGTGACAGCGTCAAGAAGCTGCCATCGGCCGCCAGCGACAACCGCAGACCGACCCGCAGCCCAGGGGTGGGTTCGGGGCCTATCGCGGTCACAAAGGTCAAACCACCGCGTTCGAACCACAGCTGACCCGGCTGATCAAACTCGCCAGCGAAGGTGGCAACCACCTCGCCCCCATCAAATTTCGCTCGCTCGACAATCGCAGTCGTCTGGCCCGCAAACGCGAGCAATAGATCCTCCGGCATGGATTGGCGGCGACACGGATGGACGGTTCGCGGTCCCTCTGACCAGGCGAGCGGACGCAACCGGCGGACGTAGGCCGGTGCCACACAGATACAGCGAGCGTCGAGCTCGTCGACCCGCGGACCCGGCGGGACCCACAGCACCGACGACCTCGCATACAGCTCCGACCATGCATAGCTGCGACCGTGATTGTCCCAAAAGACATCTGCACGGGCGAGCTCGCGGGGGATCTCCCGCTCGTGTGCCACGAAGCGACTGACGATCTCCAGTCCGAGTTGGTCCCCGTCTTTGGGGTCTGATGCGACAAACTCGCGAAGCAACTGCGCCTCGAGAGCTTCGAGTTGGGATGGTGTCAACGCTGGTCCTGGCAACACGCCCGTCATCGGTACGGCGAGCCTCGCAAACGTGATCTGTTCGCCCTGGCTATCAAACACCGCATCGCGCCCGTCCGAGGTCAGCGTTAGAAATCCTGCGACCGAATCTGGCAACCGGGCACGTGCGACAGCTCGGGACCCCCGCTGGACCGCGTCGACACTTTGGGAAAACCATGCATCTACATGAAAAATTTGACCCACAACCTGCGTGAGCGCAGCACAGACCTCGGGACTTGCCGACACCACCGGGACATCATCGAGCGGCTGGCCGGCCAGGCTTGGGTCGATCACCAGGAGATATCCAATTCTTGCAAATGCATGTAGTGTGTGCAGCGAAACATGGCCCTTGGTCGGTGTTGGACACACGCGCATCCGCGCGAGCTCCGGATACGGCGAGCCCGCCCAGCGCAGCACATGGGCACGGGCGCCCTCCGCATCGATGACCTCCAGATCACGGACTCCGTCGAGCGGCGTGACAGACTCGGCAATCGGCTCCCCGTCCTCATCGGTCGGATCGAGCCCTTCGCTCAGCGCCGATGCAACCTCAAAGATAAGTGCGCGTACGGCCTTGGTGGCGAGGGCATCCACCCGTGTACAGACCGGTCCGGCAATCGGCGCAGACCAGTTTGGATCGGCAGTCAGCTCGAGGTCTGTCACCCGTACCCAAATCGGTGTATGAGCATGGAAATCACGCGCGGGCAATCGCCGGTGTTCCACCAAATACTCCTGCTTGCCCACCACAGCGTTGGGTTCGAGCAGCCCGACCCACACCCGCGAGGTCCCCAGGGTCCAAACCGCGTGTGCGAGCACCGGAGGGCAATCGTCGGCATGCGTCGGATCGAGGGCTTGAAACGGTCGCACGCTGACCGCCGCATGGGCCTTGACCTCCTCGGAGCGATCGGGCAACTGGGGGAGTCGGCCGGTCTGGACCAGCGCCGTGAGTGCCGGATCGTCGACCACAGTCAACACACCTCCGGGGTCGGGCGCCGTCGCCAGGGTTGCGACAACCTTGCCAGCTTGGTCTCTCAATGCCCGCCCGGCGATCTCCGTGACCGAGACAAACCGTGCGGACAGGCTGCGAAAGATCTGGAGCGACGACAGGCGGGCGATCCATTGCTCCCGCAGCTCCCGGTCGACACCGAGTCGGTTTAACACCCGCCCTTCGGGCTCGTGCTCACGCGCGAGCAGGGCCGCCAGCAAGACCCGCCGCGGCGCAGCCAAATGGCGATCGAGTATCGGTGTATCTGCAATGTTCTCAGGGTCGTCCTCCCGACCACATAGCCCCGAAAACACCTCAATTGCAAATGTGCGCACAATCTCGACGACCTCGCGGCGGAGCTCCGAACGCGCAAGATCCGTCAGCGAGAGATTGGGAACGACCATCGGCCCCCAAACGACGGCCCGCAGCGGAACCGGCATATCTTCTTGTATCCTCACAAATGTCCGTTGGGCGATGCGAACTTCGATCGTCAGTTGCGCCATCTCCCCGTCGCTCGCCCGGACATCGTCGAGTGGCAACGCGATTTCACCATGGAGCTCGGGATGGGTCAGCTCGACACGGGAGGCCACAAATTGTCCGGTCGAATGCCGATCTTCGTGGGGCCGGCGGGACATCAACCGCTCCCACGAGCGCGCCAACGTGCGCAACTCCGCCTCTCCGTCTCGCATTTCAATTGTATCAGCAAATAACACTTCGAGGAGGGACCTGCGCGGTGCACAGCACCAGATCGGCAACACTGCCGGGCCACCACCCGCAGGCGTGGCATGGGCCTTCAGGCTGCGCAACACAAGCGCGCGTACCGGGTCAGCCGCATCATCCGGTGCCGCGAGGCGATCGATCATGCGCTGGGTCGCATCGGCTGCATGGTGCTCCGGACCCGAGGGACATGTCTCAAATAACAATAGTGACCTTGCCCGTGCGCGCACGAGTTCGCGGGTCGAATGAACCGTACCGTCGACCGTGACCCAGAGCGGTGCCGCAGCCAGCGAAACGGGAACGGCGTGGGCTTGGGCCACCAGTCCCGCGAGCCAGCGCGGGAGTTCCTTCCACGGCGCGGGCGCCAGTTTGGGCACTGCACCGGCCAAAACCTCAGCGAGTTGGGGACGCAGGTTGTGGGCAAGCGTTGTCGATGCAACTTCTCGATGCTCCAAACCATCGTAGGCGCGGTTGGGTACCGCATCCTCCCAGACGACACTCCCGAGCAGGCCCGGAATTCCCAGGGGGAGTTGATGCCGACCGAGTTCCACACCGGCCTTGATCACGCAGATTGTCGCATCGTCATCGGTGGGTTCGAGGGCCAGCGCCAGCTCCCCGTACAGCCCGGGTTGGCGAAACTTGACATGGGCAAACGCGGGGTCCGTCAGCATCGGCGTCGCCCAAGCCGACGCCCGGCGGCGAACTGCGGTCCGGTCGTCGAGCACATCTCGGGTGATCTCGCGGACCAGTGGGCCAAGTAGATGTGTCAGCAACTTAAGTTGTTCTGGTCGTCCGACCACAGCCCCTTCGGGTACAAGCTCGAAGCCAATTTTTTGCTGGAGACACACAATTTGTGGCCCCGTCTGCGTCGGTGGAAGCTCGCGCAAGAGATCGCTGATCGACGCGGTCACCAGGTGTGCACGCATCCCCTCGGGACACCGCAATCTGGCAAACAGTTCGAGATCGAGTATCGCCGTCGGTAGCCAGCGGCGTATCGTCTCGGCACAGCGCACCTCGGGGGGTTGTTGGTGTTGCAACCAATTGTACACATAGGCGAGCAGTCGCCGGGCCTGGTGACCTGGATCGAGGGGGAGCGGCCGAAGTTGCCCGACGAGATCGAGGACCATGTTTTCGGTTTGTGTACGGACCAGGTTCAACGCAGCGGTGTAGTGATCATCGTGGACAACCTGCTCAAAGTTCGCATCGGCTCGGAGTCCCGGGGAGGAAACCCGTGCGAACACAGGGCCCGGGTAGTTGATGTCGACCGTCTCGCAGGGGAGGTCATCGACATAGAGTTCGATGCGTAAACATGTATTCGCAATTGTTCGGCCATCGATCAGCGCCACCAACCCGCGCACGCGGCCATCGGCACCCGCGGCGGCCTGCTTGTGTTCGAGCTGTGCCGGGATGTCCTCAAACGTCCGCCGGAAGAGCGTCCCCGGGATCGTCGCGTGGATCGCCCGCAGCACGCTCGTTCGGTATTTGCGTCGCGCTCGCCCGATAGCGAGGGCTTCGAGCTCTTCGTCGGCATCGGTGATCGCCGCTGCAAAGTGGCGTTCGAGTAGGCGCCACTGCAACATTTCGTCGCTGTCGTGATTGTCGCGAATCCAACCCGGCAACGCCTCCCGCGCGAGAAAATGTGGCTCAGAGATGTCGCGGTCGGCGAGGGATTCACTGTGAAACCGCAGGATCCGATCGGTGCGCGCGAGTTGGGCGAGGCTAAATCCACGGCCAGACGCATCGTGCAGCGAGGGTACATGGTGGAGTCCTCGGGCCGTTTCTTCATGATCATGCAACAAAATCAAGAGTGCGCGCTGGAGCCTCGGCCGCAGGCGGTGGTGTTCGCTCAGGGCCCGGAGGCGACGGGCGATCAACTTGCCGAGTTCGGTAAACAGCTGCGCGGTCAGCTGACGAAACTGCTCGTCGTCAACGACCTGGGCGCGCGAGGCATCGAGGTTGAGCGCATCACAGCGGATCTGGCCGCACAGTCGGATTCCGGCACTCGAGATGTCGAGGTCACCCACGCGGATCCCGTCGCGGATCAGCGTCACCTTGCCTGTCGCCTCGCCAGTATCAAACACGACCCAAAGTTCATGTCCGGGTTTTCGACTCAGCAGTGCACGCGGTGGCGGGGTCGTGGTGACCTCGTCGTGATAGGCACTTGTTCGATCGGAGTCGGTGTCGACAAAGTCGAGTGCAATACCATGTGTATGGGCAATAATTGCCTGAATCTCGGTGGGGAGTTGCTTGCGAACCGTCCGGCGGTAAAACGCCCGTGCGACCTCTGAGCTGAGCGTCCGGCGGACGTGCAGGGTCAACTGTTGTGGCAGGCGGCCGCCCGACACGACCACCGCTTGACTCGACAGGGCCGTTAGGTCGAGGCGCAGCGCAGGATGTTCGGCCACGTGCTCGCTGTCTTTTGCAGGTACATGAGTTTCCGGGTCGCTGTCGTCGAGTTTTTGACCTTCCCGCTGTCTCGCCTGTGGATGAAACGCCTGGCGAGCAGGCAAACCCATACGAATCCACCGCGGCTGGAGCCCGCGTGCTCCGTGGATTCCCTGCGCGAGGTGTTGCAGCATTCGGCTGCGGTCGTCGGTTCCGCGGTCAAACAGCCAATCGAGCAACTGCTCGAGCTCGTGTGGCGACGGTTGGAGCCCGGATTCCCAGGAAACCACAAAATCGTTGCTGTCACATGTAATTTGGATGGGATTGGCTCCCGCTCGTACGCCCGCAGCCACCAACTCGAGAACATAGGACTCGGGGGTTGCGAGGGCGAAGTGGGCGAGTTTTCGCAGGGCGCGTTCGCGGTCGAGGCGAAACCGGCCCCGGCTGAGGACCACACACCCTTCGAGGTAGGGAGCACACGGGTCAGGCACGGGGATCGCCTTTCGTTGCATATCGCAGGATCACATCGGCGAGCCGGGGGGGGGCGACAAACGCCTCTCCGAGTTCACGGCAGGCAAGCGTCA
This sequence comes from uncultured Nannocystaceae bacterium, assembly GCA_964621785.1. Taxonomy (GTDB): domain Bacteria; phylum Myxococcota_A; class Polyangia; order Nannocystales; family Nannocystaceae; genus JACKDW01. The sequence continues at coordinate 111,420 of CAZUPD010000008.1, forward strand.
ACAGCATCGGTCCCTGAATCCACGCAGGGGCATCGGTGAGCGCCTGAACGGTCGGATGGTCGAGATTGAGTACCAGCGCCCCGCGGTTGAGCTCAGCCTGGTCCACGCGTTCGATCGCCCCGGGATCGAGTTGGCGAATGGCGAGACGGTCGGCAAGCACGGTCCCATAGCCGTCGAAATGGGCGGCGACACAGGTCGAATTTGTTGTATCACCACAGACACGAGCCGCCGCGCAAACGGCCGCCGCAACCGGATGATCGGGCACGACTTTGGGTGCGAGGTAGGTCGTTTGTGCATCGACGACATCGACACCGAGCAGGGCTGCCGCTTGATCTGCATCGGGGTGGGGCGCTGCGAGGAGAGCGGGGATGCCCGCGTGGGTCAGGCGGGCGCCGAGTCGACAGTGTCGAGGAGCACGCACCACGGGCAGCGGGTTGCGAAGTCGCAGGCGTGTGTGCGGTCGGCACTGCGCGAGGCTGACAAGTGTCTGAGCAGCCGTCCGGAAACAGGGGACATCACGCGGAACCGTCACCAGCGGATGGGTCGCAAGTGCGAGCAGCTCGTCGAGCCGCGGGTGCCCGATCTCCTCGAGTGTAGCGACGGTCTTTGTGAGTGTAGATACATATTCCTGAACGAGTCGCCCGTGGGCGAGATTGTTGAGGCGCCGCAGGACCCGGTGGTAGTTGTCGTCGCGGCGGACGTTGTCACGGGTGAGCGTATGTCCCAACACGCCCGATTCCACGCGAAACGTCACCCCTGGAATGGCCGGTTCTCGGCCTTCGAGGAGGGTGAGCCCGCCATTGTAAAAAGCTGTGAGAGGATCGCTGCGGCATGTCAAACCCAGTACTGCGCGAAACCCTGGGCTCTCATCGACGACGGTCACCGGGGCTTCGACAGTAAATGCATGATCAACTTTTTCGTCCGTAAATGTATACCCCGGACCGTGGCCATCGATCGTGATCTCGGCGCGGGCATACCGGCACCAATGGTGGACAGCGTCGCGGATTTCGCGGGCGAGCTCAGCCTTCTCGGAGTCGTCGATCCGCAGGAGAAGTTCGACACATGTCCCTTCAAACGGTTCGGGAACTTCGAGTAGGGTGTAGTGGCGCGTGCTGTCAAACACCACCCGGTAGTGCTCCCCGTAGCGAGCTGTGTCGACGATGACGGCGACCGGATCGAGAACAAACAGGGACACAAATCCGACGCCAAAGCCACCAATCTGTGTATGATCACTATCTTTGGTCGAGCGAAACAGAACGAGCAAGTGCTCTTCGATCACGCTGCGGTCCATGCCCTGGCCGTCGTCTGTGATCCGAATATGCAGTGTCTCGCCGTCTGCATCGATCTCGATCGAGATATGGGTTGCCCCCGCGTCGAGCGAGTTTTGGATGAGTTCGCGGACAAATGCACTGCGCTGGCGGAACTGGGTCGCAAGCGTGTCGAGGACGTCGTCGGTCGACGAACTGAACAGGGACTGGGGCTTGCGCGCCCGCGCGTCAGACCAAACCATCGGACAGGCACGATGGTGCCGGATCTTTGCCCAAACGGCGAGGGGTTGCCCGCGCAGTTGTCGATTTCCCGGCCAAAACCCACGCGGTTCCGCCCATTCAAGCGGGTTCCTGCGCGTTTGTTGCCGGATAGATATGTAGTTACATGTTTGATGCTGCGGGTTCGAGCAGGCGCAAGACCTGTTCGTGAACCCGCGGGTCGCCACTCACGAGTACTTGACCGCCATCGTCTGGACATCCGCCCGACCAACTCGTGATCACGCCACCGGCGGCCTCGACCAACGGGACGATCGCTTGGATATCGTAGGGTTTGAGCGTCGACTCGATCACGATATCGATCAGGCCATGGGCCAGCATACAATAGGAGTAACAGTCACCGCCGTAGCGCTGGAGTCGGACGCGGGATGCGACCCCGCGAAATGCTTCGAGTTCGCCGGGTGCAACAAACATTTCCTCGGTGGTACAACACAGTACAGCCGCTTCAACACGTGTGCATGCACGTGTTTTGAGGGGCCGTTTGGTGCCGCGATGATGGAAGAACGCGCCGAGTCGGGAGCCGACGAAGCGCTCACCCGTAAAAGGTTGGTCCATGACGCCAAGGACAGGTCGCTCGCCGTCGTTGAACGCGATCAGCGTGCCCCAGGTCGGCAGCCCGGCGATAAACGAGCGGGTTCCATCGATCGGATCGATCACCCAATGCACGGGCGAGGTTCCCTGCTCGCGTCCGTGCTCCTCACCAAAAATGCCGTGCTCGGGGAACCTGGCCCGAATCCGCTCTCGGATCACCTGCTCGGCAGCTCGGTCGGCGACCGTCACCGGGTCGAAGTCCTGTTGACCTGCCTTGTTGTCGACCGCGAGCGCAGCACGGAAGTGCGGGCGAATCACGTCCCCGGACGCATCCGCGAGCTCGTGTAAAAACGCGGTTAGAGCTTGAAGTTCGGAATCGTCGAGCGTGTACATGTCGGGGTGAACTGTGTCATGGAGCAGCTCGATTGTCGCATCTGGGAGTCGCGTTTTGGTGTGACAAGATCGTCGTTTCCCATTCGTGGGAGATCCCCAGATCGTATACTCGGCACCTATACGAGTTCTTATACGCTCGCCTATTGGCTAGAAAGTTGAGTCCCCAAACGTGGAAGAGCCCGAGGATGAATTCGTTTTTGTCGAGGATGATCAGGACGACTCGGAATGCGTCAAGCAACTTCCGCCGTGGAAGATCTTGGTTGTCGACGACGAACCCGAAGTCCATGCCATCTCGCGTCTCGCATTGACAGGTCTCGAGGTTCGCGGACGCGGCCTCACCCTCGTGTCGGCATTTAGTGCAGCCGAGGCCCGCGAGCAGTTCGCCACCCATCACGACATCGCCCTGGTGCTCCTCGATGTCGTGATGGAGTCTGAGGATGCTGGACTCGAAATGATCCAGTGGATTCGGCAACAACACGATCCGATGGTGCGAATCGTCTTGCGAACCGGCCAGCCGGGGAGAGCACCTGAACGTCGAGTCATGCTCGACTACGACATCCACGACTACCGCGCCAAGACCGAGTTGACCGCTGCTCGGCTGGTGACGACGGTGGTTGGCGGGCTGCGGGCCTACAGCGATTTACTGACCGTGCAGCAGCAAAAGCGCGGGCTCGAAAAGGTCATCACAGCCACGGGTTCGCTGTTTGAGCGGCGCTCGATGGCCGACCTCGTCGCTGGATTGCTGTTACAACTATCTTCGCTACTCGACAGTCGCAAGGGGTCCATCTTTGTATTGGCACCCAAATCGAATGCCACGGCAGTGGTCCACGCAGGGACGGGATCCTACGAGGGATGTGTCGGCAAGCCGATCGAGGAGGTGGTCGAGCTCGGCATGTGTGCGGACATCTACCGAGCGATTCGCGAGCGTCGGCCAATTGTCAGCAACAACCATTTTGTCTATGCATTTTTACATGGCAACGATTGGGCGTCGGCCGTGTGCATCGACGGGCACGACGGTATGAGTGCATGGGACGCGCGGCTGGTGGAGCTGTTTTGTCAAAACGCCGCCATCGCCCTCGACAACCAGCGCCTGCACGAGGAACAACTGCGTCTGTTGAGCGCCGTCTCGCGGTTTGTGCCGACGACTCTGCTCAAGTATGTCGGTCAAAGCGACGTCACCGAGGTCGAAGTGGGGGACCATATTCAGCGACCCATGACGATCCTGTTTGCCGACCTGCGCAGCTTCACCTCGCTCGCCGAGCGGATGAGCTCACGCGAGATGTTTTGTATGATCAACGATCTCTTCGGCGAGCTTGTGCCATGGATCTACGAGCACCGCGGTGTGGTCGACAAATATCTCGGTGATGGGCTGATGGCACTGTTTCCCCACCACAGCAACGACGCTGTGCGGGCGGCCATATCGATGCTCGATGCGGTCAAAACCTTCAACCTCAAGCACGGTGCACGCCTCCCGGGCCCCGTCCAGCTCTCGATGGGGATCCACACCGGGGATGTCATTTTGGGCATGGTCGGGTCAGCTTCGCGACTCGATACCACCGTGATGAGCGACACTGTGAACCTCGCAGCTCGGATCGAACGTCTGACGCGAAAGATCGCCGCGGATCTTTTGATCACCGAACAGGTGTTTGCCCAACTCACCTCCGAACTGAAGGGCGAGTGCCGATTTTTGGGGCAGTTGCAAGTTCGCGGAAAACGTACGCGGGTGGCGGTCTATGAAGTTGTCGCCGGCGATCCACCGTCACTGAAGGCACGCAAGCTCTCGGTGTCCCAACAGTTGAGCGAGATCGGGGCGATGATGGCCGACGAGCGTTGGTGGTCGGCGCGGGACCGGTTGTACAACCTGTGCGACAAGTCCCCGGACGACCCGGTGTTGCAGGGATTGCTAGACGAGTGCACACGGCAGTTGTGGCGGGCGGAGCAGGCCGGGCGGTAGCGAAATGGCGACCTGGCAGACTCCCGTGTTTGTCGAGCTCATCCCCCGGCTCGCCGAGCTAGTCGGTCGTCGTCGCGACGACATCATCGACCGGGGCACCGACTGGATCCGGAGCGAGTCGACCGACCTTCAGGGCAAGCGGCCGCGGCACGAGACGCGCGAGCTTGTGTGCCGCAACTTCGAGGGTTTTTACGCGATGATCGTCGACGCCGACACATCCACCCGCGATCAGTTCATCGAGTTTGTGACCGCATACCGCTCGGCCATGGAGTTCAAGGTCTCGACCCTGTTGCAGGGCTTTATGACCTTCAAAGTGGGGGTTGATCTGTGTCTGGCGGAGGAAGAGTCCGATCCGGTCGAGGCCCGCAAGCTCCGGGACATCGTCGACGCCGCCTATTTCGATTCGTGTTTTCTCGTTTCAGATGTTTATGCAAGTAAACTGAAGGCACGCCTCCATCAGACCGAAGCCGAACTCATGCGCCGGGAAAAACAGGCCGCGCTCGGACGCTTGGTCGCCGGGGTCGCCCACGAGATCAACACACCGATCGGTGTCGCCGTCACCGGGACCTCGTTTGTCCGCGACCGCGTGGCAGAAGTCGAGGAGACATTCCGAAACGGCAAGCTACGCAAGTCCGGCATGACCCGATTTTTCGACGAAGTACGCCAGGCCGCCGATCTCTCGCTGACCAACCTGCAGCGGGCGGCCGACTTGGTGCGGAGTTTCAAGCAGGTCGCGGTCGACCAGTCCAGTGAGCTCAAGCGGCGGGTCAACCTCGGTCAATACGTCGGCGATGTACTCGCCTCGTTACAGCCGCTGTACCGGAGGACATCCGTCCGCGTACGCCAGGAGGTCGAGGCCAAGGTCGTCATGATGGTGGTCCCCGGTGCGATATCCCAAATCGTGACCAACTTGGTGAGTAACGCGATCACCCACGGCTTCGACCCCGGGCAGGCCGGCGAGATCGTCATAAACGTGTCTCTCGAGTCAGATAAAATGGCTGTGATCGAGTGTCGGGACAACGGCCGCGGGATGTCACCCGAGGTACGAGACAAGGTCTTTGAGCCATTTTTTACAACCCGACGTGGCAGCGGTGGCAGCGGCCTCGGGCTCCACATCGTGCACAACATCGTTACCGACCTCCTCGGGGGGGAGGTTTCGGTCGCTTCGGAGCCGCACGAAGGTTGTCGCGTCTGTATCCGCGTGCCGATCATGTCGCCGGGTAGGCCCGTGGAGCACCCGGGCGGGTGACTTCTTAATAATAAACATGTCTGATTGGACATGTTTATATTGAGTCCTCCGAGGCCTTACGCTACGGTGGCAAAGGCGTCTGCCCGTTGTGACGCCGGAGATTGTCATGCCTAAAAATCGTGTTGTTTGTGGTTCTGGTTCACTCCAATTTGTGTGTGCGTCGCTTCTTCTCATCGCCTGTGGCGGCGGGGATGAGACGACAAACGGCAGCGAAGCGGGGTCTGGGTCCGAGTCCGAGTCGACTGTCGGCACGACGGCAAACGCGTCGATGACCGATCCGACAGATACGAGTGCAGGGCCCGGTGGAACCATGGGTGAGACCGACTCTGCGGGGACCGATCCGACGGACCCAACCGACCCGACGGACCCGACGGACCCGACGGACCCGACGGACCCAACCGACCCGACGGACCCAACCGACCCGACCGACCCGACGGATGCAACCGACACCGAGACTACCGGCGAACCATGCCCGGAAGATTGCGAAGACATGGGGGGCGTGTGTGTCGGCAGTGAGTGCTGTGCCCCGGACAAAGTCTGCCTCGATGTCTGCTGCGGCGAAGGAGACGTGTGCTCGTTCGGTGTCTGTCAAACGCCAGGTGAGGTGTGCATCGACTCGAATGAGTGCGACGACGATGAGTACTGCGACTACTCTCTCGGAGAGCCCGAGATGGAAGGGATGGGCATGTGTGCCGGTGGGTTTGAGCCTGCTACCGGCAAGTGCCTGCCCCAACCGGAAGAGTGCGGACCGGGAGAAGAGCCGATGGAGGGCGAACCGATTACATGTATCGCCGAGTGTGAATTCGTTCCGGACGGTTCGTTTACTCCGGAAGTCAAACACCACTGGAACACCGGGCACGTGATGATGGCTCCGATTGTGGCCCAGCTCGACGACGACAACTGCGACGGCGAGGTCAACGAGAAGGATATCCCCGAGATTCTGTTCCACGAATTCCTGTCGAACAAGTACAACGAAAATGGCACCTTGCACGCGATTTCGGTGGTCGACGGGCAGTTGACGACCAAATGGAGCGCCCACTTTACGAGCGACCGGTTCCACCCAGGACGCGAGATCGCAGCCGGAAACATCGACGGCAATCCGGGCAACGAAATCGTTGCTTGTACAGATAACTCCAAGGTCCGTGCGCTCGATGCCGAGGGCAATGCCCTGTGGACATCGGCCACCACCGGAACCTGCATCCAACCGTCGATCGCCGACTTGGAGGGGGACGGGTTCCCCGAGGTACTTGTCAGTACACAGGTTCTCGACGGCATGACCGGGCAACAAAAGTTCACCATGGACTACGCGGGGCCGGTCACCGCTGCCGATCTCACGGGCGATGGCAATTTGGAAGTCGTTAGTTCGCAGTACGTCTACAACTCCCCAGATGCGCTAAAATGCCGAAGAACACGTGATTCTTGAAAAATCTGTCTTTTCAGTCATCATAAAAATGCCGCCCAATTTTGGCGTGCGATTTGGCAGGGTGGGGAGCGATGGCGGACGCGATCACAGAGGCGAGGGTGAGGTCCTTGCGCAAGGGACAGGTTCTCATGTGCGGGAAAATTTCAGGTTTTGGGGTGCGGCGGTCGCCAAAGCGCGGAACGGTTGCGTTCTTCGTGCGGCGAGTGGTGGATGGCCAGGACATCCGGGAGACGATTGGCAAACACCCGGACATGAGTGTACGCGAGGCTCGGTGCGTCGCGCGAACTCGACTAGGTGAGCTCGCTGCCCTCGTCCGTGTTCAGACTCGTCGCCAGCCCGCGGTCCGTTCGACGCCGGTGCGAGTTGGAGCATCTGACCGAAACGACAGGTCGATAAGAGAATCCGACCGCGCCGACCGCGACCAGGAGTTACACGCGATGATGCGTGAGCTCCTCGCTCATGTTCGACCGGTTGAGCGGCCTACATGTACGATCAACGAAATTATCGAGATTTTCCGACAGGAGTCCTATCCCGAACTCAAGCAGGCGACTCGAGACGGATACGACATCTCGATCGACAAGGACATTCTGCCTGTCTTTAGAGGCATGAAGGTCACGGAGATCGACGCCGCACGGATCGAGGCGTATCACAGATCGTTCAAGGGGAAGGCCGAGAGCCAGGGGAAGAAGTCGACCGCGATGTTGCTTCGCTTGCTGCGGTTGGCGAAACGAAAGCATTTCCTCGACTCGGTTCCGGAGCCGAAGATCAAGCAGTACAAACAGAAGCAGACGTCGGGGAAGGGGTTGACGGAGCGGCAGGTTCATCGTTTGAGCGCACGACTCGAGCGAGAACTCGAGACGGATCCGAGTCCGTACACGCTGGCGATGATCTTCCTCCTCAATACAGGCGAGCG